>NZ_JBJXFV010000172.1:0-31495 GCF_046154365.1 Prosthecobacter sp.
GATGAACTCGTCATCCCCTCCGGCGGCGAGGTCATTCAGACGAAGTCCGAGGAGCCGCCCAAGAAGAAAGTGAAGTAGCTGACCTCCTCAATAGTCCCGGTTCAGCAGATAATCCGAGAGCTGCCGCAGCCGTACCGCCGCATCGCCAAACACATCCAGCGCCCGATGCGACACTTCAGTGAGGCGATGTGCTTCCGCACGCGAGGCCTCGAGGCCCAGCAGCGCCGGATACGTGCTCTTTTCCGCCGCGATGTCCTTCCCGGCGCTCTTGCCGAGTTTTTCGCTCGTCTGTGTCACATCCAGGATGTCGTCGATGATCTGGAAGGCGAGACCTGTTGCCATGCCGAAATCGTGCAACGCCTGCATCTGCGCCGCGGTCGCATTCGCGCTCATGGCACCGAGTTTCACGCTCGTGGTAAGCAACGCAGCGGTTTTGCCTTCGTGAATGAAACGCAGATCCTCCAGGGGCAGCTTTTTGCCCTCGCCTTCGAGATCTGCCACCTGGCCACCCACAAGATGAAGGCTGCCTGCGGTGCGTGCCAGTTCGAGCACCATCCCCGCCGTGGTGTGATTCGTCGTGGCAGGCGTTTTCGTCACCAATTCAAAGGCCAGCGCCTGCAAGGCATCGCCCGCGAGCAACGCCATCGCCTCACCATAGACCTTGTGGCAAGTCGGCACGCCACGGCGCATGTCATCATCGTCCATGCAGGGCAGATCATCATGAATCAGCGAGTAGGTGTGCAGGCACTCCGTCGCGCAGGCATTGAAGATGGCAGCGTCCACCGACCCACCGCACGCTTCCGCCGCCGCGAGACACAGAATCGGCCGCAGCCGCTTCCCGCCGGCAAAAACACTGTGCCGCATCGCCTTGTGCAGCGTCACGGGGCGCGTTTCGGCGCTCGGGATGAAACGTTCGAGCGCCGCATCCACGAACTGGCAGCTTTGCGTGAGGTGTTCTTTAAGATCGGACATGAAGGTTTAATGAGGTGGGAGCTTTCGTTTTTGATGGGTCTTTGCGTGAATTTGAAATCGTTTCCCTTCGCAGGTTTCCACGGTGATCCAATGGCCGTCCAAAGGCACCAGCACATATCCCCAGCTTTTGATGGTCCACTGCATGACGGGCATGAGAGTTTTAAAAGCATGAAAGTCACCAACCAATTCGCCAAGCAAAATTTTGGTCTCGGAGCTGTCATTCCAAAACATCCAAATCACAGGGTCGTAGCGTGTTGGCCACCGGTTCACGAGATGATTGAAGGTCAAAAGGAATGATCCGTCCTCGGAGATTTCAGCCTCCTCAAAGAATTGAGGAATCCGCCAAAGAACTGGATCAAACCACCATTGCCTCGCTTGTTTGACTGTGGTGGACGGCCTTCCGAAGAAGCCGGGTGTGACATGAGCATACACCGTTTTGTTTGCAGAATAAATCTTGTGCCGATGAGGTTCCGGCGGGGGCTGCAACGATAGAACCTCCCCGCTCAAAGCCAGGAAGCAGCATACCCAGATGAAAACATGATTTAATCTCATAAAGCCCGGCCTCTATTTGATCACGTCTTCTGGGGAGTATTCCGGTTCATTGTCGCCATAAGCAGCAGCAATGCCTGCACCGCCGAGGGAAGCCCATTCGTGACGGAACACAGCGAAGTCATCTTCTTCTGTCGAAGGTGTCGGCATGCTGGCCCGACTTTCGTAATCAACCTCTAAGATATGGGTCATATTGAGTGGGGTTGTGTTATCACAGCCCTGAAATTGAGGCAAGACCGCTGTGAGGCACTCATTTCAACCCCACCCGCCACAACGAACTGCCTGCCGTGATGTAGAGATGCCGGTCATCGCCTTTGCCAAAGCACAAGTTGGTTGGAGGCGATTCGACCTTCAGATAGGCCAGTTCTTTGCCCTCCGGCGAGAACACCAGGATGCCGGAACGTGCGGGGTTGCGGGCGGCGGCCCAGACGTTGCCTTGCGCATCGCACACGATGCCGTCGGGGCCGGGATTGCTGCCGAAGTTCACGAAGATGCTGCGGCAGGCCGCGCTGCCGTCGCTGTTCAAATCATAGGCCAGGATCGCCATCAAGCCTTTGCGCAGCGGCGGCGGCTCGTGCTGGTCATTGAGCAGCGCATCCACGCCCTCGCTGCCGTTGTCGTTCACGCCGACGTAGAGCGTGCGCTCGTCGGGGGAGAGGCACACGCCGTTCGGCTTGCCCGCATCCGTGATCAGGCGCGTGACCTTGTTTGTCGTGTCGATGCGATACACCGCCATCACCGGCTGCTCCACCGGTTCCGGGCCGACGTATTTGGGGTCGGTGAAGAAAATCCGCCCATCGCGGGCGATGGCGAGATCGTTCGGCGCATTGAACGGACGGCCCTCAAACGTGGCCGTCAGGATGCTGCACAGGCCCGTTTGCATGTCCGTGCGTGAAATACGGCGTCCGCCGAAGTCCGCACCCTCGCAGGCCACGAGGTTCCCGGCGGGATCAAACTCCAGTCCGTTCGATTTGGCACTCGGCGAGCGAAACAGCGTCGTCTGGCCGGTTTTCGGGTCAAACCGCCAGATGTGGCCGCCCTGCATCACGCCCTTGGCGTCCTTCACGATGCGGGACAGCGTGATGTCGCTGAAGTAAATCGTGCCGTCCGGTGCCGTGGTGCAGCCTTCGGTCTCGCCATGGCCGGTGAACAGCTTTTCCACCTTTGCTCCGGCGGCAAAGAACGGATCAGCGGCCCAAATCACCGAGTTCAGGGCCAGGAAAGCGAGCAAAGCGGCAGGTTTCATGGTTTCGATGCTGAACGAGGCCGTCCCCTCTGCCAAGCCCAAACTGGGAACTGCCCCTTGCCAAGCGGTGAAGTCCCCCCCATATTCGCGCCCCTTTTATGGACATCTTCATTGGAATCCTCACCGCAGTCGAAGTCATCGTCTGCCTCCTGCTCATTCTCGTCGTGCTCATGCAGCGCCCACGCCAGGAAGGCCTCGGCGCCTCCTTCGGCGACGCCGCCGCCAGCCAGGTCTGGGGCGCGCAAACCACCAACGTGCTGCAAAAGTTCACCGTCTGGCTCGCCGTCATCATGTTTGGTCTGACGCTGCTCCTCGCCGTTCTCGTCAGCCGCAATCAGGGCGGTGGCAAAACCCAAAAAATCTTCGGCGACGCCAAACCCGCCGCCGCAGCCCCTGCTGCCGCTCCGTCGGATGCTGAAACCGCCAAGATCATGGAAAAGATCAAAGACGCCGTCAAAGCGGGTGAAACCGCCAAGTCTGGCGAACCTATCAAAGTTGGTGAAGCTCCGAAAGCCGCTCCTGCTGCCACGACTCTTACTCCTGCTAAAACCGAGCCAGCCAAGGCCCTTGAAGCCCCCAAAGCTCCTGCCCCCGCCGCAACGGCTCCCGCTCCAGCACCTGCTGTGACGCCAACACCGGCTCCTTCTCCAGCGGCGCCGGCTGTGCAGCCGAAGTAATACGCTGATCACATTGATATCACTCGAAGGGCACGACGCATGTCGTGCCCTTCGTTGTTTTCGGACTCCAGCGTGAGTTTCAACGAGGGACTTTGCCCAGCTCGTTTTTCTTGGAAGCTGCTTGAGATGCGGATGAACTCACCGCCTGCTTCGTTTCAGATGTCCACAGCCGCCACACCGGCAGCAGTCCGCTTTGTAGGACCTCCGTGGCCGTTGAGGCTCGTTCCTGGATCGCCATGTAATCCGTTTGGCCTGTAATTTGAAAGGGTGGGAGCTTCTCTGTGCGCTCAAACAGCTTCTGAAACGCCTCTTTGGCCACCTGGGCTTCAGACTTTAAGCGCTCGTACTCGGCCAGGTTGCCTCCCAGCCTCAGTCCTTCCTGTTCGAGCGCGGCACATTGTTCATCTAGGGCGGCGATCCGGCGTGGCGCGTCTTCATATCGCTGCTGCAAATCTTTGGTGATGTGGTCGCCCAAAGATTGGAGCAAAAACTTTGTCTTGGCGATCTTCTCATCAAGCGCCAGCACCTCGGCGTGATCAGGCTTGCGAGTTTGCAGCATAAATTTCCGTTCATTGTCCAGCACGAACAGTTCGTTCTTGGTTTTGAGGTAGCTGGACTCGGTATCGGCCGGGATAAAATCGCCGACGAGACGCGGCTCTTGCTTCTTCGCTGCCAGAGCGGCAGAGATGCTGTCCAAGGCCAGCTTCATCTCTACAGCCACGGTTCGCTGCGCTTCCCGTTGCTCCATCAACTCGCTGAGCCGTGCGGCCGCTTTGTTGTTAGCATTCGTCAGCGTCACCACATTGTTCACTTTTTGAAAGGCCGTGAGCGCAGCCGCCTTTTCTTCCATGACCTTCCGCTGTGTCTCCGTCTCTTGGAGAAAGGGTTTCAGCACATTGCCTTGTGCCTGTTCGCGAACCGACTGCCGGAAGGCGATGAATTCATCAAGCAACGCGTCCAAAAACACCTTCGCGTATTTGCCGTCCTCGCAGCGTGTCTGGACGTTAAAAATGGTCGATCCCTTGCTCTGCGAGACGAGGATTTCAACGTCACGGTCTTGCAGATCGGGATTCAACGCCCTCACACGGCCCAAAGCCCTGCGCTTCATTTCAGCCGACTCGATAGTTTCGATGATCGTTCCGTAAAAGTCCTCCCTCTGCTCCTGCCACGTAAGCGGCTGCTCTGTCATGCCCCCGCCCGCCACCAGCTTCGCCACGCTCTGATATACCGGCTTGCGCGGCTTGAACTCCACCTTCGTCGCCGCCAGCACGGTCAGAATCACCGCCACGAGTGAGATCATGCTCAGCGCACCGACGCCGATCCGTCCGCGCCACTTGTTCATCTTCATCAGCTCCCGCACTCGCTGCTGCACCGGCTCACCACCAAACATCGTCACACCCGCCACATTTCGCAGGCGATTGGGAATGCCTGCGGC
The DNA here is from genome assembly GCF_046154365.1 of Prosthecobacter sp. Taxonomy (GTDB): domain Bacteria; phylum Verrucomicrobiota; class Verrucomicrobiia; order Verrucomicrobiales; family Verrucomicrobiaceae; genus Prosthecobacter. Next base: position 4,880 of record NZ_JBJXFV010000172.1, read on the forward strand.
GATCTCCACCAGCGTCCGCGCATAGTCATGCGCGTCCCCACCTGCCAGCACGGCCGCATCATCCGCCGCGTGCTCGGTTTCGACGCGCAAACCCCGCCGTGCCAGCCAAACGAGCGGTTGCCACCACCACAGGCAGACAATAAGCTGAGACAGCCAGTGCCACAGCACGTCTGCACGCTGCAAATGCGCCAACTCATGTCGCAGCACCGCTTCTAGCCGCCTGTCATCCCAGTTCACGGACTCCGAAGGCAGCCAGACGACCGGCCTGCGCCAGCCTGTGAGCATGGGCGAGTGCAAACGCTCCGCCATCAGGCAGCACGCAGATGCAGGCGCGTTCATCCCGCGCAGCATTCGATCAATCGCGGCTGGCGCAGGCTGGCTGTGTTTCCGCAGCCAGATCAGGCCCGCATATGCAGAAACCGTGCGCCAGAGAAAAAGCCCCGCCCCGATGCCCAGCCAAAGCGCCACACCCGAATGCTCCAACCAGCCAAGTCCACGCTGCCACCAAGTTTTTGCCGGCAGAATCAATGCGGCGGTCTCTGTCAAAATCGGCGGTGCTTCCAGGGATGCAGCAGGGAGAGTCACCTGCCACTCCATGATCGCAGGCGACGGCGGTGCTTCAGGCATCAACCGCCATCCCGCCACCACCAGCAGCGTCACCAGCGCGATCCGCCATACCAGCACTCGTGCCCGCGATGAGCGCCGCTGCAAGTGCAAGGCCAGCGCCCAGGCCACGCACACCACGCTCGTGCTGGTCAGCAATGCAGCCGCTAGTAGCGCCAGATTCGGGTTGCGCGTCAGCAGTCGCAGCAAGGGTTCGATGATGTCGTTCATGGCTGTCTTGCCTCCTCAATCAGTTGGATCAGTTTATTGGCCTCTTCGGCGCTCAGTTTCACGTTTTTCTGCCCCAGCAGCGCCAGCGCGGCTTCACCAGCGGAGTTCTCAAAAAACCGGCCCACAAAGCTCTGCAAGGCGCTCACGCGGGCCTTCTTCGGCGAGACGGGCAGCGAAAACCAATCGCGCCCGTCCTCCTGGACCTTGTTCAGCAGTCCGCGCTCTACGAGGAGCCGCAGGATTGACCGCACGGCCGAGTAAGTCGGCGCGTCCGGCAGTTTCTCCTCAATCTCACGCGCGGAAAGCCGCCCATGCTTCATCACGATCTCGATCACCTGCCGCTCGCGGCGGCTGAACTCATTGGAATGTTTATCGACCCACATAGGTGGTGATATTTCAACAGGACGAGTCAATCGTCAAGTCCGCATGTTGAAATTTCAACATGCGGCTGTTTTAACTCTTTCGTAACACCGGGCCATTCCTGCTTGTGCATGGTTTGCCGGGGGCAGGAATGTCCCCGGTACTGAAAAAGGCACGACCTCGTGGTCGTGCCTTTGAATTTGAAATCAGCGTAAGCCGCCGGGTAATGGCTTCGGCTTCGTCAGCATCTCGAAGTCGTCGCTGCGGAATGGAGTCACGGGAAGACCGTCGGTGGTGAAGAGATTGCAGACGGGATTGTCGGACCAGGCGTAGCGCACGGCAACGGGGGTGGCGACGCCATCAGCGCTGACTTCCAGTTTGTCCTTACCGAGGATCTTGGCGGTGGCCCAAACCCACTTCTTGTCCTCACCGCAGATGACGAAGCCCCTCACGTCATTCACATCCACGGTGCGCAGCGTTCCACCAAAGGTATCGAGGCTGACGAGGGCCTTACCACCGGCAAACTCGGCGGATTTAAACTCAGGACTGCGATAGGACAGCTTCATGCCATAATCCTTCGCCAGCGCCCAGCGGGCGAGGCGTTCGGCCACGTCGCGCTTGTTTTTCGGATGGATGTCGTTGGCCTCACCGAGGTCGATGATGACAGCTTGGCCGCCATTTTGAAGTGCACTCTGGGTTTTCGTCTGGCTTTCGCGCAGTTCGGCCCAGGAGCTGGCGGTGGCTTGCTCGGCGTCGGATTTTTCGACCATGTAGTCAGCCAGTTGCACCCAGTAAAAGGGGAAATCGCCCTGCTGCCACTCGCTGCGCCAGTTCTGAATCATGAAGGGAAACAGGCTGGCGTATTCGAAGGCGCGTCCGGCATTGCTCTCGCCTTGGTACCAAATCGCGCCCTTGATGCCGTAGCCGATGGTGGGCAGCAAAGCGCCGTTATAGATGTTGCCGGGACGGGCATTGCCACGCAGCCAAGCGTCTGGCGCTCCAGGGGCGCGAGTGGTGAAGGCTTTGCCGGCCTGCTTGGCCGCATCGGCCAGTTGTTTCCATGCGGCGAGATCGGCCTCGTATTTTTGCTTGGCGGCATCTGAGCTCAGACGGGTCTCATTGGCTTTCGTATTGTCCATCAGCAGCTTGAAGCGCGGATCTTTCTCCAACTCGCCACGATTCACCCAGGCTTCGGCGGCGCTGCCTCCCCACGAGTTATTGATCAGACCGACGGGCACATCGAGCACATTGTGCAGCACGCGTCCGTAGAAGAAACCCACGGCGCTGAAGCCACCCACGGTCTGCGGTGAGCACTCGACCCACTGGCCTTTGAAATCCTGCTGCGGCTCCTGCGTGCCCACATTCGGCACCGTGATGAGGCGGATGTTCGGATACTTGGCCGTGGCGATCTCCAAATCAGCGTCCCAGGCGCTTTGCACGTTCCACTGCATGTTCGACTGCCCGGAGCAGATCCACACCTCACCCACGAGCACATTCTTGAGTTCCATGGCGCTGCTGCCCTTGATCGAAATTGTCGCGGGTTGCGCATTCGCGGGCACGGGATCGAGTTTCACCGTCCATTTGCCATCAGCGCCGGCCTTGGCTGACTTTGATTGAGCACCAAACTTCACCGTGACCTCGGTGCCGGGCGTGTCCCAGCCCCAGAGCGGATTCGTCTGCTTTTGCTGCAGCACCATGTTGTCGCCGAGGATGGCGGGGAGTTTCAATTCAGCGCGGGCGGTGAACGCCAGCGCGGCGAGGAGTGTGGTCAGGGTCGTGAGTTTCATGGTCGGATGGACTGAGCGTGAACCAACGCGGCACCCTGGTGCTTTTTCATCAAACTTTTGCCATCGCGCTTGAACTCACGTCCAGACGAGGCCACGCACCGCGCTTTCAGCCCACTTTGTGATCCGAATTCCGTCATTGTTGCTCTTTGTCCTGTGCCCTTCGCTCCTGGCGCAGAGCTTTTACCGTGCGCCACAGAGTTACAGCACCACGCGTGATCCTGATCCGCCGAAGTATGCGCGGCATGCGAATGAAATGGGCATCGACTTCCTCAAAAACGCCGCGTGGCTCGACCTCGGCCTCGATTACCGGTTTCGCTACGAATACCGCGACGATGACCTCCGCCGAGCGCAGGCCGGGCTGGATGAGCCCTTGCTGCACCGCACGCGTGCCTACCTCGGCATCCACGACATTCTCGATCCTTTCCGCTTCGCCGTCGAGATGCAGGACTCGCGGCGTTATCACAGCCAGTATCCGCGTGACAACCGTGACGTGAATGAATTCGAGTTCATCCGGCTCTACGGCGAACTGCATTGCAAAAACCTCCTCGGCACCGATCCGCACGGCAACGCCCGCCCCGCCTTCATTCGCTACGGCATCCACAACTTCGAGTTCCTCGACCGCCGCCTCATTGGCAACAACCAGTGGCGCAACACGGCGAACACGTTCCAGGGCTTCCACGCCTCGCTCGGCCAGGACAGCAACGATTGGCAGCTCGACCTCCTCGCCGTGCAGCCGTTGAGCCGTTCCAAGTATGAGTGGGATCGTCCCGTCGAGCAGCAGTGGCTGTATGCTGCCATCGGCCACTGGCGGCGCTGGGCGGAGATCATCACGCTGGAGCCGTATTACCTCGCCCTGCATCAGTCCGCGCACGCGGGAGTGCTGGAGCGCATGGTACACAATCCCGGCCTCCGTGGCTACGGCGTCATCGGCGGCACCGGCTTCGACTACGACGCCAGTTTCAATTATCAATTCGGCCAGAACGGCCCGCGCAAGGTCCGCGCCTGGGCCGGCACCGCCGAGGTCGGTTACAATTTCAAAACGCCGTGGAAATCGCGCCTCAGCCTCTTTTACGGCCACGCCTCCGGCGACCATGATCCCAACGACGGCGCCGACAACCGCCTCGAGCGCTTCTTCGGCTTCAGCCGTCCCTGGTCCGCCAACGACTACATCGTTTTTGAAAACATCCGCACCCCGAAGCTCCGCTTCGAATGCGCTCCATCCAAAACCTTCCGCTTCGACCTCGGCTACAGTTGGTACTGGCTCGACAGCGCCACCGACCGCTTCACCACCGCGAACAACGCCCTCGACTCCACCGGAGCCAGCGGCGGCTGCATCGGTCACGAGTTCGACCTCCGCACACGCTTCAACCTCGGCGACAAAACTGAGCTGATCCTCGGCTACGCGCACTTCAGCGCGGGCGGTTTCGTCGAGAACAACGTCAGACGTGGCGACACCGACTTCGCGTATCTGGAGTTCAGCAGGCGGTTTTTTTGAGTTGAGCGTTTAGCCGCGCCCGATGCGTTCGATCACCTCGCGGATGGCCTGAGAGCGGTTTTCGACACCGAGTTTTTTGAGGATGCTCTCCACATGCTTGTTCACCGTGGAGGTGGAGATGGCCAGGATGGTGCCGATGTCGGCATTCGTTTTGCCCTCCGCGATCCATTTCATGACATCCGCCTCCCGGTCCGACAGGCCCAGGGCTTGCAGCGCGGATGATTCGAAAATCGGTGTCTCCACGGTGCAAAGCAGGAACCACTCATGCGGCGGTGACGGCAGGCAGCGCACGACGAGCTTCGAGCCTGACTGCTCAGCGACGAACGGTTCTGCCAGAGCATGCGGGGTGCGGGAAAGCGCGGTGGTGGTGGCGCGTAGCCATTGGTGCAGACGCGGGGGCGTCGCGGTATAGGGATCCACCGGCTCACGGAAAAACCGCTTCATCAGACCGGCCCAGGTGACATCAGGCGCATGCACCTTCAATTGCTGATCCACCCGCAGCACGATGCGGCTGAAGCCGCCCAGACTGGGGGCGACCAAGGCGGTCCGCTCCGTGGGGCCTGATTCGTCCTGGGCCTGCCGGGCCACCCGCTGGCCCGGCCAGCGGAACAGCAGCCGGGCGGGGCCGATCATCAGCTCGTCTTTGTCGTTGAGTTCCGTTGGCAGACGCAGGCGGATGCCATTGAGCAGGACACCGTTCGTGCTGCCAAGATCAGACACGAAGTAGGCACCGCCTTGCGGATAAACCAGGGCGTGACGACGTGAAACCCCTTCATGAGGCAGGCACAAATCGTTGTCTTTGTGCCTGCCGAGAAAGATTTCACTTTCGATCACCTGCTTGGTGCCTTGCTGCTCCAGCCATGCTGCCATGTGACGATGCTAGCGGGACCGTTCAACGCTGCAAAGCGGTTTTTCCCATGAGGGGAGACGCACCAAGGGGGGCAGGCGGCCAAATCGCATAAATGGCGGGTAATCCTACCCATTTCCGATTTTCCAGGCTCGAACATCATAGGCCCATGCTTTGAGGCTTCCCTTTGCCAAGCAGTCAAGATATTCTCAACCACACTCAACCCATGAAACCACACTCAGTCATCCGCCACCTGCTCACAGGCGGCCTAATCCGCGGAGCCGCCCTGCTGGGCGCTCTGTCCATGTCACTTGGTTCGGCAACAGCCCAGAACCGCATGCCAGGACTCGCCACCGGCCTGGTGCCGCCAAATGCAGACCAGATCACCTGGATGGAGCGCAATGTGCAGCGCGTCGGCGTGGTGCAGTTCAACACGCTGGGCGTTCAGCGGGTGAACACCCACCGCCAGGCCCGTGGCATGGCGATGATGGGGCTGCGCGCCGTGGCTCATGGCACCGAGGCCTTGGCCCAGAGCACCATGACCGTGGCGGCAGCCGTGGATACGGCGGCTTCGGTGGGCACCGTGCTGCCATCCGCCGTGGACAACAGCACGCTGCCTTCCTTCCCGCCGATCCGTAGCCAGGGCAGCATCGGCTCCTGCGCCTGCTGGGCCAGCACCTATTACATGGGCACGCACATGCTCGGCCTGGCCCGCGGCATCAACAGCAAGAACGACGCAGACAACACCACCAAGCTCTCGCCGAAGTGGTGCTACAACATGATCAACGGCGGCGGCGACAACGGCTCGTGGTTCACCAGCGCCTTTGACGTCATGCTCAAAAACGGGGCACCTTCCTGGGCGGACTTCCCCTACAACACCAACTACCTCGAATGGAGCACCGACCCTGCTGTGTGGCGCCGTGCCATCAGCAACCGCTTTAACACCAGCGGTCAGGTCACCGTCATGAACACGGACACCGGCGTGAACAACCTCAAGGCGCTGCTCAACAACGGTTACGTCTGTGTCTTTGCCACCAACATCTACGGCTGGCAGTTCCGCGCCGCTGGCAACGACCCTTCCACCACGGTTGACGACGCGGTCGCTGGCAAGCAGGTCTGCTTCTTTGTGAAATCCGTCCCCAGCGGCCACGCGATGACGGTCGTCGGCTACAACGACAACCTCTGGTCCGACCTCAACCGCAACGGCGTCGTCGATGCCGGTGAGAAGGGGGCCTTCCGCATCGCCAACTCCTGGGGCACTGGCTGGGGTGAAAGCGGCTTTGCCTGGATCGCCTATGACGCACTGAAAAGCATCTCCGCTGTGAGCGGTGCGGACAACACCACCCGCGAAGCAGGCTGGTGGTACAATACCGCCTACTATGTCACGGCCCGTGCTTCCTACACGCCAGCCCTGCTCGGCCAGTTCACCCTCAACACGGCCAAGCGCAATGAGATCAACGTTCAAGTCGGCCGCTCGGCGACGACCTCCACCACCCCTGGCACGCTGTGGCAGAGCGGTGCGCTGAAAAACCAGGGCGGCGCCTTCGGCTTCCTCGGCACCACTTCGGCAGTCAGCGGTTCGTTCGTGTTCGACCTCACTGACACCATTCCCGCCGGTGGCAATCGCTACTACCTCTATGTCGCCGACAACCGCACTGGCTCACCCGTTGCCCTCTCAGACTTCCGTCTGACCAACGCTGCTGGCACTGCCGTCGGATATGCCACCACTGCCACCGGCATCCCCGGCAGCGCAGATGGCAGCACCGCCCGCGCCTATGCGGACTTTGGTTCCGGCCCGCTCCCACCACCACCGCCGACAGACGACCACGGCAACACCCTGGCCTCCGCCACCAGCGTCGCCACACCGAGCAACACCAATGGTGTGATCGAGACCAACAGCGACGAAGACTGGTTCAAGTTCGTGCTCACCAGCCGCCTGCAGGTCACCGCCAAAACCACCAGCAGCATCAACACCTACGGTTACCTGCTTGACTCCACCGGCACCCAGCTCGTCTTCAATGACGACACCAACGGCAGCAACTTCCAGATCGTCAGCGTCCTGAACCCCGGCACCTACTACGTCCGCGTTCATACCTACAACAAGGCCAGCAGCGGCAGCTACGTTCTCAATTTGAGCAGCGCTCCCGAGTCCCTGCCAGAAATCCGTCTCCGTGGTGCCAATCTCGAAATCGCCAGTGGCGACACCACCCCCGCCACCACCGATGGCACCAGCTTTGGCAGCACGACCTTCGTCAATGGCAGCGGCACCGCTGTCGATCGCACCTTCACCGTGGACAACCTCGGCACGGGCGACCTCCGCCTCACCGGCGCTCCCGTCGTGAACATCACCGGCACAGGCGCCGCTCAATTCAGCGTCGTCTCCCTGCCCGTCACCACTCTCGCAGCAAGCCGCTCCACCACCTTCGCCGTCCGCTTCCGTCCGCTGGCCAGCGGCACCTTCACCGCCACGGTCAGCATCGCCAACAACGACAGCAACGAGAACCCCTACACCTTCGCCATCTCCGGCACGGGTGTGGTGACTGTGGACGACCACGGCAACACCGCCGCCACCTCCACGGTCGTCGCCAGCCTGCCGACCAGCCGCACGGGAGTCATCAACTACGGTGGCGACGTGGACTACTTCCGCATCACCCTGTCGGCCACCGGCACGGTCAACTTGAGCACCGCTGGAGGCACGGATGTCGTCGGCTACCTCTACAACGCCGCCGGCACCCAGCTCGCCTTCAATGACGACGGCGCAGGCTTCCCGAACTTCCGCATCCGGGCCACGCTGCCCGCAGGCACCTACTACGTGAAAGTGGCCGGCTTTAACAGCACTATCACCGGTGCTTACACCCTCAGCCTCGCTCGTTGATCCACACTAGCAGCGCACCTCAGCTCCAAATCCAAGCTCCACCCGCCATGAGCCGCAGAATCCAAATCATCTGCCTCATGGCGGGATTGTTTTCAGCCATCACCCTCCTCGTCTTTTTCGGACCGGGGAGCGGTGATGCCGCTTTGCAGGGCACGCCGTCCCTAAAGCCCGCTGTGACCCGTCCCCAGCGCTCTGCCTCGTCTCTAGCGGAGTCATTCACCCCGGCACCAGCATCGCAGACGACGGCGGCTCCCTCGCTTGATCCAGCCACAGCCTCCCGCCTCGAAGAAGTGCGGCGTCTCGTCGCCCTCGGCCCCGACGGCGTGGCGGACATCATTCGCCGCCTCGCCAGCGCCGCCTCTGCGGAGGAGAAAGCCATGCTTTGCGACGCCCTCGTGCAGATCGGCACCGACGAGGCCATGCAGGCCTTCGCCAACGCCGTCCTCACCGAAAAAGACCCCGCCACTCGCGGCACCATGCTGTCCGCCCTCGATGCCACCAGCAAACCCGCCGCGCTGGAACTCGCCACCTCCTTCCTCAGCATCACCAACGACCCCACCGTGCTCAGCGCCGTCAACCGCACCCTCGCCCGCATGGGCAATGCCGACACCGTACAATTCCTCACCGAGCTCTACGCCGAAAACGAGGCCGTCGCAGGCCAGCGCCAAGGCGTTCTCAGCGCGCTCGGCTCGCTGCGCAATCCCCAGGTCGTCACCACGCTCGGAGCACTCGTCTCACAATCTCCGGTGGCAGAGATCAGTCAGGCTGGCTCGCTCAGCCTCTCGAAAATCGGCACCGCTGACGCGCTCACCAGCCTCGTGGAGGCTCTCGGTCAGCTTCCCGAATCACGCGTCGCTGAACGGGAGGCCGTCATTCAGCAAATCTCCGCCATCCGCAACCCCGAGTCCGCCGCGCTGCTAGCCTCCCTCGCCACCACCTCCACCGACCTGCTCATCCAGCATGCCGCCAGCGAAGCGCTGAAGCAGATTCCTCCCGCTGCCACTGAGTCAGTCACTCCTTCCGCTCCCGTCGCACGCCCTGAGGCTGCCGCCGTCAAAATCATCCCGTGAAGGCTTCATCGCCCACGTTTCAATCTCGCAAGTTTCTCCCCGGCTGCATCGAGCGTCTCCACCTGCTTCGCATAGTGGAAGCGGATGAAGCGATGCTCGGGTTCGCGGAAGAAGCTGGAGCCGGGGACGCCGGCCACGCCGATCTCGCGCACGAACCATTCGGCGGCTTCGGTGTCGGTGGTGAAGCCGAGGGATGAGATGTCCATGAGCACGTAGTAAGCGCCGTGAGGCTCGGTGAACGGCAGGCCAGTGGCGCGCAGATGGCCGAGGAAGACATCGCGCTTCGCGGTGTAGAGGTCACGCAGGCCGAGGTAGTAGCTGTCCGGCAGCTCCAATCCGGCGACGGCGGCTTCTTGCAGCGGTGCGGCGGCACCGACGGTGAGGAAGTCATGCACCTTGCGCGCCTGCGCGATGATGTGCGGCGCTGCCTGCACATAACCGAGCCGCCAGCCCGTGATGGAATAGGTTTTGGAGAGCGAATTGCACACGATCACGCGTTCCGCGGCTCCAGGGAGCGAATGCATGTAAACGTGCTCATGCGGCGCATAGACGATGTGCTCGTAGGGCTCGTCGGTGATGACGAAGGCGTCGTGTTTTTCGGCCAGATCGAGGATGGTTTGCAGTTCGGCACGCGTGAAGACTTTGCCGGTCGGGTTCGACGGATTGCAGACGATGATGGCCTTCGCGCCTTGGGCAAAAGCGCGGGCGAGTTCATCGGGATCGAAGCCAAACTGCGGCGGACGCAGCGGAACGTAGATCGGCTCCGCACCCGACAAGATCGCATCGGCGGCGTAGTTCTCGTAGAAGGGCGAGAAGACGATCACTTTGTCTCCCGGCTCGCAGCATGTCATCATGGCGCACATCATTGCCTCCGTGCTGCCGCAGGTGACGACGAGGTTTTGATCAGGATCGACCGGCGTGCCGGAGAAATGCGTGATCTTCTTCGCCAGCGCCTGCCGGAAGCGCGGCGCACCCCAGGTCACGGCATATTGATGAAACGGGCCGCGTGTGGCACGCTCCAGCGCGGCCAGCAGCTCCTCAGGCGGATTGAAGTCGGGGAAGCCTTGGGAGAGATTGATCGCGCCATGCTGGTTTGAGAGACGTGTCATCCCCCGGATGACGGATTCGGTGAAGGCGTGGAGTCGGCGTGAAGTTGCGGGCATCCTTGCGCATTTGGCGAGATGCCGCGAGGCTGCAAGGATGTCACCAAAATGTTTCATTCACGCCATTCTGCTGCTGGTAGCGCCGGTGCAGGCCGCCGAGAACTGGCATTACCTCGACAACGGCCAAATCCGGCTCGGTGTGAATCTCAGCGCGGGCGCCTGCATCGGTTGGTTTTCGCTTTCAGGTTCGCAGGACAACCTGCTCAATGCCTACGACGTGGGGCGCTATGTGCAGCAGTCGTATTATGGCGATGAAGATGGCAGTGACTGGAACGGCAAGCCCTGGCGCTACAATCCGGTGCAGGGTGGAAGCTGGAAAAACGCACCTGCGGAAGTCATGGAGTCGAAATCGGACGCCACGAGCTTCTATGCGAAGTCGAAACCGCGTCATTGGGCCACCGGAGCCTTCACGCCCGAATGCGTGATGGAAGAATGGCTGCGGCTCGATGGCGGACTGGCGCGATTGAGGTTCAAGATGACTTACACAGGCAATCAGGAGCACAAACCACGGCATCAGGAGCTGCCCGCGTTGTTTGTGATGCCTAAACTCGACACGCTGGTGTTTGTGGACGCGGAAAAGAAGCTCGCACGCAAGCAGCCGGGATTTCCAAACGAGTACTTCAAAGTCGGCGAGCCTTGGTGCGCGTGGGTGGACGAGAACAACCACGGCATCGGCCTGTCCATGCCACACACGACGCAAATCACCTGCTATCGCGTGCGCAACGGCAACCAGGGCGATTGCAGCTACCTCGCACCGATCCAGACCTTCGCGTTGAAACCGGGACTGGTGTTTGAATACGAAGTGGTGCTGACGATCGGCAACCTGGAGCAGATTCGAGCGGTGTTTGCGAAGCTGAAATGACCATGCCTGACGAATCCCATCCTCCGCAGCTCAAAGACTGGTTCGACGAAGCCCGCTATCACGCCATCGCACGCGAACTGGCCCAAATTGCGCCGAAGTTCGATGCGAAGACATTTTTGAAGCTCGTGCTCGATGGCCTGGCGGACCGCACTCTCATGCAACGCGTTCATCAGTGCGCAGTCGCGGTGGCTGCGGCGCTGCCGGGCACGTATCAGCAAAAGGTGCGCCTGCTGCAAAAACTCGCGCCCAAGATCGGCCACGAGTTCGTCACCATCTTCCTTGGTGACTTCGTCGCCACGTTTGGTGGCGAGGATTTTGACTTCTCGCTGGAGGCGCTGCGGTTCTTCACGGTCTTTGGCTCCTCTGAGTTTGCGGTGCGACCGTTCATCGTGGCGGATCAGGCGCGTGCCTTGAAAACACTGGAGCAATGGACCAACGACCCGGATGAGAAGGTGCGGCGGCTTGCCAGTGAGGGATCCCGACCACGGCTGCCGTGGGGCATGCGATTGACCGCACTCGTGCGTGATCCTGCACCCACGGCGGCCATTCTTGAGGCCTTGAAGGATGATGAATCGCTTTCCGTCCGCCGCTCCGTCGCGAATCACCTCAATGACATCACGAAGGATCACCCCGACTTCGTGTTGCAGCGCCTCGAAGCTTGGGATCTGGAGCGCGCGCACCTGCGCTGGATCGCTAGGCAAGCCTGCCGCACGCTCATCAAGCGCGGCCATCCGCGCGCGCTAAAACTCTTCGGCTTTGGCAAAAAAGCTGAGGTTGTGGCCACCTTGAATGCCTCGCCTCCGCGTCTCGCTTTGGGCGAACGCCTCACCTTGGCTGCGGCAATTACTTCAACCTCCAGCCATGCACAGCGGCTCGCCATCGACTACGTGATCCATTACGTCAAAGCCAGTGGTGCCAGCGCTGAGAAGGTTTTCAAATGGACCGAACTCGATCTCCCGGCGCGTGCCAGCCTTGAACTCGTCAAAACCCAGGTCGTGCGCGATTTCACCACGCGCAAGCATTACCCCGGCGAGCATCGCGTCGATCTCCAGATCAACGGCCAGCGGATGGCGGCGGCGGTGTTTGTTTTGAAGCAGGCTCCGGCTCAACGGTAAAACGTCTCAAGAATCAGCGTGCAAAGCGCCTGTCGGTAGGTGGCATCCGCGGCATCACCAGCAGGCCAGTTGGGACGGCCACGTTTGAAGGAGCCTGTGGGTTCCTGAGCGGCGATGATTTGAGGCATGACGATGCGGGAAAAATCTTTCCAGGGTGCGCCGCCGTTGAGGGAGAGGGCGTTGCCATATCCATACCAGCAGTAGAGATTGCAGTTGGCGTTCCAATCCGGTGGTTCGGCCTTGAGGAAACCGTCGATGAATTGGACGCCCTTGGTGGCGGCAGGAGTGTTTTGGCCGCTGAGCATGATATGGCCGGCGGCGGCACCGCCGCTGAGGCTCCATTGGTTGTAATGCGCATCACGATTCGGTCCACCGAAGCCACCCTGCTTGGTCTGCATCGAGTCGATGTAGCTTACGGACTTTTTGATGCAGGCATCCAGTCCGCCCAATTGGAGGCTGGTCTCCTTGGCGATCTGAAGCGCCTGGAAGTGCCAGTTCGCGAGAGAAAGGTCTGCGCCGCCGCCGGGATTGTAAACGATGTCCTGGCCGCCGTAGGACCATGAACCGCGTTTCGTCTGCTGGCTGATGATGATTTCGACGGCCTTTTCAAAGGCCTCGCGCAGTCCAGGCAAGCTCTTGGAACCAAGTTTTGCCAGCACATAGGCCTCACCGATGGCAACGGTGGCGATGGCATGCTCATACGTGCCCGCGCCGCCCTTGTTGCCCACCCAGCTTTCGGTCAAGAGGCCGTGCGGGTTCTGTTTGGCGAGATTGATGTGGTACAGCAGCCCTTTCAGGACGGTGTCCCCAAACTCCGTTGAATCTGCCGTCTCACCATGGCCGAGGTAGCATTGCAGCACGAAGCCGGTCATCGCGCTTTTGTTGCCGCGTCCCCAGGAACCGTCTGGATTTTGACTGGCTTTGAAGCCGGTCAAGGAGCGCACCACGGCGGCCTCAACCTCCGGGGTGCCGCCGCCGTCGAGGATGGCCTTGAGGCGAGCGTCAGGACTGAGACGAGAGCGGTAGCGCGGCGGCAGGCTGTTGAGCGCCGCATCAGGAACTCCGCCGGCAGAGGCTGCCGCCGGAGTTGCCGGAGCATTCTGCATCGCCGCCCAATGCTCTTTGGCATAGGCCTTGTCGGGCGTGCTGAGATTGTCGATGGCGATCTCGAATTCCTTGCCGTCCTTGAGGCGAACTTTGACGGCACGCTTCTGCACGTTCACGCCAATCATTTCGGCCTCGATAAGCTGGCCGCCGGTGCTCGTCCAAAAGCGCACCTCAGCCACTGCCGTACTGGCGAGCAGCATGACGCAGGATGCGGTCGTGCAAAGAACGCGCTTCATGACTACTTCGTCGCTGTTTTTGCCTGCGCCTGGCTTTCAGGCGAGAGACGGGTGAGCGGCACGATGTGGGTGACGCCGGTGGCAGGCATTTTAAGCAGCACACCGTCGCCTTCGAGGCCCATGAACTGGGCTTCGATGACTTTGCCGTCGCTGCTGGTCCATTTCGTGAGCGCACCTGCGGCGGCGGGCATGGCAGCAGCCGGGGCAGCCGCCGGGGCGGCACCACCACCGGTGAGGCTGGCACCTTCGGTGATCCAGGCTTTGAGGAGGTCCAGTTCGGCGGCGGTGAGCTTGTTTTTGCCCTCAGGCGGCATCACGTCGGCGTCATCGTCGGGCAGGGTGCAATTGATGAACATCGTGCTCTTCATCGCCTCGCCAGGAATGATGTTTTTGCCGGGGCCGATCTGATTGGGAAGCTCGGCATCATCCAAGGCGAGCTTACCTTTGACCTTTTTGGTGACGCTGTGGCAGGCGTAGCATTTGTTGCGGAAGATCGGGGCGATCTGGGTTTTGAAATCGACGGCAGAGGCGGTGCCGACGGTGAGGAGGAGGGCAAGGAGGATGCGGTGGCTCATGGCTGGTGGTGTCAGGAAACGATTAAAAAGGCGTTTTGCCTAGCTTATTTTGCGATTTTGCGGTGCTCAACGTGATGCGGGGTCGAGGCTGCGAAGCTGCTGGAGGGTGGCCAAGATCGCATCCCGCAGGGATTGGAGCCGACTGATGCCTAGCACGGCACGACTGCCTGAAAGCGAATTGAGCAACGGACTGGCCTCGGGCCTGGAGGAATCCCACTCCGCGCTCTGCAAGGCCGCGGTGTTTTTTGCGGCCATAGCCTGGAATTCAGCGTTCAACCGGCTTCTCTGAGCGGCAAGCTGCTGGCGCAGGCCCTCAATGGCACTGTGGGTGGGAGATGATGCAGAAACGATGCTCTCCGTTTTTGCAGGTCGGGCTTGTTCTTGCCTTCGTTTGGCATCGATCAAGCGGGCTTCCGCGAGCAATTTTTCACGGGCCGTCAACTTGGCATTCCGAGGATCGTAGCAAGCCTCCCAGCGCAGGTCGTCTGAAGATGCTGCCAGGGCCACCTTGATAAATCCATCCTGATGCTGGATGGAAAGTTCGTCACCTTTAATGGCGGTGATTTCGGCATCACGCAGCACCTTGCCGCCATCGAGGTTCAAGACCGGGATTTTCTTTCTCAGCATGGCGTTCCGCCGCTGGGTGCGGAATTTGTCGAATTCGGTCTTCAGGGCCTCCAGTTCATCCTGCGTCTGCTGAAGCTGTTCCTGGCTTTTTTGCAGCTTCGCGTGGACCTCCATCAGCTGTAAAACGCGGGCTTGCTGGACACTCAATTCAACCTGGATCTGCCGAAACTGCTCATTGGCCTGGTCAAGCCGCAGTTGCAGTTGCTGATTCTCCTTCTGCAGAACCTCGTAATCGCTTTGCTTCACACAGCCAGACATAAGCATGGCGATTACCATTGCAGATAGCCTGACAATGGCCTGACACGCTGATGCTGCTGACGGAATCATTTGGCACCACTAGACATTTTAATGCCGAATTGTCACGCGCGCCTTGCCATGATTTACAGAACGCACGCCGCAGGCTCAAATGCTTGCATTCAAGGCATCCTGCCCGACACTGAAAGCCCCCAAAACCCATCCACATGAGCAAAGCCTCCGTCGAAGACATCAAACTCGCCTCCGCCGGCCTCCGCGGCCAGCTTGCCGAGCAATTCGCTGACACCAGCACCCCGAACATCCCGGAGGACTCGAACATCCTGCTCAAGCACCACGGCTCCTACCAGCAGGACGACCGCGACGTGCGTGCCGAGCGCACCAAGGCCAAGCTCGACAAGGCGTGGAGCTTTATGATCCGCAGCAAGATGCCCGGTGGCCGTATCAGCTCGGTGCAGTGGCTGATCCATGACGAATTGTGCTCCAAAGCGATGGGCAGCATGCGTTTGACCAATCGTCAGGGCATCCAGCTCCACGGCGTGCTCAAAGGCGGCCTGAAGGAAGTCATTCACAACGTCTGCCACAGCGGTCTCAGCACCATGGGCGCCTGCGGTGATGTCGTGCGCAACACGATGGGCCCTGCGGCTCCTCTCAAAGACGCCATCCACGCCGACACGCAGAAGCTCACCGAAGAAATCAGCCAGCGTTTCCTCTGGCGCAGCCAGGCCTATGCCGACATCTGGCTCGACGGCGAGAAAGTCGATCCCGACTGGATCAAAGACCCCGAGGTGAACCCTGCGGTGCGTGCGGCAACTCAGGCTGCTGAAGGTGAAGACCCGATCTACGGCAAGGTGTATCTGCCACGCAAATTCAAGATGGCCGTCGCCATCCAGCCCTGCAATGACGTCGATCTTTACTCGCAGGATGTCGGCTTCGTGCCGCACGTCGTGAATGGCGCGGTCGAAGGCTACACCATCACCGTTGGCGGTGGTTTTGGCATGAGCCACGGCCAGCTCAGCACGCGCCCGTTCCTGGCGCAGCCGTTGTTTTATGTGAAGCGTGCCAACGTCGTCGATGCCACCGAGGCCATCGTCACCACTCAGCGCGATCACGGCAACCGTACCGAGCGCAAAAACGCGCGCATGAAATACACCGTGCAGACCATGGGCATCGACGCCTTCCGCGCCGAGGTCCAGCGCCGCCTGCCGGGCATCGAAACTTTCCCCGCCAAGGAACTCCACTTTGACAGCGTCGAGGACAACCTCGGCTGGCATGAGCAAGGCGACGGCAAACTCTACTGCGGCGTTCACATCAGCATGGGCCGTGTCGCCGATGTTGAAGGCAAACCGCAGTACCGCAGTTGCTTCCGTGAGATCGCGCAGACGATCAACTGCCCGATCATTGTCACGCCCAACACCAATCTCATCCTTGCCGACATCGACCCAAGCGACAAAGCCAACGTCGATGCCATCCTCGCCAAGCATGGCGTCGTGCATAGCGATGGCATGACCCGTGCCCGCAAGGTCGCACACGCTTGCGTCGCCCTGCCCACCTGCGGTTTGGCGCTCAGTGAGTCCGAGCGCGTTCTCCCAGGCTTCATGGACAAGATCGACGCAACACTCCGCGAACTCGGTCTCGCCGACGAACCCATCCTCTTCCGCATGACCGGCTGTCCCAACGGCTGCGGCCGGCCCTACAACGCCGACTTCGGCTTCGTGGGCCGTTCGCCGAACAAGTATGCCATGTTCGTCGGCGGCAGTATCCGCGGCAACCGCCTTGCCGGCCTCGAATTCAAGACCGTCCTCGGCGAAGACGTGCCCGCCAAGGTGCGCACCTTCCTCGAAGCCTTCAAAGCCGAGCGCCAAGACGGCGAGATCTTCGCCGACTGGTTCGCGAGAACCCGTACCACCGGTGAAGCGCCCACGCCCGAGCAGTTCCACATCGAACTCGCCGAGCGTGCCGCGAAACTGGCGGGACAGAAGACCGAAGCAGCAGGCTGATCGCCTGCATTCGATTCGGAAGACACTGATTAACCACCGAGGCCACGGAGGATCACAGAGTTTCTCTTTGAGACCTCTGTGCCTCTCAGTGAACTCTGTGGTGGAGTCCGCTCCTTCTTCTGCTGACAGACCTCTTGATTTGTTCAGCCATTCCTTGGGTTAATCCAGGAACGAACAGATGTACTCGCAGATGCCGCCGCTGACAGCGATGTCGAAGCCGCTGTTCGCCGCGACATCGAAGAACTGGCCGCCCGTGTAGGTCGTTTTGGCCTCGCTGCCGTCCAGTTTCACCACGCACTCCCCTGCGACGATCTCCATGCGCTCCGCCTTGCCCGTGCCGAAGTGGAAATCACCGGGATAGATGAGGCCGAGCGTTTTCTTGCTGCCATCAGCAAACAAGATGCTGTGACTGACGACTTTGCCGTCGAAATAGACATTGGCCTTGGCGACGGCGGTGACTCCGGGGAATTCAGCAGGGATTGCGGACATAGGGCGCGAGGGATAGCTGATGATTTTGCGAACGGCAAGTGCAGAGGAACATTGACGCATCTCTTCAAATCGTGACAGCATGCGGTTAATTCTCATGGAATCCACTCTCCGACCCTCCCGCGCCCGTCAGGTGGTGCTCTTTTTTGCCGTCACCCTCGCGATCATCACCTACATCGACCGCGTGTGCATCTCGCAGGCCGCGCCGATGATGCAGGAGGAGCTGGGGCTGACGAAGACGCAGATGGGCTATGCCTTTGCGGCGTTTGGTTGGGCCTATGCGTTGTTTGAAATCCCCGGCGGCTGGCTGGGCGACCGCATCGGGCCGCGGAAAGTGCTGATGCGGGTGGTTTCCATGTGGTCCATTTTCACCATCGCCACCGGCTGGGCGTGGAACTTGGTTTCGCTGGTCGTTTCGCGGTTTCTGTTCGGTGTGGGAGAGGCGGGTTGCTTCCCGAATCTTACCAAGGCCTTCACGCTGTGGTTTCCGATGGCCGAGCGTGTCAAGGCGCAGGGCATTCTCTGGCTCAGCGCGCGCTGGGGCGGTGCATTCACGCCGTTGCTCGTCGGTTGGATGCTCGCGAGTGGTGCCGGAGGCAAGGTTGGCCTTGGACTGCATTACAAATGGGTGTTTTTGATCTTCGGACTGCTCGGCGTGGTGTGGGCGCTGTCGTTTTTCCGCTGGTTCCGCGATCATCCCAAGGATCATCCGTCGGTGAATACAGCCGAACTCGCGCACATCGGTGAAACAGCACCTCCTGGCGATCATGCCATGCCCTGGTCCCGGCTGGTCACCTCGCCCACGGTTTGGATGCTGTGGGGGCAGTACTTTTTCATGTCCTATGCTTGGTATTTTTACATCACCTGGTTCCCGACTTATCTGAAGGAGCAGTTCCCCACGCTCACGGACATGCAGCGCGCCCTGCTGGCCTGCGTACCGTTGTTCTTCGGCGGCATCGGTTGTATCACGGCCGGGATGCTCTCCGCGCGGCTGGACCGGATGTTTGGCAGCATCGCGCGAACGCGTCGCTGGCTTGGTGTGCTGGGCATGAGTGTCGCCGGAGTGATGCTGCTGATCTCAATGCAAATGGATGCACCACTTGCGTCTGTCATGGCCATCGGGCTCGCCGCCTTGTGCAATGACCTCGCCATGCCCGGTGCCTGGGGTGCCTGCATGGATGTGGGCGGACGTCATGCCGGTGCGCTTTCCGGCAGCATGAACATGATGGGCAACGCTGGTGGCGCGATCGCCCCCATGGTCGTGCCTCTGGTGCTCGCCGCCACGGACAACAACTGGGGCATGAACATCACCCTGTTCGCCGTGGCCTACTTCCTCGGCGCGGCGTGCTGGTTCTTCATCGACTCGGATGAACGGCTGGAGAATTGAATGATGCGGGCGCTCATGCCCGCATCACCTTATTTTTTCTCCGTGTCGGTCTTGCCGCCGCCTTTGAGCTTCTTCAGCGCCTCTTCGATGCGCTTGCGGGCTTTCAAATCCGGTGTGTTGAGGGCGTTGGCGCGTTCGAGGTAGTCGAGCGCTTTGGCTTTGTCGCCGAGCGCCTGATGCGTGAGGCCGATGTGTTCGAGGATTTCGGCGTCTTCGGGAGCGATGGGCTGCTTGAGCAGGGACTCGGCGCGCTGCAATTCTTTGAGCGCACCGGGGTAATCGGCCTTTTTGTAGCGGAACCAGCCGAGGCTGTCGATGTAGGCGGGCTGGTCGGGCAGCAACTCATTGGCCTTGGTGATGAATTCACCCGCCTTGTCGAGATGCAGGCCCTGCTCCAGCCACATGTAGCCGAGGAAGTTCAGCGTGTTCGCCGCCGCCTTCGCTTCTTCACGCGGGGTGAGCGTGATCGACTTCTCCAGCATGCGTGCGGCGGCTTCAAAACGGGCCATGCGCTCCAGCGTGACGCCGTATTGATAGTAGAACAGGTGGTCCAGCAGCTCCGTCTGCGTGGAGCCGACATGCTGCTCGGCCTCGGCAAAGTGCTTCACGGCAGACGCCCATTCCTCGCGCGCACGGTGCGCGATGGCGAGCTGGTAGTGGACGAGCGGATGATCGGGGAACAGCCGCACGCTGCGCTGGCCCACGCGTACCATGTCTTCATACTTCTGCGTCTGGTAGAGTTCCCAGCCAAGCTTCAGATAGTCGCTGATTTCACCGCCGCCGTTCTGAATGGCCACCTCAAGATGCGGGATGGCTTTTTCAGGCTGCTTGAGCTTGTCATACTCGCCGGCGAGCAGGCGCTGCTGCTCGGCGTCCTCAGGAGCCTGTTTGACGATCTGCTCCAGTGTGGCAAGGGCCTTGTCCTTCTGCTCGGCGGCGCCGTACAGGCGGTAGAGCAGCTTGCGCGCCTCCAGGCTGTTGTGTGCCGTCGCCAGCTTCTCGCAAAGCTGCCGGGCGCGTTCTGAATCGTTCGTCAGGAGGTACTGCTGAGCGACTTCGAGTGTGACCTGCTCCGCATCGGCCTTGGTGACATGCTTGAGGGCGTTTTCAAAGAATGGCGCGACACGCTGGCGGTATTCGACGCTGAATTCGGCCTGCCCCAGCGGCCAGACACGCTCAGCGGTGCGTCCGGCAGCCAGCCAGAACTGCGGATCGCGGCTGTCCTGCTTCGCCGCCTGCTCCATGACGGCGATGGCCTTGTCGCGCTGGTTTTGGATGAGATGAATCATCACCGCCGCCTCATAGACTTCCGCGTGCGCAGGAAATTTCTCCAGCGCCTCGGTCACCGCCTTGAGGGCGGTGTCGTCTTTCTCAAACAGATCCTCGGGCGGATAGGTGCTGGCGAAACGGGCCAAGTTCAGCAACGGGGCGGGTGACCGCGGACTGGCTTGAACCGCGTCTTCAAGAATCTTCACGGCAGCGGCACGTCCCTGGAACTGCATGGCGATTCCCGCTGTGTGCGCAGCGAGTTCCGCATTGCCCGGATCAGCTTTGAAGACGGCCAGGTAGTGCTCCAGCGCCTGACGCAGCTTGCCTGAAGTTTCAAACTGCAAGGCAGCGCTGTAATGCGCCAGCACGTCCGCGCTGACCACGCCGCCGGGCATGAGTTGCAAGTCCGATTTCTCCGCTGCTTTGACCCCTAGCGACAAGTCTGCCGGTGCGGCAGCTTGCGCCGAGATGGCGGCACTGAGAAGTGCCGCCATGCGGATCATCCGGCAGGGCTGAAACACCCTGCTCTTCGAGCGACTCCTGTGCATGACAATACTTCCAGCGTTTCGATGCCATCGATTCGCCCTGTGGAGGAAAGCCATGCCGGTGAGGCTAGCGGTTACGACTTGTAGCGCAAACGCTTCTTGTGACGGTTCGCACGCATGCGCTTCTTGCGCTTGTGCTTGTTGATCTTCGTTTTTCTCCGCTTTTTGAGCGATCCCATGTTCGTGTTCTCCTGTGTGTTGCTTTGATCTAGTGGACGACTTTGTTCAGTGGGTATTCCACAATTCCCTCGGCGCCCAGTGACTTCAGCCGCGGGATGATTACCCGCACGGTGGCTTCGTCAATGACCGTTTCCACCGCCACCCAGTCCTGGCTGGCAAGCTGTGAAATTGTGGGCGAGCGCTGCGAGGGCAGGCACGCGATCACCTCCTGCAACTGCTTGGCCGGCACGTTCATCTTGAGGCCGACCTTGTGGCGGGCCTCGAGCGCACCTTTGAGCAGCAGCACGAGCGTCTCCATCTTCTGCCGCTTCCATTCATCACGGGCGGCAGGTTTGCTGGAGACAAATTGGGGGTAGCTTTCCATCAGGGTGTCCACGATGCGCAGCTTGTTCGCGCGCAGGGAGGAACCGGTCTCGGTGATGTCCACAATGGCATCGACCATTTCCGGCACCTTCACTTCAGTGGCACCCCAGCTAAATTCGACCTCGGCCTGCACGTCGTGCTTGGCGAGGTATTTTTTCGTCATCTCGACCGCCTCGGTGGCGATGCGCTTGCCCTGCAGGTCTTTCACGCTGCGCACGGGCGAATCTTCCGGCACCACGAGCACCCAGCGGGTGGGCCAGGAGGTGGCTTTGCTGTAACGCAAGTCGGTGATGACTTCGACATCGGCCCCATTTTCCACGATCCAGTCGCGTCCGGTGATGCCGCAGTCCAGGAAGCCATGATCCACATAGCGCCCGATCTCCTGTGCGCGCAGCAGGCGCAGTTCCAGTTCATCGTCATCCACGGAAGGGCGGTAGGAACGGGAAGAAATGACGATGTTGAACCCTGCACGCTTGAACAATTCAAGCGTCGGCTCCTGTAGGCTGCCTTTGGGCAGTCCAAGGCGGAGGATGTTCTTCGGTTCTGACATGGTCGGGGAGAAAGGGGCGCGCATCCTAGCGGCATATTTTCGGCTGGCGAGGGGAATTTCATGGCATGGCTGCCCGCCACGCCAAAGCAGCTTTCCGCAGGCGCTCCACCGTCGCGAATTCGGTCTCAGCGAGGTTTTCCGACTCGTTCGGATCACGGGAGAGATGGTAAAGCTCGGTCTGTGTGCCGTCCGTGTTCACCAGCAGCTTCCAGTCGCCGTCACGAATCGCGACATTGGGTGATTTCGAGCCAGGCTCGTTCGGGTAGGGAAATCCGCCCTTCACCTTGCCAGCGGAGCCTGGTTTGCGGCCATACTCCCACAGCAGCGGCTTCTGGCGCATGATTTTCTCACCGCGAAACGCCGCGCTCATGTCCACGCCGTCGAAATCAGCCGCCGGTGCTTTGATTTGAGCCAAAGCGCAGAGCGTGGGCATGAAATCGACGCTGCTGACCAAGGTGACCTCATTCACGACGCCTGCGGGCACCACGCCGGGCCAGCGCACGATGAGCGGCGTGCGGATGCCGCCTTCATAGAGACTCCATTTCATGCCACGCAGGCCGCCGCTGCGTGCGCGGGCGAAGCTGGGCTCGGGGCCGTTGTCGCCGCAGAGGAGGATGAGTGTGTTCTTTGGCAAAGCGTTGATGAGACGACCGACCTGCGTGTCCATTGAGGTCAGCACGTCATGAAACTTCGCTTTCACCTCGCGCGCATCCTCGCCGTTTTGCGGCCGAAACGGCGTGTGCGTGTCATCGAGCCACAGATTCACGCAGCAGGGCTTGTCCGTGTGCTGCTGCATGAACTTCAGCGTCTCATCGACCATCCAGCGCGTGCGCTCATGTCGCGGCACCTGCTGCGGCTCCGTTTCCTTCGCCCATGGCATCGACTTCAAACCGAGCGCTGCGGCAGGCTCAGGGCTCTCATAAGTGCCGAGACCGAGATCGTAGCCATACGCGGCGAACTTCGGCGCCTCGGTGACATCACGCCCGCCGCCGAGATGCCATTTGCCGATGTGCGCCGTCGCGTAGCCAGCCTCCTTAAAGGCACGCGGCAACGAAGGCGCTTTTGGATCGAGAAAATCCGCCTGCTCGCACTCGCGATTGCCCGCCTTCGTTTGCAGATAGCTCGTGATCTTCCACCGCGCTGGAAACTGCCCCGTGATCACGCCACAACGCGATGGCGAACAAATCGGCGAGGCCACATAGAACTGCCGGAACTGCATTCCCTCCTGCGCCAGCCGGTCGATGTTCGGCGTCGGCACCTTGCCACCGAAGCAGGATGGATCACCCCAGCCGAAGTCATCGACGAAGATGAAGACGACATTCGGTGGTGCCGCGCTGGCATTGAGGCAGAGCCACAGAAGTAGCAGGCAGCGCATGATCATTTGGATTCGCCCAGTGTGGTCAGTTCACGATCCGTGAGCAAGAGCGTGAAGCCATGCTTCGCCGCCAGATCAAAAGCGCCAGCGTGAATCGTTTCCGATTTCGGATAGTCGATGACGAGCACGGGCTTGCCGCTGGGTTTGAGCTTTTCGAGGAAGCTGATGACGTAGCGCGATTGCTTTTCGCTGCGCAGCTTCTTCCCGGCGATGAACAAGTCCTCGACACCGATAGCACTGATGAGTTCGCAGTAATCAGCGTGCTCCAGCAGTTGCGAAGCGTTCTGCGGGATGACGAGAAAGCCTGGACGTTTGTCACGCGCACGTTTTGCAATGGCCGCGACCCACGCGATCATGTCGCGGCGATAGGTTTGACCGGTGGCGGGATTGGGGCGGTCGTCGAGCCAGTCCTTCGTCGCTTCATCGTATTCGTAGAACTCAAAGGCATCGACGATGTCGAGGTAGATGCCGTCGAAGCCCTGCGCCACGACCTTGTCCACGGCGGGGAGCATGAGCTGCTGCCATTCTGGCTGCCAGTAGCGCACGCGGTAGTTGCCCTTCCAGTCGGGGTTCTCGGTGTGGAGGAATTTGGGCGCGGCGGCATCGGGCTTGCCGTCTTGGTCGGCGTCCCAGTTTTTTTGCCAATAGGAGCGATAGTCTTCGGCCTCGCCAATGGACACATAGGCGACCATGCGGCGGCCGCTTTTGCCACGGCGGATGGTTTCGATCTCCGCAGGTGTCCAGTCGCCATCAGCGTCAAAGGCGACATCGAGCACCACGAGGTCGCGATCACAGGCGGCGAGCTTTTGCACCGCTGTTTCGCGATTTGCGGCCAGACGATCCGCTTGAAGCACATAGGCGAAGGATTTGGGCGCGAAAACGGGCTGCTCTGCCGCCACGGCCAACGGACCGGCCAGCAAGATGAAGGAGGCGAAAAATCGTTTCATACGGTCATGGCTGGAAGCCGATCTTGCGTTTGGGCGGTGCGGGTGGTGGGGCCAGCAGGGGTTGCAGTTGCTGCCAGATCAGGTTCAGCGCCTGATCATGTTTCAGCAACGTGTGATCAATCTCCGCCAAACGTTGCAGCACCTTGGCACCGATGGCCAGTTGCTCCCGCATCTGGATGAACGCCCGCACCACAAAGACGCTCATCGCCACCGCTTCCGGGCTGTTCAGCACGGTCGCGGCCATGATCGCTCCGTGCTCCGTGAATGCCATCGGCGGCTGTGCTGAGTATTTGAGCCGTGAGAGGTGGTCGCAATTTGCGACCACCTCGAGTTTCTCCGCCCCTGTGAGCCGAAAGGCGAAATCCTCCGGGAACCGGTCGGCATTGCGTTTGACCTGCTCATTGAGGCGCTTCGTCGGTACGCCGTAGAGTGCGGCCAGATCACTGTCGAGGATCACACGCTCGCCGCGCAGGATAAGAATGAGTTGATGGATCGCAGGGGCTTTCATGGGTGGCGCATCCTGCTGCTGTCCGGCGGACCCGCCACCCGAAATCCACATTGACGCCTCCGCTTTGGGGCATACTCTCCAGCTCTCCGAGACGCATCATCAAATCATGATTCGTCCATATAACCCAAACGACCACCCACATGTCCCGTTCTTACATCTTCTCGTCTGAGTCCGTCGGCGAAGGCCATCCTGACAAAGTTGCCGACACCATTTCCGACGCCATCCTCGACGCCTGCCTCAAGATCGACCTCAAGAGCCGCGTCGCTTGCGAAACCTTCGTGAAGAGCAACGTCGTCGTCGTCGGTGGTGAGATCACCATTCCGAAACTCCAGAACAAGAAGCTCGGAACGACCAAGCCTATTGATGAAGTGATCAACGTCGGCCAGGTCATCCGTGACGCCGTCCGTGGCATCGGTTACACGAATGTGGACGACGTCTTCCACGCCGACCAGATCTTCATCAACAACTACCTCACCATCCAGAGCCCCGACATCGCCCAAGGCGTCGATGCTGCTGAAGCCGAAGGCAAAAAGCACGGCGAACAAGGCGCTGGCGACCAAGGCATCATGTTTGGTTATGCTTGCGATGAAACGCCTGAACTCATGCCTGCGCCGATCATGTTCGCCCACCGCCTTGGCCGTGAGCTGACCCGCATCCGCAAAGCTGGCAAGCTCGCCAAGTGGCTGCGCCCGGATGCGAAGTCCCAGGTCTCCGTCGAATACGTCGATGGCCGCCCGACACGCATCGTGAACGTCGTCATCTCCACTCAGCACTCCGCAGACGTGAGCCACGCCGAGATCGAAAAATTCTGCATCGAGCAGGTCATCAAGAAGGTGCTGCCGAAGAACATGCTCACCAAGGACACCGAGTATCTCATC
Source organism: Prosthecobacter sp. (assembly GCF_046154365.1). GTDB lineage: Bacteria > Verrucomicrobiota > Verrucomicrobiia > Verrucomicrobiales > Verrucomicrobiaceae > Prosthecobacter. The sequence continues at coordinate 30,573 of NZ_JBJXFV010000172.1, forward strand.
AACCCGACCGGCAAATTCGTCGTCGGTGGCCCACAGGGCGACAGCGGCCTCACCGGACGTAAGATCATCGTCGATAGCTACGGCGGCATGGGCCGTCACGGTGGTGGTGCCTTCTCCGGCAAAGACCCGTCCAAAGTGGACCGCAGCGCCGCCTACATGGGCCGCTGGGTCGCCAAGAACGTCGTCGCCTCCGGCCTGGCCTCGAAGTGCGAAGTGCAGTTTGCCTACGCCATCGGTCACCCGCTGCCTGTGAGCGTCCACATCGACACCTTCGGCACCGGCACCATCGACGACGGCAAAATCCTCGACGCCGTCTTGAAGGTCTTCTCCTTCAAACCTGCCGACATCGTCAAGCAGCTCAACCTGCTCCGCCCGATCTACAGCAAGACCACCAACTACGGTCACTTCGGCAAGATCGACGATCCAGACATCACCTGGGAAATCACCAACAAGGCCGAGGCGCTCAAGAAAGCCGCGAAGTAAAGTTGCCCAGTTGCGCCGCAACTGGTCCCGATCACATCACCAAGCCGCGCAGGGAAACCTGCGCGGCTTTTTCGTGTTCACCTGACGGCTCACGGTTTGAAGCTCCGCCGGGTCTTCATGGATTCTTGTTTTGAAAATCTTCGCCATTTTAGGCGCAAAGTTTTGGATCGTGAAGGTGGCGGCCTGGGCGCTCACAGCGACCAAGGATGCCCCTCAGCCGTAACGATGCAGTCAAAGGCAGTGGACGAAGACAGACTCGAACACCCGCAGGTGAAGGCTCGCGGCAGCGTCCTGGAGTGCGCCAGTCCTCTGGCGCTTTCGAGCGTCCCCGGGCCTGCGACACGCTCCAGCGGGCTGGCGCCCGCCAGGACGCTGCCGCGCTCAGCGCAAACCCAACTGCATGGTTACGGCTGAGATCAGGCGGCCGGTAAACCAGCTTT
>NZ_JBJXFV010000174.1:0-3023 GCF_046154365.1 Prosthecobacter sp.
ACATGCCCGTCGTCACCAAGGACGCGCTGGCCGGGAAACATGGCGAATACGAGATGGTGCTGGCCAATCCGCCTTTCGGCAAGAAGAGCAGCGTCACCATCGTCAACGATGCGGGCGAGTCGTCCAAGGAGTCGCTCATCATCAACCGCGATGATTTCTGGGCGAGCACCAGCAACAAGCAACTCAATTTCCTCCAGCACATCTTCACGATCCTCAAGCAGCATGGCCGCGCAGCGGTGGTGTTGCCGGACAACGTGTTGTTTGAAGGGGGCGGCGGTGAAACTATCCGGCGCGAATTGCTCAAGCAGGCCGACGTGCACACGCTGCTGCGCCTGCCCACCGGCATCTTCTACGCGCAAGGCGTGAAGGCCAACGTCCTGTTCTTCGACCGCAAGCCCGCCCAGGAAAAACCGTGGACGCAGAAGCTCTGGATCTACGACCTGCGCACCAACCTGCACTTCACGCTGAAAGAAAACCCTCTGAAGCGCAGTGACCTGGATGATTTTGTGGGATGTTACTTTGGCAGGCCAGCATCAACAGCGCACTCTGAATCCATGCTTGGCGGAGTGGAACAGGTTCAAGCAGGAGGCGCGCACGGAGTGCCGCGCCCTACCTTGTCATCGCGCCACAATCGGGTTGAGACCGAGCGGTTCAAATCCTTCACCTACGACGAGCTGATGAAGCGGGACAAGGTGAATCTCGACATCTTCTGGTTGAAAGACGAAGCTCTGGAAGAAAGCGCCAACCTCCCCGCTCCCGAGATCATCGCCGCTGACATCGCCGCGGATCTCGAAGCCGCTCTGGAACAGTTCGCAACGATTGCCGAGGACTTAAAGCGGTAGATTCTCCCTATCAGCTCTTCCAATGTTCCAACGGCTTTTTCGACCCGACCTTTTTAAAAGGAAACTCAGCAGAAGGCCACGCGCAGGCCCAGGCCTTTGGCGACGGCTTGATCGTAGATGCTTCGAGCAACGGTGGTATCCTGAACGCCAATGCCGATGCCGTCGAACAGCGTGATCTGATCCTCGCTGCTTCGCCCGGCAATCTGCCCGATGATCGCCTGTCCCAAGCTGCCGGCAAAACAATCGCGGCCCAGAATACCCTTTTCCACCGCTTGACTCACCTCACCGCGTTCCAGGCAGTGCTCGACTTTGTCGGCAAAGAGGCGGCAGCGGGGCATCAGTTCCATTTCACATTCAATCTTGCTGTGCAGGTCGGCTCCCATGCAGGAGAGATGGGTGCCGGGACGCACCCAGGCGCTGCGGACGATGGGCTCGGTGCTGTTCGTGGCGGTACAAATCACATCGGCCTGGCGGCACGCCTGCTCCACATCGACAACCTGAATGGGCACGGACAGTTCGCTGGCCAGCTCTGCTGCCACCCGTTCGGCTTGCTCCCGTCGCACATCGAAAAGGACAATCTGTTTGAACGGCCGCACGCGGCTGGCGGCGCGGACACATTGCCGTCCTAATTGCCCCGCTCCGATGACTGCCAGAGCCTCAGCATCCTTCCGAGCCAGAAACTTGGCCGCCACGGCGGCTGCAGCCGCTGTCCGATACATGGTGGCCAGAACCGATTCGACCACCATCAGGAGTTCGCCCGTTTCCGGATCATAGAGATTGATCGTCCCCATAGTGGTCGGGAGGCCGCGATGCACATTGGCTTTGCGCTCCTGTCCCAGCTTCATCGTGAGCATCCCGGTGGCCTTGGTATAGCCGGCCATGCAAGCCGAAATGCCGCCCGGTAGATCGATGATGTACTTGGGCGGCAACAGATCTTCTCCCTTCTCAAATTCCGCCATGCAACGCTCAATGGCGCCAATCACTTCACCAATATCCACCTGTCCGGATACTTCCTGACGCGTTAAAACGATTGTTTCTCTAACCATGGGATCACCCTTTCAAAAGCGCGTTCAATGTTTTCAAGCGAAGTGGCGTAGCTGATTCGGAGCGCATTGCGGCAAGAGTCTCCAAATGTTCCGCCGGGGATCGCGCAGACTCGAGTTTCCTTCAGCATTCGCAAAGCAAAGTCAGTCCCGTCGGTCCCGTCGGGCAAAGAAGGCATGATATAAAAAGCCCCTTCCGGGCGGTATCCGCGCAGATGAGGCGAAGCTTTGACGAGATCGACAATTCGATCCCGGCGGCGGCGGTATTCGGACACCATTTTGGTTACGCACTCCTGGTCCCCCTGGAAGGCTGCCACGCCCGCCCACTGTCCCGGCGTGTTTCCGACCGTAGTGGTGAACATGTGATAGCGGCGCAGCGTCTTGATGTTGGCCTCGCTGGAAACCAGCCATCCAATGCGCACTCCCGGCATGCTGTAGGTTTTGGAAAGACAGCTGGCCACGATGACATGATCGAGATCAGAAGCGCAATTCAAGACACTGGGCGATTCCATATCATCCAACAGGAGCCGATCGTAGACCTCGTCGCTGATGACCGTCACGCCGCGCCGTTGCGCTTCACGATAAATGAACTCCACCGTCGACCGTGGATACACGGTTCCGGTTGGATTTCCCGGAGAGTTCAGAATGATGGCACAAGTTTTGGGACCGATGGCGTCAATGACCTCTTGAGGATCGACCTGGTAACCCTGACTGGCGCGGGTGACAATCCGCCGCACGGAGGCGCCGGTCATCTGCACCAGCGGCTGAAACAGAACGAAGGAGGGCTCGATGACAATCACTTCCCGGCCGGGCGCCGCCACGCTGGTAATGGCCAGGTACATCGCTTCGCTTCCGCCGGTGGTTTCGAGGAAGTTGTCGGGGGTCAGTTTACGTCCAATCCGGAGACTGTAATACTCGGCCAGTGCCGCCAGAAACTCCGGCAAACCCGCATCCATGGTGTAGTGGGTCTTGTCCTGGTGCAGGGCCTCAACGTGCGCGTCAATGATGTGTTGCGGCGTTGGAAAATCCGGCTGTCCAATGGACAGCTGAATCACATCCTGCATCGTGGCAGCCAGGTTAAACATCATCCGAATGCCCGACAGCGGCAAAGCTTCCAGTGCCGGATTCCAGTTAATCG
>NZ_JBJXFV010000201.1:0-10074 GCF_046154365.1 Prosthecobacter sp.
GGCCGGTGTGAACAGGAAGATCGGGAATCTGAGCGCCCTCACTAGGAAAGCGCAGATCCCAGGCCGCATCCTGTTCAAAGCCACGCCGCCCACCATGCCAGCCGGAGAGACGGCCTTCCGGCCCGCCGTGATTCGCATGGAAGATCTTCCCCGCCGCCGCAGTCGTGTAGCCCTGAGCCTTGAAATGCTCCGGCAGCGTCGGTTTGCCCACGATCTGCACACTGCGCCGCCAGTCCTGCTCGTTGCCAAACACACCGCTTGATGACGGCAGCATGCCGGTGAGCAAACTGGTGCGAGAAGGATTGCACAGCGCGTAGTTGCAGTGCGCGTTGGTGAAACGCATGCCCAGCTTCGCGAGGCGATCCATGTTCGGCGTCACCGCCTGCGGATGCCCGCCCATCCAGCCGATGTAGTCACGCAGATCATCGGCGATGATGAAGAGCACGTTGGGCTTACCAGCGGCAGAGACAGAACGTGACTTCGACTTCGTGGCCGCATTGGCGGGAACAGCCAATGCTAGCGCGATGCAGAGGAGACGAGAAACAGACAACATTAAAGCAACGCTCGCACGGGGCAGTGACTATGTCGAGCGAAGGCAAAAGACTGCGTCACTCCAAACCGCCAAACCGTGGCCCGGCGGACTTTGTGAAATTTTTCACAAATAGGGCTTGCGACCACTGCCTCATGTGGCTAGAAAAAGCGCCCGCCATCCCGGCCAGACGCTACACCTCTCCCCCCGGGCAGACCCTACTCTCATGTCGCTTTTGCTTCCCCACTCAGACTCCTTTTCGCCGCTGCTGGCCAACGTGCACAGCTATGCGTCAGGCTTGTTCGAGGAAAGCAGCACGCTGGGTTTCCTGACCAATTCGGTGCTCGTGGCGCTGGTTGTTCTGAGCATCGTGCTCTGGTTCTCACGCAAGGCGACGAAGAACATGACGCTGGTGCCGCACAAGGCGCAGAACTTCCTCGAGTTCATCGTTGAGTTTCTTTACAATCAGGTCGTCGGCATTGTCGGCGCGAAGCAGGCGAAGCTGGCCTTCCCGCTCCTTGGCACGCTATTCATCTACATCCTCGTCTCGAACTGGTTCGGCCTGCTGCCAGGCGTTGGAACCATCGGCTGGGGCAATGGCACCGGCCCGCTGTCGATTGATGCGGCCCACGATCCGTTGCTGCGTCCGCCGACGGCTGACTTGAATGCAACCATCGGTCTTTCTGTCTCGGCGTTTCTGGTCTGGCTGTTCCTGACGATCAAGGAAATCGGCGTCTGGGGCTTCATCGTTCACACTTTCGGTCCTAAAGGCGGCCTCAAAGGTCTTATGGGCATCGTGGTCGCAGCAGTGTTCCTCTTTGTGGGTGTCATTGAAGTGGTGTCCATCATCATCCGCCCCGTCACACTCTCCATTCGACTGTTCGGCAACATCTTCGCTGGTGAAAACGTCATTCACACGATGAGTGACCTGATGTCGAAGACCGGCTGGCTCGGCAGCTTCCTTGGCAGCATCGCACTGCCCCTGCCCTTCTACTTCATGGAACTGCTGGTTGGCCTGCTGCAGGCGATTGTCTTCACGCTGCTCTGCGCTGTTTACATCCAGCTTTCCACCACGCATGACGATCACGGTCATGCGGAGGAGCATCATTAATCACGAATTTACCTGCGGGACCATGCGCAACGCGTGGACGCTGGTGACACAACAAACCAAACTCGACTAACACTATGACACTTGAACTTATCTCCCTGGCACAGGCCGCAGCTGCCCACGCCCCTGACGCAGCCGCAGCAGCCGGCATCACTGGCAGCATCACGATGGGCCTTGGTGGTGGCGGCGCCGCTATCGGCGTGGGTCTCGTCGGCTCGAAGGCTGTGGAAGCCGTCGGTCGCAATCCTGGCGCTTTCGGCAACATCCTGACACTCGGCATTATCGCCATGGCCCTCGCTGAAGGTCTGGGCATCATCGCCTACCTCGGCGGCTTCTAATTGCCTCCTTTGCGGTGGGTCGCACCTTGCGATCCACCGCTCTTTCTCCTCTCTCATTTCCAAACTGCACTTGTTCCGCTCACCACCGTTCTGCTTATGATCTCTGCCATGCCAACCATCATCGCTGCGGGCAAAGTTGACGTTCTTGTCGAGAAATTCGGCCTCGCATGGCCAAAGTTCATCGCCCAGGTGATCATCTTCTGGATCGTCTTCATGATCCTCAAGAAATACGCCTTCGGCCCGATCCTCGGCATGCTGGAGCAGCGCCGTCAGCGCATCGCCGATGGTGAAGCGAAGCTCGAAAAAATCTCTCGCGACTCCGCTGAGGCGAAGCAGAACTCCCAGGCCATTCTCGACAAGGCGGAGGCTGATGCAGCCCGTCTCGTGAAGGAAGCGGATGACGCCGCGAAGGCCATCCAGGAGCGCCGCCAGCAGGAAGCCGTTTCTTCCGCCAACACCATCATCGCCAAGGCGCGTGAAGCCGCCCAGCTCGAACAGGAGCAGCTCATGTCCCAGCTCAAGCGTGAGTTCGGCCGCATGGTGTCCGACGCCACCAGCCGCGTCACCGGCAAGGTGCTCAATACCGAAGACCAGACCCGCATCAATCAGGAAACCGCCGCTCAGGTCTCCGCTTAATTTTCTCCACGCTTCGACCCCATGAAGATCACCAAGGAAGCCCGCCGCACCTCTCGCCAGCTTTTCCGCGCCTGCATCGCCGGTGGGAAGCTCGATGAGCCTCGCGTGCGCACGGTGGTCAACACGGTCGCGAAGAACAAACCCCGCGGCTACATCGGCATTCTCGACGCTTTTTCGCGTCTCGTATCGAACGAAGTGGACCGCCAGCGCGCCCTAGTCGAAAGCGCCACCGCTTTGACGCCCGCCACCCAGACCGAACTACAGGCCAGCCTCTCGAAGAAATATGGCCGCACGCTCAATCTCGAATTCAAAGTGCAGCCCGAGCTGCTCGGCGGCATCCGCGTGAAAGTCGGTTCCGACGTGTGGGACGGCAGTGTGAAGGCGCGATTGGAAGCGCTTAAAGCCTCGCTGTCTTGATCTGCCAACACCTTCTTAATGACGAAATCCGAATGATGAATGACGAAACAAATCCGATTGCCGAAGTCCGAAGCGCCGCTTCGAGTCCTGTGCGCATGGATCCGTCATTCGAGACTGGTCATTCTTTCGTCATTCGTCATTCCTAAATTCGTCATTAGCCCAACTCTCTTTTCCACCAACGCCCCCGCATTATGAGCAACATCCTCCAGGAGATCGAATCCCAAATCGCCGGCCTCAAGACCGCCGTCACGAAGTCCAATGTGGGCATCGTCCGTGAAATCGGTGACGGCGCCGCCAAGATTGAAGGCTTGAGCGATGTCATGCTCAACGAAATGATCGAGTTCCCCGGCGGTGTGTTCGGCCTTGCGCTCAACCTTGAAGAAACCGAAGTCGGCTGCGTGCTGCTCGGTTCCGGTGAAGGCATCAAAGCGGGTGACGAAGTCAAAACGACCGGCCGCCTCCTTTCCGTGCCGGTTGGCAAGAGCCTCCTCGGCCGCGTGGTCAACGCCCTCGGTCAGGCCATCGACGGCAAAGGCGACATCAAAGGTGAAGCCCAGTATCCCGTCGAAAAACTCGCTCCTGGCATCATCGCCCGTAAATCTGTCTCGGTTCCCGTGCAGACCGGCATCATGAGCATCGACGCCATGATCCCGATTGGCCGCGGTCAGCGTGAGTTGATCATCGGTGACCGCTCCACCGGCAAGACCACCATCGCGGTGGACACCATCATTTCCCAGGCGCAGCAGAACAAGGCCGCCGAACAGGGCAAGCTCGCCGGTCACAAGCCGCTTTATTGCATCTACGTCGCCATCGGCCAGAAGCAGTCGAACGTCGCACGCGTCGTCAAGACGCTCGAAGACGCTGGTGCCATGGAATACACCACCATCGTCAGCGCCTCCGCTTCTGACTCGGCGGTGAATCAATACCTCGCGCCTTACACCGGCTGCGCCATTGGCGAGTGGTTCATGGATCAAGGTCAGGACGTGCTGATCGTGTTTGATGACCTTTCCAAGCAAGCGGTGGCTTATCGCCAAGTTTCCCTCATCTTGAAGCGTCCTTCCGGTCGTGAAGCCTATCCAGGTGACGTGTTCTATCTCCACTCCCGTCTGCTCGAGCGTTCCTGCCGCGTCGGTGAAAACTACGGCGGTGGTTCCATGACCGCTCTGCCGATCATCGAGACGCAAGCCGGCGACGTGTCCGCTTACATCCCGACGAACGTGATCTCCATCACCGACGGTCAGATCTTCCTTGAAACCGACTTGTTCTATCAAGGCATCCGTCCTGCCATCTCCGTCGGTCTTTCCGTCTCCCGCGTGGGTTCCGCCGCACAAACGAAGGCCATCAAGAAGGTCTCCGGCACCACGAAGCTCGATCTCGCGCAGTTCCGCGAACTCGCTGCCTTCGCGCAGTTCGGTTCCGACCTCGACGCCGGAACGAAGGCCAAGCTCGACCGCGGTGCGCGCATCGTGGAACTCTTCAAGCAGCAACAGTATCAGCCGAAGAGCCTGCCGATCATGGTCAGCAGCCTCTACGCAATGCAAAAGGGCTACTTCGATTCCGTCTCCGTCGATCGCGTGAAGGAATTCCAGGCCAAGCTCGAAGACTACCTCTCCACCCGCAAAGGTGAACTCATGGCCCAGCTCGCCAATGAGAAGACCCTCGACAACGTTGAAGCCGGCCTCAAGTCAGCCCTCGACGACTTCAAAGCCTCCTGGAAGTAGGCTGCGCCCATTTCAAATCTGAAATTCCAAATTTCAAATCATGCCAAGCACCCGCGACATCAGACGCCGAATCAAATCGGTCAAAAACACGGCCCAGATCACCAAGGCCATGCAGCTCGTCGCGGCTGCGAAGATGAAAAAAGCGCAGGATCAGGCCAGCAACGGTCGCGCCTACGCCGAGATGCTTAACAAGGTGCTCGTGAACCTCAAAGAGCAGGCGGAAGAAGGCGTGCATCCCTTCTTCTCTGAAGGCAAAGGCGACAAGACGCTCGTTCTCCTCATCGCCAGCGACAAAGGTCTCTGCGGTGCTCTGAACACGAACCTGTTCAAGAAACTCATCACCACGCAGATCGACGGCCACGTCGATTACGTCACCATCGGCAAAAAGGCCGTGCAGGCCATCAACCGTCTGCGTCGCAACCTCCTCGCCGACTTCCCGATCAAAGATCCCGCCAAGTTTGCCGAAGTACGCGCCGTGGGCCGCTTCGTGCAGGACAAGTTCCGCACCGGTGAGTACAAGAAGGTGCTCGTCGTCTTCAACAACTTCATCAACACCGTCACCATCGTCCCGACCGTCGAGCAGCTCCTGCCCGTCAATCCGGTGACCCTCGGTGGCAAGCGTGACTTCGGCCACGCCATCGAAACGCCCGCCGCCACGGCCTCCAGCGAGTACACCTTTGAACCCAGCGCCGCCGTCGTCTTCGAGACCGTGCTGCCACAGTATGTGAACGACACCGTGTATCAGATGGTGCTCGAATCCCGCGCCTCCGAGCACTCCAGCCGCATGGTGGCCATGAAGAACGCCACCGACAACGCTAAGCAGATGATCAAGGACCTCAGCCTTGAGTACAACAAGCTGCGCCAGGCCGCGATCACCAACGAACTCCTCGAAATCACCACCGCCAAGATGGCTCTTGAGTAATTTCAAATCTCCAATTTCAAATTTCAAATCTACATATGAGCAACATCGGCAAAATCGTTCAAGTCATCGGTCCCGTGGTGGACGTGGATTTCTCCGCCACTGGCAATCTCCCGGCCATCTACAACGCGCTGGAGATCAACTATGAGCAGGGCGGCAAGCCCATCCGCCTCATCTGCGAAGTGCAGAGCCACCTTGGCGACGGCTGGGTGCGCTCCATCGCCATGATTTCCACCGACGGCCTCAAGCGCGGCATGGATGTCGCCGACACCGGCGGCCCCATCACCGTTCCCGTCGGCGAGGAAGTCCTCGGTCGTATCTTTAACGTCACCGGCGACGCCGTGGATGACCAGCCCTCCCCGAAGACCGAGAAGCGTTACGGCATTCACCGCAAGGCCCCTGCTCTCACCGACCAGAACCCTTCCGCGCAGATCCTTGAGACCGGCATCAAAGTGATCGACCTCATCTGCCCTTTCACCAAGGGCGGTAAAGTCGGTGCCTTCGGTGGTGCAGGCGTCGGCAAGACCGTCGTCATCATGGAACTCATCAACAACATCGCCAAAGGCCACGGTGGTTTCTCCGTGTTCGCCGGCGTGGGTGAGCGTACTCGTGAAGGTAACGACCTTTACTGGGAAATGATCGAGTCCGGCGTTATCGCCACCGAGAAAGACGACAAAGGCCATCCGAAGAAGGACGACAAAGGTCGCCCGGTCCTCGCCCCCGGCTCCAAAGTGGCCCTTGTTTATGGCCAGATGAACGAGCCTCCAGGTGCCCGTCTCCGCGTCGCCCTCTCCGCCCTCTCCATGGCCGAGTACTTCCGCGATGAGAAGAACCAGGACGTGCTCTTCTTCGTCGATAACGTCTTCCGTTTCTCCCAGGCCGGTTCCGAAGTGTCCGCCCTCCTTGGCCGCACGCCTTCCGCCGTGGGTTACCAGCCCACCCTCGCCGCTGAAATGGGTCAGATGCAGGAACGAATCACCTCCACCAAGACCGGTTCCATCACGTCCTTCCAGGCCGTTTACGTTCCTGCCGATGACTTGACCGACCCTGCTCCGGCCAACACCTTCGCCCACCTTGACTCCACCGTCGTGCTGGAGCGTTCCCTCGCCGAGCTGGGCATCTACCCTGCTGTGGATCCCCTTTCCTCCGTGTCGAAGGCCCTCGCCCCCGACATCGTCGGTGAAGAGCACTACCGCGTCGCCCGTGGCGTCCAGCGCGTCCTTCAGCGCTACAAAGACCTCCAGGACATCATCGCCATTCTCGGCATGGACGAACTCAGCGAAGAAGACAAGCTCACCGTCTTCCGCGCTCGTAAGCTCCAGCGCTTCCTCTCCCAGCCCTTCACCGTCGCTGAAATCTTCACCGGCACCAAAGGCGAGTACGTTAAAGTCGCCGACACCATCAAAGGCTTCGCCGAAATCCTCGACGGCAAGCATGACAGCGTCCCCGAAGCCAACTTCTACATGAAGGGCGGCATCGACTCCGTGAAGAAAGACTGATCAGACAAGTGCAGAAGTGCTCAGTTCTCAGTGCTCAGTCCCGAGCCACGAGATTTCAACTGAGCACTAAGCACTGAGCACTTTTCCCCGCCTCGCCCATGCCTCTTAAATTGGAAATCGTCACCCCCGAAGCCCGCATCTACTCCGATGACGTGGATACCGTCGTGCTGCCGGGTTACGAAGGCGAAATGGGCGTCCTCCCGGCTCACTCCAACCTCGTGACCACGCTCCTCCCCGGTGAGTTGCGCATCACCAAGAACGGCAAGACCATCGAAATGGCCGTTGGCGAAGGTTTGGTCGAAGTCACCGGCAGCGTCACGCGCATCCTCACCGATGTGGCCATCGACGCCGACAAGATCGACGAAAAAGCCGCCGAAGAAGCCATCGCGCGCGCTCACAAGGCACTCAGCGAACTCAAGCCCGGCGAGCATCAGGAAGAAGTCGCCGCCGCCATGGCCGCCATCCAGCGCGCCACCGCCCACCTCAGCATCAAGCGCAAGCGCAGGACGGTTTGATCGTGATGCAGGCTGCCAGCCTGCATGGGATGGCATAGAAATGCCCATCCGATTCCGACGGACATTTCCGTCGCTTGCATTCCCTCCGTGCCTGCTAGACTCGGCATCCCGCCGACATTCGGCATTAGTCCTCCTGCTTTTTCCCCATCATGTCTCATCGTGTACTCATCATCGGAGCCGGCGGCGTCGGCCGCGTCGTCACTCATAAATGCGCCCAGCTTCCCGACGTCTTCGGCGAGATCATGCTGGCCTCCCGCACCAAGACCAAGTGCGACAGCATCGCCGCTGAATTGAAGCGTCCGATTCAAACCGCCGCCGTCGATGCCGACAACGTCCCCGAACTCGTGAAGCTCCTCAAGAGCTACAAGCCCGAGGTCGTCATCAACGTCGCCCTGCCCTACCAGGATCTCACCATCATGGACGCCTGCCTCGAAGCCGGCGTGCATTACATCGACACCGCCAACTACGAGCCGCGCGATGTCGCCAAGTTCGAGTACCACTGGCAGTGGGCCTATCAGGACAAGTTCAAGAAAGCCGGCCTCACCGCCTTGCTTGGCTGCGGCTTCGACCCCGGTGTCACGAATGTGTACACCGCCTACGCGTTGAAGCATCACTTCAGCAAGATCGACACCCTCGACATCCTCGACTGCAACGCCGGCGACCACGGCAAGGCCTTCGCCACCAACTTCAATCCCGAGATCAACCTGCGCGAAGTCACCGCCAACGGCCGCTACTGGGACAACGGCAAGTGGATCGAGACCAAGCCGCTCGAAATCAAGCGCAGCTTCCCCTTCCCCGACGGCATCGGCCCGAAGAACATCTACTGCCTCTACCACGAAGAGCTGGAGTCATTGACCAAGCACATCCCCATGCGCCGCGCCCGCTTCTGGATGACCTTTGGCGACGCCTACATCAAGCACATGGAAGTGCTCGTGAACGTCGGCATGACCCGCATCGACCCGGTGATGCATCAGGGCAATGCCATCATCCCGATTGAGTTTCTCAAGACGCTGCTCCCCGAGCCCGGCTCACTCGGTGCAGACACCAAAGGCAAGACGTGCATCGGCAACTGGATTGAAGGCACGGGCAAAGACGGCCAGCCCAAGCGCTACTACGTCTATAACATCAAAGACCACGAAGACTGCTACAAGGAAACGAACAGCCAGGGCGTGAGCTACACCACTGGCGTCCCCGCCATGATCGCCGCGAAGCAGCTCCTCACGAATACCGAGTATCGCCAGCCCGGCGTCTGGAATGTCGAGCAGCTCAACCCTGACCCCTTCATGGCCGACTTGAATGCATATGGTCTGCCATGGCTGGAAACCTGGCCCACCGAGCCCATGCCGGGTGAGTGAAATCAAAAAAGCCCAGGACCATCGTCCTGGGCTTTTTTGTGTCTGGTGACTCCAGCGTTAAGCAGCGACTTCTTCGGTCTTTTCGACCGGAGTCTCGGTAGCCTCAGCTCGTGCATCAGCAGCGAATTTGAGGCGCTTGTTCTCGACATCGAAGGTGACTTTGACGACATCGCCTTCGCGGACATCACCACGGAGGAGATGCTCGGAGAGCGGGTCTTCGATGTTCTTCTCTACAGCGCGGCGCATCGGGCGGGCACCGTATTGCGGATCGTAGCCTTCTTTGGCGAGGAACTCGATGGCGCTGGCATCCAGCGTGATGGTGATGTTCTTCTTCTTGAGGCGGGCGACGACTTTGCCGACTTCGAGATCGACGATGGTGCTGAGCTGATCCTTCTCGAGCATCTTGAAGACGATGAGGTCATCGAGACGGTTGAGGAACTCGGGCTTGAAGAACTTCTTCGCGGTCTCGTTGATCTTCGTCTTGATGGCGTCGTTGTCGGCGTGGTCCTGCGTCATGGCGGCGAAGCCAAGAGTGGTCTGACGCTTGATCTGCTCGGCTCCGACGTTCGAAGTGAGGATGACGATGGTGTTCCGGAAGTCGATCTTGCGACCGAAGTTGTCAGTGACCTGACCTTCTTCGAGGATCTGAAGCAGGAGGTGCATGACATCGGGGTGCGCTTTTTCGATCTCGTCAAATAGCACGACGCTATAGGGACGACGACGCACGGCTTCGGAAAGCTGACCGCCTTCTTCATAGCCGACATATCCGGGAGGGGCACCGATGAGGCGGGAGGCGGTGTGCTTCTCCATGTACTCGCTCATGTCGAGCTGGATGAGAGCCTCGGGGCTGCCAAACATGAACTCGGCGAGGTTCTTCGCGAGGAAGGTTTTGCCGACACCGGTCGGGCCAAGGAAGAGGAAGCTGCCGATGGGGCGGCGTGGGTCTTTGAGGTCGGCACGGCTGCGGCGGAGGGCTTTGCTGATGGCGATGACGGCTTCGTCCTGGCCGATGACCTTGCCTTTCAACTCGGCTTCCA
>NZ_JBJXFV010000218.1:0-26495 GCF_046154365.1 Prosthecobacter sp.
AGATAACGCCGCCGCGTATTCGCATCTTTGAATTTACAGAATGATGGTTACAAAATGATGAGAGTGTCCGGAAATTCAGGAATCATTCTGTGACCATCATTCTGTTCGAGGTTTGACAGCGGGGGCGTGGTAATCTCCCGCAGCGGCCTGCATGCCTCGAAATGTGTCCGACGGATGGCTCGAAAACTCGGCAAATGCCAATAATTAACTAGAATTATCATATTAAAGACGGTTAATTATATGGTCCTGAGCCATCTCCAGGTGGCTCTGGCCTGACCATGTCCGCCGCTCCGAACACCCAGCAACCTGCCAAGCCAGTGCGCATCGCACCATGGCGCGGGCCGTTGCATTTCGGGCTGCTGGTGCTGTCGGCGACGATCTCGCTGGCCTTGCAGCTCAGCTATGTGCTGCTGGTGGCGGGCGTGTTTCTGTGGATGTGCTGGCAGGTTTATCTCATCACCGGCAGCATGGCGCGGGTGGGGCTGTTCCAGTGGCACATGCTCCCGGAGTTGCTGAAGTTTGCCCTCATGGGCATCACCTGGGTGCTTATGCTGCGCCCGCTGCGGCCGCGCCCCAAACACGCCAAGGTGGCGATCCAAATCACCGCTGGCACGCAGCCGCAGCTCTTTGAACTCATCCACCTGCTGTGCTGGCATCTGCGCGCACAGCCGCCGACCCAGGTCTGGCTGGATACGACGATTTCCGTGCGCAGCACGATGTTCGGCGGCCTGACCGGCATCCTCACGGGGCAAACCATGCTGCATCTCGGCCTGCCAGTGGTTTCCGTGATCACGGCCCGTGAACTCAGCGGCCTGCTGGCACATGAACTCAGCCACAATGCCGGTGGCCTCAGCACGATCTTCGTGCATGCGGTGCGTGAGACGAACGCGTGGTTCTTCCGCGCCGTGATGGAGCGCGATGCCTGGGAGATGCATCTGCGTGAAGTACCGAAAAAAGAATCGAGCTGGCGTAGGTATCGGCGCAAAATCATGCGCGGTTGGATGTGGGTGGCCAAAATTCCCTTCATGGTGTTTGCGCTGGCCTCGCGGGCGACGAGTGCGGTCACGCTGTGGGTCATCACGCGTTCGGCAGAGCGTTGCGGTGCCAACGTCATCGGCGCGGACATGTATGATCGCATGCAGCGCAAGCTCTCGCTTCTCGGCAGTGCCTGGAATGCCGCGGAGCAGGAAATTCAGCGCGGTGTCATTCAGCATCGCCTGCCGGAGAATCTGTCACTGCTCATGGCGCGTCATGTCGCGACGACGGCCAAGGCGCGTGCTTCTGCGCGTGTCGAAGCCGGTGAGATACGGCCGGAGCCGAGCGTCGAAGGCAAACCGGCGAAGGGCGCAGCGTTGGTGGCTTATCTCTCGCATTTGCAGCCTGCGGCCTCGGTGATGCGGCAGTTTGTCGATCTCTCGCGCCAGGTCACCTATTTCTATTACCAGCATGATCTCGGTTTGAATCTCCACGAGCACCGCATGGTCGCCGATGAGGAGGTCATTCATCAAAACCGCCGCGAGGAGGAGGCGCTGCTGGTCATTCGGCGTTACTTTGGCGGCCTCGCGCATCCCGAGCGCACGATGTGCGGTCTCGGCAGCACGCCGACGAGTTCCACCGCACGCGCCGAGCTACAGCGCGAAATCCTGCATGTGCGCGATGAGGTCGCCGCCTGGGGGCCGCAGTTCAAAGTGGCCTTGCAGGAATGGAACCAGGCCTGGCAGCGGCGGCGCGATCTCGAAGCCGCCGCCACGCTGAGCCTCGCGGGCTTCACCGTGTCGCGCATGCAGTTCGGCACGGATGACGCCAGCCCAGCGTCGTTGCGTACCGAAGCCGCACGCCAGCGCATGGTCATGGAGCACATGGAGGGGCCGTTGCAGGCACGCGAACGCATTTTGGAAGGCCGCTTTGCCGCCTCGCTGGGCATGCTGTGGTGGAGCGATCTCGCCGATCTCAACGACTGGTTGCGCACCCGCCGTCGTGACATGTCCGCGTGGGTCACCATTTATGAAGCGATGGCCGGAGCGCTGCCGTCTTTCCGTGAACTGCTCACCACCTTCTTCGCGTTCCAGACCCTCGGTGCGAAGTTTGCCAACGTCGATGATCCCAGCGCCTTCCTCACCGCCTTGCAGTCCGTCGTGCCGAAGATGCTCAACCTTGTGCGCCAGATCGTGGCCACGATGGATGGTGCGCCCTATCCCTTCACCGACAATGGCAAAGCCATTTCTTTGAACCTGCACCTGCTGCCCGCACCGCTGCCAGAGATGCCCAGTGTGTCGATGACTTCGCTGGATGCGGCCAGCATGCGTGCCATCGGTTTGAAAATGGCTTCCAACGCCTCGGAATCTATCGCTCCGTATGTCGATGCCTTCCTCAGCCTCTACCATCATGCGTTCGCCTGGCTTGCGGAATCTGCCGAGCGTGCCGAAACGCACTTCATCGGTGCCCTCAGCTTCGGTTCCGCCACCGAGATCCTCCTCCCCGATGAATTCACCACGCAGCGCCTCGGCATGAAAGCCCGCTCACCCGACGCCATCGCCGCCTGGAAGCCTTCGGTGTGAGGTGTGAGGTGTGAGCGCAAGGGACGCTGGCATTGACCGAATGGTCGAAACGGGTGTGTCGCCGGATTGATGTAGGCCGGATGTGTTGGGCGGAAAGGATGCCTTGGCCCTCTTCGCAGACAACGCCCAACTATCCGGCTCTTGGCGTGCACAACAGCGCCATGGCCTCCTCCCAAGCCAGCCGGATAGTTCGGCGAACACGCGACTTGTGTTGGCGGTACGTCATTCGCCGAACACATCCGGCCTACGTCCGTTGAGCACATCAACCCGGCGACGCACCCGCCGAAACGGTTATCTGCGGGCATTACCGCCGCCCTTATCACCGACACGCGCAAGCCGAGGGTGGTTATACCCAACGTCACCATGATTTGTGAATCTTTACTGCGGAGTACTGGAGTCGTGGACTGCTGGAATGCAGAACTCCATCACTCCATCACTCCCGGGCGAATAGAAATTCCCAAATCCTGATGACGCGCGGTATAGCGCTGGCCGGTGTCCCATGGCTCACAGGTCATGATCGAGGCTTTCAGATACCCATGTTGCCGAGCGTGACAGCCACGCGGTTCATGAAGGCGGTGGCCTCGGGATGCGAGGCCTCAAGTTCGGCCACGGCCGACTGGAACGTGCCGAGGGAAGTGTGGGGCGCGTTGACACCGGTGGCGGCCTCCTGCTCCGCCTGCGCCACGAGTTCGAGCAAGCGCGCTTTCGCCGCCGGCGTCAGATCGTCCGCCTCTTCTACCAAGACCCTGACTTGTTGAAGCTGTTGCATGGTTTAGCGGGTGGGTGGCTTGGTGGAGCGCTGCGTTCCTAGTTTCGGTTTGGAGGTGAGGGCTGCCTGTGGGTTCACTTTTGCGGCCGTTTTGGCGTTCGAGGGGGCTTTGGCCGAAGCTGTCGCGGCAGCGGCACTGGCCTGAGGCTGCGGCATGACCTGTTGCTCGGGCTGCCGCCAAAAGTCCACATCCTGGCCGGTCGGGCGGTTGGCATGCTGCCAGCGATGATAGGCACGGGCATGGATGGCATTGAACGGGGGTGGTGGAATGGCGAGAGAAGTCTGTTTCATGGCAATGGGGCGGGCGCTGGGGCCGCGTGACGGCGTGACGGCGTGACGGCGTGAGGTTGCGGCAGAACTCCGGCATGAGCCATGGGGTGAACACCCCGTTCATTCGCCGTGTGCCATCATGCCGGAACTTCACCTGCGGCATGGTCGTGGCACAAAACACTTACATCCACAGCCTTGCTCTGGTTGCGGCAGTTATGAGATTGCCACATGGAAAACAGGACGCATGTCGAGGTGTTGCAGCAAGGAGTCTATGAGTGGAACAGATTCCTGCTGGACGAGAAAATCCAGGCTCCGCAATTGCGCGGCGCGAATCTCTGCGGTGCGATCCTCCGCCGGGTGAATCTGGCCAATGCAGATCTCCGTGGCGCGAACCTCAGCGGTGTGGATCTCACCGTGGCGGACTTGCGCGGCGCGAATCTTACCGGCGCCGACCTTCGCGACGCCAATCTGGATGGTGCCAGCCTCAGTGGGGCGACCCTGGACGATGCGGACCTCCGCCACACGCGCTGCAACGGCGTGAAATTTGCTGAAGCGGACCTCCGCCGCACCAATTTCAGCGGCATGGACCTCCGTCGCGCGGATTTTACCGACGCGAATCTCCGGGGCGCGAACCTCAGTGGCACCAAACTGCTGTGGGCCCACATTCAGGGCGCGGACCTCGGCGGTGCCAACCTCACCGGCGTGGAAGTGCTGGGCGAGCCGTTGGAGGATGCGAATGCGCCGCTGCGCGTGGCGGCCTAGCAGTCTGAGACATCCTTACCCCAGGGGAAACTCAGTGATCCAGTTCTGCTCTGCGACCGTCCAGCCTCTGCGGTTCAATCCAACTTATACTTGGAGTCATCAAGATTGGTGATTTTTGCCGCAGATTCAGGGAAGCCACCGATTGTTTTTTGTCTGGTAATCTGCGGTTTTCCTGAATCTGCGGCCAATCCTCCGTTTCACAAAATGTGAAGACGCGCAGTATATCAACGCGCCAGCACTAGGCCACCCAGGCTGACCGTCAGGAGCAGCAAGAGTGCGTCGGCGGCCCAAACCAACGGTTCCAACTCAGGCAGGCAGGCGACGGCCACGGTCAATCCCAGCAAGAGCCAACTGGCGAGGATGAAGCCGGTGAGGCTGGCCGTTTCAGTCGCAATCTCGGGCTGTGCTGAAGCACTGAGGCCTTCCGGCGCGGCGAGGTTCGTGGGGAGGGGCAGGCTATGACGAATCGCAGGCAAGGTGGGCTGCGGCGTGCGGGTGCTGCGGGTGTCAACGCCGTCTTTGCGGTGGAGTGCGGGAACCTGTTTGGCCACAATGCTCAGTGTCTGCGGCGTGGGTTTGATCACCACGGCTGGTGCCTTGGGCGCTTTGGCAGCGTCGTTGCTGATGAGAAGCATGCGGCCGCCGAGGCTCACACTCGCTGGCAGGTTGAGCATCGCTTCGGTCTCACCAGCGCGGCCCAGCCAGCTCACGACAGTGGAGTCATCCAGCACTTGGACGAAGATTTGGTTCTCCGCCGTCGCCCAGCAGGCCAGCAGCGCGGGAGGGCAGCCGACCTCGGTGAGAATCACGTCACAGTCTGTGCTCGAACCCAGCAGCAAGGGCTGGTCTGGCGGGAAGGCATGGCGCAGCGTGCCGGATGCCAGGCCCTGCAAGGTCAGCGTGTGCTGAACTTTACCTGCCGGACTCTTGGCCGGAGGCGTTGGACGGATCATCACAACTTCCATTCCACCCAGCGTGAACTGCCACGGCAGTGGCTGTGCATAAGGCACGCTGCCGTTGGTGGGAGTCACGATCACGAAGTGACCGTTGTTCACGAACTGAGCGGACAGTTCTACGTCTTGAACTGACTCAGCGTCGATGGAAATCGTGCATGTGGCGGAACGACCGATGGTGATCGTCTGCCCGTCCTGCACCAGCAGGCAGCGGCGGCGGACGTTCAGGTCATAGACAACAGGGAGCTTCATGCGCGGCAGGTGTTTATGATGAAATGCCGCTCAAGTCGAACGACGATCATGCCACGCCAGCTACTTCCGAAACTCGTTGAACTTCACCCGCAGCTTGGTTTCCAGCTCGGTGAGCTGCCATTTTTCCTTCGAGTTGATCAAGGCGAGTGACATGCCCTTCTTTCCGGCGCGCGCAGTGCGACCGCTGCGATGCGTGTAGTATTCCCGTTGGTCGGGGAGCTGATGGTGGATCACAAACGTCAGTCCTTCGACATCGATGCCGCGTGCGGCGACATCGGTGGCGACGACGAACTGGACGCGCTGTTTCTTGAAGGCGCGCATCACCTTGTCGCGCTCCTTCTGCATGAGGTCACCCTGCAACACACCGACCGGCAGCCCGAGCTCGACAAGTTCCTGATGAAGTTCGTTCGCGCCGGCCTTGGTGCGGCAAAAGATCAGGCCACGGCCCTCTTTCTGACGTTTGAGGAAGTTGGCGATGAACGCGGTCTTGTCCTCGCGTTTGCAGATCGCAAAGCGGTGGTCGATGTCGCGGTTCACCACGTTCGTCTGGTCGATCTGGATCGAGTGCGCGTCTGGGGACATGCAGCCTTTGATGAGAACCTGGATGGCTTCCGGGAAAGTCGCGGAAAACAGCCAGGTGCTGCGCCGCATGGCCGCCAGCTTGAGGATTTCGGTGAGCTGTTTCTTGAAGCCCATGCTCAGCATCTCATCGGCCTCATCCAGCACCACATAACGCACGAATTCGAGCGTGAGCGCATCACGCTCAATCAAATCGAGCAGCCGCCCCGGCGTGGCGACGACGATGTGAGTAGGACGCTTCAGCGCTTCCGTCTGGCGGTCGATGTTGTCGCCGCCGCTGAGGACTTCGATGAAGATTTTCTCCGTGTACTTGGTGAAACGGAAGAGCTGCTTGCCGATCTGCTTCGCCAGCTCACGGGTGGGGGCGAGAACGAGTCCCTGGATGTCGCGGTGCTTGGGATTCATCTTCGTCAGCAGCGGCAGGCCAAAGGCGGCGGTCTTGCCGGTGCCGGTCTGCGCTTGGGCGATGAGATCACTGCCGTCTTTGAGCAGGAACGGGATGACCTTCTTCTGCACCTCCGTTGGCGTGGTGATGCCCAGTTCCTCCAGGCCACGGATCATGTCCTCTGGGATTCCGAGTTCGTTGAATGGGTGTGACATCCCGTGCCATCCATCAAGATGCGGCGAATTGCCAGCGCGAATGCTTCGCAATGAGCGATCACACGATCGTCAGCGGCCCGTCGAACATCGTCAGGCTGATGACTTCCGTTTTCGCGACATGCGGGCCGTGCTGTATGCCCTTCGGGGCGAAAAACAAGGTGCCGGGCGTGTAGGTGACCGCGCTTTCCTCCCATTCACCGGAAAGAATCCACGCCCACTCATTGGCGACGGGATGCGTGTGCGCGGGGATCGTCATGCCTGCATGAAACTTCCGCAGCACGACGACACCACCGGTCGCCTCGTTCTTGTGCAGAATTTTCAGCTCAACGCCGGCATACGGGCCGGGCAGCCAGGGTTTGTCCTCGGCGAGTGTGATGTAAGGGAACATGCGCCATGCAACGGCTGAACGGTGTTGCAGGCAAGCACTGAGTGGCCTGCTCGCGGTGGTTACTTGACCATGAATGCCATTCAGCACACAAGAAAAGCGGACAAATTTATGTCCGCCTTCTTTGCTTGATCCGATTCTGTACAAACGCGGCTACTTCTTCTCCGCATCCACCCTGGCCTTGGCGGCGACGGCTTCAGCATCGGCTTTCGCTTTGTCGGCGTCGAGCTGAGCTTGTGCGGTGACCTTATCGGCTTCGATGTTGGCCTTGTCGATCTTGGCGTTGATGTCGGTCTGCACTTTGTCCTCCTTGGCCGCGGCATCCACCGCGTCCTTCTGATGGTCGATGGCGGTTTGCGTGGCGTCGTTGCGGGCGTCGATGGCTTGTTTCTGCTTGTTGCAGCTCACGCCGACGATGGTGGTAAGGGAGGTCAAGGCGGTGAGGGAGAGGATGGCGACGATGGTGTTTTTCATGAGCGTTGGTGGGTTTGGTGGTTGATTGAAAGCGGGCTTAGGCGCAGCAGGTGGCGCAGGATTCGTTGAGGGCGTGTTCGATGGCGGCGCGGGTCTGGCCGGTGCGCTGCTGAATCCAAGCCAGCAACTCTTCCTGCCGGCCTTTGACGAACTGGAGATCGCCCTCGGTGAGCTGGGTCCAGCGCTGTTTCAGCCTGAGCTTGGTGAGGTTCCAGTCCCCTTGGAATTCGAATGTCGTCATAACGGTTGGTTGGGTTGATGGCAGACGGTGGGGCATGCCGTCCGAACTTGCCATGGGGTGTAGTCCTACCTTTCGCACCTGCCGCAGCACGGCATGGTGGCAGAGCGGTCACCGTGGAATGGTTGGTGATTCGTTCACGCCGCGTGGAGTCTCCTGCCTATGCAACTCAAACCTCTTCTCCTCATCGGCCTGCTTGCTGGCGGCGTGACCGCCTGCCATAAACAAGCGGTTGCCGTCAAGACTGCCGAGCAGGCGGCGATGGATCAAAAAGCCATCGCCGTGCGGGCGGCTGCTGATCAAAAAATCGCCGCGCAGAACGAGGCCGATGCACTCAAGGCGGCGGCGCTCAAGGAAGCCGCCGTCAAGAGGAGCGCGGAAGGGGTAGTGCCTGCTACGCCGGCGAAATAATGGCGGCTGCATTTTCACCACAGGGTGGGGTGCCAGGATCATGCCAGCCGTTGCTGTCTGCGTACCGCGTGGCAATGACGGTGCATGGTGTGTCTATGATTGCAGTGTCTATTTACTTGTCAGCAGCCACTGCCTCGCGGAATCTCCCGGCCTATGAAACTCAAACCACTTATTCTTATCGGGCTGCTCGCGGGCGGCATGACCGCGTGCAAAGAAAAATCCACTGAGGCGGAAAAAGCCGGTCAGGACACCCAAAAGGCCGTGGAAGCCGTCGAACAGGCCGCGAAATCCAATGCGGCGGTGGTCGCCACGGAACTGGAAGCCGCCAAGGTTGCGGCTGAAAAGAAAGCCGCCGAATTGAAGGCCGCCGCTGAAAAAGAAGCCGCCGCACTCAAGGAAGCCGCTGCTGCGAAGGCCGCCGAAGCCACCAAGGCGCTCGAAGAGGCCGCCAAGAAAGCCAAGGAAGCCGTGACTCCGGCACCTGCACCTGCTGCGCCTGCACCTGCTGCTCCAGTTCCAGTTCCAGCGCCTGCGCCAGCACCTGCTGCCCCGGTTCCTGCGCCTGCTGCTCCGGCACCTGCTGAGCCTGCCCCCACGCCGCCGAAATAACCTCGGCGTCCATTCGTGTTCTATTCGAGCGTCAGGCGCAGGCCTGGCGCTTTTTTTGTCGGCATTCAACCAGTGAAGATGCTGCGGCATGGTGGCGTGGTTCTTTTGACACAAACCGCTGCCCACGAGGTTATGACAGGTCGTGAAGATGCTCATCCAGTAACGCTGGTGCTTTACGGCAGATCCGCCGTTGCGCTGGGCTTTGCCGGCACACCCGAAGTCGGGGACTGAGGGCATGATCACATCACGTCAGTGCAGATGGAGCCGGCGTTTGCGACGGTGCGCATGCCGAACATCCAGGAACTGAATGGTGCCTTTGACCTGGCGCTGCCGGTGGTGCGGCGGTTGCTGCACTCGGCCAGATGAGCGCAACTTTTTTCACGTGCTTCGGTTGAAGGCATCAACCCGCTGCAACCCTACCATGAAGACCTTCACGCTTTCGTTGTTTTTCCTTTCTCCCGCACTGCTGCATGCGGCGGATGCCGCCGAGACGGCGCATGCGGGCATCTCCGCTGATCAACTGAACTTCTTCGAGAAGCACATCCGGCCGGTGCTGGTGCAGCAGTGTTACAAGTGCCACTCCACCGAATCGGAGAAGGTGAAGGGCGGATTGACGCTGGATACGAAGCAGGGGCTTATCCTGGGCGGGGAATCGGGCCATCCGGGGGTGACGCCGGGGAATATCGCGCAGAGCAGCCTGTATGAGGCGATGACTTGGAAGAACGAGGACAATCAGATGCCGCCGAAGCAGAAGCTGCCGGACGATGTGATCGCGAACTTCAAGAAGTGGATCGAAATGGGCGCGCCTGATCCGCGTGAGACGAAGGTGGTGAACGCGAACGGTGGCAAGCGGGTGATCGACATGGATGAAGGGCGCAAGCATTGGGCCTTTCAGAAGCCGGTGAAGCACACGCCACCGGAAGTGAAGACGGCAGGCTGGGCGAAGACGGACATCGATAAATTCATTCTCGCTGGCATCGAGGCGAATGGGTTGCATCCGGCACGTGATGCGGATCGGCCGACGCTGATCCGCCGCATTGCGTTTGATTTGACCGGACTGCCGCCGACGCCGGATGAGGTGAAGGCATTTGTGGCGGATCAATCGCCGGAGGCAGTGAAGCGGGTGATCGACATGTATCTCGACTCCGAACGCTATGGCGAGCGCTGGGCGCGGCACTGGCTGGATGTGGCGCGGTACGGTGAGAGCAGCGGCAAGGAGACGAACGTGCTTTACCCGCATGCGTGGCGTTATCGCGATTACGTGATCGAGTCGTTCAAGAAGGACAAGCCGTATGACCAGTTCCTCAAGGAGCAGATTGCCGGTGATCTGCTGAAATTCGAAGGTAAGCGTGATCAGGCGGACAAGATCGTGGCCACGGGTTTTCTGGCGATTGGATCGAAGGGGCACAATCAACGTGACCGCCGCCAGTTCGCGATGGATCTGGTGGATGAGCAGATCGACGCGGTGTCGCAGTCGATGCTGGGCCTGACGCTGGCCTGTGCGCGCTGCCATGATCACAAGTTCGATCCGGTGACGCAACGCGACTACTATGCGCTGGCGGGCATCTTCCTGAGCAGTGAGACGTTGTTTGGCACTTATGAGCAGTTGCAGAACAATAACACGGCCGGGCTGATCGAACTGGATCGTGCGGCGGCACAAACGGCTGCTTTGGCGAAAATTGCGCCTGCCGAGGTAGCGGAACTCAAAGGCAGCTATCAAAAGGCACAAGTCGCCGCCGCCGAGGCGCAGCGTGAGGTTTTTGCGATGCGCCAGCAGGATCGTGACAAGGCTGGTGCAGCGAATTTCCTGCGCATTCGCGGTGCGCGTGATCGTGCGGAAGAGATCAAAGCCGATATGGATCTCTTTTATGAAGACGGCACTCCACGCACACTGGCGATGGGGATGCTCGATCGCACGATGCCATTCAACAGCCCGATCCTCATTCGTGGCGACATCAAGCAGCCGGGCGATGTGGTGTCGCGTGGTTTGGTCGAAGTGCTGTGTGCGAAGGGCGAACCGCTGAACATCAGCCCGCAAAGCGGCAGCGGCAGGCTGGATCTGGCCTATTTCATCGCCTCGAAGGACAATCCGCTCACCGCACGAGTGATGGCTAACCGTGTGTGGTTGAAGCTAATGGGCAGCGCCATCGTGGCGACGCCGGACAATTTCGGCGCGATGGGCCAGAAGCCGTCGCATCCCGAACTGCTGGATCATCTGGCGGTGTCGTTCATGGAAAACGGCTGGTCAGTGAAAAAACTGATCCGCGAGATCATGATGAGCCGCGCTTATCAGATGGGATCAGGCTACGACGCAGCGAATTTTGCCGTTGATCCCGACAACAAGTATCACTGGCGCATGAATCAGCGTCGTCTGGAGGCAGAGGCGATCCGTGATGCGATGCTGGCGGTGGGCGGTGTGCTGAATCTGTATCCGATTGATGGCTCTCCCGTCGCGCGTGCTGGTGAAGGCAGGCAGGGTCTGTTGTCGATCTTCCGTGGTGAACTTGCGAGTAAATCGTACACCTACCGTTCGATCTATATCCCGATCATTCGCGATCAGATCCCCGAAATGCTCTCGGTCTTCGATTACCCAGATGCCAGCCTAGTGAACGGCGACCGCGACACAACAAACGTGCCATCGCAAAGCCTTTACCTGATGAACAATCCGCAGGCGCAAGGCGCGGCGGATGCGTTTGCGGCCCGCGTCATCAAATATCAGGGCACGTCTGCGGAGCGTCTGAGCTATGCCTATCAACTGGCCTTTGGTCGTGAACCCACCGCGCCGGAAAAAGCGGCGATTGGAAATTTCTGGATGCGCTTTCCACAGCAGATCGCCAAAAACGGCGGCAACAGCAAAGAGGCGAAGCAGAAGGCGGAATTCGCGGCCCTGTCCGCCTTCTGTCAGAGCCTGATCGCCAGCGCCGAGTTTCGTTATCTCAATTAAATCACCTCCCACACTCCACCGTCATGAACACGTCCCCATTCTCACGTCGCGAGTTTTTGAAAACCGGCTCGAACGGTTTTGGCTATCTCGCTTTCGCCGCACTCGCGCAGCAGCAGGCGCTGCGTGCCAATCCTGGTGCCGCAGCGAGTCCGCTGGCACCGAAGGCACCGCATTTCGCGCAGCGGGCGAAGCATGTGATCTTCCTCTGCATGCAGGGAGCGCCGTCGCATGTGGACACGTTTGACTACAAGCCAAAGCTGATCGCAGATGCGGGGAAGGGGGCTCCTGCGATGGCTGGACGCTATGGCACGGCGAAACTGATGGCTTCGCCCTGGAAGTTCAACCGCAATGGCAAAAGCGGGCTGATGATTTCCGAGCTGTTTCCCAATCTCGGCAAGCATGCGGACGAGTTGTGCCTTCTCAATTCGATGTCCACAGACCTGCCAGCACATCCACAGGCGTTTTCACAGCTTCACACCGGCACGACGCAGTTTGTGCGGCCTTCGCTCGGTGCGTGGGCTTTGTATGGTCTCGGCACGCTGAATGAGAACCTGCCGGGCTTCATCACGGTCAATCCTCCTGGCAATGCGACCCGCACCTACGGCAGTGCGTTTTTGCCCGCGATTTATCAGGGAACGAAGATCGGCGGCAATGGATTGCCCGGTGGCGGTGCCGCTGGGCGTCGTTTCGGCGGCATGGAGCAGGCGACGGTGGCGAACATCAAGAATGGCCGCTACACGACCGAAGAACAGCGTACGCAACTCGATCTGGTGCAGGCTTTGAACAAATCCAGCATGCAGCAGAGTGGTGGCGTGAGCGCTGAGGTGGAAGGCGTGATCGAATCCTACGAACTGGCGTTTCGCATGCAGGCAGAGGTGCCGAAGGTGATGGATTTGAGCAAGGAAACGGCAGCGACGAAGGCGCTGTATGGCATCGACGAGCAGGAGACGGACACGTTTGGCAAGCAGTGCCTGATGGCGCGCAAGTTTGTGGAAGCGGGCGTGCGCTTCATCGAGATCACGCACGGCAATTGGGATCAGCATTTCAATTTGAAGGCGACGCTGGAGCGCAACACTGGCGCGATCGACAAACCGATTGCCGGTTTGCTGACGGATCTGAAGCAGCGGGGGCTGCTGAAGGACACATTGATCATTTGGGGCGGTGAATTCGGCCGCACGCCGCATTCGCAGGGCGATGATGGGCGCGATCACAACAACAAGGGCTTCACCATGTGGATGGCGGGCGGTGGCGTGAAGGGCGGTATGAACTACGGTGCGACGGACGATTACGGCTACGAAGCGGTGCAAAACAAAATGCACATCCATGACTGGCACGCGACGGTGCTGGCGCTGATGGGCCTTGATCACGAGAAGCTGACGTTCCGCTATGCGGGCCGTGATTTCCGCCTCACCGATGTCTATGGCACGGTGGCGAAGGAGATCATCGCGTAGGCGATTTCATTTCCTTGTGACGCATGCGTTGCATCCTGTGTGATCCGTCCTATGAATGGCGCTCAGAATGGGATCCAGCGCTACATTGACTGCCGTGAGGACGCCTGCCAGCAGCGTGGTGGTCGCGTCTGCTGATGCCGTGGGCAAGACACCGGCGCGTGAAGATGCCTCACGCATCACGGCGATGATCGCGGCCGATCTGCCCAAGGAATTGCAGCAGAGCGCCCGTGACCTGCTGCTTGCCGTGGCAGGCAAGGTCGCGGTGCCGGAGCATTTTGACGCGTTCTGCGGCCAGGCGTTTTCCAAGCCGGAATGGGCGTCGGCGGCCAGCCCAGTGATCGCGGAGATATTCGAACAGGATGAGGATCAACTGGCGGAACTGGCACGCATTCCAGATCTGGTGATCGAACTGGGCAGCGGCCAGGCGACGGTGACGTGCATGGTAGCCTCGCGCTGGGCGGCACGCGGCGAAACACATCGTTTGTCGCGTCTCGCGGAGTCGATTGTGGCCTCGCACGCCTCGAAGAACGCCTGCGCGGTCGAAGTGATGCTGGCGCTGGCCGCCACACTGGCCGTGACGCGGTTTTCGCGTGCGGAGCAGCTTTACAACGCGGCCCTTCCGCTGGCTGGCGTGGAACATCAAGAGGCGCTGGCAGACGCAAAGCACTGGCTGGCAGCAGGCAGGATTGCATGCAGTGCACCTCAGGAGGAACGGGATTTCTGGGACGTGCGACTGAGAAAACCCAAAGTGGCATGGCCCTGGCACAGCAAGGATGAACGGCAGGCGTTGCATAACTTGTCAGAGCGTCTTTCACCCGGCCTGGAGGGGGCTGATTTGTTCAAAGCCGTGCTGCCTGCGTGCTGGTGGGATTTGGTGATGAAGTGTGCGCAGCAGCAGGAAAAAATCGCTACGGCGGCGAAGCCGGTGGGCGTGACAAAGGCGGCGGTCATTGCACCTCCACGTGCCATACCTGAGGCCGTATCTGCTCCAGAACGAGCGGCGATGGAGTTTCATCCACACCCCCAATCCAGTCCATACGCAAGGTTTGTCCTAGGCTGGGTGTGTGGCGCTCTGGCGATGGCGATCACGGTGTTGTTGCTGCCTTCGGAGGCGATCAATCGAGTGCTGAACACGCTCCGAGCCAATGGGGATGGCAAAGGTTCACAGATTACTGCAACAACCGCGACCGTAGAGACGCAAACAATACCGAAGACGCCAGAGGAGAGGGCGGCATGGAGAAAAGAGAACCTGCAGCGTATGGCCGCTGAGATGACGCAGTTTGCAGCGTTACAAGCGGCGGCGAAAGCAGGCAACTGGCATGACAATGAGCTGGTGCTTTCCGGCCACAGCCAGGAATTGCCGCATGACAGCACCCAGTATATGAAGCTCTTGGTATGGCTGCATCTTGATCCGCCCCAAAATGATGAAGTGAGGATGCGAGTTTCAAAACTTCTGCTGGAGCGGGTGAAAACCGGAGCCATTGCCCTATGGGAGGAATTGATTTATCCTGGCTCGGCGAATGCGGCTGAAATTAGAAATGCAGCACAAGAAGCCGTTGAAAACCAATCTTTCCAATGGAGCGCAGAAGACAAGGGGCGCTTGCGGGCGATTGCTGAATCTGACAAGGAAGCCAAAGCTGCGCCTACTTCAGGTCAGTAAGAAGTCGCCAGTATTTAAATGCGAGTCGATTTTGGGAGGTTTTGCAACTTTGGAGGATTGTAAAGTTGATATCCGTCATTTTATGCTCAGTTTCAAAAACTTCACAAAGTGCAGATGAGATATATGCTCTTGATTGAGAATTAACATGATTGACCGTAATTTGTAGCGCTTTAAGCCCGGAACTGGATGATTTGGAATTATGAAATTACTAGATTTTTCAGAATGTTTTTGCATTTTTGAGCCACAACCCTTAGAGTTTGATTCATGATTGTGATGTCGCCTTCTAAATTCCTATTCAGGCGCGACCTGACAACTTAGATCATTCATTTTTTCTATGATTGAGGAACTCCAGCAATTTGGCAGCTTATCTGTGGCCCATCGAACCGGTGGCGCACCAGTGGAATTGGTGCGCTCCAAGGATGAGGTGGTTTTCCTGGCCTTCGACAACCGGATTCGCCGCTTGGTGGAACTGCATGTGCTGCGTGGTGGCAATACGCTTGATGCGGCGATGAAGCGCTCTGCTTTTGACCGGGCACGTCAGGCTTCGGAGATCCGCGGGCACTCCTTCATGCGCATCCTGGAAGTGGGAGAGGATCAGGGGCTGGTCTATTATACCAGCAATCTAAATGACGGTGAGTTTGTCGAAGACTATATTAAACGACGTGGTGCCGTGGTGCCAGCAACGGCGCTGGCGATGGTTTACCAACTGTTGGACGAGCTGTTGCAACTCCAAGGGTATCAGCGTCTGGTTTCGCGCATGCATCTGGATCGTGTCTTGGTCACGACGCTGGAGGACACCTTTCTGCAATTGCGTGTGTTTGATTATGGGCTGTCGCAGATGGATGCTGGGACTGAGGCGCAAAGTAGCGCGCGTCTGGTGGTGGAGGCCTCCCGGTTGATTTTCCTGCTGCTGACCGGCCAGACTTACGGCGGCGAAAATCCTGACCGCTTTCCAGCATTGACCCAACTGCCGATGAGTCTGCGCATCACAGTTCGATCCGCCTTGGCTGATCCGGCGAACGCGCCCACCTCCATTGAGAAACTGCGCGATGATGTGCGTGAAGCGTTCAGCGCATTAGTGAGCAGCATTCAGGCGCGCAATTTGCGCAAGCAGCTCGTGGTGAACGCCTCGCTGTTGCCGCAATCGCAACTGCAGGAGTTACTGCTCGAAAACGTGCCGGTCGAAAACATCCTTGGTACACGCTTCCGTGTGGAGGATGCCGAGCACACGCGGCGCTACCCTTTCTCGATTCCTGCTATCAATGCTAAGGCTGAGCAGCCCGTGACCGTGCATCTGCTGCCGCCATCGCGCATTGTCGAGAAGTCACGTTATGAAGCGGTGCCGCTGCAGATGTGGCGCTTCAATCCTGAACGTCATCCGAATATTCTGCGTTCGCTGAGCCTGTGGGAAAGCCCTGACTGGACGTTCCTCACCGAGGAGCGTGAGCCGGGCTTTGCGTTGAGCCGCCTCATGGCGGAACGCATCACGCTCAATCCCGCCGAAGTCGCCGTGCTCATGCGGCAGGTTCGTGCCGGCCTAGATCAGGCGGTGGAATGCGGTGTGCAGCGGGTGGATTTGCATCCTTCCAACATTCTGCTGCGTGTCGGCAAAAACGGGCCGCTGCTCGCCCGTGAGCTTGAGCGTTTGATGCAGAAACGTCTGGATGCTTGGCCGATGTTCGTCGTGAAACTGCGCCCGCACATGACGATGCGCAGCCTCTATGAGCCGCTGCTGGTGGACATGGACATGACCGACAACCAGGAGGAGCACCTGCAGGATCGTGATTTCCGGCATCGTTCCTTTGTGACGCTTGCGGCTTATCTGCTCACTGGAGAGCGTCAGAGCGGCGGTGTGCCGCACTTTCCCGAGTCCATTCCCGAGGCGGCGTCCGCCTATGTGCGGGAGTGCGTTGAACTGACCCGCCGTGCAGGCAAAACTCCAGCCCCCGCCGAATTCATCGATAAATTCGAATCACTGCTTTCAGCCCCGACAGTCGATCTCGCCACCCGTCTGCGCGGCAATGCGGTGGTGGCGAAGGAGGAGATGGAAAGCGTTGGCTCAGTCTCTGATTTTGAAGATGACTGGTCCGGGAGCGACGCTGGAAACGGTGATTTGGAAGGTGCTGGCATCTCTCCCATCAAGCGCAGTATCAAGACGCATGATTTCAATCCACTCCTCAATCAAAAACGGAGCCTGCCATGGGGTGCGCTGGCTGCTGCGGCGCTGGTGATTCTCGGCATCGGTGCCTGGATGTTCATGGGCAGCTCGGCGAAGACGCCGCCGGTGGCAGTGTCGTCAACAGTGGCAGAGGGACCTGTGAAAACACAGCCCGCTGCTGAAAAACCGGCGGTTAAACCGGTGGCTGTGACACAACCGACAGAAACAAAATCTCAGGCAGCGACATCAGCACCAAAACTGTCCCCGGCTATTGCCGTCGCGGTGCCTAATCCAGCGCAGCAGCAACCTGCGGTTCCTGTTGTTGCAGAGGTGAAGCCAGTGAAGAAGCCTGTGGCAGAAAAACCATTGGAGACGGTGGCTGCAAACACCATGCCGCCTGTCGTAAACAGCGAAAAATCTCCTTCTCCCGCTCCGGCACCGCCCGCAGTCAAGCCGCCTGAAAAAGATCCCATCACTATTCGTCGTGCCATCGTCCCCACCAAGGAGGAGATCGACCGCATGAAACAAGGACATGTCGAGAACAGAACTGAGCGGCTGCCCGCCATGTCCACCGCATCGCCTTTGCCACCGCAACGTAAAGTAAACCCGTGACCGCCGCCACCGCCCGTATTTCGATATTGCACCAGGATAAACGTGGGAATCCTCACGAAAGGACGGAATTTGCTTGGACTCTCGGCACACTCACAGGTAAAAGTACCTGCGTGAAAAATGTGTGCTGCAAACGAAGCCGCCTTGATAGTGAAGTCCGGGGCATGCCGGATGAAGGATCGGCGGCAGAGCGTAACAGGCCGTTTTCACATTTCGAATCGTCGAACGTCACACATCACATTAGCAACCGAGCAAACTAGGAGAGACTGATGAAGGTCAACAACACAATCGTCATTTCAATCGGACAGGCAGGCAATCAAATTGCCGCGTCTTTCTGGAAAACCATCTGTCTGGAGCACGGCGTTGACCCGCAGACGGGACAGACCGCCCAGGGCCAGACTCCCAAAGGCAACTGGAGCGCTTTTTTCTCCAAGCTCGGTGAGTCGTCCTCCGGCAGCTATGTGCCGCGTGCTATCATGGTCGATCTTGAGCCCAGTGTGATCGATAACATCAAGGCCACCTCGGGTTCGCTGTTCAATCCTGGCAATCTCATCAGCCGCACTGAAGGCGCGGGAGGTAACTTTGCAGTCGGATATCTCGGCGCTGGTCGTGAGGTGCTGCCGGAAGTCATGGGTCGTCTCGATGCGGAAATCGACAAGTGCGACAATGTCGGTGGTATCATCGTTTTGCACGCCACGGGTGGTGGTTCTGGTTCCGGCTTTGGTGCCTTGCTCATTGAATCCGTCAAAGAGAAGTATCCTGAGTTCCCGGTGTTGAGTTGCGCCGTGCTGCCTTCACCGCAGGTTTCCTCGGTCGTCACCGAGCCCTACAACACCGTCTTCACGCTCAATACGCTGCGCCGTTCTGCTGACGCCTGCCTGATTTTTGACAACGAGGCACTGTTTGAACTCGCGCATCGCAAATGGAGCATCGAGAGCCCCACGGTCGATGACCTGAATCTGCTCATCACCGAGGCGCTGGCCGGTTTGACCGCCTCCATGCGTTTCAGCGGCTTCCTCACCGTTGAAATCAGCCTGCGCGAACTGCTCACCAATCTGGTGCCGCAGCCGTCGCTGCACTTCCTCATGTGCGCCTTTGCGCCGCTCACGCCGCCGGACCGCAGCAAGTTCGAGGAAATGGGTGTTGAGGACATGATTCGCAGTCTGTTTGACAACGGCTCCGTTTTCGCCGCCTGTTCGCCGATGGAAGGCCGCTTCCTCAGCACCGCTGTGCTCTATCGTGGCATCATGGACGACAAACCGCTCGCGGATGCCGCCCTCGCCGCCATGCGTGAGCAGCTCCCGCTCACCTACTGGATTCCCACAGCCTTCAAAATCGGCTATGTCGAACAGCCAGGCATCTCGCACCGCAAGAGCATGGTCCTGCTTGCCAACAACACCGAGATCGCTCGCGTGCTGGACCGGATCTGCCACAACTTTGATAAGCTCTGGCAGCGCAAAGCCTTCGCCAACTGGTACCTCAATGAAGGCATGTCCGAAGAGCAGATCAATGCGCTTCGTGCTTCTGCGCAGGAGTTGATCCAGAGCTATCAGGTCGCTGAAGAAAGCGGTGCCAAGGCCAAGGTGCAGGACAGCTCGGCCGATATTCCGCGTGGCAGCGCCAGCTCGGATGACAGCCGTGGCGGCATGAGCCTGCGTGATCTCGTCGATCGTCGTCGCGCATAACACATCAAATCAAACGCAGCAGATAAACAACAGTTTGGAGGAACACCCGTGAGAGAGATTCTGAGCATTCATGTAGGACAATGTGGCAACCAAATCGCCGACCGCTTCTGGCGGCTGGTGCTTCGTGAGCATGGCTTGACCGAGGCCGGCACGCCCAAAGATGGCAGCACCAACGTTGCGGCAAACGCCAACCTGGAGATTTTCTTCCACAAGGTTCGCGATGGGAAATACATCCCCCGCGCCGTCCTCATCGACCTCGAACCTGGCGTCATCGCCCGTATCGAAGGCGGCGACATGGCCCAGCTCTTTGACGAAAGCTGCATCATCCGCAAAATCCCCGGTGCCGCCAACAACTGGGCGCGTGGCTACAACGTCGAAGGTGAGCGCATCATCGACCAGATCATGAACGTGATCGACGCTGCGGTCGAAAAGACCAAATCGTTGCAGGGCTTCCTCATGACCCATTCCATCGGCGGCGGCTCCGGTTCCGGCCTTGGTTCGCTCATTTTGGAGCGTCTGCGTCAGGCTTATCCGAAGAAAAAAATCTTCACCTTCTCCGTCGCTCCCTCGCCGTTGATTTCCGACTCCGCCGTTGAGCCTTACAACGCAATCCTCACGCTCCAGCGCATTCTCGACAATGCCGACGCCGCCGTGCTGCTCGACAACGAAGCGCTGTTCCGCATCGCCAAGTCCAAGCTGCATCGCAGCCCGAACTACATGGACTTGAACCATATCATCGCTCTCATCATGAGTTCGGTGACAGCGTCTCTGCGTTTCCCCGGCAGGCTCAACACCGATCTGAGTGAGTTTGTGACTAACTTGGTGCCATTCCCCGGCAACCACTTCCTCACCGCCTCGTTTGCGCCCATGCGTGCGCCTGGGCAGGAGGGCCAGGTTCGTATCAACTTCCCCGACATCGCGCGCGAAACCTTCTCGCAGGACAATTTCACTGCCGCCATCGACTGGACCAACGGCGTATATCTTTCCGCCTGCGCCCTCTTCCGTGGCGATGTGAAAGCCAAGGAGGTCGAGGAAAACATGGCCGCCATCCGCAAGAGCCTCAACTTTGCCAGCTACGTTCCAACCGGCGTCAAAATTGGCGTCGCGGAGACTGCTCCCGAAGGCTTTGCGTCCAGTGGTCTTGCACTTGTCAACCACACTGGCATCGCCGCCGTCTTTGAGCGCCTCATCACCAATTTCGACATCATGTTCGACAACCATGCCTACACGCACTGGTATGAGAACAACGGCGTCTCACGCGACATGATGGCGCATGCGCGCAACACCATCGTCAACCTCGCCCAATCCTATCGCGACGCCAGCTAGCGGTTTCACACGATAGCTCGCTTCAGGAGAACGCGACTACCAACCTTTAACCCATCGTGGATACTGCCCTGGAGCGCCAAATTGCCTCCGCCTCCCGCAGCGTCGAGGAGGCGAGGAGGCTTGCATATCACGATCCGATCCGTGTCGGCGCTTTGGTGGAGCAGATCAGCGTCCTAGCCGATCTGCGCCAGAAGGAAGGTGATTTCCGCAAGGCAGAGTCCTTGTATCGTGAGGCGCTGTTCCGCGCCCAGGAGCTGCGCCGTCAGGATCCCGATCTGCTCACTGGCATCTATTCCCTGCTCGCGCATCTCTATGACCGCTGGGGTCGCATGGACAAGGCGGCGGAGTTCTATGAACTGGCCCTCAACATCAGTGCTGACAACGGTCTCGCCGACAGTGACAAGGTGGCCACGATCAAAAACAACCTTGCCATGATCTTCAAGCAACTCCGCCAGTTCGACAAGGCGGAGCGCTACTACTGCGAGGCGCTCGAAACCTTCCAGCACGTCGATGGCGAGCAAAGCTCCCGCGTTGCCTCTGTGTACAACAATCTCGGCGTTCTCTACTACAGCAGCATGGATGTGGATCGTGCGCAGGCCATGCATGAGCGTGCATTGGCCATCCGGCAAAACTTGAACGAAGGCCAGATGGATCCCGCCGACCTGTCCCAGACCTTCATCAATTTGGGGGCTGTGTACAAAGCCTCCGGCGACTTCCAGAAAGCCGAAGCCTGTGTGGATCGCGCCAAACGCATCCGTGCGGCGATGAATGGCTATCATCCGAATCCACGTCGATCAGCCTCTCTGCTGATTGACAAGAGTCTGTAACTCCGGCTTCGCTCGCGGGCGGGGTCAATACAATTCCACTGGCGAGCGCTTGCCGTCTTCGACGCTGAGATTTCTTGCGCCTGCTTCGCCGAGTGTAGCGACGCGCAGATCCCAGATGTCGCGATTGATGGCGACAAAGCGGTCGAGATCGAATTTGTCCGGTTTCACCAAGCGTTTCTTGGTTTGTTCAATGCGGAAGAGTGCGTCTTGCAGCACCGGATCTTCGACGCCTTCGAGGTGCTGGCGTGCCAGTTCGACCATTTCGACGCGGTGGCAGATCATGACGAGGTCGTTGCCGGCGCGCACGGCCTCCTGGATGGCCTGCTCAAAGGTGACTTCATTCAAGATGGCTCCCATGTCGAGATCGTCAGTCATGGCGAGACCGTCGAAGCCATACTGATGACGCAGCAGCTTCGTCACAATGTTGTGGCTCAGACTCGCAGGCCAGCGACCACGATCGGGATCATACGCAGTGTAATTGCTGTGGCAGGTCATCACGCTGTCGAGTTCGGGCAGCAGCGCAGAATACGGCAGCAGTTCGCTGCGCTCCATCTCCTCGCGGCTCTTGGTGATGACGGGCAGGAATTCATGCGGGTCGCACTCAGCAGGGCCGTAGCCGGGGAAGTGCTTGCCGCAGCTCAGTATGCCTTCAGCACGCATGGCGCGGTTAAAAATGCCGGCGTTGTTGATCACCTCCTGCGGATTGCGGCCATAGGTGCGGCCTTTGAGAGAGTTGTCCGCCGCATCATCGTAGGAGATGTCGAGCACTGGGCAGAGATCGAGATTGAAACCGAAGTGGCGGAGGATCTGGCCGGTAAGTCTGCCATGTTGCTTGATCAACGCAGGATCGCCTTTATCGCGCAACGCTTGCGCGTTCGGCGGTTCTTCACCAATGAGCCGAAGCCGTGAAACGCGGCCGCCTTCCTGATCAATCGTGATGAATGGCTCGATGTCGGAAATGTCGCGCAGGTCGTCGATGAGTTTGCGGAGCTGCTGCGGTGTTTGAATGTTGCGACCAAACAAAATGAAGCCGCCGGGCTGGAGTTGTTTGAGGCGCGTGGCGGTTTCCGGGGTGAGTTCGAGGCCGGGAACACCCATGAGGAGGAGCTGGCCGAGGTGACGGGAGGAGGGCATGGTGAGTACTGTTCGGGAGATCAGTGGCAGGTGGATCAGGCTCGCTGGAAAGTGCGGAGGGGTGTCAAGGGTCGTTTTGCTAAAATTTTGAGAAGAATTGGGGCTTTTGGGCTCTCAAGGTTGCGACTCAGGTGTTTCTTTTTGCAAAAGAAGGGGGGGCGGGTTGACGAGGGCGGCAAAACTTTTTAACATGGGCGCGTCTGTGAGGCAACTCGCGGGCCACACTTGCAAGCTTCCTCAGCTCCGCATTTCGTGCCAATCGGTCCTCCATCGTTGTTGGTTGCTGGATCGCAATGGAACCCTCCGGCTACGCATGCCGGAGGGTTCTCTGTTTCTGGGAGAGTTCGTTGAGTCACTGTGAGCAAGTATGTGATTAGTGTGTGAGCAACAGGCGAACAACGATCACTCGGCACCGAGCTGACGCGCCCACTGAATCGCACGCAGCATGCCCGTCGCCTTGTTGACCGTTTCTTGGTATTCAGCAGCAGGAACCGAATCGGCCACGATACCGGCACCCGCTTGGACATACGCTTTGCCATCCTTCACCACGCAGGTGCGCAACGCGATGCAGGAGTCGAGATTGCCATCGAAGCCGAAATAGCCCACCGCACCAGCGTAAGCGCAGCGCTTGCTGTTCTCGCATTCGTTGATGATTGCCATGGCGCGAACCTTGGGCGAGCCGCTGACGGTTCCAGCAGGGAAGGTGGCACGCATCACATCGTAGGCGGTCTTGTCGGCACGCAGGCGACCATCCACATTCGAGACGATGTGCATGACGTGCGAGTAGCGCTCGATGATCATCAGATCGCTGACGCGCACGGTGCCATAGTCGGCCACACGTCCGACATCATTGCGCGCGAGATCGACGAGCATGATGTGCTCGGCACGTTCTTTGGGATCGTTCAGCAGTTCTTGGGCCAGCGCATCGTCCTCCTCGGTGGTCTTGCCTCTCCAGCGTGTGCCGGCGATGGGGCGGATGTCGATACGACCGTTCATGCACTTCACATGCACCTCCGGCGAACTGCCGACGAGTGCGAAGCCTTGCGGGAAGTCGAGGCAGAACATGTACGGGCTGGGATTCACATGCCGCAGCGCCCGGAACAGGTCCAGCGTGGTGCCGCTGTAGTCCGTTTCAAAGCGTTGGGACGGCACGCCCTGGAAAATGTCACCAGCGCCGATGTACTCCTTCATCTTGAGCACCATCGCCTCGTATTCATGGCGCGTGGTGTTGCTCACTGGCGCAGGCAATTGGTCATGGCCGGCCGGAGCGAAGGTTTGCAGCGGCTTGGCGGCCAGGGGTTTCTCCAATTTCGCAATCACGCTCGCGATCTGCTCACGTGCCCATTCATAGGCCGCTTCCAGCGTCGCATGCTCGTCGGTGTGGACGTTGGCGACGATGGAAAGCTTGCGGGTGCGATGATCGAACACCAGCACGGTGTCCGTGACCATGAACACCATGTCCGGCAGGCCGAGTTCGTCCTTCTTCGGCGCGGGAAGCGTTGGTTCAAAGAAGCGCACCATGTCATAGGCCAGGTAGCCGACCGCACCGCCATGAAACACCGGCAGCGGTTGCGCTTCGAGTGGACGAAACGGCTGCATCAGCGTCTGCAGCTCCGTCAACGGATCGCCGGCGGTGGTAAAGCTGCGTTTCTTGCCGCGCTCCTCGATTTCGATCTCGCGACCGCGTGCGGTGAAGATGATGCGCGGCGAACTGCCCAGCAGCGAGTAGCGCCCCGAGTGCTGCGTGAGTTCGGCAGACTCCAGCAGAAAGCCACAGCGGCCATCGTGGATCTTTTGGAAGGCCGAGAGCGGCGTTTCGTAATCGGCGGCGAGTTCTGCCATCACCGGCACGAGATTTCCCTGCTGCGCGAGCGATTGGAAGGTGGCGAAGTCGGGCTGAAGATGAAGCTGGGGCATGCGCGGCGGGAAACGAGCGCGCATTCTGGATGCAAATGCGCCTGCTGGCAACGGCACTTCAAAGCGCGCCGCGAATCGCCTTCAGCAGATCAGGATAAGCATCGAAGGCCTGGAAGTGCGGGAACTGCGCCTGGATGCTCGCTGGCGCGTGAAAAAAGAAACCGACATCGGCCTCACCGAGCATCGTCGTGTCGTTGAACGAATCACCGGCAGCGATGACGCGATAGTTGAGCGCTTTGAAGGCGGCCACGGACTTCTGCTTCTGATTCGGCTGGCGCAGCTTGTAATTCACGATGCGACCATCGGCGGCGACTTCGAGCTGGTGGCAGAAGATCGTTGGCCACGCAAGCTGGCGCATCAAGGGCTGCGCGAATTCGGCAAACGTGTCGCTCAAGATGATCACCTGCGTGATGGAGCGCAGCTCATCGAGAAATGTCTTCGCACCTGCCATCGGCGACAGCGTGCCGATCACCTGCTGGATGTCCGGCAGCTTGAGGCCGTGTGCGTCGAGAATCTTCAGGCGGCCCTTCATCAGGACATCGTAATCCGGTTCATCGCGGGTGGTGCGGCGCAGTTCGGGGATGCCGGTCTTCTCCGCAAAGGCGATCCAGATTTCAGGCACAAGAACGCCTTCAAGGTCGAGGGTGACGATGGTTTGGGGCTTCATTTCAATGTTCAGTGTTCAAGGTTCAGTATTCAGTGTTCCATGTTCCTACGCGATCTCGATGGCTTCGCAAACATCTCTCCATCCGGGAAATTGCCAGGCATTGGGAAATCCCGCGCACTGCGCCGGCTTCACCGGCTGAATACGGCACACGTTCATGCCTGCGAGGAACAGGCATTCGCCGTTCGGCTTGTCGATGATGCTCAGTCCGGTGCGGTTGGCGTTCAGCCGCGTGCATTGCTCAATGAATTCAACGCGCGGCAGGTTCAGAAACTCGGCGATGCGCGTGATCTCGTCGTCCGTCACCCGCACGTCACCTGGCCAGCGGCAGCAGTTGCCGCAGCGCTGGCAGGCGTAGTAAGGCGTGGTGGTGTCAAGCGTGGAGGCTGCAGGCATGAAAAGTATTCTGTTCGCACGTTCGAGCGCGGGCGGCATAGTTCGTGCGATGAATCGGTTCCTGCAACGAAGGTTTGAAGTCCGCCGCCCCTTGCTGCGGCGTGAGTTGTCGTGATGAAACTTCATCTGCTGCCCTCCATCACCCTGCTGCCACCGCCGCATGACACGGCGGCGGATGAGCAGATCATCGAGGAATGGGCACGTGGCCTCGACTGGGTGAAGTGGCTGCTGGGCAGCGTACGGGCGCGGATGGCGGTGCTGCTGGTTGAAGCCGCCGCACAGCCGGCTGCCGCCGCATGGAACGAGTTTGCCGAAGGCCGGCTGCGTGACGAGATCGGTCCGGCGCTCAAAACGGCCTGGCAGGCGGCTCAAGCGGGTGCGGTGGCGGATCTTATCGCCGCCGATGCCAGTTTGACCGCACTCCTCTCACCCGAGGCAGGCGCACGCAGCATCCAGGCGGGTGCGGTGCTGCTGAAATCGACGCGGCATGCCCGCTATCAGGGCGTGCTGGGCCGTTTACGCGAGGCGGTGGAGCAGGGGAGATGTAGCGGCCACATCGCTGTCGTGTGGGCGGCGGTGGGGCATTTTTTCCAGCTCAGTCTCGCCAATGTGATCGCTGAATACCTCCATCTGGAATGGGACATCGTCATGCGCGACGAACTTGCTCCAGCCAAGCCCGCCGGGCGGCACAGCATCGCCGGACTCACCAGCCAGATCATGCACGATGCATCTGCGGAACTGGCGCTGCGTGTGGTGGAATCGTGAGAGGCTCAGACATCCTGCCCCGGCCCCATCTTTGACCGCATACTTATCTAACGATGGGAAAACCAATGATCCCTCTGCGACCGTCCATCCTCTGCGGTT
>NZ_JBJXFV010000222.1:0-8864 GCF_046154365.1 Prosthecobacter sp.
GGGAACGGGGAGCGGGGAGCGGGGAGGATTGACGATTGCCGAGCAAGGAGTGGTGATTGTTGAAGTGGGGGAGCGGGGGGGGCTGGTTTTGATTCTTCACTTCAACAATCGGCAATCCTTGTTCATCACTCGTCAATCGACCGGACCGCAATCCTTGTTCATCACTCGTCAATCGACCGGATCGCAATCTTTGTTCATCACTCGTCAATCGACCGGACCGCATTCATTGTTCAACATTCGTCAACCCTTCGCTTTGCTTCTAATCTTTGCCTTTATTGGTTTGTGCTGTCTTGACGCTTGTTACGAAGATGCTGATCAGTTCGTCATTCTCCTGAATCAACTGAGTGAGGCGTTCGGCTGGACAGAGGGGTTTGCGCATGATGATTTTGAGCCAGACAAGGGTCTCGCGAAGCTCTTTCAAAGCGACTTTCATCTTGTGGATGAAGTCATTCCTGGATTCTGCACTTTGGGCCTCACCGTAGTTGGGAGCTGGGGACGTGCCTGATCGGATCAACTGTCCCGCGATGTGATTGCCCGCTTTGGAGTCAGGCAGAGCTTCGACAACACCGATAATGCGGACTGCGAAGTCCACGAGGCGTTCTTCCAGGTTATTGGCTTGGTCTTTCATGGGTTTGGATTCTGATACTTCAACAATCGGCACTCCTTGTTCATCACTCGTCAATCTCAGGTCTTTTCTACTTCAACAATCGGCATTCCTTGTTCATCACTCGTCAATCTCAGGTCTTTTCTACTTCAACAATCGGCATTCCTTGTTCATCATTCGTCAATCTCAGGTCTTTTCTACTTCAACAATCGGCATTCCTTGTTCATCATTCCTCAATCTCAGGTCTTTTCTACTTCAACAATCGGCACTCCTTGTTCATCATTCGTCAATCTCAGGTCTTTTCTACTTCAACAATCGGCACACCTTGTTCATCACTCGTCAATCCTTCGGCGAATTCATTGACGATTGCCGAACAAGGAGCGCCGATTGTTGAAGTTTCCTGGCGGCTCATCCAGACGCGCATCACGGTGAGGAGTTGTTCCGTGTTCACCGGCTTGGCGAGGTAGTCGCTGGCGCCGGCATCGAGGCATTTTTCGCGGTCGCCCTGCATCGCTTTGGCGGTGAGGACCACGATCGGCAGGGTGCGGGAGCCGGGGGCGCGGCGGATCTCGCGCATGGTTTCGTAGCCGTCCATCTCGGGCAGCATGATGTCCATGAGCACGAGGCTGAGGTCGGGCGTGTGGAGGATTAAATCCACCGCGCTGCGGCCGCTGGTCGTGCTGAGGACTTCCATCTCGTGGTCCTCCAGCACGGCGGTGAGGGCGAAGATGTTGCGGGCGTCGTCATCGACCACGAGCACTTTGCGGCCACGCAGGGCTGCGTCGGGAGCGTGCGGGTGCGGCGTTGCGTTGAGCTTCCATGCGGGCGGCACCTTTGTCGGCACGGTGCGGACGTTGTTGGGGCCGGTGTGGTGGAGCGGCACGTAGAGGGTGAAGGTGCTGCCCGCTCCGAGGACGCTGCTGACGGTGATCTCGCCGCCGAGCAGGGCGGCCAGCTCGCGACTGATGGCGAGGCCGAGGCCAGTGCCGCCGTAGGTGCGGGCGGTGCTGGCATCGCTCTGCTGGAAGGCCTCAAAGATGAGCCGCTGCTTCTCCGGCGCGATGCCGATGCCCGTGTCCGTGACGGCGAAGGCGATGACCTGCGCGGCCTTGCTGAGCACGGGGTGGTCCGGCGTCCAGCCCTGCGTGGCCACGTCCACACGCACTTCGACTTGGCCGCTGGCGGTGAACTTGACGGCGTTGGAGAGCAGGTTCTTGAGGATCTGCTGGAGCCGCCGCGGGTCGCTGACGATGGCCGGCGGCAGGTCGGGGGCGATGGTCACGTGGAAGGGCAGGTTCTTCGCCTCGGCGATGTGGCGGAGGTTGCGGTCGATGGTGCCGTGCAGCTCGGCGAAGGGGATTTCCGCCACTTCGAGGCTGACGGTGCCGGACTCGATTTTGGCGAGGTCGAGGATGTCGCTGATGAGCGTGAGCAGCTCGGTGCCGGAGGAGTGGATGTGCTGGGAAAACTCGACCTGCTTGGCGGTGAGGTTGCCCGCTTTGTTTTCGGCGAGCTGCTGGCTGAGGATGAGGATGGGATTGAGCGGCGTGCGCAGCTCGTGGGACATGTTGGCGAGGAACTCGGACTTGTATTTAGAAGCCAGCGCCAGTGCGGTGGCTTTTTCATCCAGCGTGACACGGGCCAGCTCGACCGCCGCGTTCTGCTCGCTGAGCAGGCTGGCTTTGAGTGCCAACTCGGCGGTGCGGTCGGCCACGCGCTGCTCCAGGTCACGATTGAGCAGGCGCACTTGTTCCTCGGCCTGCTTGCGCTCGGCCACTTCGGCCCGCAGCGCCGCCTCGGCCCGCCTCCGCTCGGTGACGTCCAGGTTCGTTCCCAGCACCCATTCGGCCTGCCCTTGCGCATTCGTGCGGACCGTTTCCACTGCCTTGATGTAGCGGCATTCTCCATCGTCCGCCCGCCGGATGCGGAAGGTGCGCGTGCTGCGCCCGAGCCGGCGCACGGTGTCTTGCAAGATCGCCTCGTTCGCCGCCAAGTCCTCGGGCAGCACGGCTCCTGCCCACGTCTGGTATGGTACCAAGCCATCCGGCGTCGGGGCGATGCCATAGAGCCGGAACATCTGCGCATCCCAGCGCATCTGGTTGGTGAGGACATTCCATTCCCAGATGCCGACTTCCGTGGCTTCCGTGGCCAGCTGCATGTGCGCCTCGCTGGTGTACAGCGCCGCCGCTGCTCGCTCCTTCGCCGTCACGTCTTGGAAATAGCAGACCACGCCGTGCTGGCCGTCCGGCAGGGTGAGGCGCTGCGTCTCCCACTCGTAGGCCTGCTCCACGCCGATGTCCTGGCGGAGGTGGTCAAAGCGGGGCGAAATGTAGCGCTCCCCCGTCTCCAGCGTGTGCCGGAAGTTCGCCGTGCATTCCTGCCCCAGTTCCGGTCCCCAGAGGGCTTCCAGCACTTCACCCAGCTCCCGCCCGATCACCGGCTGCACCGTGGCGAAGACCGGCAGCGCCTCGGTATTCACCTCCCGCACGCGGAGCTGTGCGTCCATCACATACACCCCGCCCGGTGCCTGCTCGATGATTTTGGCAAACAAGGCCGCATTTTGGCTCAGCGCCGCTTCCGCCCGGCTGCGCTCGGTGATGTCGCGCAAAATGCCGAGGTAGCCGCCTTCGGGACGTTGGCGGCCCACCACCTCGCCGTCGAATTCCGAGCCATCCTTGCGGCGAAACCGCCATTGAACCTGGCTGATCGCCGCGTCGGTGTAGGTCGAGAGTTTCGCTGCCAACTTGGGCAGTTCTTCCGGCACGATCACATCGGCAATTCCGCGGCTGAGGATTTCCTCATGCGTGTAGCCGAGCATCTCCGCGCCGGCCGGATTGACGTCGGTGTATCGCCCAGCGTTGTCGGCCAAGAAAATCCCGTCGGGAGACTGCTCGACCAGGAGGCGGTAGCGCAGCTCGCTCACCCGCCTCTCCTCCAAGCTACCGAGCACGACCCGGACGACGATGCCGCTGGTGACCAGCGCGAGCACGATCCCGCCGATGAGTAGCAGCAGCGTGACGGCCTCAGTGTGCTGGATGTTCGCCTGGGTGGCTGCGCGGTGCGCGTCGTAGGCGGCGAGCACATTGATCTCCAGCTCCCGCACGGCCACCGAGCGGGGCCGGACGATATCGGCCATCGCGTCCACATCCGCACCGATGGAGTGCAACCGACTGGCGGAAACGACGCCGAGGATGATGAGCAGCGCCGTGAGGGCACCAAAGCCCAGCCACAGCGCCCGCCCCGTGCTCCGTGAACGCATGAGCAGCTCGATGATACCACCCCGCACCGTGTAGAGCAGCCCCACTGCGAGCACCGCAAAACCCACCGCCGTGTGCAGTGCCAGGGAGGTGAAGCCGGGGATGCTGTAGAGATGCTGCGTCCCGAAGGCGTAGCCGAGCAGCGCGATGAAGCCGACGGTGCCCACGCTGATCGCCAGCGCCTCCGCCCAGCGCTGCGTGGCCCCGCGCCGCAGCAGAGCCAGCGCCGCGCTGCTGAGGATGAAACACAGCGCCGCCACCGGCGACATGCGTCCCGCTGGCTGCCCCGCCACCACCTCCGCGTCGCGGATGATGAGTTGATCGATGCCGAAATCCGCCCCCGTGAGATACTGGCCGAGCGTGAGTGCCCCCAGCAGCCCGACCGCCGCTGCTAGCCCGAGCCGGAGCGCCGGGGTGGCCCGGAAAACAAGCGCCGCGCCCGCGAGCAGGAAGCCGAGAGCCGCATTGAACTTCATCGTGGCGAGCTGCGGCAGGAGGCGCTTGAGCCGCTCGATTTCGAACAACCACCCAGCCATGACGGCGATACCAAGTGCCAGCACCAGCAGGGCGCAGCAGGTGGCCACGCGGGAGAGGCGGG
Organism: Prosthecobacter sp.; assembly: GCF_046154365.1. Taxonomy (GTDB): domain Bacteria; phylum Verrucomicrobiota; class Verrucomicrobiia; order Verrucomicrobiales; family Verrucomicrobiaceae; genus Prosthecobacter. The sequence goes on from NZ_JBJXFV010000222.1 coordinate 4,460, forward strand.
GTGCAGAGTCTGGATGTGTCCAGCTCCCGGGCAGGAGTGCCACCGGCGTGGGCGGTGGCGGATGGCCGTTCCCCGTGCCGGCACTGCCGCCACCGTGGCCTTGAGTCTCTGGATGTTGCGTTGGCATCAGTTGGCGGAAAAGTTTGTGAAGCGATGCATGGACCCGGCACCCGCCTCATTCACGGCTTGGGTGGGCGTGGCTTTGTTCATGGGCATTCGAGGGAGTCGGATGGATTGGTTTTCTTCGCCGAGGTCTTTTTTGCGCCGTCAGTCGCAGCGGCTATTTCTACGCGGACCGTCGTGCCTTTACCGGGTGCCGACTCGATGCAAAACGTGCCGCCGATCATCTCGACGCGCTCCCTCATGCCGAGCAGGCCCAGGCGGTTGCTCTGCTTTTTCGGCTTGGATGTGCCGTCCACTTCAAAGCCCTGGCCGTTGTCGGTGATCTCCATGCAGATGCCGCCATCCTGGTCCTGGATGCTCACCGCCACCTGGCTGGCCTTGGCATGGCGCGCCACGTTGGTGAGCGCCTCCTGGGCGATGCGGTAGAGCACCGTGCGCGCGGTATTGTCCACCAGTTCAACCCCGGCGAACGCCGTGAGACTGGCGCGCACGCCGGTGTCCTTCATGAAGCCTTTCATGAACGACTCGAGCGCGGGGATCAGCCCGAGATCATCCAGCACCGAGGGGCGCAGCTCACGTGCGAAGCGATGCACGATGTCCACGGACTTTTCCACCAGCCGCTGCGTGCTGGCGATCTTCTTCTGCAACTCCTTGCTGCTGACCGTGGACTCGGTTTTCAACGCCGCCAGCCGCACGTTGATGCCCGTCAAGGTCTGCGCGATGACATCGTGCAGCTCACGGCTGATGCGCTTGCGCTCCTCCTCCTGCACCGACAGCAACTGGCGGGACAGATGCCGTAACTCCTCCTGCATCTGTAGCGATTTCTTCAGCAGCTTGCTCGAAGTCTGCTGGCTGATGCGGAGGGATTCCTCCACCGCCGTGCGCTGGGCGATCTCCTGCTTCAATTCATCGACCGAATCGGCCAACTCATGCGTGCGCTGGCTCAGCGCCGTGATCATGTAATTCAAATGAATGTTCGCCTCCCGCGCCCCGCGATGCGTTTCCTCGAGCGGCGTGATGACTTCGGCAAAAAACATGCTCGCCAGGCCCATCAAACCATCCCGCGTGCTGGAGGAGTAACCGGGCAGCACCAGCGTCACCAGGGCGATCTCGTGAATGCGTGCCAGGTCCAGCGTTTCCAAGCCAAGCTCCATGGCACGCCGTCCCAGTGCATGCGCTGGCTCCAAGCTCGCCGCCGGGCTTGCCTTCAAGTGCTGTTGCAAGGTCGCGAGATAGAGCCGCGACAGCTCGGTCCGCTTAAGTTGCATGGGGGATGTCGAATTCTCGGGCAAAACGGTTGATGGTTTTCACGGCGGCCTCCACCAGCCGCTGGGTGAGGGTGATCTCTTGGGCCAGGCCTGCATGCCGGTTACTGGCCTCGTTTTTCAACGCCAGCAGCCTGACATGGAGACCCAGCAGGGTCTGCGCGATGTCGTCCTGCAACTGGTGGCTCATTTTTTTACGCTCCGCCTCATTGGCGGACAGAATTTTGCGCGTCATGTCCTGCAACTCGCGCTCCAGCAGCCGCGAATCCTTGAGCAACTGGCCGGAGGCCCGTTCGCTGGTTTCCAGCGCCGCCTCGGCCGTCTTGCGTCCTTTGACACCCGCTTGCAGCTCACGATTGGAATCCGCCAGAGCCAGCGTGCGCTGGCCGAAGGTCGCGGTCAGTTGCTTCAGATCAGCCGCCGACTCCAGCGCGGCGCGATGCGTCTCTTCGATCGGCACGATGGCCTCGGTGAAAAAAACCGCCGCCCGCGCGATCATGTCCGTGCGTGTTACCGGTGCGCAGTCCGGCAGGATCAGTGCCGCCAGCACCTCCTCGTGAATTTTGGCCAGATCCAGCGTCTCCAGTCCGAGCGCCACCACCTGGCCGCCCAGTTCATGCGCCTCTTGCAGGCCCGCCAGCGGGCCTTGCTCGAAATGACTTCGCAAGGCCGTCAGATATTGGTCTGACAACCTGCTCAATGGAGATTGATTCATGATCGCTTGCGGATTTTAACACCATCCGCAATGCGGCTTGAATTCAGCTGGTGCAGCCATCCTTAACCAATGTCAGCCAGCGGCGGTCAGGTATCCATGGGGTGAAACCCTACCTTCGCGCAGATGCAGCCTGCGATGACAGGTCAGGAACGCTTCCGCAGGGTGTAGCGCCGGAATGATGGCGTAGGTTGGGTGTGGCGATAGCCCGCCCGACTGCTTGGCCCTCGTGCGGCCAGCGTACGCCCAAATGACGAGCGGGCTGACGCCACACTCATCCTACATTCCGGCGCTGCACCCCTTCAACACCTGCTGCCACCCGTCATCATGAATGGCCAGCCAATGTCATTAAGTTAAGGCACTTCTCATGATGTGTTCCCGCAGATTCAGATAACCCGCAGATTTTTTCCGAATCCCAATCTGCGGGTTTTCTGAATCTGCGGGAACTCCTTCTTAACTTAATGACATTGAATGGCCATCGGCCTGCCGAGAGGCGTCTGTTCGGAGTGCCATGGCCTCCGCGTTTTTCCGGTCGATGGCGGCGGGCACACCGGGGAGCAGCGGGCCTTGCGCAGCCTTGTACGCCTGCGGGTCGGGTTACACCCCATGGCGGACAAGTCGTCGGCGCGCCAACGTGCAGCGCATGAAACGCCAGCATCACACGCCCTCAACCTTGTTGAAACCCAGAGCAATCACCCTCCTGTCAACGCTGACGCTCGCCGTGTGCGGCTTCCTGCTGCTCGCCCCACGCGGCATGGCAGCCGGGAAGGACACCCTGAACGCCAGTGACGTGCAGTTCGTGAAACATGCGGCGGCGGCCGGCCTAGCAGTCGTCAAACTGGCCGGGCTCGGCGTGCAGAAAGCCAGCCGGGCGGACATCAAGGCTTTCGCCGCGATGATCGTCACCGACCATGCCAAGGCCAACGCGGAGCTGACCCAACTGGCGGCCACCAAAGGCGTGGAGCTGTCCGCAGTGATTGACCCCCGGCACGCCGACACGTTCCAGCAGTTGGAGAAAGTCAGCGGCCCGGACTTTGACAAGCAATTCCTCGCCGAAATGGTGCGCGGCCACCAGAAGTGCGTGAGCAGCTTCGAAGCGGCTGCCAGCGCCGCTAGGGACAATGATGTGAAAGCCTACGCGATCACGACGCTGCCGGTGCTTAAATCCCATCTGGGCAAAGCGCTGGAACTCAGCCCCACCACCAGTGTGACGCCAGAGCCGGACAACACCGCGCGCAACGTGCGCGACCGCGACCCTGCCAGCACGCTCACGCCGCTCGATCAAGGCAGCAGCAAAAACGACCTAGCGATCACGGCGCAGATCCGCCGGGATGTCACCGCCCTGAACAACATCTCCGTGAACGCCCAGAACGTGAAGATCATCACGCTCAATGGCCGGGTCACTTTGCGCGGGCCGGTCCACACCGCTGAGGAGAAAAGCCTCATCGGTGCCATCGCAGACCGGATCGTGCGCTCCAAAAGTGTGGACAACCAACTGGAGGTGAAGCCCGCCCCCACCGGCGGCAACTGATGTCGAGCGCCCCTGCCCCCAACCCAACTCAACAAAACCCCACCACCATGTCCCAAAAATCTGTTTTCTGCATCGCCACCTCACGTGAACAGGCTGATCAAATCGTCGATCAGCTCAGGGCCGCCAGCTTTTCTCCGAACGACATCTCCGCGCTGTTCGCCGACCAGCACACCAGCCACGACTTCGCGCACGAGAAGCACACCAAGGCACCCGAGGGCGCTGTCACCGGCGCCAGCACGGGCGGCGTCATCGGTGGCACGCTGGGCTGGATCGCCGGCATCGGCGTCCTGGCCATTCCGGGCTTCGGTCCCTTCATCGCCGCCGGACCCATCATGGCCGCGCTCAGCGGCGTTGCCATCGGTGCCGCCGTCGGCGGCATCGCAGGCGGTTTGATCGGCATGGGCATCCCTGAGATCGAAGCCCGGCGCTACGAAGGCAAACTCCAGGGCGGCAACATCCTCATCTCCGTCCACACCGAAAACGCCGAGGAGATCACCCAGGCCGAGGTCATCTTCGCCCGCGCCGGTGCGCAGGACATCTGCAGCACCGGCGAGACCACCACGCCCCCTGACGACCGCGAGACCGAGATCATCCCCTACCCCACCGAGTCCACGCTGAGCGGCAGCGCTCGGTGAGCCGCTGATTATACCCAATGCCGTTAAGCAATCCTGCAACGAACGCCGAACTGGCCCCTCACCTAACCTTTCGCTTCGCGGCGCTTCGCTAGCCCCGAAGCTCGCCTGTTTGCGCAACACGTTTCTCGCGGGGAGAGGG
>NZ_JBJXFV010000010.1:0-40288 GCF_046154365.1 Prosthecobacter sp.
TCGTGGGTTTTGACGAACTCCTCGGGGAAGAAGCGGGCGTGGTCGATCCAGCGGCGGTAGATGTCGCAGATGTAGATCGCGCCGTCGGGGCCGGTGGTGAAGTTCACGGGGCGGCTCCATTCGTCGCTGCTGCGGAAGAACTCGGTGCGGTCGCCGACGCGGGTGGCTTTCAAGGAGGCGCCGTTCGGTGTGATCTTGTAGCGGGTGACGAGCTGGCCGGTGGGATCGGGCACGAAGACGTTGTTTTTGAGTTCGGGCATCAAGGGGCCGCGATAGACGCCGAGGCCGCTGCACGCGGTGTTGGTGCCGGCATGCGCATCGGCTGTAGTGTGGGTGATTTGCAGCGGATAGACGCGGGTCTCGGCTCCGGGCGTGGCGATGTCTTCGTAGTTCTGCGTGATGCCGGCATGCGGATTGCGCAGCATGGCCTCGTAGGGCATGACGGTGAACATGACGGGGTTGCGGTTCGAGCAGTAGAAGTGGTGGCCCCAGTCGTCGAATGCACCGCCGTATTGGCCGCGACCGCCGGTGGGCGTGATCTTGTCGGTGCGTGGATCCCATTTGAAGTTGGAGCCGGGGATGTTGACGACATCGGCAGGTTTATCGGCGGGATAGATTTCCTTGGCATCGAGGCCGTTGTTGAAATGCACGCAGCCGTCGAGTCCCCAACGCGGGGCGCTGACCTGAAGCTGGGCGTGCTTGGGATTAAAACCTTTGATGAGCGGCTTGATCTCGTCGGCTTTGCCGTCGCCATTGGTGTCTTTGAGGAAGAGCACCTGCGAGCGTGTGGTGGCGATGAGGCCGCCGTTGTAGGGCAGGAGACCCTGCACGTTGTCCATGTGGTCGGCAAAGGTCACCGCTTTATCCATGCGGCCATCGCCGTCTTCATCGGTGAGCAGTTGGATGCGCGAGAGCCAGGGATCGCCGGGATTCGGCGGGCCGAGCGGGTAGTCGCGCATGTCGGCGACATACATCCGGCCTTGAGCGTCCCAGGTGCATTCGACGGGATCGAGCACGAGCGGTTCGGCGGCGACGAGCTGCACTTCATACGGCCCGTCGAGGTGGATGCGCTTCATGCTTTCTTCGGGCGAAAGGGCCTCGCTTTGACCGTCGCGCACCGCGCCGATGTCGCTGCCGCCGCTGGCCTGGATGGCGCTCCATTTCTCTTTGAACTCGCCGAGCGGATACAGCTCATAACGGCGCACGATCATTTCTGCGCCTTCGGTTTGCAGCAGGATTTTTCCTTCGGCAGGTTTGCAGTCGAATGCCTCGTTCACCATCGAGCCATTGACGAAATACTGCAGCGTGTCGCCCTTGGCGATGACTTCGAGACGGTTCCACTCGCCGGAGGGCGATTCGACATCGTTTTTGCCACGGAAGCCGACTTTATCCGCCCAATCCTCGTCGCGACCACGCCAGTTGATGCGGCCTTTGGTGACCGTTTGGCGTGGTTCGCCCTTCTTCCAAATCTTCTCTTTGTCACGGTCGAGCGCGAACTCGGCGTAGAGTGAGGTCGTCAGCTCCGTGCCATCGGCGAGCTTTGGCGAAAGCACCAGGATGTCACCGATGCCGCCTTCGATGATCTGCGCCTCGATGCTGGCCATCCAGGTGTCGCTGTAGGCGCCGTGCGGGCCATAAGCATGAAGCAGGATGCCGTTGTCCTTCGCCTTCTTTTCACGAGCGCCCCAAGTCTTCGCACCCCACTTGAATTCGATGACGAGATGGTAGTCGCGATAGTTTTCCTTGGTGGCGACATAGCCATAGCCGCGTCCGCTGATGTTGAAGGTGCCGTCCTTGGCAAAGGTCCAGATGTCCTTCGGGTCGTCATGGAAATCCATCTTGGGGTTCACGTGATGCTCGACATTGCCGGATTTGATCATATCGAAAAGATTGATCTTCGCTTTGACGGCATCGGCGGCGAGCAGATGGCCCACGGAAAACACGGAACACACGGAAAGGAATGAGAAGAGGCGCATGACGAGGATACGGAGGGAGAGAGGAAAGCATTACGGCACGAGTGCGGATGAGGCAGACATGAATGAGGCGAATCTTGGTGCTTTTGTGATTGGCATCCGTGCTGCGTGAATCTTGACCATTCGATAGGGGTGAGATAATCTCCGGTCATGAGTGCCGCTGAAATCAAATCTGAAGTCACCCGCCTGCCTCTGGCGGATCGTCTGGAGATCGCCGACTTGCTGGCCGAGCAGGATCGCAACGACGAAGCTGCCCGCCGCGCACGCATCGCTCGTCGCATGCAGTCCATGGACGACGGGCGCAAAATCACTCTGGAGCAGCTCGCATCGCTGCATGAGGCGATGAAGACCGTGGGGCTTTGATCCGGCCATGCGTTACCGCTTTGTCACGGAGGATGAAGTGCTGGAGTATTTCATCCGCTTGAGCACCCGCAAGCGGCAGAGCCTGCTGGAGACTTTTCAAGTTCTGGCAGACCACGCACCGCTGCCTGGAGAGCTTTCGCATCGAGATGCGAACGACCGATTCATCTATGTCTGGGAGCGTGCTCGCTGGAGAATTTGGTTCTGGTATGACGGGCCGGTGAACGAGGTGCGGATCGTGGAAGTGGACCAGATATAAACTCACTCGCCCCACGCCTTCAATCCTGTCACTGGCAGCAACGCATCCGCCGCAGCACGCCATTCGGGCGTTCCGGCTTTCTTGAAGAGATCATAGATGAGCTTCTTGCTGTGCGGATCAGCGATGGAATGCGGTGCAGTGCGCCACAAGCCAAGCCGCAAGCCGCCCTCGTGAGCGTGATCGACGTGGCGGTGGTAGATGAAGGCATCGACGGTCGGCAGAGTTTGGATTTTCTCCCACGCATAAGCATATGCTGCCGCCTGAAGCCTTTCTCCCTCGGGTTTGAGCAGGGTTTGGAAACCTTGCTCGCTCAGGATGATGCGACGTGGCTTGCCTTGGTAGAGGAGTTCAGGCTTGGCCAGGTGCTGGACGAGGACTTGGAGGTTCTTGAAGGTGACTTTGTTGGCGTTGTCGTCGGTGGTGATGGATTTGTCCGCCCAGGCACGCGGATTGTTCAGGTCTTCGGGATAAGGATGCCAGGCGACGTTCCAGTCGAAGTCACCGCGTTCGCGAACAAGACGTGCGAAGGTGTCGAGGAAGTCGCGTCCAGGCGTCGCCTCCTGCGCGCTGACGTTGTGCATGCTGCTGGCCCAATGATGATCAAACGAGACATAAGTGCGCGCATGCTGCGAATGCTTGCGGATCGCCGTGTGAGCGATGCGGTAGGCCCTTTCGTATTCGCTGGCGGCTGTTTCGAGCGAAACCAGGCCCATGTTATACCAAAGGAAGTGCGAATTGGCCTCGTTGCCAACAATCCAGCCCCACACGCGGCCATGTTCAGGATGCGCGCCGCTCCAGCGCTCCGCCAGCATGCCGATCACGGCTTCGAGAAAGCGATTCGTCGTATTGAAGCCACCGACGCTGAACTTGTAGTCTTTGCGGTGCCCCGGATGCAGCGCGATGGCATCGCGCACCGGGTCTTTGGACGGATAGGCCAGCAGGATCATGTAAACGAGCACGCCCCGGTCCGAGAGCGGCTTGATCTGGCGGTCGAGCGATGTGAGGTAGTTCTGATTGAAAACGAACTCGCCCGTTTCCGGCTTCGATTTCATGTCCAGCAGCGCCGTGAGGTTGATGTTGATCCCGGCATGATGAATGCCGAGCGCCAACGCATCATCAACCATCTGCACCTGCAACCCCTTCTGGTTCGGCGGCGTGGGAAAAAGATCGGTGTTTTGGCCGCTGGCAAAACGGGCGAAAGCGAGGCAAAGAAGCAGGAGATGACGCATGAGTGAAGCCCCACCCCATCCACCCACACCCGCCACTGAGCAACCTCAACCTGTCTGCGACCGCTGCGGCAAACCCGAGGTCACCAAGTTCGGCGACGAATTCATCTGCGATGACTGCTACATCGCCTGCGGTTCATGTTGTGCGGGTGAGGATGCGTAGAGCGAAGGGCAGCGAGTAGCCACGCTTGCCAAAGCGTGGATGGCGTGTGTTTGCATAGCGCATGACCACGTTCCCCGCCTGCAACGATGTAACACTGCGGGCAGGTGGCGAACATGGCTACGAGATTGCCCGTTGCCATTCCGTCTCACTGGGGCGGACCGGTTGCGGCGCAACCGGGCAACTTTCCTGCTGGCAACTTTCCTGCTTGGCATTCATCGTCCTGTCCTTCATCGTCACGCCTACCACCATGCGCTCGCTCCTTCTCCTCACCTTCCTCATTCAATCCGCCACCGCCGCCGAATGGACCATTTCCACCTTTGCCGGCACCGGCGTCAAAGGCGGCAGCGGTGACGGCGGCCCTGCCACTGCCGCGCAGATCGACAATCCCTTCGGTGTCGTGCGCGGCCCGGACGGCGCGATCTGGTTTTGCGAATACACCGGCCAGCGCATTCGCCGCGTGGCTCCTGACGGCACCATCAGCACCATCGCGGGGACCGGGGCCAAAGGTTACAGCGGCGACGGCGGTCCTGCCTTGCAGGCGACCTTTAATTTGCCGCACGAGCTGCGCTTCGATGCGAAGGGCGATGTTTATGTCGTCGATATGACGAACCATGCGGTGCGTAAGATCGACCTGAAGACCAAAATTATCACCACCATCGCTGGCAACGGCAAGCCTGGCTACAGCGGTGACGGTGGCCCGGCGAAGGACGCGCAGTTCAAACAGCCGCACAGCATTCAGTTTGGCCCTGATGGCAGTTTGTATGTCTGCGACATCGGCAATCACGTGATCCGCAAGATTGACATGAAGACCGGCACGATCAGCACCTTCGCCGGCACCGGCAAGGCGGGCAAAACACCTGATGGAGCGCCGATCACAGGCACACCGATCACCGAGCCGCGTTCGCTCGATTTCGACAAGACTGGAAATCTTTGGGTGGCGACACGCGGCGGCAATCAGGTCTTCAAGATCGACCTCAAGGCCGAAAAAATCTTCCACATCGCCGGCACCGGAGCCAAAGGCTTCACGGGCAACGGCGGCCCTGCAAAGGCGGCGACGCTTAGCGGTCCGAAGGGCATCTCGATTGATGCCGAGGGCAACGCCTGGCTCGCCGATTGCGAAAGCCACAGCATCCGCATGGTGAATGCGAAGACCGGCAACCTCGAACTCATTGCCGGACTCAATCAAAAAGGTGACGGCCCGGATGGCGACCCGCTGCAATGCAAGATGGCGCGTCCGCACGGAGTCTTCTGCGATGCCGACGGCACGGTGTTCATCGGCGACAGCGAATCGCATCGCGTGCGGCTACTGAAGAAGAAGTGACCGCTTCCGCTTCCAACCTCTAACTCATCACTTCCATGTTCCGCTTCCTTTGCGCCACACTCTTGCTCCCCTTCATCGCTCACGCCGATCAAATCGTCCTCGTTGCCGGAGGGACGCAGGACGCCGTGGACATCGCGGCGACTGACGCGAAGCTCAAAGAGCCGTTTGGCACCGCGTTTGATTCCGGCGGGCACATGTGGATCATCGAGATGGCCTCAGGCAATCGTTTGCTGCAAGTCGATGGCGGCGGCGTGATCCAGCATGTCGCCGGACAGCCCACGGCTGGCGACAGCGGTGATGGCGGTCCTGCCAACCGCGCGCAGTTCAATGGCCCGCACAACCTCGCGATCCTGCCGGATGGCAAAGTGCTGATCGGTGACACCTGGAACGGCCGCGTGCGTGTGGTGGATGCGAAAGCGCGCATCGTTTCGACGCTCGAAGGCTGGCAGGCACCGCCTGGCAAGGCCAAAGGCAACGGCCCTTACTGCATCACGCTGAACTTTGACGGCACCAAGCTCTACATCGCCGATCTGCGGCAGGTGCATGAGCTGGATCTCGCCACGCACACAAGCAAAGTCATCGCGGGCAACGGCAAGAAGGGCAAACCGGAGGACGGTGCCGTCGCTGTCGATGCGCCGCTTTCCGATCCGCGTGCGGTGGCACCAGATCGCCTCGGCAATGTGTATATCCTCGAACGCGGCGGCAACGCGCTGCGGGTGGTCGATAAAACCGGCCACATCCGCACCGTGGTAAATGCCAGCGGCAAACAAGGCGGCACCGGCGACGGTGGCCCCGCGCTCGAAGCCACCATGAGCGGCCCGAAGCATCTCTGCGTGGACCAGGACAACAGTGTCATCATCGCCGATGCTGAAAGCCATCTCGTGCGTCGCTACATCCCGGCCACCGGCAAGATCGAACGCATCGCCGGCACAGGCAAACAAGGCAGCGCTGGTGTTGATGGCGATCCCAAGCAATGCCAACTCGCACGTCCGCATGGCGTCACCATTCACCCGGAGTCCGGCCATCTTTACATCACCGACAGCTACAACAACCGCGTGCTGAAGATCGTGCGGGAGTGAGTTGTAGGATGGGTGTGGCGACAGCCCGCCCGTCTCATGGCGGCAATGACAAGGCCCATGTGCGCGCCAAGAGTCGGGCGGTGCTGCGAAGCGGGCTTGGAAGCTGCGGATGATCTCCGACGCAGCACACACCCAACCTACGCCCGGCTGCGCGTCTTCCGTCGCTCATTGCACCAACCCAGCGCCAACGAGGCGGCAAACAGCGCCACAAAGATCAGGAACACCACCCAGAGCGGCTGCGTCATGCCGATGAGCTGCTGCAACGCCTGTTTGGGCATTGGCACGGCATGAATCAGCATCAAGTGAACGACATAGAGCAGCAGCGATTCACGGCCTGCGAGCCGCAGCCAGCCGGTGGCGGCACTGATGCGATCCGCCACGCATGCCACCAGCACCGCCGCCATCATCACCCAGCCAAGACGTTCGAGGAAAAACTCCGGCGCACCACCCGGCCAGGGTGAATACGGCTGCGCGAAGGCCAGCATCGCCCCCAAGATGAAGATAACTGAGGCATTCCGATTCGCCGTGCCATTGCAGAGGCTGCGCGTGAGAAATCCCGCGAGTCCGAAACCCACCCATGGAAACAACGCGAACAGCGAGCCTTGGTTGCGATTGAAATACTGATCGACGAACAGCACTCCCGTGCGCCAGCTCTCGGCAGATGTTTGCAGGCCGACAAAGCAGACGAGCAGCGCTGCCGCCACCGCATTCCGCCAGCGGCCGAAGCGCTCGCAGAGCAGCATGAGCATGCCGCTGATGGCAAGGCAGTGCAGCACATCCACTTTGCAGACGTCACGCCACGTATCGGCGTTGAAAAGCGTGTGCCACGGCACATGCATCGCATAGCCGATGAGCAGCACCGTCATCAGACGTTTAAACACAGGCCAGGCCGGCTTGGATTTTCCCGCAGTCACATGCGCGCGCACAAAACCGGCGATCCAGAAGAACGCGGGGGCGATCAGGCCGTGGTAGAAGTCCAGTTCGTGAAACCACGGCGTGTGTTGCAGTGTCACGTCGAGAAACGTGTGCGCCGAGTGTGTCCAGACCATGCCGAGCACGGCGAGACCGCGAAAGAGATCGAGCCAGGCGAGGCGTTGAGGTGCGGCGGACATGCGCGCGAGATTAACAAACATGGGCGCAATCACAAGATGACTCTCGCGTCGTCGTTTGGTATGCACGCATTCGCCCACCATGAAATCCGCCGCACTCCTGTTCCTCGCCCTTCTGACCTGCAGCTTGAACGCTGCCGAAGTTTTCGAAGCCGCCCTCGGGCATGAAAAAGATCTGCCCGGCGGCAAGGAGGCGGATGGCATCCGTGGCGACTTCGTGTTGCGCAGCGACAAGGTGGAGGCGGTGATTTCTCAAAACGTCGCGAACCGTCGCGCGAACATGAGCACCTTCTACGGCGAAGACGGCGTCACGCCCGGCTGCCTTTATGATCTGACGCTGCGGGGTGCGGCGAATGACCAGCTCGTCGTCTATGGTCCGTGCGGCCACGGCCCGGTGAGCTATGTGAAGATCGCCAATGTCAAAGAAGAGGGCGGCGCTGCCGTCGAGTCCGTCACCACCGCCGCGAAGAACAGCGGTGTCTTCAAGCGCCACGAATACCGCGTCAAAGACGGCGTGCAGGGCATCTTCATCACCACCGTGCTGCGCAACGAGACCGCCCAGCCGCAGAAGACCTTCACGAAGTCCGATTTCACCCGCTTTGAATCCAACGGCACGACCAACGACGGCATTTTTTGGGTCGATGCGATCAATCCTGCGCACAAGGGTGCCTACGCGCTCGGCACACTCAACGTCACCGGCATTGAGAAGTTGGAAGACACGATCGAATTGCAACCGAAGCAGGAAGTCGTCATCTCGCGCTTCTTTGCGGTGGGCACATCACCTGCGCAGGCCGTGGGAGTGGTGCGTGCGGTCAAAGGCGGCAAACTCGGCACGGTGAACGGGCGGATTACTGATGCGAATGGGAAGAGTGTCACCACGGCGACGATTCAGGTGTCGGATGGCAAAAAAACGGTGCCGGGCTATGTCGATGAGAGCGGTGCCTTCAGCTTCACGTTGCCGCATGGCCCGACACAATTCGTGATTGATGACATCGGACGTGCGCAGGCGACCCTCTCCTTCACTGTGACCGAGGGCACGGTTTCCTTGCCCAAAGTGGCGCTCGCTGCCGCCTCACGCATGCGTTTCGACATCTCCGACGAAGCGGGCAAATCAATCCCCTGCAAAGCGCACTTCACGCCGCTGGACAAGGATGCACCCAAGCTCAACCTCGGGCCAAAACATCGCGCGCATGGCTGCGTGGATCAGTATCACAGCGAGAAGGGCCAGTTCAGCGTGCAACTGCCGCCAGGGAAGTATCGCGTCGTGGTCGTGCGTGGCCCTGAGTTCTCGCATCTCGCCAAAGAAGTGCTCATCGAGCCAGCGCGGGAGTTTGTGTTCAAAGGCACGCTGAAGCGTCTCGTCGATACCAAGGGCTGGATCAGCGCCGACTTCCACAATCACAGCACGCCGAGCGGTGACAATGTCTGCGACACCGATGGCCGCGTGATCAACATCGCCGTCGAGCATCTCGAATTCGCGCCCACCACCGAACACAACCGCCTCTACGACTGGGAGCCGACGATCAAGGCGCTCGGACTCGAAGCCTTCATCAAGACGGTCAAAGGCATGGAACTCACCGGCAGCCGTCAGCACTTCAATGCTTTTCCCTTTGAGCCTGATCCGCTCAAGCAGGACGGCGGTGCCCCGGTTTGGAATGACGACCCGCGCATCACCGCTCTCACGTTGCGTCGCTGGCAGGGCGAGCGGGCAGATCGCTGGATTCAGTTCAACCACCCCGATCTCTCAAACATGTTTGTCGATCGCGACAGCGACGGCATCGCCGATGGCGGTTTCGTCGGCGTGGGGGGCATGATCGACGGCTCCGAGGCCGAGAACGGCCCCGGCACTGACATCCTGGCCGATTCACCCTTCAAAGTAAGCCGCCCGGCTGGAGCGCTCGCGATGAAGGTCTCATCCTGTCGTGAGTTCATCTGGCGGCAGCTCTTGAATCAGGGACATCGCCTCGTCGCCGTCGGCGTGGCGGATGCGCACAGCGTTTATGGCAACGGTGTCGGCTGCTGGCGCTGTTATTTGCCTTCCAGCACCGATGAACCGGCGAAGATCGACTGGGCGGAATTATCCCCGCATGCCAAAGCTGGTCACATGATTCTCACCACCGGCCCCTTCCTCGAAGTGACGACTCAAAACGGCAAGATCGCCGGGGACGATGATCGCGCCATCGGCGGCATTGATCTCAAAGTGCGCGTGCAATGCACCGACTGGATGGACATCGACCGTGTGCAGGTGCTGGTGAACAGCCGCCCTGATCCCAAGCTCAACTTCACGCGCAAAACGCATCCACAGATGTTCAAAGAGGGCGTAGTGAAGTTTGACCAGAAGATCAAGGTGCCGCTGCAGCACGACGCGCATCTCATCGTCGTGGCCATGCATGAGACGGCGGGGCAGGAGACCTGCTACGGCACCAGTGATTACGCCAAGATGCGCCCCTGTGCCTACAACAACCCGATCTACGTCGATGCCGATGGCAACGGCTTTAAGCCGAACTACGACACGCTCGGTTTCGACATTCCTGCTGGACGCCAGACGGCAGATAAGGTGCGGCCGCTACTCAGCAAAGCCGGTTTGATGGAGGACGAGCTGAAACCGGCGGTGCCCGCTGCTGAAGCGAAGAAGCCATGAGATTTGTCGCGACAGCGTCCTGGAGTGCGCCGGCCCTCCGGCGCTTTCGAGCGTCCACCGGCCTGCGAAAAGCTCCAGAGGGCTGGAGCACTCCAGGACGCTGCCGCGCCCACCACACACCCGCCGCTTGAAACACGCCCATGAATCCCGCACTCCTTGAACACGCGCAGCGTGCCGCCACAAAAGCCTACGCGCCGTATTCGCAGTTTCAGGTCGGTTGTGCGCTGCTGACGGCAGCAGGAAACATCTTCACCGGCTGCAATGTGGAAAACGCGAGTTATGGGCTGACGATTTGTGCGGAGCGGAACACGATCTTCCATGCCGTGGCCGAGGAAGGGCCGGGGATGAGGATTACATCGCTCGCCGTCATCGCGCTCGGGCAGGAGTTCCCGCCATGCGGGGCATGCCGCCAGGTGATTGCGGAGTTTGCTGCACCGGAGACGCCGATTTGGTTCCTGCGCGATGGAAAACCACTGGCGATGACGATGGCGGAGTTGCTGCCGGCGAGCTTCCGGTTATGAATGCGCCCGCATGACACTTCCACCTTCTGTTTCGCTCAGTGAAGAACTCGCGGGTTACCCCACCCTCGACATTGAACATCCTGCCGTCATCGGCCGCATTGCGTTAAACGGTGCGCATGTGATGGAGTGGATCCCGGAAGGTCATGACCCTGTGCTTTACATGAGCGCCGAGGCCTTGTTTGAGCCGGGCAAACCCATTCGCGGCGGCATTCCCATCTGCTGGCCGTGGTTTGGCCCGCATCCGACGGACACCAGCAAACCGGCCCACGGTTTTGTGCGCACGATGATCTGGGAGGTTGATGCTGCACGCGAAACAGCGACGGAGGTCGAGATCGTGCTCAAGCTGCAAGACTCCGCCGAAACAAAGTCCCTGTGGCCGCATGCGTTCTCCGCACGGCTGCACGTTCACATGGGCGCTTCATTGCAAGTCACGCTGCAAGTCACAAACACTGGCACCACTGCTTGGGACATGACCGGAGCACTGCACACCTACCTCAATGTCGAGGACGTGCGAAAGATCGCCATCCACGGCCTGCATGGCACGCAGTATGTGGAAGGCCGTCTTTCGCCGGACAAAAGGCCGCAACATGACACCGTGGTCATCGATCAGGAAGTGGACCGCCTCTACGCCTCTGATGCCACGGTCATCGTGCATGATCCCAAATGGCACCGTGAACTCGTCATCGAAAAGGCCGGCAGCCTCGCGACGGTGGTTTGGAATCCGTGGATCGAGAAGTCCAAACGTCTCACCGATCTGCCCGATGAAGCGTATCCCGAATTTCTCTGCATCGAAGCGGCCAACGCTGGTGAAAATATTGTCACAGTGCAGCCCGGTCATGAGCATTTGTTGATGCAGCGCATCGACGTGCGAAAAATTTGATCACTGAGCCAGAGTCATCGACGGCGCTTCCCTTGACCTCGTGGCATGCCTCGCCATGTCTTCACGCGTGTCGGACGGACCTCCATTGATCGACCGCGTTCGTTTGCGCTCCAACCAGTGGCGCAAACTGCGTTCGATTGTGCTCAATCTGGCCACGACGGACAGCTTATACGGCAAAAAAATCCGCGAATGGGAGCTGAAGGTGAGCCGGTTGAACCGCATCGAAGATTTCATCGCGCAGGTGCCGTTCACGACGAAGGCGGACATTCAGGCGGATCGTGCCGCGAATCCGCCCTTTGGCACGAATCTCACCCGCGCCATTCATCAATACACACGCTTCTGCCAGACCAGCGGCACGAGCACGGGCGAGCCGATGGCCTGGGTGGACACGCCGGAGAGTTGGGAGGCGATGCTGAAATGCTGGCAGCGCGTGTTTGAGGCCGCGGGTTTGGTCAAAGGCCGTGACCGTATCTTCTTCGCGTTTTCGTTTGGCCCGTTTCTCGGTTTCTGGACGGCGTATGAGGCGGCGGCGAAGGATTTTCTCGTCATTCCGGCCGGTGGCTTGTCGAGCCAGGCGCGGCTGGAGGCGATGGCACGCTATGGCGCGACGGTGCTGTGCTGCACGCCAACGTATGCGTTGCGCCTTGGCGAATTGATCGGTGAAAGCTCCGGTGTTGAACGCATGAGCCTGCGCATCAACAAAATCATCGTGGCAGGTGAAGCGGGCGGCAGCGTGCCGGAAGTGCGCAAGCGTCTCGAACAGCTGTGGGATGCGCGGGTGTTTGATCATCACGGCATGACGGAGGTCGGCCCGGTGAGTTATGAGGCCGAGGACATGCCGAGCTGCCTGATCGTGATCGAGGAGGCGTATCTCGCGGAGATTGTGGATCCGAAAACGGGTGTGGAAGTGCCGGATGGTGAATGCGGTGAACTGATCCTGACCACGCTGGACCGCACCGCCTGCCCGCTGCTGCGCTACCGCACCGGCGACTGGGTGAAGAAGAAGATGCATCGTGGCCGTCTAGTGCTCGATGGCGGCATTTTGAGCCGCTTAGATGACATGGTCGTCGTCCGCGGCGTGAACGTGTATCCCAGCGCCATCGAAGCCGTGGTGCGCGAGTTTCCCGAGGTCATCGAGTTCATGGTGGAGCAGCGCAAGGTCGATGCGATGGATGAGATCGAGCTGCTGGTCGAAATGGACGGCAATGTGGCGAAGCCGTTGCTCAAACGCATCGAAACCAAGCTGCGCGACACGTTTTCTCTGCGTATTCCGGTTAGGCTGGCCGAACCTGACAGCCTGCCGCGTCATGAATTCAAAGCGAAACGCTGGCGTATCGTCGCCGCAGCCTGACTCCATCCATGCCCCTCATCGAACTCACCAACCTCTCGAAAGCCTACACCGATCCAGGCAGCGGTGCGCGTGTGCCCGTGCTGCGCGGGATCAACCTGAAGATCGAGGCGGGCGAATCGCTTGCCATCGTCGGTCCTTCCGGCTGTGGCAAAAGCACGCTGCTGAACATTCTCGGCACGCTGGATGCGCCGGATGAAGGCGAGATCACCTTCGACGGTGAATCGCTCAAGCAATGCACGCCGAAGCAGCTTGCCGCCGTGCGGAGCCAGAAGATCGGCTTCATCTTCCAACTGCATCATTTGATGCCGCAGTGTTCGGTGCTGGAAAATGTGCTGCTGCCCACCCTGGCGCTGAAAACACCGCCAGAGGATGCTTTGAAGCGTGCGGAGGTGCTGTTGGAGCAGGTGGGACTCAAGGACCGCATGAGCTGGAAGCCGGCGCAGCTCTCCGGCGGTGAACGGCAGCGTGTGGCCTTTGTGCGTGCGTTGATCAATCAGCCACGTCTCATTTTGGCCGATGAACCGACCGGTGCGCTCGATGAAGTCAACGCCGCCGCTTTGACTGACCTGCTGCTGGAACTGCAAAAGAGCAGCGGCGTCACGCTCGTCATGGTCACGCATCATCGGGCCCAGGCGGAGCGCATGGGGCGGGTGATGACGATTCACGAAGGTGTCCTGGCATGAAACTCAAGGATTACGTCCTCCAGTCCGCACGCTACTACTGGCGTGGCCATCTCGGCCTGCTGTTCGGCACGTTCCTGGCCGCTACGATTCTGACCGGCTCCATGCTCGTCGGTGATTCGGTGCGTGCGAGTCTGCGGCGCGTCGCTGCGCTGCGTTTGGGCAAGATCGAAGGCGGCGTGATCGGCGGTGATCGCTGGTTCACGGAAAATCTGGCGCGCAAAACGAAGACGGTGCCGGTGATCATCGCCACCGGCTCGGCAGCGGCGGCGAATGGCAAGGTGCGCGTGAATGGCACGCAGGTGCTCGGCGTGGATGAAGGCTTCTGGAAGCTCAGCACGAGCGGGAAGGCTGTCGTGTTCGATAAAACTGGCGTCGCCATCAATGAACCGCTGGCGCGCAAACTTGGCGTGAAGGTTGGCGACACGGTGCTCGTGCGCTTGGAGCGTCCGAGTGCGATTTCACGCGATGCGCCGCTCTCCGGCAGCACGAACCAGGATGTTTCGCTGCGGCGCACCGTCGGGGCGATTGTGAGCGCGGAGGATTTTGGCGCGTTTCAACTCACCGCGTCGCAGGTGCCGCCGGATTCGGTGTTTGTGAATCTCGCCGACCTGCAAACGCAGCTCGAAATGGACGGACGCGTGAATGCGATCCTCAGCGCGCAGTTTGCAGCGCTGCGGTCGCCATTGGAGGAGCAGCGCACGCTGGAAGACTTCTCGCTCCAGCTCAAGCACATCGAGGGCACGCAGAAGGAATGGGAGATCAGCACCAGCCGCGTGTTTCTGGACCGCAGCCTCGCGGAGAAGCTCAACCAGCTCAAAGGCGCACACGGCGTGATGACCTACCTCGTCAACGGCATCACTTCGGCGAATGGAGCGACGCCGTATTCGATGATCACGGCGGTTAGTGGGGATGGTAGTGCTCAGTTCTCAGTGCTTAGTGCTCAGTCGGAGAAGCCAGAGGCGGCGAAACTGAGCACTGAGCACTCGGCACTGAGAACTCCGCCGATGGTCATCACTCAATGGCTGGCGGATGATCACAAGCTCGCGGTGGGCGATGAGTTGAAGCTGCAATACTTTGTGGTCGGCCTGGGGCGTGAGCTGAAGCAGGAGACGGCGAGTTTCAAGGTGGCGGGCATCCTGCCGATGACGGATCCGAAAGTCAGCAAGGCGTGGACCCCGGAGTTTCCGGGTGTTTCGGACGTGGACAACTGCCGCGACTGGGAACCGGGCATCCCGATGGATATGAAGGCCATCCGTGACAAGGACGAGGACTACTGGGACGAGTTCAAAGGCACACCGAAGGGATTCATCACGCTGGGGGCCGGTCAGAAGCTCTGGGCGAACCGTTTCGGCAATCTCACGGCCATTCGCATCCCGGAAGGCGGTCAGAGCAAGGAGGCGCTGAGCCATGCGATCGCGCTGCGGCTCAATCTCGCCGACATCGGCCTCACGCCGCGCAATTTCAAAGGCGAGGCCGGTGCGGCAGCGCAAGGCAGCGTGGATTTCGGCGGCCTGTTCATCGGCCTGAGTTTGTTTTTGATCGTGGCGGCGCTGGTGTTCGCGGCGCTGCTGTTTTTGTTCACACTGGAGCGACGGGCATCGCAGATTGGGCTACTGATGGCCGTGGGATGGACGAAGGCCATGGTGCGCCGCGTGTGGCTGCTGGAAGCGGGCGTGATCGCCATTGCGGGTGTGCTGCTCGGTGTGTTCGGTGGCGTGATTTACACGAAGTCGGCACTGCATGGCCTCTCCGCAGTCTGGCATGGAGCTACGCAAGGGCTGCCGCTGATGTTTGATGCGAGCTTCGGCACGATCATTGGCGCGGCGATGGGAACGCTCGTGGTGGTGCTGGCGACGCTGTGGTGGGCGAGCAGGAAGATCTTCAAAACGGCAACACGTGACCTGCTGGACGGCTCCTGGAGCGCCGATGCGGCCAAGGTACTCAAGAAAGCACGGGTGAAATGGATCCCGGTGCTCTCAGGCATTGCGCTGGTGATGCTTGTTGTGGCCTTGTTCGTGAAAAATCCCGCTGCTGTAGCCGGCCTGTTCTTCGGCTCCGGCATGCTGCTCATGATTGCGGGACTGCTGTATCTGCGCGGCTGGATGCGGCGTGACAGCGGTGCGCTGGCACGCACGCTGTGGGAGATCGGCTCGCGCAACATCTCGCGTCGGCCATCGCGCAGTCTCGCGGTGATCGGCATGATGGCGGGCGGCATCTTCCTCGTGGTGGCGGTGAACGCCTTCCGCATGAGCGCGGGCGATGAAACCAAGCGTGACTCCGGCACGGGTGGCTTTGCGCTCATCGGTGAGTCGTCATTGCCGGTGTATGAAGATCTGAATGCGAAGACGGGTTGGGATGCCTTCGGCCTGGATGAAAAACTCATGCCGCAGGTCCGCGTGGTGCCGTTTCGGGTGCGGGAAGGGGATGATGCGAGCTGTTTGAACCTGAACCGTGCGCAGAAGCCGGTGCTCGTGGGGGTTGATCCGGCGAAGCTGACGGGCTCGTTCGCGTTTGCATCGGGTTCATGGGACAAACTCAGTGATGCCTCGTTTGTGTCCGCTATCGCCGATCAGGCGACGGCGATGTGGGGGCTTGGCAAAGGCGTGGGGGATACGCTGGATTATCAGGACAGTGCCGGGAACACGTTTCAGGTGAAGATCGTCGGCTTGCTGGCCGGTTCGGTGCTGCAAGGCAAGATGATCATCAGCGAGCAGGCGTTTCTGGCGAAGTATCCTGATACGGCGGGCTATCGCTTCTTCCTGATGGATGCGAAGCCGGAGCAGGCTGCCGAAATGGCTGCGCATCTCACGCGGCAGCTTGAACAGCGTGGTCTGGCGCTGGAACCGGCGCGGCAGCGGCTGGAGGTGTTCCTGAGTGTGCAGAACACTTACATCGGCATCTTCACGGTCCTGGGCGGCTTGGGCGTGCTGCTGGGTACGGCGGGCATCGGTGTGCTGATCGCACGGCATGTGTTGGAGCGGCGTGGCGAGCTGGGACTCATGCAGGCGCTCGGATTCCGCGTGGGTTCGCTGCGTCTGATGATTCTCGGTGAGCACAGCGTGCTGCTGGTGCTGGGCGTCATCCTTGGTGTCGCCACGGCATCGCTGGCAGTCATTCCGCGGTTGATTGAAAGCGGCGGCGGTGTGCCGGTGGCGTTTCTTGGCAAACTGATCGTCGCGGTGCTTGGTTTTGGCCTCGTGGTCTGTGTGATCGCCGTTGCGATGGCGGTGCGCGGGAAATTGACCGAGGCGATTCGGAGAGAGTAGGTCAAGGATTCGTCAAGAAATGGTCAAGGTGGTCAAGAAGTACGACACTTGACCTTCTTGACCGTTGACGGCTTGACTCAATCTCTGCTGAACAACTTCTTGAAGAAGCGGCCGGTTTCGAGTCCGGCGTCGCCGGTCCATTCCCAGGCGCGGCGGGCGGTTTTTTTGACTTCCACAGCAGCACGTTCGCCTTTGGTGCCGCCGGGCGCTGCCGCATCAGTGCCGTCTGCGTCATTGCCCCATTGCTGATGGATAACCGCGCCGGTTTCGGCGGAGATGACGATGAAGCCGATCTCGGCACCGTTAGTGTCATTGAGCGCGAGGCCCCATTCGGGTGCGCCGGTGGTGGCATTGGCGGCGAGTTGATAGGCGGCAGTGACGAAGTTCATCTTCGCCAGCATGGCGGTCTGCTGCGCAATTTTTCGGACATCGGCGGAGCGCAACTTGACGCGGTTGAAGGCGATGGGCTGCGTCGGCACGCGTTGCAGCAGTTTGGTGCCAGCACCGTTGGCAGCGGGTGCCCAGCCTTCTTTATCCAACGTCAGCAAGGCGCGCACGAGTTCGCCCTGGCGGAACGGATCGCGGGCATAGACGGTCCATTGTTCTGGTTCGGCGGCGCTGGCGGGGGATTGCAGCAGCAGGATGCCTTCGGAGGTCGCGGCACCGTATTCCTGGTCGATGATGGTGGCGACTTCCGGGTTGCCCTGAACGCTGGCGGCGCTGGCGAGCAGGACGATGAGGAGCAGGGCTGGTTTCATGGTGGTGACAATTGGAGTTGTGACGGAGAGGAATTAATTGCGGCTGCGCAGCTTGGAGAGCAGGCGCAGAATTTCGAGGTAGAGCCAGACGAGGGTGACGAGCAGGCCGAAGGCGGCATACCATTCCATGTGCTTCGGCGCACCGGCGGCACAGCCGTTCTCGATGAAATCAAAGTCGAGCACGAGATTGAGCGCGGCGATGACCACCACGAAGCCGGAGAAAGCGATACCGACCCAGCCGTTGCCGAACAGGCCGGGAATCTGAATGCCGAACATGCTCAGCACCCAGGTGGCGAGGTAAAAGATCGCGATGCCCATGGTGGCGGCGAAGATGCCGAGCTTGAAGTTCTCCGTGGCCTTGATGATGCCGGTCGCATACGCGGCGAGCAGGGCAAACAGAATGCCGCAGGTCAGCAGCACAGCGGTGAGCACGATGCCGTGAAAACTGGCCTCAAATAGCGCGGAGATGACGCCGACGATCACGCCTTTGGTGACGGCATAAACCGGTGCCAGCATGGGCGCTGTTTTTGGCACGAAGGCAATGATCAGCGCGAGCGCGAAGGGCACCAGCCAGCCGAATTTCAGCGCCGTGCCGAACCAGGCAGGCGGATTCGCGGCTGATACCTGGCCCCAGCTCCAAGCGCCCGCCGTGACGAGCAGCAGGGTGAGAATGGCCGTCTTGAGAACGGTGCCGTTGAGCGTCATCACGCCGTCGGCGGCATTGCCGGTGCGGGATTTTTCAAAGACGTGGTCGCTGAGGGTGGGGTTGGAGGTGCGCATGAGGTTGAGGTGCTGAATTCGCGATCAGATTACAAGAAGGGCGGCAAGGGGTCAATGCACCACTTGGGAGATCAAGGAAAGCATCTGCCATGTTGAACAGACCGGCTTTGAAGTTTTCAAGTCGGCCAAGTTTTACACCTGCAGGTTGTTCATGGCTTGAGATGTCTCACGAGGAACTCCATGCGCAACCGCGAGCCAAACGGCGTTTCCGCCGCGCCGTGGCCGGTGCCGATGATGGGCATGAAGTCGAAAGTCTTGCCGGCCTTTTGCAACGCACCAACAGCCTGCGTGGTGCTGGCAGGATCGACGTTGGTGTCGAGTTCGCCAACGATGAGGAGGAGATGGCCGTTTAACTTCGCGGCATCCGCCACGTTCGAGCTGCGCTTGTAGCTGTCATCGACGGGCCAGCCCATCCACTGCTCGTTCCACCAGATTTTGTCCATGCGGTTGTCGTGGCAACCACAGTCGGCGACGGCAACTTGGTAGAAGTCGTGGTGATCGAGCAATGCACGCATCGCATTCTGACCGCCTGCGCTGCCGCCGTAGATGCCGACGCGGGTGAGGTCCATCCAGGGGCGAGTTTTTGCGGCTGCCGTGATCCACAACTTTCGATCCGGGAAGCCGGCGTCTTTGAGATTCTTCCAGCACACATCGTGAAAGGCCTTGCCGCGATGATTGGTGCCCATGCCGTCCATCTGCACCACGATGAAGCCGAGTTCGGCCATCGTGTGATGGCCGAGCAACCTGCCGAACTCTTTTGGAGTGAAAGCACCGTGCGGTCCGGCATAGATGTTTTCGACGACGGGGTATTTCTTTGAAGGATCAAAGTTCGATGGCTTGACGATGACGCCGTGGATGTCCGTTTTGCCATCGCGACCTTTCGCGACGAAGCGTTCGGGCATTGTCCACCCTGCGGCGAGCAGGGCGGAGGCATCGGCTTTCTCCAATTCGCACACGAGGGCACCGTCGCTGCTGCGACGCAGCTCATGAACAGGCGGATGATCGGCGCGGGACCAGGCGTCGATGAAGAAGTCACGCTGCGGCGAGAATTCGACGTGGTGGTTGCCATCGCCTTCCGTGAGCTGCCTGAACTCGCTGCCATCGAGCTTCACGCGGCAGAGATGCAGGTGATACGGGTCTTCAGCGGCCTGCAAAGCACTTGCGAGGAACCACACCTCGCGCTTCGCGTCATCGACGTGCAAAACTTCGCGCACCGGCCACGCACCCTTCGTAATTTGGTTCTTCACCTGGCCGGTTTTGGCATCGTAGAGCCATAGATGGCACCAGCCATCGCGTTCGCTCATCCAGATGAGTTCGCCGCTGCTGTGCAGCCAGTGACGCCAAGTTTTCTTGGTGTAGTCGATGAAGGTCTTGGCCTGTTCTTCGACCACGACACGCACCGCGCCAGTTTTGGCGTTCGCGGCGAGGATGCGGTAGAGTTGATGGCCGCGTTGGTTGTAGTCGAAGTAGAACTCACTGCTGTCTGGAGACCAAGTGATGTCGAGTTTGCCGGACTCGGTGAAGGGATTCGCATACAAGTCTCTCGGCACGCGAATCTTCTCGCCGCTGGTCTGGTTGATCACCAACTGCGGCTTTGGCAAAGGATCGCCCGGCTTGAGGTAGTCGATGACTTTCGTTTTCGGTTGTAGGCCATCTTTCGGTGAAGAATCGACGAGGGTGATCTGGCGTTTTGGCACCGCATCCGCCTCGCTCGTGACAATGCATGTGCCATCCGGTGATTTCGCGCCGCGCTCAGGCTTCTTCGGTTCCTCTTTGGCCTTCGTGAGACCTTTGCCGTCGATGATGAGCGTCTGCACGACCGGCCCGGCTTCGATTACGGCGAGATGCTCACCGGTGCGGCTGGTGATGAGCCAAACGTGGCCGTCGAAGGTGTGCTGCTCCCGCTCCATGCCCACGCGGATGCCGCCGTAGCGAAGGTGCTCGCCCTGCTGGTTGATCCAGAAGAGATCCACGTCCTCGCCGAGTTGGTTGATGAATTTCAGCCCGGACTCCTCGCCGGTGCGCTGCGTCGGGCGCAGTTCGATTTTGGCAGTAGAGGTTTTCACGGCCGCCTTTTCCGGCAACCCGAGCGCCTTGAGCGTGGGCGCAGTCTTGCGCGCACCTGTCGTGGCATCGATGAGTACGAACTCATGAGTCGGTGGTCCGGTTTGTACGCGATACCAAAACGTTTTGCCACCCGACAGCCAGTTTGCCTTCACGCGGTCACGAAAGACTTTGCTCTCTGTGCGCTTCGGCAGGCTGCGGGCGGCATCGAAGGCGGTTTGAGCTACCACAGAGGGCACAGAGAGGCACAGAGGAATGAGAAGGATTGCTGCTTTCATCTTTGGAAATCTCTGTGTTTCGCTGTGATCTCTGTGGTAGTTCCGATTCCGAATTGAAAAGGGTCGTTCGGATCGAGGATGAGCTGTGTTTCCGCGGTGATGAAGGCGTGTCCAGTGATGGTGGGAATGATGCCGCCGTCGCTGTTCTCGTAACTGCCATCAAACACGGAGCCGATGATGCTTTCCTGCCGCCAAACTTCACCTGCGGCCAGTTTTTCATCCGCAGCAAGACAAGCGAGCTTCGCGCTGGTGCCGGTGCCGCAAGGCGAGCGATCGTATTCGCCACCGGGGCAGAGGACGAAGTTGCGGCTGTGATTGGCGGGATCGTGCGGCGGGGCGAACAGTTCGACGTGATCCACCTCAGGGAATCCAGCGGCACGCACGGCATCACGCATCGCCAAACTGGCTTGCGTGAGCTGCGGAATGTTGGCGCGGGTGAGTTCGAGGCCGTGATCGGCGACGAGGAAGAACCAGTTGCCGCCATAAGCGACATCACCCGTCACGCCACCTGCCTGAACGGCTTTGGCTTTGCGATACGACCTGACATTCTGCACGCTCACACGGCCATCTTCATGCAGTTCGGTGGTGACGATGCCGACGGGTGTTTCAACGCGATATTCGCCCGGCTCGATGAGCTTCATATGCCTCAGTGTGGTGACGACACCGATCATGCCATGACCGCACATGCCGAGCCGGCCGACGTTGTTGAAGAAGATGACACTGGTGATGCAGCTCATATCCACAGGCTTGCCGAGCAGTGCGCCGACGATCACCTCATGCCCGCGCGGCTCGCAGATGATCGCACGGCGATATGTTTCCAGCTCATCGGACGCGATGCTACCCAGCACAACACGCGTGGGTTCGCCGCCGGTATGCGAATCGATGATCTGGATGAGTTTTGGAGTCATGGGGCTGTTTGTTGCTGTGCCGTGCTTGCCAGATAAATGCTCACCAGGATGAGCAGGCCGCCAGCGGCCTTCATCCAGGTCACGCCCTCGTCAAAGAGCCACCATGCCAGCAACGAACTGCCCACCGGTTCGCCGAGCAGGCAAACGGCGATGAAGCCGGCGCTGAAGTAGCGCATGGCCCAGTTGTAGCTGCTGTGGCCGAGATGCTGGCTGATGAGGGCCATGCCGAGCAGTGCGCCCCAGGTATTGACGGAAAACTCGGTGAGGGGAGTCCGGCTCACCAGCACGGCAATCCATAGCACGATGGCGGCGCTGGTGTAGCACACGGCGAGGTAGGCTGGCAGGGAGAGCTTGGCGCGCAGGCGGCGTCCACTCAAAAGATACAGTGCCAGAGCAAGACTGCCCGCGAGCGCCAGCGCATCGCCGATGAGCGCGCGTGTGCCACCGGCGAAATCACCCGCGCCGATGATGGTGCCACCGATGACGCTCAGGCCGATCCCGGCCCAACTGCGGCGTGAAAGACGTTCGTGCGTGAGCCATGGCGACATGATGGCGACCCACAGCGGGGCGGTGTTGACGAACACGGTGCTGTTGGCGACCGAGGTGAAGCTTAACGAGGCGATCCATGTCGCGAAATGCAGCGCCAAAAAGAGTCCCGCGAGCGCGCCGCTGCCGAGTTCGTGACGCGTGAGAGATCGCAGCTCGTCGCGCGCCTTCCACCATGCGAATGGAAGCAGGAAGACGGTGGCGAATGTCATGCGCCACATGGCGGTGACCAGCGGCGGCGCGTCTGATAAGCGGACGAAGATGGAGCCGCTGGACACCGCGAGCACGCCGACACACAGCACGAGGCCAGGGTCCAAGCGAGGTGATGACGGAGCTTCAGACATGCGGGCGTTTGGCCAGGGCTTCGCGGATGATCTTCAACACCTGCTCGCGTTCTGCTCCGGTGATGGTGAGGCGCGGTTCGCGGACCCATTCTTGGCCGAGGCCGGTCTCTTGGCAGAGGAGCTTGATGTATTGCACGAAGTGGAGGTGCGTATCGAGCTTCATGAGCGGCTGGCTCCAGCGATAGAGGGCGCGGCATTCGTCCCACTTGCCGGCTTTGGCGAGATCCCAGAGCTGCTGGTTTTCCTTCGGGAAGGCGATGCCGCTGCCGCACACCCAGCCGTCGATGCCGAGAATGGCGGACTCCAGGAAGAGATCATCCACGCCGGTGAAGATGCGGTAACGGTCGCCGGTTTGATTGCGCAGCTCGGTGATGCGGCGGGTGTTGGAGCTGCTTTCCTTGATGGCGTGCAGGTTCGGGATGTCGGCGAGTTCGACGAACATCTCCGGCGTGACATCGGTGTGGTAGCCGACGGGGTTGTTGTAAAGCATCCAGCTCAGCGGCGTGGCTTTGGCAAGGGTGCGGAACCAGTGCTCGGTCTCGCGTGCGTCACTCTTATAAACCATCGGTGGCATGATCATGAAACCGGACGCGCCGAGCTTTTCGCAGTCCTGCATGTAGCGGATGGCGGTATGGGTGTTCATTTCGGCCACGCCACTGACCACCGGCACGCGACCTGCGGCGACTTCGACAGCATGCTTCACCACGGCGCGTTTTTCATCCGGCTGGAGGCACTGGTTTTCACCGAGGGAGCCGCAGACGATCAAGCCGGAGACGCCAGCGCCGATCTGTGCCTGCCAGTGCTTGGCCGAAGCCGCGGGGTCGAGCGACTGATCCTGGTGGAGCTGCGTGAGGACTGCCGGGAATACGCCGGACCAAGTGGATGGGTTCATGACTGAGGATGAAACGAAAGGCGTGGCGGGTCTTGAAGGCTTTTCGGGCGGCAACCTGTCATTTCAGTCAAAAGCAGATGTTTGGATAGTCGCCGTCATCGCTCCGCGTGACGGGCAGGGCACGTTGCATTCTCGCGAGAGGTGGAAACCTGGACTCCTATCTTGAATTTCATCCTGCAGCCTCCTAAACTGACCTCATGAAAATCCTCGAAGACGCCGCCAACGCTCTTTCCAAAGCCATTGATCCCCGGAAGCTAGCATCCTTGCGGGCCTCGAAACCCACATCTGCGCATGTCGAATCGCTCGTGCAAAAGCTCCAGGATGGCGAGATCACCAAGGCTGAGAAGGCGGAACTCGATCAATATCAAATGCTCAACCAAATCATGTCGCTGGTGAAGGCCCGCGCTAGGCTTGCTGCTGTTTCTGCATGAGTCACCATGTGCCAGCGGCCCTGCGGCGGCAGGTATGGGAACGTGCTGAAGGTCTCTGCGAGTATTGCCTGCTGCATGAGCGGGATGACTGGGTGGGTTTCCAGATCGAGCATATCCGCAGCCGGAAACATGGCGGGCGCACAACGCTGGCGAATCTGGCTCTCGCCTGCCTCGACTGTAACATGGCGAAAGGCAGTGATCTCGGCTCCGTGACACGGACAACTGGCGTTTTGCTCCCGTTTTATCATCCGCGACGGAACAAGTGGACTGACCACTTCCGCCTCCAGGGACATCGTATCCAGCCGCTGACCGAAACGGGGGAGGTGACCTGCCGGATTCTCGGTTTCAACGCACGATCGCGATTGCAGAAACGCAAGGCCATCGCCCTGGCTGGAAATTACCCAGGCACTGAGGCGCTGGCTTTGCTGAGAGAGTAACATGCCCATGTCCGCCCTCCGTGATCTCTCCCGCTAGGCATCCAGCAAAGACTGCGGCATGGAAGCCGGCTTGCCCTGAGTGATGCGCAGATCGTCATGCGGGTCATCAAATCGCCTGGCCAAAGTAGCCGTCATCGCTCCGCGTGACGAGTTGGCGATTTGGAGGACAGGGAAGACAGCCAAAGGCCAAGAGATGATCTTTCCCGCTAGCGAGAGCGTCATGCTCACCACGCGGAGCGATGATGGCTACTATCCGTGAGCGAAACTCACGGCGAGTCTTGATTGCTTTTTGACCGTCAAACGGTCCTTTCAGTCCTTACATGGATGCCAGCAGCTCATTCTCTCAGCATGCCGTCACGGAGGCGCTCTTCGATGCGCTACCGGATGTCGTCTTTTTCATCAAGGACACCTTGGGTCGTTATGTGCGTGTGAACCAAACGCTGGCGGATCGTTGCGCGGGCGGTGACAAGGCGAAGCTGATCGGCAAACGGCCTGCGGAGGTGTTTCCGGCGGCGCTGGCGGTGAGTTATGCGCGGCAGGATGAGGCGGTGCTCAAGACGGGCAAGTGCGTCGATCACCAGCTTGAGCTGCACATCTATCCTCGCAGCAAAGCGGGCTGGTGCCTCACCACCAAGCACGCTCTGCGGGATGACAAGGGGCGCATCGTCGGCGTGACGGGCATCTCGCGTGATTTGAATGCGCCGAGTGACAAGGCGAGCGGTTTTGCGGAACTGGCTTCCGCGCTGAAGCTCATGCAGGCTCGCTACACGGAGAGTCTGCGCATTGAGGACATCGCGACGACGGCTGGGCTGAGTGTGTATCAGTTTGAGCAGCGGGTGCAGCGGCTCTTCCAGATGAGTCCGCTGCAACTGCTGCATAAGCTGCGGTTGGATGAAGCCACTCGGCTGCTGCGGGAGACGGACAAATCACTCGCCGACATCGCCATCGAGACCGGCTGGTGTGATCAGAGTGCGTTCACGCGGCACTTCAGCCGCTATGCGGGCATGGCTCCAGGGAAGTATCGTGCTTTGCGAAAGCAATGAGCGCTAGGCGATCAACTCCTTGATGACCTTCCGATGCTCCACGCCGGTGAGCTTCTGGTCGAGGCCCTGGAACTTGTAGGTGAAGCGGTCGTGATTGTAGCCGAGGAGATGGAGCACGGTGGCGTGGAAGTCGCTGATGTGGAGCGGGTCATTGACGATGTTGTAGCTGAAGTCGTCCGTCTCACCGTAGATCGCGCCGCCTTTGGCACCGCCACCGGCCATCCACATGGTGAAACAGCGCGGGTGGTGATCGCGGCCGTAGTTCTCCTTGGTGAGGCCGCCTTGCGAATAGATGGTGCGGCCGAATTCTCCGCCCCAGATGATGAGCGTGTCGTCGAACATGCCGCGCTGCTTGAGGTCGGTGATGAGCGCGTGGCAGGCCTGATCCACGTCCTTGCACTGGCTGGGCATGCGGCCGCCGACGTTGCTGTGATGGTCCCAGTTGTTGAGGTAGATCTGCGTGAAGCGTACACCGCGTTCGGCCAGGCGGCGGGCCATGAGCACGTTGTTGGCAAAAGTACCGGGCTTCTTGGCTTCGTCGCCGTAGAGCTTGAAGATGTGTTCGGGTTCTTGGGTGATGTCGGTGAGTTCTGGCACGCTGGCCTGCATGCGGAAGGCCATTTCATACTGCTGGATGCGCGTGTGCGTCTCGGGGTCGCCGACTTGCTGGTAATTGATCTCGTTGAGCGCATTTAAGCCTTCGATGGTGCGTTTGCGCACGCTGTCGGGCACGCCGGGCGGGTTGTTGATGAACAAAATGGGATCGCCCTTGCTGCGGAAGCTCACGCCCGCGTGTTCGCCGGGCAGATAGCCGCTGGACCACAGGCGCGGTGAAATGGCCTGCTCCTGCTCGCGATTCGTCGGCGTGGCGATGAGCACGACAAAGGTCGGCAGGTTTGAGTTCATCGCGCCAAGGCCGTACGAAGCCCAGGAGCCGAGACATGGGCGTCCGGTGATCTGATTGCCCGTCTGCATGGCGCAGATGGCCGGTTCGTGATTGATCGCCTCCGTGTGCAGGGAACGCATCCAGCAGATGTCATCGGCGTTTTGGCCCAAAAACGGCAGCAGGTCGGAGTTTATCCACATGCCGCACTTGCCGCGCTGCGCGAAGTTAAATTTCGACGGCGCGATGGGAAACCGCGCCTGCCCGCTGGTCATCGTGGTGAGCCGCTGGCCCTTACGGATGCTGTCCGGCAGGTCTTTGTCGTAGTAGGCCTGCATCTGCGGCTTGTAGTCGAACAAATCCATCTGCGACGGTCCGCCGACCATGTGCAGGTAGATCACCCGCTTCGCCTTCGGTGCGAAATGCGGACCGACTGCACCGGGCGAGGCGTTGGCGAAGGATTCACCGAACAGCGAAGCCAGAGCGGCACCGCCGAGGACGTTTTTCCCGCGCGCGAAGAGCTGGCGGCGAGTTTGCAGCAGGTTGTGTTCTTGGAGGAGGTTCATGGGTTAACGGAGTCCTTTGGATTTGAGATGTTGGTCGAGCCAAGCGGCGTCTTCGGGAGAAAGCGGTGGCTCGGGCGCGTTTTGGTAACGGGTGACGAGATCAAATTGGCCTTCGTGATGCGCTGTCACAGCGAGTTCCTGAAGGTTTAGCCAGATGTCGCGGTGCTCAGGACTGAGCGGCACCCGGATGGAGGGCAGGGAGTCGGTGTAGCGAATGCCATACAGCTCGCGGACATGCGGGGTGGATGCCCGAAACACCAGCACCGCATGCGGCGGCAGACCGCCACTCTCTGAGGCAAGACTCGATGCCACTCCGTCCTCCTCAAACTGTGCCACGGCAAGGCCCCACTGACGGACAAGATCGATCTCCACCAGATTGATGCCCGATTCGATCAGCCCGAGCCGCTTTCGCTGATGCACCACCGCGCCTGCTCCATGTTTGTTGGAGGGACTCAGAAGCTCGATCACAGTCACCAGTTCCCCGTCCAAATCTCTGATGGCAAGTCTCCGCGCCTGTGGTGCTTGCGTCTCAGCAATCGTGGGAGAGACGGCATTGGGCGGTTCTGCCACCGCAGGCGGGTCTTCTTTCAGTTTCCAGATGGCTGCGTCGGGCACCTTGGGTTTCTCATCGCGGCTGTGCTTGAGAATCTGCGTGCCCAGTTCGACTCCCACATACAGCCCTTGCGGCATCTGACGACGCAACTGCTCGCGCATGTGAACGATGATCGTCGCATGCACATCCGGCCACTTCGCCTCGAAGTAGGGGTTCAGTCCCGGAAAGGGATATGGTGCGTCGGCGGGCATGGAATGGTCAGGGCTTGTTACCGTGCTTCTCGAGGTAGTCGGGGAAAAGGACGGAGATGATTGGGATGGCGAGTAGGCCTCCACGATGGGCACCGAGCTTGCACTCGCAGGCGAAGAAGATCGACACGTAGACCCAGCCCCGGAAATCATCCCGCTGGAGAAAGGTGGCACTTTTTCGGAGATTCTGAGCCGCCGCTTTTTCCAAGTCGTTCAGGTCAGTCCGTGCGGCGTAGTCGTCGATGGCTTTTAACGCCGCCTCGCCGCCTTGTCGGCGCTGGAGGATGACAAAGCGCATGCCTTGCTCGAGTTTTTCGATGGAAAGATGCTTCCCGAGATCTCCGGCCATGTTTTCCATCTTGGTGAAATCTTGGGCTTCGAGTGCTTTGGCGAACTCCGTGACCTGCTTTTGGACTTCACCGACATTCAGCGCGTCCAGCGAGCCTTTAGCCGTTTTTGCGGCCTCAGAGGCGTCTGACCATTGCTGCTTCAACCAAGCTTTGTCGGTACTCTTGGCGATCCATTCGCGCCACGTGGAGATTTCGGCCTTACTCTGACTCGCGACTGGTTTCGGGTTTTCTTCACGTTTGCCGCAACTACACACGCTGGTGATCGCCAAGAAAATGGCAACGTATCTCCAAGGTTTAAGTCGGTTGGAATGGTGGGGCTTCATACTGCAGTTCAGCGAAGCCCTTTGGCTTTGAGATGTTCATCGAGCCACGCAGAGTCTTTGGGTGAGAGCGGAGGTTCAGGGGCGCGCGTGTAGTCAGTGAATTTATCGAAGGCGCAGTCGGTCTGGCACTGTTCCGCAAGCTCCTGAAGATTCAGCCAGATGTCCTGGTCATCCGGGCGCAAAGGCACGCGGATGGCAGGTAGGGATTGCTGGTAGGTAATGAGATAAACTTCGCGTTGCTGTGGCAACTCGGCACGAAAAACGGTCGTGGCGTGCGGTGCCAGACAGCCCTTCGTCTGCTGGATCGATTCAACCGCCTGATCATCTTCAAACTGAGCCAGAGCGAGCCCCCATTTCCGGACAAAATCGATCTCCACCAAATTCACGCCGGAGTCGATGAGTCCGAGGCGCTTTTGCAGGTAGGCGTGGGCACCGCTGCCATGTTTGTTGGTCGGACTCAGGAACTCGATCACCGTCACCAGCTCGCCATCCATATCGCGAATGGCAAGATGCCGCGGCTTCGGTGTCGTCACCTCAAGCACCACTGGTGGGGCAAAGTTCGGTGGGGCGGAGGCTAGCAGGGTGTCCTCGCGCACCTTCCAGACGCTGACATCGGGCTGAATGCCTTTATCAGCTCCCGTAAACCTTGTGGAAATCTTCATGCCCTGCTCGATGGAGACACGCAGATCACGAGGCATCTGTCGTTGCAAACGTCCGAGCGACATTGCGATCATCGACGGATGCACCTCAAACCACCTCGCCTCGAAGTAGGGGTTCAGTCCCGGAAAGGGATATGGTGTGTCGGTGTGCATGGCTTCAGATTACTTGTTCAGCACTTCGTCCAAATTCATGAGCTGATTGCAAAGCATCGTCCAAGCGGCGAGTTCGGCTTTGGGAAGCTTCTCATCAGGCTTGGATTCGCCGACCTTGAGGAGGGCTTCGGCGTCGGCTGCGCTGGTGGTGTAGTGCTTGCGAAGATCGGCGAGGCTGGCGTTGAGGATGGTGGTTTCGTTGGCTTTCAGCGGACGGCAGAGCAGGCGCTCGGCAAGGGCGTTGAGTTTCGCGGCATCATCGCCTTTCTCATGGATCAGTGTGCGCTGGGCGAGGTTTCTCGCGGCTTCGATGAACTGGGGGTCATTCATCGTCACGAGCGCCTGCAGCGGGGTGTTGGTGCGGTCGCGGCGGACGCAACTGACCTCGCGCGATGGCGCGTTGAAGATGTCCAGGCTGGCGGGCGGGGCCATGCGCTTCCAGAAGTTGTAGAGCGTGCGGCGGTAAAGGTTCTCGCCTTTGTCCTGCACATACTTCTCGGTGCCCATGCCGACGACTTCCCAGACGTTTTCTGGCTGGTAGGGCATGGTGCCGGGGCCGCCCATGCGTGGCGACAAGGTGCTGCTGGCGGCGAGCGCATAGTCGCGGATCATCTCGGCATCCATGCGGAAACGTGGGCCGCGTGAGAGTAGCTGGTTGTCGCGATCCTTCTCGATCTTCTGCGGCGTGATGAGCGTGGCCTGACGATAGGTGGCGGAGGTGACAAGCAGTTTGTAGAAGCGTTTCACATCCCAGCCGCTCGCGCGAAACTCGATGGCGAGCCAGTCGAGCAGTTCGGGATGCGTGGGGGCTGATCCCATGATGCCAAAGTCCTCGCTGGTGACGACGAGGCCTCGCCCGAACAGCTCCTGCCACATGCGATTGACCGTGACGCGGGCGGTGAGCGTGTTGTTGTCGCTGATGAGCCATTGCGCGAGGCCGAGACGGTTTTTGGGTGCATCAGCGGGCAGTTTGCCGAGTGCGGCGGGCACGGCGGCATCCACCTGCTCGCCGACTTTGTCGTACTGGCCGCGCATGAGGATGTTGGCCATCGGTGGCGTGTCCTTCTTCTCCTCCTGGACATGCGTGATGGGGCTGCGGGCCTTGATGGCGTCCTTTTCGGCAGTGAGCTTGGTGCTTTGCGCCAACGTGGACTGGTAAGCGGCATCGCGGGTGATGAGGTAGTGCTCAAACAGCGCTTCCTTCTGTTTTGGGCCACGTTTTTTCGCGGCGAGCATGGTTTGCAGCGGGCCGACCTTGGAAATCGTCATTACCTCTGCCGTCGTGAGCTGGCGATCATAGATGCGCACATCCTGCACGCCGCCTTCGGTGAAAAGATGCGTGTGACTGCGCTGGCCGATGCGCGTAGGCGTGGCGGTCTTGATGCTGCCTTTGAGCGCGTTCGTTTCCGCTTTGGTTGGTGCCTCGACGCCATCCACAAAGATGCGCACGCCGCCAGCCTTGCTCCTGCCATCATAAGTCACGAACACATGCTGCCACACACCGGGGCGTAGCGCGGGTTTGGCCGTGGTGACCTTGAGCGCGTCGCCCGGCCACTGGCTGACGAGGTGGACGGAGAGCTTGGTGTCGTTCTGCCAGAGATCCCAGCCGCGACTGCCGTCCTTTTCATCCATGCGGGCCATGATGGCGCCAAAGACCCCGGCACGGCCCGCGCGCACCCAGGCGCCGTAGCTGAAGGGCTGATTCTTTTCAAAGCTACCCGTGTCGCCGATGTCGAAGGTGCCGCCCGTTTTCATCACGGGTGCCGGGCCGAGTTTGCCATCGGGCTTCCATGAAACTTCACCCGCGGCCTTGAAGGTCTTCGTGGCGCCGCAGGTGCCGGTGACTTCGCTGCCCACGCCTTCATTCAGCGGCAGATGCGTCACGAGGCCCTTGCTCGGCGCATCTTTGTCGATGTCCTCCGGCTTCGCGCTTGCCAGCCATTGATCAAACTTCGGTGCGGCGGCCTTGCGTGATGCGTCCTGCTGCGTTTTTGCCGTTGCGATCTCAGCGGGCAGGGCCGTCCAGCGTGGACGATCTTGATCCGTCGGAATCACAAGGATTGGGCCGAGGCCGTCCTTCACATTGCCGTCCTTCGGCTTCTGTGTCGTGTTGCGGAAGAACGCGGCCATCGAGTAGTAGTCACGCTGCGTGATGGGGTCGAACTTGTGATCGTGGCACTGCGAGCAGTTGGTGGTGAGGCCCATGTACACCCAGCCGAG
Source organism: Prosthecobacter sp. (assembly GCF_046154365.1). Classification (GTDB taxonomy): domain Bacteria; phylum Verrucomicrobiota; class Verrucomicrobiia; order Verrucomicrobiales; family Verrucomicrobiaceae; genus Prosthecobacter. The sequence goes on from NZ_JBJXFV010000010.1 coordinate 31,269, forward strand.
TGTCTGCACGCGGTCACTGGCGTAGTTCGCCAGATTTTCTTCATCAATCGTGCCACCTTCATTGGTGGTGATGTTGCAACGCTGGAAGCCGGTGGCGATGCGCTGCTCTTCCGTCGGCTGCGGCAGCAAATCGCCTGCGATCTGCTCCACGGTGAACTGATCAAACGGCTGGTTGCGATTGAAGGCCTTCACCACCCAGTCGCGGTACGGCCAGATCTCGCGTGCCTTGTCGAAGTGCAGGCCATGCGAGTCGGCGTAGCGTGCGGCATCCAGCCAATAGCGGGCGCGGTGCTCGCCGTAGGCGGGGGATTTGAGGAGTTCATCCACGAGGGACTGATAGGACTGATCTGACAGGCGGGTCGGATCAGACGGATTCAAATACCGCTGCATCAGCTCCGGCGTCGGTGGCAGGCCGGTGAGATCGAGGCTCACGCGGCGGATGAGCGCACGCGCATCGGCCGTCGGGGCCGGTTTGAGGCCTGCGGCTTCCAGCCTGGCCAAAACAAAGCGGTCCACTGGTGTCTTCACCCATGCGGCGTCCTTCACCGCTGGCAGTGCAGCGCGTTGCGGTGCAATGAGCGACCAATGCGGCTGCCATGACGCGCCTTGCTCGATCCAGGCCTTCACCTTCGCGATCTGCTCCGGTTTCAGCGTCTTATGCGCCTCTGGCGGTGGCATGATTTCGTCTTCATCGGTGGAGATGAGGCGCTGAAACAGGTTGCTGACCTCCGGCTTGTTTTTGATGACGGTGGGCTGCTCGCCGTCTTTGGCGGTGAAGAACCCGGCCTCGGTGTCGAGTCGCAGCCCGGCTTTGCGTGTTCCTGGATCAGGCCCGTGGCAGTGAAAACAAGCCTCCGCAAGGATGGGGCGGATGTCCTGATTGAAGCCAATCGGCTGCGCTGCCGTTGCGGCGGTGGCAAGAAGCGTGAGGAGCAGGGTTGTTTCGATGCGCATGCGTGGTTTGAGGGTGATATGAAAGTGATGGTGGCCGGTATGAAAGTGTTACGGATGTCAGCGCCGCTTTTTACCGGCAAAGATGTGTCTTATCCAGCGCTGAACGCCGGTGCGCGGCGTGCCTGTGTGAGCTGCTCGAAGTGATGGCCGAGGGCGAGGATGTGCGCATCATCATTGGCGGTGCCGATGAAGGAAAAACCGACGGGCAGGCCGTCCACGAAGCCCATGGGCACCGTGAGATGCGGATAACCGGCCACCGCCGCTGGCGTGCTGGCGACGCGCTCGTTGGTGTCGCCTGACTTCAGATCAATCAATCCTACCGGGTCGTTCGTGGGACAGATCAGGGCGTCCAAGTCGTGGGCTTTGAGCGCGGCGTCGATTCCCTCGGGGCCAGCGAGCTGCATGGCGAGTTTCCGTGCTTCCTGGCCTGCGGCGATGATTTCCGGTGTGCCGAGCTGTTCGGCCTGCGCGAAGAATTCCTGGCCGAAGTGCGGCATTTCGGTGTCGCGATGCTGTTCATTGAACGCGATGAGTTCCGCCAGTGAACGCACATCGCCGCCGCGTTGTTCGAGGTAGGCGTTCAAATCGGCCCGCAGCTCGATCAGCAGCGCTTTCCATGCCAAAGCACCGGCTTCACGGGCATTCGGCAATTCAACGAGATCAACGATGATGGTGCCAGCATCGCGGAGTTTTTGCAGCGTGGCTTCAAACAGCGCGAGCACCTGTGGATGCTTGCCGGATTGAGTGCGCAGCACGCCGAGGCGTGCGCCGATGAGAATGTCTGGCAGAGGTGTCGCGGTGAAATTCTCTGCCAGCACCTGCATGAGCAGCTCTGCATCACGGACCGTGAGCGTCAGCGGTCCTGCGGTGTCCTGATGATGCGTGATGGGGATGATGCCCGCGCCGTTAATGAGGCCGACCGTTGGTTTGAAACCCACGATGCCGCAGGCGCTGGCCGGACTGACAATGGAGCCGTTGGTTTCCGTCCCAATCGCCGCCGGGGCCAGTCCTGCTGCCACGGCGGCTGCGGAGCCGGAACTGGAGCCGCTGGCGCTGTGCGTGAGCCGGTGCGGATTGCGCGTGAGGCCGCCGCGTGCGCTCCAGCCGCTCGTGGAATTGGGCGAGCGGATGTTTGCCCATTCGCTGAGGTTCGTTTTGCCGAGAATGACGGCTCCGGCCTCGCGTAATCGAGTGACGAGCGCCGCATCGCGTTTCGGTTTGTGGCCGCGCAAAGCCAGCGAGCCAGCGGTGGTCTGCATCGCATCGGCGGTTTCGATGTTGTCCTTGATGAGAACGGGCAAACCGTGCAGCAGGCCGGGTTTGCAAGTGGTGGCGATGGTTTTGGCCTCGGGATTCAGTTCAAGGATCGAATTCACACGCGGCCCGGAGCGGTCGATTTGCGCGATGCGCTCCAGAAAGTGCTCCACGAGCAGCAGCGGTGTCGTCTGCTCCGCCTGAATCATGGAAGTGAGGTCTGCTAGCGTCGCGAAGGGTAGGGGACTCCGCCGTTTTTTCTCGCAGGCAGCCGGACAGAGCGCCAAGGCGGCGGATTGGAGGAGGCGGCGGCGTTGCATGGCTCAATAGCTGATGAGATGCAAGCCTGGCACCCGCTCGAAGTGCGCGGTGTTGTTCGTCACGAGCGGGAAATCATGCGCCAGCGCCGTCGCGGCGATCCAGAGGTCGTTCGTGCCGATGAGCAGGTTTTTGCGGCGCAAGGCGGCGGTGATCTTGGCGTAGTGGCCTGCGGTGGCCCGGTTCATGTTCGCGATGTTAAAGCGGTCCAGCATGGCGGCGCAGGTAGGGTCGGCAATGTCTTGGAAACCTTCGGCAAACTCACCTGCCACGGTCCAACTGACCCAGGGCATGTCAGCGGCATGCTGCTGGAGAAAATCATGTGCCTTGCCAGCGCCCCGGCGCATCTCACGCTCGAGATCGATCAGAAAACAGGTGTCGAACAGCAGATCACTCATGCCCAGGCGGAATCAGGAGGGCTGTCCGCCATCTGGGCCGTATCCAGCCGCTGAATCACGGCGGCCGAAGCTCTGGGCATTTTGGGCAGGGCTTTCAGCAGTGCGCCACAGGACCGGTCCTGCCGGGGCCATTGGGCGCGTTTGATCACCTGTGAAAACGACTCCTCCTGCGATTTACGCGCACGGTTCAGCAAGGCGTAGGCCCGCGCATCAATGGAGATGGTCTTGGCAGTCATGCGTGGAGCATGCCACAAAAAGTGCGGGCATGTCAACCACGCCACTGCTGCCAAAACAATGCTGCCTGCAAGGGTGGGCGATTTGCGCCCGTAGGGAGACGCCCGCATAAAAGCGGAGCAAGTTCTTGCCTCTGTTTTTCGACTCGATAAAGTTCGCGGCTTTACCCGCCCCGGACCAACCACCCGACATCATCCCCCACATGCCTCCATCCTTCCTGCTCCATAACGGCATCACCCTCGCCATCGCCCTGTCTGTTGTGGGCCTGGTGTTTGCTCTGATCCTGATCCGCAAAGTCGTCGGTGCAGATGCGGGCAATGAAAAGATGGCGGCCATTGCGGGGGCGATCCAGTTGGGCGCGAAGGCCTACATGAACAAGCAGGTCATGGCGGTCAGCGCCATCGCCGTCGTTATCTTTGCGGCCGTCTGGTATCTGCGTGATGGCCTCACAGCGGCGGGATTTGTGGTCGGCGCGGTGTGCTCCCTGGCCGCCGGCTACATCGGCATGATGGTCGCGGTGCGTGCCAATGTGCGCACGGCGCAGGCGGCATCCGTCAGCAGCCACTCGGCGCTGAAAGTGGCCTTCAATGGCGGTGCGGTGACGGGTCTGCTCGTGGTGGCGCTCGGTTTGCTTTCCGTTGGCGTGTTCTATTTGTTCGTCAAAGGCGCTGCGGATCACGCGAAGCATGCCATCGACTCGCTCGTCGGTCTGGCGCTGGGCAGTTCGCTCATCAGCGTGTTCGCCCGTCTTGGCGGCGGCATTTACACCAAAGCGGCGGACGTGGGCGCTGACCTCGTTGGCAAGATCGAGCAAAACCTCAATGAAGACGATCCGCGCAATCCGGCGACCATTGCGGACAACGTGGGCGACAATGTGGGCGACTGTGCAGGCATGGCGGCAGACGTGTTTGAAACGTACGCGGTGAGCTTGATCGGCGGTGTGCTGGTGGGGCATCTCACGGTGGGCACGGAAGCTGCGGTCATCTATCCCTTCGTGCTCTGCGGTCTTGCCATCATCGCTTCGCTCATCGGCATCGGCTGGGTGAATTTCGTCAAGCAGGAGGCGACGGCGGCGCTCGTGTGTGGCGTGGCGGTGTCCGGCATCATCGCCTCGGCGCTGTTCTGGTGGGCCACCTCTTCGATCTTCGGTGCTGCGCTGAAGATCGGTAATCTTGACGTTCCCAGCGTGAACATTTTCTACTGCGCCGCCATCGGCCTCGTCATGACACTGGTCGTTGTGTGGATCACGAACTACTACACCAGCACACACCACAAGCCGGTGCGCCTGATCGCGAAGGCCTCCGAAACCGGCCACGCCACCAACATCATCGCCGGCATCAGCATCGGCAATCAGGCCACGCTGCTGCCAGTGTTGGCCATCGCCGCCTCGATCTGGGGTTGTTTCGATCTGGCAGGTCTATATGGCATCGCCATTGCGGTTGTTTCGATGCTTTCGCTCTCGGGCATCATCATCTCACTCGATGCGTTTGGCCCGATCACGGACAACGCTGGCGGCATCGCCGTCATGTCCGGGCTGCCTGAAAGTGTGCGCAAGATCACCGACGAACTTGATGCCGTGGGCAACACCATGAAGGCGGTGACGAAGGGCTACGCCATCGCCAGCGCCGGTCTGGCCGCGATGGTGCTGTTTGGCAGCTACGTTGAGGATTTGCAGGCCTTCGTCGGCCACAAGGTGAGCTTTGACCTGATGGATCACCGCGTCGTCATCGGCATGTTCATCGGTGGCCTGCTGCCGTTCCTGTTTACCTCCTATTGCATGAGCGCCGTGGGTAATGCCGCTGGTGCCGTCGTGCGCGAGGTGCGCCGCCAGATCACCGCCAAGCCCGGCATTCTCAATGGCACCGATACTCCTGATTACGCCCAATGCGTCGGCATCGTCACCAGCGCCGCGTTGAAGCAGATGATTCTTCCCGCGCTGCTGCCGCTGGTCTTCGTGATCGGCATGGCCTACGTCGGCATGGAGGCGCTTGGCGGCGTGCTCATCGGCACCATTGTCACCGGCTTGTTCATCGGCATCTCCATGACCAGCGCCGGTGGTGCCTGGGACAACGCGAAGAAATACATCGAGGAAGGCAACCATGGCGGCAAAGGCAGCTTTGCGCATCAGGCCGCCGTCACCGGCGACACCGTGGGCGATCCCTACAAGGACACCGCCGGCCCGGCCGTGAACCCGATGATCAAGGTGGTGAACATCCTCGCCATCCTCATCATCCCGATCATGTTCAAGGCCGCCGTGAAGTGAGTCGGAATCCACGTTGATTCCCATGCGGCGTGGAAGCACTATAAGCCGCACCGTGACCGCCCATCGAGACAATAACCTGCGCATCGCCATCACCGGCTCTCTGGTGTTGCATGCGCTGCTGTTTTTGATCTTGGCGTGGATGTTTGCCGGCGAGGCCGCGCGGCGGTTGTGGCAGCAGGCCACGGCGGTGCCGAAGGAACAGGAAGTCGTGCTGTTATTCCCCGAGCAGATCGTCCCTGAACCGCCGCCGTTGCCGCCACCGTCGAAAAAATCCGAGATCTACATCCGCACGGCGCAGAATGAGCGTGCTGACACCGCGCCGAAAAACGCCCCCTTCATCGCCGACCGCAACACGAAGGCGGCTTCCGTCAAAGCACCGTTCCCCGACGGCACGGAGCCGCTGCCCACCACCGACGGCATCAAAATTCCCATGCGTGAACTCGCGGACCGCGATTTTCGCAATGGCGAACTCAAGGACGATGCGCGGCCCAAGACACCGGAGGCAACGCCGGCCATGCTGCAACCGCGGCCGCCCACGCCCCCGCAGCAGCCTGCCATCGTCAAGCCCAAGGATGCCGCACCACCGCCGCAGCCGGTCACGCCGCCGCAGAACGTTGCCAAGGCCGTGCCCGAATCGACCCCGCTGACGAAGATGATGGAGGAGGCGGACAAAGCCTTGGCCAGCGTGGACAAGAACCGTCTCTCCATCGAGGTGAGGAAGCCGGAGGCGGCATCCGACTCACCGCCGATGCCGCAGAAGCCGGAACCACCGACGTCCCCGGCCCGCGACACCGCCCAGACCATGCCGGAATCTCCCCCACCGCAGCCGGTTCCGAAGGCGATGCCGATTCCCAAGGCGCTGCCGGTGGCGGATGATGAGCCGGTCACACGCTCCACGCTCAATCCGGATCCCAATGCGTTCACACCCTTCACCCGCACCTCACAGACGAAGGGCACCATTTCCAACCGTGGCACCGAAAACGCCGTCGATGCCGAGGATTCGCCGAAGGGCCGCTACATCCGCCAGGTCACCGGCCAGGTGGAAAAGAAGTGGCACATCTACCGCACCCTGCGCCGTGATGGCGTCACCTATGGCAGCCTCAAGATCACTTTTTACGTCAACAAGAAAGGCAAGGTGGAAGATCTCCGCGTCGTGAACGATAAGGAGTCCAATCCTGTCCTCACCGGCTTCACCCTCCAGGCGATCCGTGATGCGGAAATCCCGCCCATTCCCGCCGACGTGCTCCCTTCGCTCCCGATGAACGACCAGGAGCGCCTGAAAATCGAATACAATGTTCTTATCTACTAACCTCCTCCTCGCTGCGGCTGACAAGACCGCGCCTTCCGGCTTCCAGCTCGTGTATGATTTCCTCGCCACCGGTGGCTTCGTCATGGCGTTCATCGTGCTGTGCTCCATTGCCGCGATCACCGCCTCCATCCTGGCCTGGTTGCAGTTGCGTGAGCAGGTCATCATGCCCAACGGCGTCGTCAGCCAGCTCCGCTCCATCCCCAGCTATGCGGTGAAGGGCGACATCCGGCCGTTGCAGGACTTTTTGGAGCATGATGGCTCCATGCTCTCACGTCTCGGGGCCATGGCCATCAGCGGTGCCTTCACCAGCAAGCAGGAATGCCACGCCGCCTGCGAGATCAAGGCGCGCGAGGAAATCCACCGGCTGGAGAGCGGCATTCCGCTGCTGGAGGTGATGGTCACCGTTGCGCCCTTGCTCGGGTTGCTGGGCACCACCGCCGGCCTCGTCGGCATGTTCTCCGCCTTTGGCACCGGTGGCGATGGCTCCCCGGACACCGCCGTCATCGCCCATGAGATCGGGGTGGCGCTCCGCTGCACCATTGCCGGCCTGTTCGTCGCCGTGCCATCCGTGCTCCTGCACACCTACTTTGTGCGTCGTCTCGATGCCCTCGCCGTCCGCGTCGAGTCCATCATGCAGGAGACCATCCAGCATTTTTACCAGCACTTTGAAGTGCAGCGTCCGCAAGCCTGATCCCTCACGCACGCCGCCATGAACCTGCGTCCCCGCCGCCGACCGGTGCCGATGATCCCCATCGTGTCGCTCATCGACATCATGGTCATCCTGCTGATCTTCTTCATCGCCACCACGACGTTCAAAAAGGAGAAGACGCAGGTGAAGATCACCCTGCCGGAGTCCAAGTCTCTCGGCGGTTCCGCCGAGGCACCCGAGTCACGCGTCGCCATCAGCATCAATGAGGAGCAGAAAATCTTCCTCGACGGCAAGCCCGTTGATCTCGACAAGCTCGCCATTGCCATCACCTCGCTCAAGGACGCCAAGCCCGGCATGAAGCTCGAACTCCAGGCCGACACCACCGCCGCGCTCGGCATTCTGGTCAAAGTGTGGGATGCCTTGCGCGAGGCCGGATACAGCATCAACGACGTGCCGGCGCGCATTCAGCGGGCGGCGAATTGAGGACAAAGAGAGTCAAGTTGCCGTCAAGGTTGTCAAGCAGCGGTCAAGATCGTCAAGCCGTAGCCAAGTAGCGCCTCAAGGTTCAGACATCCTTACCTCAGCCGTGTCCATGCAATGGAACCACAGAGACACAGGGGACACAGAGGGAAGATTCTTGTTGATCGACTTCACCATGAGGTGACTTCCAGGCGTTTGATAATTCCTCTGTGTACCCGGTGCCTCTGTGGTTCACCTTCTGCATGGTTACGGCTCAGAGGAAACTCAGTGAGCCAGTTCTTCTCTGCGACCGTCCATCCTCTGCGGTTACCAGGTTTTAACCGCAGAGGTTGGACGGTCGCAGAGGGATATTGGTTTTCCCATCGTTAGATAAGAATGCGGTCAAAGATGGGGCCGGGAGGATGTTTGAGGATGCTGCCTTGACGCCTTGACCTTTGACTGCTTGACCTCCGTCTCCCTACCTCTTCGCCTTCGTGTAATGCACGAACGGCTCAAACTTGAAATGCTTCGGCATGATGATGCCGCGCTTGCCGAGGATGGAGGTTTTGTTCTCCTCAACCTCGAAGCCCGGATGCCCCACCCAGGCCCACTGCCAGCCTTCGTTGGCGATGAACAGGCCGCCGCGCTCATGGCCGCCGCGGATGAACCCGGTGGTCTTCAGACGTTCGGGAGCCGCGTAGTAGATGCCCTTGGCCGATTGCGCTTCGGGTTGGTACAAGCCCGCTGGCAGGGTCAGCTTGCCGTCCTCGTGGGTGCATTCCATCGCCTCGGCCACGATGATGCCCTTGGTTCCCGGCGGGCATTGCTCCAGGTCACGGGTGGCACATGACAGAAGGAGGCAGGAGGTAAGGGCGGAGAGCAGCAGATGTTTCATGACTGGTGGTCGAGGTGGGAGTGGTGGAGCTAAGGGGATTCGAACCCCTGACCTCTTCATTGCGAACGAAGCGCTCTACCAACTGAGCTATAGCCCCTTGATGGGTGCGACGATTATGGCAGCGCGCCATCTTCCGGCAATCGAAAAGAACAGCTCGTCGCACCGGCGTGGCCCCCAAGAAAGGAGCGTTAGAGGTTCAGACATCCTTACCTCAGAGGAAACTCAGTGAGCCAGTTCTTCTCTGCGACCGTCCATCCTCTGCGGTTACCTGGTTTTAACCGCAGAGG
>NZ_JBJXFV010000024.1:0-5394 GCF_046154365.1 Prosthecobacter sp.
GCGGCAGCTCTCGGATTATCTGCTGAACCGGGACTATTGAGGAGGTCAGCTACTTCACTTTCTTCTTGGGCGGCTCCTCGGACTTCGTCTGAATGACCTCGCCGCCGGAGGGGATGACGAGTTCATCGCGCACTTGCACGAACGAACGTCCTTCCTTGGAAGCGTGGATGTAGAGCTTCTGTTTGCGGGACTTGAGCTTCTTGAGCACGACTTCAATCTGCTCGGAGTCCACCTTGTCCATGAAGTCGGCGAACCAGTAGATCGTGTCGGCTTCCATGACCTCCTTCGACATGAGGGCGGTCCAGGCGTGGGTGATGCCATTGAACTCCACGAAGTGCGTGTTTTGGCGCTTTTCCATCTGGTTGAAGATGTCCTCCAGCGGCATGGGCAGGGCGGGATTGTATTTGAATTTTTTGCGCTCTGCGGCGGGCGTGTTGAGCGGGGTCTTGCCCTCCCAGACCTGCCAGAAGGTGCGAAATTTGTCGCCATTGGTGGGATTGATGTCGTCGTCGATCTTCTCCTTGGGTTTGACCAGGCCGCAGCCGAAGTAGAGCACGAGCGGACTGCCGAAGGCGACCTTGTCGAGTTCTTTGGCCACAAGCGGCAGGTATTTGGTCATGGAGCGCGAGACGTCCATGACGACGGCGATTTTGCGGGTGTCTTTGAGTTCTTTGCCGAACATCATCAGCGGCTTGAAGGTCATGCCAGACATGCCGCCCATGCCTTGACCGTTGCCGAACCCACCCCCGGCGCCGCCAGTGCCAAAACCGCCGCTGCCGAGTTTTCCCCCACCCGCGAGGGACGAGATGTCAGGCAAGGAGAGCATGTCGGGTGGAGCTTCCGGCAGAGTGATGCTGGAACTGATGCTGGCGGAAACTAACCGCTGCATTGGTGGGGTCTTTTGAAGTTTCTGCTGGCGCTTCATTTGCACTTTATGCGCCAGATCGGCAGATGCCTCGGCTCCCTGCCGGGTGCCGCCGCCGGGCAGGAAATCGACCTGCCTGTCAAATGTCTGCGTGGCCAGCACCACTAGTCCAGCCAGCACAAGCAGCCCCGCATGAAAAATCAGGCTCAGCGTGAGCGATCCGCCGCCGATGGAACGCCACAGCCGCACCAGACGGTTGGGCCGCCGGTAGATCACTGCGGCAGGGGAGCTGTTCATGGCAGCTTCCGACCTTGGTTCCTCTGAAGTCGCGGAGGTGTTGGCTGTTGGGTCCATGGCTGGTGGTGCCCTCAAAACGAAGGCTGGTGGTCGATCTTGATTCAAATTTCTTATCGGGCCACCGATTCAAGGCGCGAAATACCGGGACATGGCCAAACACACAGGCTGGCCACTTCCATGTTTTTCCTTGCCCCACCGTGCAAACCGTGTTCTCTCAACCTTCAAATCAACCCACTATTCACACACATGAGCGAGCGTCGCGTCGTCATCACCGGCATGGGAGTTGTCTCCCCCGTCGGCAACAATAAGGACGATTTTTGGAAGAACATCCTGGCAGGCAAGAGCGGCATCCGCCGCCTCCAGTCCATGGACACCACGAAATACGACTGCAAGATCGGCGGTGAGGTGGTGGACTTTGATCCCACAGGCTACTTCAACAACCACAAGGACGCCCGCCGTGCGGACCGCTATTTCCAGTTCGCCATGGCCGCCTCGAAAATGGCGGCCAAGGACGCCAACTTGAACCCCGACAGCCTGGACCCGCATCGCGTCGGCGTCATGGTCGGCAGCGGCATCGGTGGTCTCGGCACGCTCGAAACGCAGTATGAGGTGCTGTTGACGAAATCACCTTCACGCGTTTCGCCGTTCATCATCCCGATGATGATCTCGAACATTGCCAGCGGCATGATCGCGGCGGAATACGGATTCATGGGGCCGAACATGGCCATCGTCACCGCCTGCGCGACCTCGAACAACAACATCGGTGAAGCCTGGCGCATGATTAAGTTCGGCGATGCTGACGCCATGATCTGCGGCGGTGCCGAAGCGTCCATCCGCCCCTGCGGCTTGGCCGGATTCTCCAACATGAAGGCTCTCAGCCTGCGCAATGACGATCCTGAGCGTGCCTCACGTCCATGGGACAAGGACCGCGATGGCTTCGTCATGGGTGAAGGCGCTGGTGTTGTGGTGATCGAAGAACTCGAGCACGCCAAGAAGCGCGGCGCGACGATTTATGCCGAACTGGCCGGTTACGGCACCACCGCTGATGCCTACCACCTCACCTCGCCGCATCCCGAAGGTCTTGGCGCTGCCAAGTGCATGGAAATGGCCCTGCGCCATGCCAAGCTGAACACCACGGACGTGCAATACATCAACGCGCATGCCACCTCGACTCCGGTGGGCGATTTGTGCGAACTGCGTGCCATCAAGCGCGTGTTTGGCGATTACGCCAAGAGCGGCAACGGCCTGCTCGTCTCCGGCACCAAGTCGATGACCGGTCATTTGCTCGGTGCCGCCGGTGGTGTCGAACTCGTCGCCTCGATCTACGCCATCCAGGACCAGATCGTCCCACCCACGATCAATGTCGAAAACCTCGATCCCGAGGTGGACGTGGACATCGTGCCGAACACCGCGCGTCCTGCCAAGGTCAACGCTGTCCTGAGCAACTCGTTTGGCTTCGGCGGTCACAACGCCGCGCTGCTGATCACGAAGTTCGAGGGTTGATCCTTTGTCGTGGAGGATAGGCTTCCGGGCCTGTCTATGGATCGAGGCGTCCCGCCTTGAGCAGAGCGGCCAAAGGCTGGAAGCCTCGGGCCGCTGTCAGGCTGGAAGCCTGACCTCCGGTGTTCCAGTTAACGCGAAACTTGGAGTTCCAAGTTCTTCGCGTTTTCACCGACTTCGAAGCTCCACTCCCCTGCACCGGGCTTTTGTGCTTTCGTCGTCACGGTGCCATCAGCCGTTTCGAGACCGGGAACATCAGCGGCACTGTAGCTGACGGTGAGTTTCACTTTGCCAAGCACGGGGCCGGTCTTGTCATCGAGCTTGAACTTGCCGCCCATCACACGGGCGCAGGCGACGGGCGCGGAAGGATCTTCGGGCGTGAAGATCACGCTGCCCCAGCTCACAGGTTTGCCGTTGACGGTGACCTTGCCGTCAATCGCGGTGCGTTTGGCGGGCTTGAGGAAGCCTTGATTGCGCAGCCAGTCGCGCAGGTGACCGCTCCAGGTGCCGAGCACGGGATCGCCGAGGTAGAGTCCGACACCGTGCGGGCCAGGCTGGTAGATGTGCAGTTCGGCGGGCACTTTGTGTTTGCGGCAGGCGAGGTAGAGCGCCACGGGATTCTCCGCAGGCACGACGGAGTCCTCATCGGTGTGGAAGATGAAAATCGGCGGCGTGTTGGCAGTGACGCGAGTTTCGGTGCTGACGTGCTTGGCGAGTTCGTCGTTGTCATTTGGGCCGAGCAGATTTTTGCGCGAGCCTTTGTGGCCGAAGTCTTCGATCATCGAGATGACGGGATAGGTCGGCGCGGCGACATCGGGGCGGGCACTGACTTGATCCACGGCGTCGTTGGTCATGCCGGCGGGTTTTTCATCGAACATCGTCGCTGCCATCGAGGTGAGATGACCACCAGCGGAGAAGCCGATGATGCCGATGCGCTGCGGATCGATGCCGTACTGCTGCGCATTCGCCCGCACATGGCGAATGGCGCGTTGCACGTCGATGAGCTGTGTCGGGAAATGATAACCAGCCGAACCAAGGCGGTAATGCAGCACGAAAGCGGAGACGCCGAGGCCGTTGAACCACTTCGCGACCTGCACGCCTTCGTGATCGGCGGCCAGACCACCATAGCCGCCACCGGGACACACGACGAAGGCTGCGCCATTCGCTTTCTCTTTCGAGGCAGGCCAGACATAGACGAAGGGCTGGTCCTTGTCCGTGTCGCCCTTGGCACCGGGAGCGCCTTCTGGCCACAGGCGGACCTTGGCAGGCTCGGCGTGGGCGATGGCGGTTAAAAAGAGAACGGCGGTGAAAAGAGAAAGCTTGTTCATGGGTTGGGAGTTCTGTTAATCCTGTCATTCCAAACCGTTCTTTCATCCACCATGATCACTCGCCGTCATTTTCTCTCCACCAGCCTCGGCGCTCTCAGCGTCTCCACCTTGCCCGCCATCGAGCCGATCAAGCGTCCCGGCAAAAGCCGCATGCAGCTCGGCGTGGCCGCGTACAGCTTCCGCGAGTACTTCCAGTGGATGCGTGACAAGGAGCAGAAGCCGAAGGGCGACCGCAATGCCTGGAGCATCCTCGATTTCATCGACTGGTGCGGCGACAACGGCGTGCCGGGAGCCGAAGTGACGAGCTACTTCTTCCCGCCAGAAGTCGATGAAGCCTTCCTGCTCGAAGTGAAGCGCCGTGCGTATCTGCGTGGCGTGCAGATCGCCGGAACAGCGGTCGGAAACAATTTCGCACTGCCAAAGGGCGAGAAGCTGAGCGAACAGATCGCCTACACGAAGAAGTGGATCGATTATTCCGCGATCATGGGCGCGCCGCACATTCGCGTCTTCGCCGGAGCGAAGCCAAAAGATCTCACCGAAGAACAGGCGGTGGCGAACTGTCAGGAGTCCTATCAGGAGTGCCTCGACTACGCAGCGAAGAAGGGCGTCTTCCTTGGCCTCGAAAACCACGGCGGCATCGTCGCCGAGCCGGACAACCTCATCAAGATGGTGCAGGCCGCGAAGAGTCCGTGGGCCGGCATCAATCTCGACAGCGGCAACTTCCACACGGAAGACCCGTATGCCGATCTTGCCAAGATCGCACCCTACGCCGTCAACGTGCAGCTCAAGATGGAGATCAAACGCGAAGGCGCCAAAGAAGCCGAGCCGAGCGATGTGAAACGCGTGCTCCAGATCATGCGCGATGCGAATTACCAGGGCTGGTTCACACTGGAGTTCGAGACCAAGGAAGACCCCTTCGTCAAAGTGCCGGAGATTTGCGACATGCTCAGGCCGCTGCTGGCTTGAGGTGTTTCTGGGTACGTTGTTCACGCTTTAGCGTGTTCCCCGTTCCCCCCGGACACGCTAAAGCGTGAACAACATACAAAGACGTCCTTCCAGCGACGCATCCGTTTTCACCGCTCCTTCTTCGGTCCCTTGCCGCGCACGCTCATGCGGAAGGGCACGCCGGGGGCGGGCCATTCATCGCGGATGACTTTTTCGAGGTAGCGGGTGTAGCCTTCGGTGAGCTTGGAGGCGCGGTTGGCGAAGAGGACGAAGTGCGGGATGGGAATGGCGAACTCGGCGGCTTCGTTCACCTGCGTGGCGTAGAGGAGCTTGAAGCTGTGCGTGCTGCGGCCGAGGGCACCGGGGGTGTTATCGATGGCATTGCCGAGCAGACGATTCAAAGCGCCGGTGCTGATGCGGTTCTGCGCTCCTTGGCGCACCTTTTCGACCTGTACGAAG
>NZ_JBJXFV010000041.1:0-26431 GCF_046154365.1 Prosthecobacter sp.
GCCAGTTCTTCTCTGCGACCGTCCATCCTCTGCGGTTACCTGGTTTTAACCGCAGAGGATGGACGGTCGCAGAGGGATCATTGGTTTTCCCATCGTTAGATAAGAATGCGGTCAAAGATGGGGCCGGGGTCAGGATGTCTGAGCCTCTGCGGTTAATTGGGATTGAACCGCAGAGGCTGGACGGTCGCAAAGCAGAACAGGATCACTGAGTTTCCCCTGGGATAAGGATGTCTGAGGCGATGACGCCAGCCATGGATGTCCTGGAACGTTCGACTTTGCCGCAGAGGAGCGGAGGGGCAGAGGGGGCAGAGGTTTTTTCTGGTTCTGAATCCCGCTTTGCCACTCTGCCGCACGGTCTGAAGCGCCTGGCCTGCGCCAGCAGGCGAAAGTAGCCATCACCGCTCCGCGTGATGAGAGGGACGTGGGGTAGGGTCAAAACGTGTGGAGTGACGGAGCGCTCAGCTCGTCACGCGGAGCGATGACGGCTACTTTGCTGCTGCATAGCCACGGCAGGGAGCGCGAGTATGCTACTCGCCTGACTTTCCTGGCGTTCATGCGTCAGCAACACCTACCTGATTAGCACAATCGGGGCGCAGTATTTGGTCGTGCGCAGCTTGAAGGACTCGCCGGCTTTGCATTGTTTGGCGCAAACGATCCACTCGTAGCCCGACTCGTCACTCACGAGGTTTTTTTTCGCCTTGAGAGGCTTCCAGCCCATACGTTCGACATCCTTGCGCGAGATAATGTCGTCCTTTTTGTTGCCGTCCTCATCTTCCCAATTCGAAGTAAAGGCCACATAGACCAGGCCGTCGCTTTCAACACTGAAGGAGGTCACTGCAATGTGCTTGTGCTTCGGCTGGGCGAACTGCATGCCCGCGTACGCTTCGGGAATATCCACCCAGACGTACTCGCTTTCCGTGTACAGCTTCTGTCCTTTGAGCAACGGAGCGATGACCGACGGGGCCACATTCACTTTGGCCAGTTCACCCACGGTGGGAGCGCCGACGGACTTGGTGAGAGGTGGCGGCGGTGTGAAGCGCGCCTTGAGTTCTTCATCCACGGCCAGCGCCGCCTCAAGGTTTCCTGCCTTGGTGTATTCAATCTTCATCTTTTGTAGCTCGTCGCGATACTGCGCGCTCACTGGCGCTGAAACACGTTCAATCGCCCGTTCGTAATTCGCCCGCAGGTTGATAAGGCGCTCCGGCTGCGGCTTTGCAGGAGCCTGAGCTTGACTGGTGGCGGCGAACATCAGAACCAGACTGGAAAGAGCGAAGAGTTTCATGGTGAATTAAGTTAGGAACAGAGAGCCTACCGAATTCTCCAGTTTGTTGCCAAGAAGAATTTTCATTGGGTGCGGGTTTCGTACATTCCGTGTGTTTCGTGGGCAGAGATCGATTCTGTCTTGGAACGTTCAATGTTCCGCTCAGGGGCGGAGAGGTGGAGGTGCAGAGGCAGGACCTGCTGATTCTGAATCTTTGCCCGCTCTGCCGCTCTGCTCCTCTGCGGCTGAATTGAGCGCCCCTGCGGCTGCCAAGGGCGGCGGCTCAAATTTTTTCGATGCGGCGGTCGAGGTCGCGGCGGTTGATGAGATCGACGACTTCGACGCGGTCGGGGTGGAGGCGGAAGAGGAGGCGGTGGTCACGGCCAATGCGGACGCGGAGGACATCGGGGGTGGCGCGGAGGCGGACGACGCCGGTGAAGGCGGCGGATTCGCCGGCGGCGATGCGGCCCAGGAGGATCATGGCGGCACGACCGACCTGCGTCGGGAGCTGGGAGAGGGTGGCGTGGAAGCGGCGGGGGAAGTCGATGGGGCGCGGGAGCTGGTGGCTGTCGATGCCGCCGGGGAGGGTGAGCGCGGTGTCGTCGTCCTGCTCTTCGTCGTCAGCGGGACGGGCGGCGGGGGCGGGGTGTTTGGCGCGTTCGGCTTCGGCCTGGCTGACGGCTTCCATGGCCTGCCGACGCAGGACGGTGCGTTCTTCGTTGGCGGCGCGGAGGGTGGCGCTGGTGGCGGCGAGTTTTTCACGCAGGGTGCGGAGGGTTTCCTGCTCGGCGTCGGCCTTGGGGGTGCTGGCGGTGGTGGTGGCGAGCTGCTTTTCATGCAGGCGGATGTCGCGCTGGAGCTGGGCGAGCTTTTCGTTCCGGTCGCGGATTTCGGCGGCTTTGGCAGCGAGGAGGCGGCGGGATTTTTGCAGGGCGGCGGCTTCGGCACCGGTTTCGCGGCTGGTGTCGTGGAGGCGTTTTTCGAGGACTTCGGCAAAGGGTTCTTCGATGGGGAGATCGAGGTGGTCGCGGGCGATCTGGATTTGCTCGAGGAGGAAGGTGGCGTCTGACTTGGTGCCAATGGGGATGAAGCTGCGGGAGAGGAGGATGCCGAGGGATTTGAAGGGGGAGCAGAGCAGGCCGAAGGCGAGTTCGGCCTCGAAGTCGCTGTCATTTCTGCGCACGGCCTGGAGGCAGAGGTGCTCGAGCATGTCGAGGTAGCGGGGCGGGTCTTCGCTACAGAGGAAGAGGCGGACGGAGGCTTTGAGGGTGGCGTTGACGGGGCCGTGCTGGTAGCGGAGGTGGTACATGCGGCGCAGGGGGGCGAGGCTCTGCTTGTGCATCATGAAGAAGAGGCAGAAGACCCAGAGCTTGTGCAGTTCGGGGGTGTCGCAGCCGTGGATTTCAAAGGCGGTGACGATCTCGGCGAAGAGGCCGAAGCCGGCGAGGTGCATCACGTAGGGGCGGAGGAGGGCGGCTTTGACGCGGGAGGGATCAATGCGGGCGAGGTCGTGGCCGAGCATTTTTTCGAGGCGTGCTTCGGTGAGCTGCTCTTCGGGGCGGGCTTTGACCTCGGCCTGGGTCATGCCGGGGACGGTGGAGGAGTGGCGGAGGCGTTCTTTGTCTTTGTCTTCGCAGCAGCGTTTGTATTTTTGCCCGCTGCCGCAGGGGCAGGGATCGTTCCGGCCGGTGCGCTGGACGGCACGGCGGAGGGTGCCGCTGGTGCTGATGACGCGGTCATGCTGCGGGACGAGGAAGTGGTCGATGCTGCCCTTGGCGAGCTTGAGGTAGGCGTTGGCGAGGTCGATGCCTGCTTTTCGAATGGTGGGGAGATCGCCGCCGCGACAGTGCTCGACGAGGATGGCTTCGAGGCGTGAGTCTTTGAGCCGGTCCGCCAGGCTCCAGAGGCACGCGATCATGACGTGGTTGTGTTTCCCCTGGTGGGCGAGGAGGCGTGACTCGGTGACGAGTTCAGGGGGGAAGATGCCGTCGCGGTGTTCGGCACACCAGGCGTGGATGCCGAGCAGGGCCATGGCGTGCATGTCGTTGCCCAAGGCGGTGTGGCGCACGGCGTGGAGGAGGTCTGCGGGGACATCGCCGTGCATTTTCCAGATGAGGCAGAGGGTCCGCTCGACGGAAGTGAGCATGGTGAGGCCAGCGCGGAGGTGGTGGGAGGCGATGGGGCGGTCTTTGAGGGCGGCGGCGCAGATGAGGAAGTGGAGGGCGCCCTGGTCATGGCTGCTGACGGCAGCGGCGAGCCAGGCGTCGAGTTCATCATCGCTGGATGGCAAGCGTTCGCCGACGGCGCGGACGGAGCCGAGGTAGAATTTGTCGTTGTCGATGATCTCGCGGATTTCTGGCGACATGGTGGTGCGGCATTTAATCAGCAGGCAGGAGGGCTTGCCAAGCAGGAAGCGTGTGAGTGCGTGATTTGCCCCGTGTGACGGGTGGCAGCGCTGGAATGATGTAGGATGAGTGTGGCGTCAGCCCGCTCGTCATTTGGGCGCGCGCTGGCCGCGCGAGGGCCAAAAAGTCGGGCGGGCTATCGCCACACCCAACCTACGACATCATTCCGGCGATACACCCGTGACGGATGGAGATGGAGCTTGGGAACGACGATGAAATGATCAGCGAATGAGTGCCGCCACGACCTAGGCCCTTGCTGCGACGCTGCGGTGTCTCAGGCTATCAACCATCCACTATCAACTATCCACCATCAACTGCGGCGCTACGCCGCTCACTGCTTCACACGCTTCAACACACTCGGCTCGGACCAGTTCCAGAACTGGGGTTCGAGGAGCTTGGTGTAGTTGGCGGGGACGGAGTCGAGGTGGTTTTTGGGGTCGTTTTTGACGCGCTTGGTGGTGCCTTTGAGCTGACCGGCTTTGATGGCGGCCTCGACGGCCTCGTCATTGATCATCCAGGCAAGGAGGGCACCTTCTTGGGGTGCGCGCATGAGGTGGAGCTGGCTGACGGCGGGGGCAGCGTCTTTGTCGCGGAGGAGGGCGAAGCAGAGTTTGATTTTGTCGTCGGCGGCGGCGCGGCGGAGTTTGAATTCGAGGGGTTGGTCGTCTTTCTTGCCGGGCTCGGTCATGCGGAGGAGGCCTTGGGCGGCGTCGGTGACGGTGAACTGGAGCACGTCGTCGTCATCGAGAGGCTGCCAAGAGCCGTTCCAGTCGGACGCTTCCAAGGCGAGGGGCTGGAGGCCGAAGTCGTCGCCGACGGTGGTTTCGGGGCAGGCGGTGAGGACGCAGCCGAGCAGCACACAGACGGAGAGACGCAGGAGGGTTTTCATCGCGGTGGAGTGGCTGGGGTGGCGCCTGGAGCAAGCTGATCGCGCAAGCCGCCAGCGCCGGGCGGCAGGGAGAGGGAAACGCCGGGGGCAGCAGGACGCACGGTGTCTGCGGGTGGCAAAACGACCGGCACAGCCTTGGGCACCGGCGGTTCTTCGGGCACGGGGATGGCTTTGGCGATGTTCACGAGCGGTGCAGGCTGCGCCGGAGCCGCTGCGCGTTTTTTCTGCCAGATCGCATGGCCGGAGAGGTGGGCGCAGAAGGCACCGATGACCATGGAGCCGCTGATGAAAACGGCCGCTTTCAGCCACATGGGAACATCATTACCGCCGCTGAGATGCGCAGGCAGCGTGGGCGGTGCGCTGGCGGCGGCGCGGGCCCAGTCGGGCGCGTCGGGAGGCGCGGGTTCGCCGCCGGAGTTGCGGAAGAGCAGCTCGGCGAAGCCGATGGTGGGCTTGTCGCCGGAGGGCGCACCGCCGCTGGTGAGGGCGACGCCCGCATGGGCGGGATCGGCGGCCAGCGAGCCGGAAAATTCACGCCGCATGGCGGTTTTGCTGACGGGAACGGTTTTGGGACGCGACTTCAAGCCATAGTCCACCGCAGGTTCCGTGCCGCCGCCCGCACGCGCGGGCTCGTTCGGTTTGACGAGGTCGTAGTGCTGGATGATGCGGGCGTAACGGCCAAGGAAGTCGCTGCGCTGGCCGGGCTTCGATTCGGCGATCTTGGCGATCTCGTCATCGAGCAGGCGGGCGACGGTTTCACGCTCGCGGGCACCGCCCTGGGGCTCGGAGTGGACGCCGACGGGGGATTCGAGGCCGAGGAGGAATTTGCACAAGGCGGCGAGCCAGCCGGCATGCCAGGCGGTGCTGCCGCTGCTGCGGGCCGGGGGGAGCAGCACGGCGGGATCAGTGCCGCGCCCGGCCATGGAAGCGAGCGTGGGATGGGCGCGCACGATGATGTTGAAGGCGGGCCATTCGTTGAGCTTGGAGACGAGCAGCCTGGTGCTGCGCGAGTCTTCGCGGGCGAAGCCGGTGAGGAGGAAGATGTCTTCGAGGCGCAGCCTGCTGGCGGGGAGCGTGGAGTTGTCGAGCTGGGTCAATGCGGTGTCGAGGCCGGCGAGCACGAGGTAGGCCTCCTGCACATCAAGGCAGCGGCGTTCGCGCATCAACTCAGCGAGACTGAGGCCTTCGACGATTTCTTCCGCGAGGCAGGTGAGGTCTTCGACTTCATTGACGAGGGCAAGGGTGACGAGGCCGGAGTTGTCACGCTGCTTGGTGATCTTGAAGGCGGATTCGTCGATGTCCTTCACCCGCGCATGCGCGATGCGCGACGGCGGCACTTGCTCGATGAGCACGGTGCGGCCGGTCTTGGTGAGTGTGCCGCGCATGCTGTAGGGGTTCGCCATGTCGAGGCGCTGGCTTTGAATGCGCACGAGATTGACGAGGCCGCGGGCGACCTCCTGATAGCTGGCGAGCAGCGGTGCGAGCAAGGCACGCGGCTTGTGCGCGGTGGGGATTTCGCCAGAGAGCTGCTCGG
Organism: Prosthecobacter sp.; assembly: GCF_046154365.1. Lineage (GTDB taxonomy): Bacteria > Verrucomicrobiota > Verrucomicrobiia > Verrucomicrobiales > Verrucomicrobiaceae > Prosthecobacter. Next base: position 6,090 of record NZ_JBJXFV010000041.1, read on the forward strand.
GCGCGAGCTTCTGCAAGGTGGTGCGCAGCTCACGCATGGCGGCGATGACGCCGACGCCGGCGCTGGACAAACAAGCACCGAGGAGTTCGGCGAAATCGGCGGCGGGCAGCGCCTGATCCAGCATGGTGGGACCGCCACCGCCCTGCTCGACGAGGAAGGTGCGGAGGAATTTGGCCTGCTTCTCGAAGCTGGTCTTCAACGCACGCTTCTTGCTGGCGCTGTTGTCGAGCACGCGGAAGTCCGCCGCGAGCACCTGCACGGCCTGCGGGGCGGTTTGCACGACGCGGAAGCTGTCGAGCGGCGACTCGGTGAGGAATTCGCCACGCTCGGCGACTGCCACGGCGGTTTCCAAAGCGCGGCAGGCGATCATGATGGCCAGCCAGCCCGGAATGTCCTGCTGGCGGGCGAGATAGCCGCGCAGCGCTTCGCCGTCGATGTTGCTGGTGATGTAAAAGGGATTTCCCTCGTCCTCGCCGCACTCAATCAGGCGTGCGAGCGCTGGATGACCGCGCTTTTGCAGCGCTTTGCATGACTCCTCGAACGAGGCACGATTTGACAGCGGCTCCAGCAGCACATGGCAGTGGACGTATTCGAGCTGCTGGTGGTCAAAGGCCAGCACGGCCACCTGATCGGCATTGCGAACCAGCTCGACGTTGTTGCCGTCGGCGTCCTGAACGATTTGGTAATGCCTGAATTGACTCGGCTCCGACATGGGGGGCGCTAGGGGGAGAAGTGTGCGTAACTATCCTGCCACGCGGCGGATGTTCAAGCCAGTGTTTCGTTTCCAGCAACGAGAAAACACAGCGGCGGCATGATCAACCATTGGCTGCACGCCACGAACACCGGCCTGAATTCTGCCTGTTCAAATCACTTCATCGCCCGCCAACCCCAAGATCAACAGGGGCTGCCACGACGTGCGGAGTCTCCGACAATGGCGTCTCGGACTCCTGCGTCTCCCCTTCCGCATTTTCCTCAGTCGTCCCGGCCAGCTTGGCCGCCGCCTTGCGGAGTCGCTTTGCTTCCTTCGCCGCCTTCTGGGCCTGCTCGCGCTTCCGTTTCTCGAAACTGTAATTGGGGGTCGCCATCCCCTCCCCTAGCACCGTTTCTCCGGCGGCAAGCCCGTAAAAGCAAAAAACTTCCGCAAACCCGGCCAGGTGAGCAGTGGCAGGTGCGGGCGCAATCGAGCGGGTTTTTGGAACCATCCTGGCCGCGCCACGCTCTTACTTCGTGAGTTGAATCAAACCTGCGCCAACAGCGGTGCTCGGTGCGCTGAGCGGCTTCGCGGTGCGCGTGAGCAGCGGAATGATGTTCGGGCCATAGTAGCCGCGTGCGAGCAGTGAGGCGACGACACCACTGGTTATGGCGGTGGCTTGTGAGGTGCCGCTGCCGATGACGAGTTTGCTATCCGCGTAACCGGAGACAATGCCGACACCGGGGGCGACGAGCGTGAGGCCGGGGCCGGAGTTCGAGAAGTAGGCCTGCGTGCCGTTGGCATCGACGGCACCGACGCTGAGCACGCCAGCGATGCCGGCGGGCCAGGAGAGCGCGGCTTGCTGTTCGTTCCCAGCGGCGGCGACGATGACCACATTGCGGCTTTGCGCATAACGCACGGCTTCTTCGAGCATGGGCGCGGAACCGGAGGAGCCGAGACTGATGTTGATGACGCGGGCACCGAGATCGGTGGCTTTGACGATGGCGCTGGAGAGCAGCGCGGTGTTGCTGTCGCCATTGGTGTCAGCGACACGAATATCGAGCAGCTTGGCGGCGGGAGCGACACCGCTGACGCTGGCATCATTACCAGCGATGAGCGAGGCCATGGCGGTGCCGTGGCCGTTCATGGTGCTGCCATCGTTCACGAGGTCGATGTGGGTGATCTGCGCGTCTTTAAGCGAAGGGTGTGCCGCAATGCCAGAGTCGATCACGGCAACGGTGACACCCTGGCCCCAGCCGCTGCGATTGCCTGCGGCACCGATGGCATCGAGTCCCTGGCTGCGAAACGGTTCATGACCGCCCGCATTCGCGGTGTCGGTTTGCGGCGGGAGACCGGGGATGCGGGCGATGTAATTGGGACCGACATGCGTGTAGTCAGCCGCGTGCTCATTGAGATCGCGCGCCAAAGCCATCGTATCGCGAAAGCGCACACGTGCGGTGCGCAGTTTGGCATCGTAGCCGAGCACTTCGAGGCCGAGCGCCGCTGCACGATCACGAAACGCGGCCAGCGCCTCGGGCGTGCGGAAGGTGAGCAGCGCTTCGTTGGGAATGGAGCCAGGAACGTTGAGCGTGGCGATAGTGGGAGCTGCGGCAGCCTCCGTTGCCGGTTTTTCCACGTCTGCGGGCAGCCGTTGTGGCATGATGGATGGCACTGGCAGGCGATGCGGCGGCTTTGCCCTCGTTGCTTCAACAGGCATGTCTGCCGCTGTCTCGCGAGTCATCTCCGCCCACAGCCACAACACCGAGCCGGTCATCACAACGATGGCGGCGGCGAACAGGATGGCGGGCAGGCGGAGGCGCATGAAGGTGTGGAAAAGCTCGCACATCACCGCACGGACGCGAGTTTTGCTTTTGAACTGGCGGTGAACATTTCAAACATCACTCCAACCGTGCGTCATTCCGACAGGGAGCAGCCGGAGATCAAACCTGTGAGCGGAACTCCAGCGCTGCTGCGCCATGCTGAAGCGCACTGGCATGCGCCGTGTGACCAGCGCGCTGAAACGCGCTGATAGAGGCCCGGTTGTCGGCTTTGACCCAGCCGCTCACCTGCTGGCACAAGCCTTCATCCAACACCGTGACGGTGCCCAACCGGATCAGTTTGGCCCCGAGGCCACGTCCGCGTGCCGAGGGAGCCAAACTCAATGAAATTTCGGCCACACCGCCCTCGCGGCGATCGAAGCGGACCGTTCCCACGGCTTGGGTGCCAGCTTCGGCGATATAGAATGCGCACTGCGCATCATTGAGACGGCGCTGCAGCCAAGCGACATGTGTTTCCCAGACAATCGGCTCGCTGTTGAACGATGCCTGCCGCGTGACGGGATCGTTGGCCCACTCCAGCAGCAGGCGGGCGTCGTCCAGCGTGGCACGCCGCAGCGATAGCGGATAGCAGGCCATATTTTCTGCAACTCTGCCCGCGCCACGGCCATCGACGAGGTTATGTGCGTTTTGAGCGAGCGCTTGCCGCTGGCCCGCATCGGCAAGGACTTCGTGCAGAGCACCGAGATCAAACCAGCGGCCTGCGGCGTGGCTGACGAGATGATCAGCGATGCCTTGCTGATTCTCGGCGATTACCTTGAGGAGCATCGGCACGCCGAGGCTGGCCAATTCCCAGCAGGTGCTGCCTGCGGCGGTGATGGCCACATCGGCCTGCTGCATGATTTCGGGCAGATCGGGCGGCTGGATGAGCATTTCGATCCCCGGCACGGCACGCAGGGATTCCACATGAGGATTGGCGGCACCAATGAGCACGCGCAGGTGGAGGTCGGTGCAAGCCGCGAGCTGCTGCAACACCGCGAGCGTGTCGTTGCGCGGATCGCTGCCGCCCATGGTGATGAGTACCGTTCGTGCAGTGCCTGCAAACTGCGTGCGCACAGGTCGTGCGGCAAATTCACGTCGCAGCAGCGTGAAACGACTGCCGCACAGACTGCGCTGGCCTGGATACATCGCGGCGGTGGCGTAAGCGTTGTGATTCAGCACGAGATCAGCAGCGGAAAGGTCCGTGTCGGCCAGATCATCGACAATGAGCAGCGGGCGGCCTGCTTGCTGGAACGCCAGCCGATGCCCCGGCGTGAAGTGGTAGCCATCCAGCACGATGACATCGCCGTTCAGGTCAGCGCTGGCTCGGATTTCGATTTTTTCGGCTTCGAGGCGTTGCTTGAGCGCGGGAGGAATCTCGTCGGTGAACAGGATGACTTTGCCGCCGCGATCGATCCACGCCTGAGCGAGAGCGATGCAGCGCATGACGTGACCCATGCCAATCTGCGGACTGGCATCCGCACGAATGCCCAGCGTGCCGAAGAGCGCGGAAGCGGGCATGTCAGGCCTCCAGTGCGGCTTTGAGCGCCGCGATGACGCGATCTTGGTCCGCAGCGCTGAGGCCGTAATACATCGGCAGGCTCAGTGCTCCGGCGTAGTAGGCTTCAGCGGCGGGAAAATCGCCAGACTTGAAGCCGAGACCGCGATACCACGGCTGCGTATGCACCGGGATGTAATGAATCTGCGCATGGATGCCGGCGGCTTTCAGCCCTTCGTAAACCGCCAGCCGTTTGGCCGGGTCCACTTGAATGACATACAAATGCCAGGCGGAAAGCGTGTCTGGATGCTGCCAGGGGCGTGTGAGCGGCAGCGTGGCGAGTTTTTCATCGTAACGTGCGGCGAGTTCGCGACGGCGCTGCACAAACATGGGCAGCTTCTTCAACTGACTGGCTCCGAGTGCGGCCTGGAGGTCGGTGATGCGGTAATTGAAGCCGAGATCGACCTGTTCGTAGCTCCACGGGCCGTCCGGCGGGTGTTGCGTGAAGCGTGGATCACGCGTGATGCCGTGGCTGCGCAGACGGATTAGTTTTTGATGCAGAGCGTCGTCGTTGGTCAGCAGCATGCCGCCTTCGCCGGTGGTCATGATCTTGACGGGATGAAAGCTGAAGATCGTGAGGTCGGCATGCTGCCCACCGCCGATTTTTTGGCCGCGATATTCGCCACCGACGGCATGCGAGGCGTCTTCCATGACCTTGATGCCATGACCGGCTGCGAGCGCACGGATTTCAGCCATTTCACAGCTCTGGCCGGAAAAATCGACCGGCACGATGATCTTGGGCAGCGTGCCGTTTGTAGCAGCGGCTGCGAGTTTCACCCGCAAGGCGCTCACGCTCATGTTGTAGGTGCGCGGATCGACGTCCACGAAGTCCACCATGGCACCGCAGTACAAACCGCAGTTGGCGGAGGCGACGAAGGTGTTCGGCGTGGTCCACAGGCGGTCGCCGGGCTTCAGATCGAGCGCGAGCGCCCCGATGTGTAACGCTGCGGTGGCGTTGCAGACGACCACGGCATGCTTGGCACCGCAGAACGCGGCCATGGCTTGTTCAAACTGATCAATGGCCGGTCCTTGCGTGATCCAGCCGGATTTCAGCGTGGCAACGACGGCGGCGATGTCGTCGTCGTCGATGAACTGCTTGCCGTAAGGAATGGGCGTGGGCTGGCTCACGCGGATCAGACGAGGTCAAACGTGGGGTCGCAGAACTCGCGGATGAGCTTGCGCAACTGGGGAACGGTGAGCCATTCCGCATTTTTGCCGGAGCTGTAGCGGAAGCTCTCGGGCACCTGCTTCGCGCCATGGTGGGCGGAGTATTTTTCCATCAGTTCGCTGATGGAGCAGCCGTAGAGCATCGGCACGATGACGTAGTTGGTAGGCGTTTCGATGGTCTGATACGAGTCGGTCTCGGTGATCATCTCCTCGTGGATTTTTTCGCCGGGGCGGATGCCCACGATGGGCTGTTCGCAGTCGGGGCCGATGGCGGTGGCGACATCGGTGATGCGGTAGGAAGGGATCTTCGGCACAAAGATTTCGCCACCGAGGGCGTGCTTCAGCGCGTGCTCGACCAAGGCCACGCCTTCTTCCAGCGTGATGTTGAAGCGGGTCATGGCGGGGTCGGTGATGGGCAGCACGCCCGTCTTGCGCCGGTCGAGGAAGAACGGAATCACGGAACCGCGTGAACCCATCACATTGCCATAGCGCACGACGGAGAAACGGATGTCATGGTTGCCGTGGATGTTGTTGGCGGCGATGAAGAGCTTGTCGGAGCAGAGCTTGGTGGCGCCGTAGAGATTGATGGGGGCGGCGGCCTTGTCAGTGGAGAGGGCGACGACGTTACTGACCGTGGGCGTGGCCAGGCAGGCTTCGACGACGTTCTGAGCGCCGAGCACATTGGTTTTGATGCACTCAAAGGGGTTGTACTCGGCCGTGGGCACCTGTTTCAGGGCGGCGGCGTGGATGACGGTGTCCATGCCCTTCAGGGCTGCGGTCAGGCGGGTGAGGTCGCGCACGTCGCCGATGAAGTAGCGCAGGCGCTTGTCCTCAAACTTCTGTGCCATCTCAAACTGCTTCAGTTCATCGCGTGAATAGACAACGACACGCTCGACGGCGGGGTCTTTCAGGATGGCGCGGATGCATTTTTGGCCGAAGGAACCGGTTCCGCCGGTGATCAAAATGGATTTGGGAGGGTGCACGAGGATCGAAAGTCTGGTGGATAAATTCGCCGGTTGAACTGGTCACCCGGAGCCTGACCGTTTGTCCGGCTGGAAGAGGTAATCAACTCGGATTTCGTTGTTGTGCGTGCTGGAGGCGCTGGGGTTCATGAAAAAGACGGGCGTGACGCCATACCTGAAGTGGCGGACGTTGCCACCACAGGGACAAAGCGTGACGAGCGCTGCTTAACCGCAGTCAATGGTGCCGTCTGTCGTGCGTCCGCCCGGCCGACAGTCATAAAGATTATTTTTTCTTTGTATTTCGGAATACTCCACCTGATAAAGGTTCATTATTTTCATGTGGCGGATGGTCCACAACGAACACTTCACCATGCGCAGAGCCCTTATTATCGGACATGAAGGTCAAGACGGACGATTAATGTCCGCGCATCTGCGTTCTCAGGGGTACAATGTCTTGGGATGGGGTAGCAAAGGTTGTCAGGGGATTGCAGAATTCGAAGGCAGGAGCCTTGACATCTGTGACCCCCAGGCGGTCATCGAGGTGATGAGGCAATGGTTGCCGCAGGAAGTTTATCACTTTGCTGCCCATCATCATTCATCCGAGCAGCCTCTGGATGAGGAACTGCATTTGTTTCAGCGCAGTGTGGCAGTAAACCTGCTGTCGCTCGTGTATTTTCTACAGGCTGCGAGCGTTCATTCGACCGCGACACGAATTTTTTACGCAGCCTCTTCACGGGTCTTCGGGGTGCGTGGTGGCATCGTGTCTGAAGAAACAGCATTGAATCCGTCATGTCCGTATGGCATCTCCAAGACGGCGGCGCTTCAGGCCTGCCGTTATTACCGGCACCGCCATGCGCTCCACATCTCCGTGGGAATTTTGTTTAACCATGAATCCTCCTTGCGACCAGGGCATTACCTTTCTCAAAAAATCGTGCAGGGGGCGCTGGCCATTCGCCGAGGCGAGCAGCATGAGCTTTTGCTTGGCTCGCTCACTTCGGGGGCCGACTGGGGCTATGCACCGGACATGATGCGGAAGATTCACCGGATGGTGCAGATGCCAGCTGGCGAAGATTTTATCATGGCCACGGGGGAAGGTCATACTGTCGGGGAGTTTGCCGAAACGGCGTTCTCCCTGGTGGGCCTCAACTGGCGTGATCATGTGCGCACCAATGCGGACCTCATCCGCGAGGTCAGGCCGCCGCTGGTCGGAGATGATACGCGCTTTCGGGCCGCGTGTGCCTGGACGGAGGAAAGATCGTTTCGTGATATGATTCGCCAGTTGATAATTGATGCCGGAGGTGCTGGGTTCCTGGCATGAGTCTTCCCTTAGATCCAAAAGAAAAACCGCTGTGGTCGGTAATGGTCTCCAGCTTCGATGACAACTGCGACCTGTGGCCGCTCTTTTTCCACTTCCTCTTCAAACACTGGCCCGAGGTGCCGACGCCGGTTTATCTCGTTACCAACTATCGCACCTATGATGACCCGCGGGTGGTCAGCCTGTGCGTCGGCAAGGATGTTTCATGGGGGGAAACGATGACCCGCGCCCTCGCGAAGATACCCTCGAAACATGTGTGGATGCTGCTGGAGGACTTCTTTCTGACGCAGCCCATCCAGACGGAGCGCATCGACCGCATCGTGCGTGCGTGGGATGCCATGGGTGGAAAATACCTTGAAACCGGACGGCAAAGTGATGCCGGAGAGCTGGTTCCCGGCACGGACTTTCGGCACATTCCCTCGGCGAATCCCCAGGCAGGCATCAACTCCGCCTTTTATGAGTGCGCCTTCCTTGGAGCGCTGGCGCAGCCCGGCTGGAGCCTGTGGCAGGGCAACAGCCAGTTGAAGAAGCTCAACATGGCCGATCATCCGGACCTGTATTACCTCTGTGAAGGTGTGACGCCGATGATTCAGTTTGTCGAGGCGGTGAAAGGCAAGTTCTGGAAGCCCGTCGCCATGGATTTCCTCAAAGAGACGGCGGTGTTGCCGGATCTGAAGTGGCGGCCGTTTCCGCCACAGGGACAGGATGTGATATCCAAGTTCACCCGCAGCTTCCACAAACGCCGCATGGAGTGGCGGAAGAAGCGCGACGAACGCCGCTTTGCCGCAGGCGTGGTGCCGCCGGTCGTGCGGCCGCTGGGTCGGTGAGTGCAAACGAATCCTTGTCTGCCACTGGCAGCCGCACAAAGTCAGGAATGGCTGAAAACGATCTGGGCAACGAACAATATGAACTGCTCGACAGCGGCGGCGGGCGCGTGCTGGAGCGGCTGGGCAGCATGGTGTCCTCTCGGGCTGCGCACGGCGTGTGGTGGCGGCGCAAGCTACCCGGCGGGGAATGGCGCAAGGCAGTGGAACTGAAACGTGATTTGAAGCAGCCGCTGCCGCTCAAGATCGGGACGCTGCGCTTTCAACTCACTCCCGGCGGCGGAGTACGGGCGCTGGCACCGGAACTGCGTGAGCATTGGGAGCGTGTGAGTGCGTTATGCGCGGCGTTTGCCGAAAAACAGCGCACCCCGGCACGCGTGCTGAATTTGTTCGGTGGGTCCGGCGGCTTCACGCTGGCCGCAGCGCAGGCGGGTGCGGCGGTGGCCCATGTCGAAGCCTCGACGGACGCGATCAAGCGCGTCCGCGACCATGCGGCCATCAACACGCTGGCAAACCGTGACATCCGCTGGCTCGTTGATGATCCGGTGAAGTTCGCCCTGCGCGAACGCACGCAGACCAGCCGCTACGATCTCATTGTGATCGACCCGTTCATGCCGAAGGATGCCAAACGCGGCGCGTTTGAGATTGAGCGCGATCTCGGCGCGTTGCTCGGCACGGTCAGTGGTCTGCTGTCAGACAAACCCATCGGCGTGCAGTTGTGCTGTCGCCAGGGAGGGGTTTCCCCGACCACGCTGCTGCATCTCATGCGCCAGGAGTTCAGCGTCTTCGGCGGCGGCATCGAGCACGGGGAAATCCTGCTCAAAGGTGTCGAAGGCGTGCCACAGGTTCCAAGTGGCGCATTTGCCCGCTGGCTCAAGGCGGTGTGAGCTGTCGGTGACAATGGCGGCTTGCATGGCGGAGGGGGGCGAACTATCGGCACAGCATGAAATTACCTCCGCATCTGCTCGATGAAATCATCACCTCGTTGGGCGAGGTGTTTGTCGGGCGGCGGTATGCGGACAAGGTGATCGAGTTCACCTTCAAACGGCATCGCAAGTGGGGCAGCCGGGACCGCCGCATCTTTGCGGAGTCGATCTATGAATGTGTGCGCTGGTGGCGCTGGTACTGGTATCTGGCGGGATTGCCGGATGCGGAGCACACCAAGCCGGAAGAAATCACGCCAGAACGGCTGTGGCGGGTGTGGGCGGCATATTGGATCACCAATGGCCGTGATCTGCCAGTCGATGAGACGGCGCCACAGATTCGGCCCAGTGATGTGTTGCAGCGGGCGAAGCAAGGCGCATCACCGGCGATCCGTGCGGCGATTCCCGACTGGCTGGAGGCACGCGGCAGTCGCGAACTCGGTGCTGCATGGCCGCCGTTGCGTGAGTCGCTGAATTTGCCGGCGGATGTGTTCATGCGCGTGAACACGATCAAAAATGACCGCCGTGCGCTGCGTGAGCGGCTAGGGCAGGAGGGATTTGAAGCGGAAGTCGTGGATCAGGTGCCAAGCGCACTGCGCCTGAAGCAGCGGGCGAACCTGTTTGGCACCGCATCATACAAAGACGGGCTGTTTGAAGTGCAGGATGCGGCGTCGCAGCTCATCGCACCGTTTTTGCAGCCGGAACCGGGCATGCGGGTGATCGATGCGTGCGCCGGTGGCGGCGGTAAAGCACTGCACATCGCCGCCATCATGCGCAACAAGGGCCGCATACTCGCGCTGGATGTTCACGCTTGGAAATTGGCCGAGCTACGCAAACGTGCATCACGCGCTGGCGTGGACATCATTGAAGCGCGGGAGATCGAAGGCTCGAAGACGGTGAAACGTCTCGCACAGAAAGCGGAGCGGGTGCTGCTCGACGTGCCGTGCTCAGGTTTGGGCGTGCTGCGGCGCAATCCCGATGCAAAGTGGAAATTGAGCGATGCGGAGATCGACCGGCTCATTGCCTTGCAGGCGGAGATTCTCGAAAGCTACAGCCGCATGGTCACACCCGGCGGCAAGCTGGTGTATGCGACGTGCAGCATCCTGCCGAGCGAGAATGAACTTCAAGTGAAGGCATTTTTAGCCAAGCACGGTGAGGAGTGGACGCTGGAAGAAGAACTGCACCGCACGCCGGAGACGGGAGCCTTTGATGGGTTCTACGCGGCCAGACTGCTGCGCAAATCCAATCAAGCGGTGCCTACGGAAAGCACGGAAGACGCGGAATGATCAGAGATTTCCGGTTTCCGTGTCTTCAGTGTGTTCCGTAGGCTCTCCAATTCAATGACACCCGCAGCCAGTACCACACGAACCACCACCGCTCGTTGAACTGGTGCTACTGGCTCCCATCAGGCCGGTGCCGCCGACGGGGATGCGGCGGATGGGCTGGCCGCTGTCGGGATGCTGCGTGAGCGCGGCGTCCTTCATGCTCTGGCGGATTTCGAGGCGCTTGGTGGGCTCGCCTTCAAACTGGGGGATGGTTTCGTAAACGTAGGTGGGCATGGGAATGAGTTTCAGGTTCAAAGTTCAAAGTTTCAAGTTGGCCGCAAGCGTGAAAATAAAAACGGCGTCCCGGTGAGGGGACGCCGCGTGGAGTTAAAACAAGGGGGCTATTTCTGCTCGTCGATGGTCAGCGGCTTGTAGCCACCGATGCTCTTGAAGTAGAGCAGCAGCAGGAGGTAGATCGCCGCCATGGTGGCGGGGATGTAGGCGTCGAACTTCAGGGTCTTGCGGTCGCCCTGCTGGTCGGCGGCGACGACGACCTGCTGGTCAGGAGTCTTCTCCTTGGCTTCCTTGGCCTCGGAGAGCTTCTTGCCATCAAGGCCGATGGCAGCGGTGGAGTCGAGATTGAGGAACTTGCTTGGAGCGGCGGCCTTGTAGGTTTCGTAGAGCGCCGGATTCTTGGCCTTGAGTTCTTCACCCGCGAAGCGGTCCTTCATGTAGCCCAGACCAGGACCGCCGATAATACCAGCGGAGAGCATGCCGATGCCACCCATGATCGAGATGGCGACGGCACCCGTGCGCGGGTAGCGGTCGGAGGCGACAGCGAGCATGGTGGGCCAGAAGAAGGTCTTGCCGAAGGCGTAGATGCCGAGGGCGATGAGCGCCGTGGTGAAGGAGTTCATGGTCGCGGCCAGGGTGAGGCCGCCAGCGGCGAGCAAGGAACAGACGAGGAGCAGGCCCACGGGCGACAGCTTGAGGGTCTTTTCGATGAAATGGGCGCAGAAACGCAGGCCGAACATGATGGCGGAGGTCCAGAGGAAGAGCGCCTTGCCCTGCTCAGGGGTGAACAGGTTGCCGGTGATGTTCTGAATCCAGCCATCCGTGCCGAGTTCCACCGCACCGACGAGGGCGTGGGCGATGAAGAGCGCGAACAGGACGATGGAACCGAGGGAGAACTTGGTGAGCACCGCCACGCCAAGGAGTAGCACGCCGCCGACACCATAGCCGACGTTCTTGGCCAGATCAGGGGCAAGACCGACCACGTCTTTGAAGAAACCTTCCGCAAAGAAGGACAGGAGGAAGCAGGCCACGGCACCGCCGAGGATACCGACGTCCTTGAGCATGTTGCCAAAGCTGACACCCTTGGCCGCAGCGGCGGATTGGGGGAACTTCTGGCCCATGAACATGAGGCCGTAGATCACGGTCGGGATGAGATAGAGCGCGAGCTGGATGCGCCAGTTGATCTCCATCTTGTCGTCGAGGAACCAGCCGATGATCACGCCGATCACCATCCCGGCAGGCCAGGAGGCGTGCAGGATGTTGAGGTAGTGCGTGCGGTTTTCCGGGAACAGCGTGGCGACGAGCGGATTGGCCACGGCTTCCAGCGCCCCGTTGGCGAAGGCGAAGATGAACATGCCGAGCGAGAGCACCATGAAGGCATTGCTGCCGCTGGCGGTGAAGGTGATGAGCGCTGAGGCGACGTGCAGCAGGAAGGCCAGCACGATGAGCTTGCCGTAGCCAATCTTGTCCACCACCACACCGCCGAGGATGATGCCAAAGCAGAAGCCGTTGAAGCCCATGCCGCCGATGGCACCGAGCTGAGCGCCGGTGAAGCCGAATTCCTTGGCCCAGTTGTCAAAGATGCCGCCACGGACGGCAAAGCCGACGCCTGCGGCAAGGATGGCCATGAAGCCGGCCCAGAGAAGTCTCATTCGATTATTTTCGTTCATAAGAGGGAGTGGAGTGTGTTGGATGTGTGGTTGGTGGTGGTTGTCGTCGGGAAAGAGCGTGTTTTAGGTGCCGCGCTTCAATGCGACAAGAAAAAAGTGTTCTTATTAGTGAGAAGCTGCGAGATCGACGGGCTTGTAGCCGCCTTTGCTTCGGAAATAGGCGAAGAGGCCGAGGTAGCAGGCCAGCATGAAGCCGGGCAGGAGAGCGATGGTGATGAAGACGCTGCGTTTGCTGGCGGCCTGGACGGTTTCGAGTTCCTGGGTCTGTGCCGCTGGCAGGGCTTTTATTTTTTCCTGATCGAGCGTGGGAGCGCTGCCGAAGATGCCGGGTTTGGCCTCGCCTTTGACCTGGGCATGCAAAGCGCTGTGTTCGGTGGCAGAGAGACGCTTGTCTATGTCGAGATCCTGTTTGTAGCCGATGTAGGGGCTGCCGAGCACACCGAGGAACAAAACGCCGACAGCGGAGACACCGTTGAGGGTGAGAGCACCGCCTTTGGGGAACTGCTCGGAGGTGAGACCGAGCGTGGTGCTCCACAGGAAGGTCTTGCCGAGCGCATAGACGGAGGCGGCGGCAAGGATGGCCCAGCCGGTGGCATTGGAGAGCAGGATCAGGCCGGTGATGGCGATGGCGGCACTGATAACGAGCAGACCGATGGGAGAGAACTTATGGATGATCGGTCCGGCATAGAAACGCAGCACGGTCATGATGACGGAGACATAGACGAAGATCCAGGTGGCGAAGTTCGGGAAGTTGGGACCGCTGAGTTTGAGCAGTTCGGGCATCCAGCCATCGGTGCCGAGTTCGGTGGTGGCGAGTGGGCCGATCGTGATGAGGACGACGATGAAGAGCCAGTTGCCCATGGAATGTGTATAGGCTCCTGCGGCCACGCCAAGCACCGAGCCGACGATGAGTGAGTCCCGCAACGAAGCTTCATGGCCCATCATTTGCATGACGGCAAAGTACACAAGCGAACCGATAATGAAGAAGCCGACGGCACCCACTTCCTTGAGCATGTCGCGGTAGCTGACGCCAGCGGCGACACGTTCATTGACCGGGAAAGTGCGGGGCAGGATGAGCAGTGCGTAAAGCACTACCGGGATGAAGCAGAGCGCGAAGCGGAACTGCCAGACGGCGTTGAAAAAGAGTTTCGTGTCCGGCAGCACGGCGCAAAACAGTGCGCCGAGGGCGAGACCGGCAGGCCAGCCGGCATGGAGGATGTTCAGCCACTTCGATTTGTTCTTGCTGAAGATCGTCGCGACGACCGGGTTGATGAATGACTCCACGGTGCCATTTGCTACAGCGACGAGCAGCGTGCTCCAGTAGAAGTCCTGGAAGCCGGAGGCGCGCAGTGTGAGCACGAGCGACACGACATGGCAGACAATGGCGAAGAGCGCGACGGTCTTGTAGCCGATGCGGTCGATGATGAAGCTGAAGAAGATGATGCTCAGGGCAAACGGCCACATTCCCGCACCGTTGATGGCACCCTTCTGGGATTCGGAGAGATTGAAGCTGTCTTGCAGCATGCCGATCGTATTCGCCCGAACACCGAAGACGAAGGAGGTGGCGACGAGGGCGATGAAGCAGGCCCAGAAGAGTTTCATGTCGGCTTTGCCGGAGGAGGACTGGCTCATGGAGTGTTGGTTGGATTTAAAATGAGGCGCGATTCCAGCAAATGCAGGCGATCAGCGCAATGTCTATTTGCCGGAAGGCGAAATTACCGACCCCAGACCTCCAACCCCAGACCTCCGGCTTGACGCCGTGCGTGCGGGGCCGCATGATTGCGTGTCAGCCGGGGCGTTGGTTGCTGACCGGCGTTTGTTTTTCACACTCATGCCTTCCCAGTCGTCCGTTTTGATGATGTCGCGTCCGCTGTGCCGGTTCATGGCGGCGGGCTTTTTTATTCTGGCGCTGCTGACCTGCCAGGCTCCAGCCCAGGTGGTGCTCAAGGCACAACCGGTGGAGGAGGAGAAGCCGCAGGTGGTAAAACCCGCCGAACCGGTGAAGCAGGATTTGAACGCCTCATGGCAGACGCAGCGTGAGGCACGGGCGCTGACGCTGAGCGTGCCGGCACCGCGCGGGCAGATCGTGGACCGTCATGGTGTGCCGTTTGCACAGAACCGGGCGGCGAACTACCTCGCGCTGGTGATGCCTTACATGGATGGGGCCAGGGGAATCCAATCCAGCATTCCTCTGTCCCCATTCCCCTGTCTATCCGGCTTGGGAGACCAGAAGTTGCTCCCTGCTCCACATCCCGGCCCCAGGGATTCGGGTGCTCTGCGGTTATCCAACCTCTGCGGTGAAAGTCAGTGTTTCAAAACGCATCCGCACGTCATGGACTCCCTCCATTCCGGCACCGATGATCAGACCTCGCCTGCCCGCAGCAGCGTCATCACGCCGGTGGCACCCAGTCCGGCATCAGCCTCTGGCGTGACGCCCAACACCCGCGTTGCTGCCGCTCATCAGTCACGCTTCACCGCCGCCATGAAGGGCCACCCAAGCTGGCCCCTGCCCCACATCCCGCCTTTCACCGGTGAGTGAGGCGAATCAGCGCTGGTCTCTCGTCTTGCCATCGAATCGCTTCACCAACCACGTCACCAGACAGGCTCCCAGCATCGTCAGCGCAAACCAGTCGCCAAAGCGCGCATAGAGCGTCATCACCGGATGACGCGGCACGTTGACCTCGCCCGGCAGGGTGCCTTCGAGGAAGGACGTGCCGGTCTCGGGATCGCTGAGCTGTGAGGTGATGCGGCCATGCGTGTCGATGAAGCAGCTCACGCCGGTGTTCGTCGCCCGCATGCCTACTTCTTGAACCCGGCACCGGCCTCACCCTCGTCGCTCCCGGCGTCGGCATCGTCTCCGGTTACGCTGACAGCAAACTCGTCATCGGCAGCGGCACCTCGCAGGCCACCGCCATCACCAGCGGTGTCGTCGCCTCGCTGCTCGCACGCGGCTATTATGGCCCGAACATCATACCGCTGCTCACGCGCACAGCGGAGCCGCTCAATGCTCCGACTACCGCCGTGGGAGCTGGTTTGATCCAGCTTCCGAAGTAGTTCTGCTGTTACTTCCGTGATGGCTCCAAATGGCCGCTCGACTTCCGCCGCAGATCCTCCCACACTCCGCATGCTCTGCCACTTCTCACTTGGCCGGGGTCGTTCCAAGTTTCCCTTGTCCTCGCCGATTCATCATGAAAGTCGGAGGAAATCGAAGGTCGTGGCGGCAGGCTCGTCAATGCCACCGACCCCATGAATCTCATCCCACAGTCCTCGACTGCTGATCCGACCAGCGAACCTGGCAAGCCGGGAGCGTTCCCGCAGACGCGCTGGAGCATGGTGGTGCGGGCGGCGGATGCGGATGAGGCGGTGGCCGCACAGGCGCTGGGAGAGCTGCTGCAAAGTTACTGGCAGCCGCTCTACGTCTATGCGCGGCGCTCAGGGCTTTCACCGCAGGATGCGGAGGACGGGGTGCAGGGCTTTTGCGAGTCCTTGATCCGGCGCGGCTCACTGCGCACGGCTGATCCCGGCGTGGGCAGATTGCGCTCGTTCCTGCTGGGTGGCCTGCAGCTTCATCTGCGGGAGGGCTTGCGTCATGAGCAGCGGCAGAAACGTGGCGGTGGCGTGGTGGTCATTTCGTGGGAGGAGGCGGAAGCCACGCTGGCCTTGGAGCCGGTGGACCACGAGACGCCTGACAAAGCCTTTGACCGCCGCTGGGCCTGCACCCTGATGGAACGGGTGCGCGGCAAATTGCGCGCAGAGTATCAGGAACGCGGACGCGGTGAGATGTATGCGCTGTTGGAGCCTGCGCTGGACTGGAACAGCAGCGACGTGAGCTATGAAGCTCTCGGCGCACGGCTGGCGATGAGCAGCGGCGCTGTCACGCAGGCGGTGAAGCGGATGCGCCTGCGCTACCGCCTGCTGCTGGAGCAGGAAATCTGCGACACGGTGGACAGCCCGGAAGCGCTGGCAGAAGAGCGCAACCACCTCATCCAGGCCCTTTCAGCCGCCTGACGCGTCATTTTTTCCCGCCATTGGCAAAGCATCTCCCTGCATGACCACCTGCCCCGACTGCCAGCACACCTTTGATCCCGCCCAGGTGCCGGGCGGCCACTGCCCGCGCTGCCGCTTCATGGGCGGTGCTCACGAGGCGGAGAGCTTGCAGGCACCGCTGCCAGACTGCGAGATCGTGGACCTCATCGCGCACGGCGGCATGGGGGATGTCTATCGCGCCACGCAGCCCACGCTGGAACGCGAACTGGCGGTGAAAGTGATGACAGGGCACGCCGCCACCCCGGAACTGGCCGCACGCTTCCGCCGCGAGGCGCTGGTGCTCGCACGCTTGCAGCACCCGAACATCGTGCCCATCCATGCGCTGGGCACGGATGAAGACGGCCAGCCCTACTACACGATGAAGCTCGTGAAGGGCCGCACGCTTCAGGCCATCCTCGATGATCTGCGCCAGGGCGAAGCCGCAACCCTGCGACTGCACTCGCTCCTGTCCTTGCTCGGTGCCTTCCGCAAGGTCTGCGACGCACTCGCCTTCGCCCATGCCCAGGGCGTGCTGCATCGCGATCTGAAGCCCGACAACATCATGATCGGCGAGTTCGGCGAGGTGCTGGTGATGGATTGGGGACTGGCGAGAATGCAAGACAAGGAGACTGGGAGATTAGGAGAGGAGGAGACTTCCGAACCAGCCTTCTCCCAGTCTCCCAGTCTCCTGGTCTCCGCGTCTGGACTCACCCTTCAGGGTTCCGTGCTCGGCACCCCGCAATACATGTCCCCGGAGCAAGCGGCGGGACAAGTAAGCGAGCTGGATGAGCGCGCGGACATCTACTCCTTGGGCGCGGTGCTGTATGCCATCCTCACGCTGCGACCACCGGTGGAGGGCCAGACCGTGCAGGAGGTGCTGGAAAAGGTGAAGACGGGCAGCATCACGTCGCTGGCACAAGGAGCGGGACTTGCCAAGTCCCGTCTGTCGCCTGAACGGCACTTGGCAAGTGCCGCTCCTTGGCTCATCCCCGCCTCTCTCTCCGCAGTGGCGATGAAGGCGCTCGCACTCGACAAAGCAAAGCGTTACCCAAGCGTCACCGCCTTGATCAGCGATGTGGAGGCGTATCAGGGTGGCTTCGCCACGGGAGCGGAGAACGCAGGAACGTGGAAGCAGCTTATGTTGCTCATGCGGCGGCATCGCACGGTCACGGCGTCGCTCGCAGTCTTGCTGGTGCTGAGTGCGGGCTTCGTGTTCAAACTCATGTCGAGCGAGCAGCGCGCGCTGAACGGTGAGCAAAGCGCGAAAGCCTCTGCCGCTGTCGCAGTGCAGGAGAAGGAAGCCGCGCGTCATTCCCTGGCGACGGCGCAGACCTCGCTGGCGGAGGCCGCATTCCGCGACTCGAACCTCGTCGGCATGGTGAAGGCGCTGGATGATTGCCCGGCGGACCTGCGTGATCAAAACTGGCGTTACCTGTCGGCGAAGCGTGATAGCTCGATGGGGCGGCTACAAGTCGCGGGCTTCGAGAAGATCGCCGATGCCCAGGCTGTGCCGAGCCAGCCGAACCAGTTTGCCTTGCTCAATCAGGAAGGAGCCATCGGCTTCGTGGATGTGGTGAAGCGCACGTTGTTGCGCACAGTCAAGACGGGTGTTCCCACCATCCACCAACTGACGTTCTCGGGCGATGGCACGCGCTTCATGGCGTTTGGAGAGTCAACGGCGCTCCTGTTTGAAACAGCGTCAGGCACGTTGATCAAGACGCTGCGGTTGGACTGCGACAGGGTGAACGAGATCGCGCTGGATCGGCCGGGCCACCAGATGGCGGTCAGCGGATTCAAGCGCCTCCCAGAAGAGCAGCGCGACCACAAGCTCAGTGTGGTGGACCTGGCCACGGGTGCCACGAGATGGCGCTTCCCTGAGGACGACCAAGGAACTGAACTGTCCAACGCGTGCTTCTTCAGCGGCGGTGAGCGCGTGGCGGTCACCGACTGGAATGACAAAACGTTGCGCGTTTTTCAGGTGAGCGGTGGCGCGTTGGTCTATGAGGTGCATACGCCAGTCCCCCCGCAGACTCTCGCGCCCAGCCCCGACGGCCAAAGGCTGGCCCTGGGGCTGGCGAATGGGGAGCTGCGCTTGCTCGATGCGACGACGGGCCAAGAGCTGCATCGCGGCCAGCTCTACAAAGGGGCTTTGCAGCACGTGGCGTGGACGCGCGGAAATCTCTTGCTGACGATAGGCTCGGAACGCTCGTTCGACGACGTGGAAATGGTGCTGCGCCTCTGGGAGCCGGAGCGGCTCGCGCCACGCGGCACATTCTTTGGTTTCGAGGGACTCACCTTCAGTCTCAATGCCGCCAGTGGCTTCCTGCTGACCCCGGAGTCCCCGCGGCAACGCTGGCTGATTCCCGCAGGGCTGGAACTGGCCCGCCAGACCTTCCGAACAGAGCAGGGCTGGTCCTGCCATTTTCTCTCGGACACCGTGCTGCTGGCCAGGGGCGACTACTACAACCTCCAGCGTTATGATTTGACCGATCCGCGCCAGCCCAAGGCCATTGATGCGCCATTCCCCGTCGGGTTCACCATTTCCGCCGTGGCGGCGAAAGCGGGCCTGTTTGCCCTCGGCAACAAAGGGCCGGAACTGAAGCTGATGAGCTACGACCAGAGCGGAGTAAAGGAGCGCTGGCAGCGCGTGACGCCCACGCGGGTGCGGCAGTTGGAGTTCGATGCCAATGCCGAGCACCTGCTGGCGAACTTTGGTTCGAAGACGCAAGTGCTGGATGCGCAGACGGGCGAGTTGCGGCTGCTCATTGACCGCAAACTGGAGCGCGCTGTCTTCGCCGGCACGCAGGGGCACCTCGTGGCCATCGCATCGATCACGCGCGTGACTGAAGAGTTGGAAGATCAGGTGGTGATTCTCGATGGCCGCGATGGCCATGAGCGTGCGCGCTTCGTCAGCCCTTTCAGGCTCAATGCACTGGCCGTTTCCCCAGATCGCCGCCTCATCGCGGTCGCGGGAGACGAGCAGTTCGTGACCGTCCTCGATGCCGACACGCTGGCGGTGAAGCACCGCTTCCGCGCCCATGATGCCAGCATTACGGCGCTCGCCTTTCACCCCACGCAACGCATTCTCGCCACCGGTTCAGCCGATTTCACCGTCAAGCTCTGGGATTACGCCGAGGCACAAGTGCAGCAGACCTTCATGGGCCTCGATGGCCGCCCCGTGATGCTCGACTTCAGCCCGAATGGCCAGCGCCTCGCCGTGGAAGGTCAGGAGAAGTCCTTCCGCGTGTATGATGTGAGCGACGCCACCGTGCGGCCTAAGGGCGAGGTGATGGCCATGGCCCCAGAGATAGCGAAGAAGATCACCGCCAAAGCCGCCGAGACACCCGCAACGCCACCCGCCTCCGCTGACGGCAGAGATCGCAACGCGATGTTTGATCGCATCGACAAGGAGAAGCTCGGCAAAGTCACGCGCGAAGTCTTCATCTCCCGCCAATCCGACGCCGCCGCGTCGAACGAACGCTTTGACCGATTCGACGTGAACAAGGACGGCTTCATGTCGCGCGAGGAATACGTGAAGATGGGGAAGTAGGGCGGATGTGTTTGGCGGCACTCACCCGCGCCAGCTCACCAGCCCTCTTCGCCAAACTATCCGGCTTCTTCGACCGCGGCAGACGCCCACACCCCCGCACCAGCCGGATAGTTCGGCGGCGCACATCGAGCATGTTTGCGACACGCTTCGCGCCGAACACATCCGGCCTACGAGCACCGCGCCCAGCCTCAGACATCCTTACCTCAGAGGAAACTCAGTGAGCCAGTTCTTCTCTGCGACCGTCCATCCTCTGCGGTTACCTGGTTTTAACCGCAGAGGATGG
>NZ_JBJXFV010000074.1:0-28923 GCF_046154365.1 Prosthecobacter sp.
TGATCGAGCGCATCGAGCGTCGCCACGAGAAACGTCGTCGTGCGGCAGCCAACGCCCTCAAACGCCAACGCAAACGGGAAAAAGTTGCTCCGGCGAAGGCTTCAACCTCCTAACAAAGCAGAATTAGTCATGGATGGCCCGAGAGCCGAGCGAAAATATTTATCCGCACGGATAGGAGACGCGGCAGCCCACATCACGGACGCTCGGTGTTCCTTTCCCTCTGCCATCGTGGCGCTGGGGTAGCTCAGCCACTTCAATCTGCATGCGCTCTATTTCACTCATCGTCCTACTCATCAGTCTGACATCGCTTCACGCGCAAGGCGAGGAAGCTGCCGGTGTATCCATCGCGGCCAAGGACATTTCCGTGCCTGCGGGGTTCAAGGTCGAGAAGCTCTACAATGTGCCGAAGGATCAAGAAGGCTCGTGGGTGGCACTCACCGTGGATGTGAAAGGCCGACTGCTTGCCTGTGATCAGTATGGCAGCATTTACCGAATGAGCGTCCCCGCAGTGGGCACGACGGAGCAGCTCAAGCCGGAGAAAATAAACATCGAGATGGGCAAGGCGCACGGCCTGCTCTGTGCCTTCGATAGCCTCTACGCCATGGTGAATGAAAATGATGCTGGCAACGGCATCTACCGGCTCACCGACACGAATGGCGACGATCAATACGACAAGATCACCACGCTCTACACCATCCCTGGAGGTAGCGAGCACGGTCTGCACAGCATGGTGCTGAGTCCTGATGGGAAGCGCATTTATTTCTGCAATGGCAATCACACGCCGTTGCCCCCAGGCCCGATCAACAGCCGCGCGGCCAAGATTTGGAGCGAGGACCACATCGTCCCGCGGCTCTGGGATGCCAACGGCCACGCACGCGGGCTCGTCGCACCCGGTGGCTACATTTGCAGCATGAATCCCGAAGGCAGCGATCTGGAACTCTTCTGCTATGGCTTCCGCAATCAGTTCGACATTGGTTTCGATCTCAACGGCGAGCTGTTCACTTATGACGCGGACATGGAGTGGGACATCGGCACACCGTGGTATCGGCCCACACGCATCAATCATTGCGTGAGCGGCGCAGACTATGGGTGGCGCAGCGGCAGCGGTAAATGGCCGGGCTATTATCCGGATTCCTTGCCCACGACGCTCGACATTGGACCCGGAAGTCCCACGGGTGTGACCTTCGGCACAGGCGCGAAGTTTCCTGCGAAGTATCAGCGTGCCATGTTCGTGAATGACTGGACCTACGGCACCATGTGGGTCGTGCACCTCCAGCCGAATGGCGCGAGCTACTCGGCAGAGAAAGAGGAGTTTGTTTTTGGCAAACCCTTGCCTCTCACCGATGTCGTCATCCACCCGCAGGATGGCGCAATGTATTTCGCCGTCGGTGGACGCAAGACACAGTCGGGCGTGTATCGCGTGACGTATGTCGGCGGCGAATCCACCGCCGCCGTCTCGCCGCCATCGAAGCCCGAGAGTTTCAAGCCTCGCGAGGCGATGGAGCAACTGCATCGTGATGGCATGGATCCAACCAAGGCACTTGCCGAGGCGTGGCCGCAACTCAAGCATGCTGACCGTCATGTGCGCTATGCCGCTCGCGTGGCGATCGAGCGTCTGCCGGTGGAACTTTGGAAAGAGCAGGCCCTGAGTGAAACCCATCCTGAGGCGCTCATTGAAGCCATCATCGCCCTCGCTCGCGTGAGCGGTGCCGCCCACAAGTATGCAGATCCCAGACCCGTGGCACTGCCGACTTCCACGGAGCCGATCTCGCTCATCGCGCCAGAAAACGTGGAGTTGCAGCAGCGCATGTTGAAAGCGCTTGCTGGGCTTGATGGCAAGGACTTGAGCCTCGATCAACAACTCGCTGCCATCCGCGCCTTGCAGTTGGTTTTGATCCGCCTTGGCAAACCGGATGCCGCAACCTGCAGCAAGATCGCCGAGCGCCTGGATGCGGTGTATCCGACACAGAACTCAGCTTTGAACCGAGAACTCTGCCAGACGCTTGTGGTTATTGATTCCACCAAGGTCGTGAGCCAGACACTCGCGCTGCTCGCCACTGCCAAAGATGACTTTCAAGCGTTGAGCACTGATGACGTGCTGAGGCGCAACGAGGACTACGCTTACTTCGCCCGGGTCGCTGCGGGCAGTCGGCCCAATGGGCAGCAGATCATCTACATGTATGCGCTGCGCAGTGCCACCGTCGGCTGGACGCCTGAGTTACGCCGGACATTCTTTTCCTGGTTCCCTCGCGCTCGCACTTGGAGGGCTGGCAACAGCTTCAAAGGCTTCATTGAAAACATCCGCAAAGATGCCCTCGCCACCTTTGTGCCGAAGTCGGAGCTGGCCGACCTCGAAGCGCTGAGCACCAAGAGTGAAGGCGCGGACATTCCCAACTACGTCGCCCCCAAAGGCCCCGGCAAAGCATGGAAGGTGGAGGAGGTCACTGCGCTCACCGCCCAGGGATTAAAAGGCCGCAACTTCACCACGGGTGAGGCCATGTTCCGCAGCGTGATGTGCGCCACCTGCCATCGCTTCAATGGTGACGGCGGCAGCATCGGCCCCGATCTCACCGGCTCCGGCAACCGCTACACCATGCATGACCTCATGGAGAACATCATCGATCCCAGCAAGGTCATCTCCGACCAATACGACAGCCACGAGATCACCAAAAAAGACGGCAGCACCATCCTAGGTCGCATCATTGTGGAGGAAAACGGCAAGGTCTTCGTGATGACCAATCCCTTCGCCCCCAGCGACCACCAAGCCATCGACGAAGCCGATATCGCCAAGAAGGAAACTCGCAAGATCAGCATGATGTCCCCCGGCCTCATCAATGCCCTCAACCAAGACGAGCTTCTCGATTTGATCGCCTACCTCATGAGCGGCGGCAACCCCAAGGACAAGGCCTTTGCCAAGTGATGCCATTCTGTTCAAAGTGGTTTCGGCTTCAGCCGAAGCTCTCCTTTCAAAATACGGCTGAAGCCCCACAATGGTAGGTTGAAGTAGCAATTCAACGATTGTTGGCCCTATTAAAAACATCACGATGCCCAAACATTTCTTCACCAACCACGGCCCGCAAACGCTCCTAGCCAAGTCCGAAGGAGTCTTCTCCTCAAACAAGGACTTATCGGCGTTTGTTGCCCTAGTGGGTTGTTTGAGGTCGTCGGGGTGGTTCGCGAATCGCCCATCACTTGAGCATGCCGACACCCGCGTGGCCGCCCTCTACGGCCTGGACGCCGAGGAAAAGAAGCCTGTGAAACCTGCCGCCCGGAGGACCTAAGATGCCCACTGCCGACAAGATACCGCTCAAACGCTTTCTGCACACCGTCTGCCTCCCAGCACTCACGGCTCATGCACCCTACTTCTCGCTCGGCGAGCTGCGTCGCTGTCTTGTGGCGCACAAGGTCCAAGCCGCCACTGCCACGCTGCCACGCTATCTTCACGAGGCCGTGGCGGAAGGCTCCCTCCACGATGCCGGGCGCGGGTGGTATTCAACGTTGATCACTCCTTTCACGCTGAACCACAAGCCCGTTGAGGAACTGGTGGCGGTGATCAAACGGTGCTTCCCGTTGCTGGAGTTTTCCTGTTGGTCCTCCGAGCAGGTAGCATCCTACGGGCATCTGCTGCTGACGCGGTTCGTGTCCTTCGTCCACACGGAGAGAGATGCGATGGAAAGCGTGGCCGATGGCTTGCGTGACGAAGGCTGGGATCCCTGGCTGCACCCGACCCGGCAGGAGGCTGCCAAGAACTTCCGCGTGACTGACAAAACCGTCATCGTGCGGCCCACCGTGCAGCGTGCGCCTGTGGAGGGCCATTTTGCCGCCATTGAGAAAATCCTGGTGGACTTCGTTCCCGAGATGCGGGCGCTGCCGCTGCTGGATGCCGGAGAGTTCCGCCGACTGGTCGGAAACCTCGCCGGATCGCAGAGAATCTCCGTGGGCACACTAGCCCGCTACGCCACGAGGCGAGACGTGCGTCTGGACGATGTTTTGGGAGCGGTTATCAACGAAAGCCGAAATTAGACCAATTGGGCATTGATTGATTTTAGAGCCTATGATTGACCCACGCTGCTTTGAAATGGAATGGATCACGCACCACGGCGAAGTCATGCGCTGTCGTAGCCTGGGGCTATTGGAGAAAGCCATCGTCGCCCTGCAACTGCTGGCCCATCTGGTGGAAAGCGGCCTGCCCATCCAGTTCAAAGGCGGCACCAGTCTGCTGCTGCGGCTCAACCCACCACGCAGGCTCTCCATTGACATCGACATCGTCACTCAGGCCGCTCCGGCAGAACTGCTGGCCGTGCTCGACACGGTAAGCAAACACAGTCCGCTCGGCGGCTATGAGCATGATGCGGAGCGTGACCGTGAGCTGCCACCCAAGAAGCACTTCCGCGTCTTCTACCCCTCAGTGATCGAACCCAAACGGGATCATGTCCTGCTCGACGTGCTTTTTGAACCCGAAGCCAGCCCGCACTGCGAGCCAGTCAGCATCGCCACGTCATTCATCACGCCCGAGCGGGAGGTGCGGGTGCTGGTGCCCACGGTGAACAGCTTGCTCGGCGACAAACTAACCGCTTTCGCTCCGCGCACTATCGGCATCCTCCATCACGAACGTCGACGGACTGACATCGTGAAGCAGCTTTTCGATGTTGCCTCACTCTTCGATGCGGCCACAGATCTGGCCGTGGTCGCCGACGTCTATGCCGCCATCCACGCCCGGCAGCTTGTCTATCGGCAGGCCAGCTACACAGTCGAAGAAACGCTGAACGATACCATCGAGTCTGCCCTTCTCTATACTCAGATCGGACTCAGAGGTGGCGTGGAAACGCCTGAGGGACTGGCCATCGCTCAAGGCGTCAACAACCTCCAAAACCATCTCGTCAACCAACCCTTCCGCACCGATGAAGCCCGCCTCGCCGCTGCCAAAGCCGCGTGCGCCGCCGCCTGGATTCAAAAGCGCCCCACGCTGACGATTGACGATCTGCGATTCGACCCCGCTCAAATCAACCAACTGCGAGATCAACAAATCGCAGCTCCCTGGTTACCTCTCAACCGGCTCAAAGGTGCGAACGCCGAGGCCTTCCACTACTGGTTCCAAGCTCGCCGTTTGCTCATTTCGTAAAGCCAACCTCGCCAGTTAATTCATCCTCTCTTCATCACGATGCCTGTCCTCAGAACCATCACACGCCTCTTCGTTCTCTTCATCGCACTCACCTTGTCCGTCGCTCATGGGCAGGAACTCGACCTCAATAAATTCAAGCTCACCTTCAGCGATGAGTTTGATGGCGACAAACTCGACACGACCAAATGGCAGGCTCCGGAGATGCCACGTCAGGGGAGTTGTCGCTGGGTGAGGTCATTGGCGACGGTGAGTGATGGGGCGCTGCATCTCGGTATCCGATTGAGCGACGATCCGGTGCTGCGCTATGACTGCGCGGCGGTGCGGACGCGGAAGGACTATGATCCGAAGCAGACGATGTTTGCGCAGCGCTACGGCTACTACGAGGCGCGTGCGAAGTTGCCGAAGAACATGAAGTCCGACTACTGGGCCGCGTTTTGGATGATGTGCGGAAACGTGAACAGCCCGGACACACGCGGAGGCATCGAGGCGGATATCTTGGAGAGCTTTCAGCACTCCAATGAGCCTCGTTACAGCATGAACTTTCATTGGAACGGCTACGGCAAACAACACAACTCCACGGGCGTCAAACTCGCGCCAACTCCCGAACTCATGGATGGCGGATTCCATCGCTTCGGCATGTATTGGGACGAGAACTACTATGTGGCTTACTTTGATGGCCGGGAAGTGGGTCGCACGGATTTGATCGGCCTGGGCGGCAAAGACAACGGCAAAACGCAGTCCAGAGGGCCATGTCAAAAGCCTGGCTATCTGAAGCTGAGCTGCGAAGCCGCCGCGTGGGTGGGGGCGACCAATCAATGGGAGAAAGAACCGACTAAGGAAGATGAGTTCGTGATCGATTACGTGCGTGTGTATGAAGGCACGCTGCCTGCGCCTGCGCCACGGGCTGTGCATATTCAATTCGATGCCGCAGCACCCACCGGCCCGCTGAAGCCCATCTGGCGCTTCTTTGGCGCCGATGAGCCCAACTACGCTTACATGAAGCACGGCAGCGAGTTGCTGGGTGAACTCGGTGAGTTGAAGAAGGATGAGGTGTTTTTCCGCACGCATAGCTTGCTCACCACAGGCAAGGGCGAGCACGGATTGAAGTGGGGCTCAACCAACGCCTACACGGAAGATGCCGCAGGAAAGCCGATCTATGATTGGACCATCGTGGACCGCATCTTTGACACGTATCGAGACAAAGGCGTGCGGCCGTATGTGCAGATCGGGTTCATGCCACAGGCGCTTTCGGTGAAGCCGGAGCCGTATCGGCATCACTTCCCGGACGCGAAGTATGAAGAATTGTTTGGCGGCTGGGCGTATCCGCCGAAGGACTACGCCAAGTGGGAAGAGCTTGTGTTTCAATGGGCCAAACATTGCGCCGAACGCTACGGCAACGACGAAGTGCTGCACTGGTATTGGCAGACATGGAACGAGCCCAACATCGACTACTGGAAGGGCACCCGCGATGAGTTCTTCAAGCTGCACGACCACGCCATCCGTGCTGTGCGCAGAGCAATACCAAAAGCGAAGGTCGGTGGTCCGGATCTCGCTCAAGGCAATGGGGGCGACTACCTGGCCGCCTTCCTCAATCACTGCGACACGGGCACCAATCTTGCCACCGGCGAGAAAGGCACCCCTTTGGACTTCATCTCCTTCCACGCCAAGGGCAGCCCCAAGCAAGTCGATGGCCATGTGCAAATGGGCTTGTCCAATCAGCTCCGCGACATCGACGGAGCGTTCGCGACGATCGCCAGACGACCGCAGATGAAAAACACGCCCATCATCATCGGCGAATCCGATCCCGAAGGCTGTGCTGCCTGCAAAGGAGCAGATCGCGCCTATCGAAATGGAACCATGTATTCCAGCTACACCGCGGCCAGTTTCCCGCGCAAGCTCGACTTGGCCGAGAAGCACGGCGTGAATCTCGAAGGCGCGCTCACGTGGGCCTTCGAGTTCGAGGACCAGCCCTACTTCGCCGGTTTCCGCTCACTTGCCACCAACGGCATCGACAAACCCGTGCTCAATGTCTTCCGCATGTTCTCCCGCATGAGTGGCGACCGACTCCTTGTGCAAAGCGATGCCGCCGTGCCACTCGATGACCTCCTCAAAACCGGCGTCCGCGACCAAGCCGACGTCTCTGCCCTCGCCGCACGCGACGGCAAGCGCATCACCATCCTAGCTTGGCACTACCATGACGATGACGTCCGCGGCCTCGATGCCGACCTCACGCTTACCCTCACCAGCACCCCCGAGGGCAACCCCAAGCTCACCCGCACTCTTATCGACGACGGCCACTCGAACTCTTTCATGGCCTGGCAAGCGCTCGGTTCCCCGGAATTGCCCACCCGCGAGCAAATCCGCCTCATGGAACTAGCCAGCCAACTCGCCCCAGCCTCCGACAAAACCGAGGTGAAGTCCGAGAAGGGAAACACCGAGATCACATTCAAGCTCGCACGTCAGGGAGTGACGCTGCTGGAGCTGGACTGGCCTTGATGCACTAACTATCAGCAAACGGTTACACGCCCATGATGAATGCATCGACCTTGAACAGAGCCAAAGGCTCCTTGGACTGCGGCAGCCTGCTGCCGCTTTCTGGAGGCAGCCCTGCTGCCGTGAACGTCTCCCCGGTCTGCAAAGCTGAAGCGCTATCGCGTGGGCGGAGCCTTGGGGTTGGCGATGTCAGGGGACGCACACGCCAGCAGGCTGGCTTGGGAAAGCGGCAGCAGGCTGCCGCAGTCCAGGGTGGCTGCGCCACGATCCATGCAGATAATCAAACCCAACCTCTGATTGAATCCCTCGCTCTCACATGATCTTGAAACATCTATCCTCAGCGCCTTTCGTCCTCGGCGTCTCGATGGTGTCTTTCGCCGGACAACTCATCGCTGCGGAATCTCCGCGTTTCGAGCAGGACATCCTGCCGGTGTTGTATCACCATTGCTTCGGCTGCCACAGCGAGAAGCAGGCGAAGCCGAAGGGCAAACTGCGGCTCGATACAGCGGAGGGGATTCGCGACAGCGAGGTGATCGTGGCGGGCAAGCCGGATGAGAGCGAGCTGTTGACGCGGGTGTTGCTGCCGCACACGGATGAAGATGTGATGCCGCCGCTGAAGGGTGGTGCGCAGCCTTTGAATGATGCGGAGCGAGCCATGCTGCGGCAATGGATCGCCGATGGGGCGAAGCTGGATTCTTGGGTGAAGTTTGATCATCGCGGGGCTGCGTTGGCGGCGGACGATGCGTCGCTTGATGGCGCTGATGTGCAGCAACTGAGCGCGGAAGTGCAGAAGCTCGTGGATCAATCCCATGCGGCGAAAGGCACGAAGCTAAACGCACCGGCGCGCGATGAGACCTTCCTGCGCCGCGTGTATCTCGATGTGGTGGGCCGCATCCCGAGCTTGGAGGAGAGCGCCCGCTTTCTCGACAGCAAGGATGCGGGCAAGCGCGCGAAGCTGATTGATGAACTGCTCGGTAGCGAGGGCTACGTGAGCCACATGTTTAACTGGAAGGCCGATCTCCTACGCGTGAACACGCGCCGGCTTGCTGCCCAACAACCGGGTAAGCTTTACGACGACTGGGTGAAGGACGCGATCCGCTCGCACATGCCGTATGATGAGTTTGTGCGGCGACTGGTCACCGCGAGCGGCTACTTGTGGGAAAATGGCGCGGTCGGCTTCTATCTGCGCGATCTCGGGATGCCGCTCGACCACATGTCGAACATGACGCGCATCTTCCTCGGCACGCGCATCGAATGCGCGCAGTGCCACGATCATCCGCTGGAGCCGATCACGCAGAAGGATTTCTACCAGATGGTGGCGTTCACCTTTGGCGTGAGCAATCTGGGCAAGCCCGGCGGTTATTCTCCCGACAACGTAAAACAGTGGCCGGAGCTCAAGGCGAAGCTTGCCGCGGTGGGCAGCGACAAGGCGCTAAATGACAGCGTGAGCGGGACGATTGCGCCTTTGAAACGACTGACACTGGATACGGAGATGCAATTGCAGTTTCCCGAGGCCTACCCCTACGATCCTGCGCTACGTGGCAAGCCCGTGGAGCCACGCACACTCTTCGGCGACGAGGCGGTCGTGAGCGATGGCGACCGGCGCAAGGCCTTCGCCGAGTGGATGACCTCGCCGCGCAATCCGCGCTTCGCCAAGAACATCGCGAACCGTTTGTGGAAGCGCGTGATGGGCACCGGCTTGATCGAGCCCGTGGACAGCCTCTCGGCACTGCCGAGTCCAGAGCACGCGGAGCTGATGGACTTCCTCATGCAGACGATGATCCGCCTGCGCTTCGACGAACGGGCTTTCATGGCGGTGCTGTTGAACACGCGGCTATATCAGAGCGAGGCCGTGCGCGAGACGCCGGAGCCGGCGGCCGCGTTTGCGCTTCGTGGACCGCAACTGCGGCGGCTGTCGGCGGAGCAGATATGGGATTCACATCTCGTGTTGCTGGCGAAGGACATCGATGAACGGAAAACGACGTTTCGGCTGGAGGGAACACAGGATCCACAGCGCCTGCAGAAGCTGACGGTGATGACGGCGGATGAGATCATCGCCCAAGCCCGCATTGATCGTGCCGAGCATACACGACACCGTGAGTTCACTCTGGTTCGGGCGCAGCAGTTAAAGGAGCTGGCCGCAGCGAAGGACCGCGGTGATGACAAGGAAGTGAAGCGGCTCACGGCACTGTATACGAAGCAGAACAAGAAGTTCCTCGGCTCCGACATGAAGGCGACGGACTCGGAAGCCGAAGGGGAATCGGCGACGAAGGAAACCGACCCGCGCTGGAAATCGCTGCCGTCTAGTTTCATTCGCGCCTCGGAGACTCCGCTGCCTCTGCCGCTGGGACATTTCCTGCGTCAATTCGGTCAGTCGGATCGCCGAGAGATCGACGCCTTCAATCGCGATCCGAACACGACGCATTCGCTTGCGCTGATGAATGGCGATCTCACGACTCGTGCAATTGCGGCGGATTCGCTTCTGCGTCGTCAACTCACTGCGAGCAAGACTGCGGGCGAGCAGCGCACGCAGCTCATCTACCGCGCCATCCTCGTGCGCACTGCGACTGCGGAAGAACTCGCGGAGATGGCCGCGCTGACAAAGGACAGCCCGACACCCGAGCAGGACACCATCTGGGCGCTGCTGAACTCGCCGGAGTTTCTTTTCAACCAGTGAGGTAATTCCGTAACCCTTTCTGAACATCTTTTACCCACCATCTTTTACCATTCGATGCCTTCCGCCGCCCCCGATAAATGCAGTTCAGCAGGTTGGTAAAAGATGGCGGGTAAAAGATAATGACGATCGACACTTCAGCGACACCTCTTCAACTCAACGCATGAACTCCATTCAAACAGACACTAACCGCCGCGCCTTCATGGAGCGTTTTGCCAAGGCCGTTTTCGGCGTCAGCTTGCTACCTTCGAGCGGCACACTTCGGGCGGCACACGCCAAAATCGGCGGCAAGGCGAAGAGCGTGATCTTCCTCTACATGCGCGGCGGGATTTCGCACATCGACACCTTGGACCCAAAGCCCGGCAAGCCCGAGATGGGCGGCGTGCAGGCCATCGCGACTAGCGCGGATGGCGTGCAGATTTCCGAGTGGTTTCCGCGCATGGCGAAGCAGATGCACCACGTCTCGCTCGTGCGCTCGATGACTTCCACGCAGGGCATTCACGATCGCGGCACCTACCTCGCGCACACGAGTTACTTCATGACGCCGACCATCACGCATCCGTCGCTCGGATCGTGGGCGGTGAAGCTGCTCGGCTCGGCGAATGCCGTGCTGCCGGGCAACATCCTCATCAACGGCAGTCCGCAGCATCCGCGCAGCGGCTACATGCCCACGCACCTCGCGCCGCTGCCCATCGTGGATCCCGGCGCGGGTCTGCAAAACTCCGCGCTCCCAGCGAAGATCACCGAGTCGGACTTCGCGCGGCGAACTGCGCTCGCGCAGGCAATGGGCAATCGTTTTGTGCAACAGACACCGCATCGCGATGCCGCCGCGTATTTGAAAGTGCAGCAGGACGCGGCCGCGCTGATGAAGAGCGAGGACCTGAAGGTGTTCGACATTTCGCGCGAGGACAAAAAGACGCAGGCCGCGTATGGCACGCACACCTTCGGCAAAGGCTGCCTGCTCGCACGACGGCTCGTGGAGAGCGGAGTTCGCTTCATCGAGGTCGAGGACGCGCACAACTGGGACACGCACAACGACCAGATCCAATCCATGGAGAACATGACGCCGACTACCGACCAGACGATGGCGGCGTTGCTCGAAGACCTGCATCAGCGCGGCCTGCTCGCCAGCACGCTCGTCGTCATGACCACCGAGTTTGGACGCACACCGCAAATCAGCACCGTCACCGCCGGGCGCGGACATCACCCTGGCGTCTTCACCTGGTGGCTCGCCGGTGCGGGAGTGAAAGGCGGCTTCGTCCACGGCAAGTCCGACGAGATCGGCGAACGCGTCGCGGAGAAACCCGTCACCATGCAGGACTGCAACGCGACCATCGCGCAGGCCATGGGCATCGACCTGCAACACATTGAGCACTCACCCTCCGGCCGGCCCTTCACCGTGGCGGACAAGGGCAAGCCGGTGGTTGAGTTGTTTGCGTGAGCCGTCAGCCCTTGGCACAAAGAAATGCAACGACTACTCGCACTCATCGGCATTGTTTTCACCGCTGCCGCTCAGGCGCACGGTGAGTTTCGCCCCGAGTTCATCGCCATTCACTTGCGCGAGCCGCTCAGCATCGCACCGGTGAAGTGGACGAAGCCCATCTACAATCTCGTCGGATGGAAACGAGGAGATGGAACGGTGGAGCGCGATGTTTTCAAAGCGGGCGAGGTCATCACGCTGAAGCAGCCGAGCATCGAACAACGTGGGGACGTGACGCACTGGAAGTTCTCGCATGAGGCCATCGAACTTGATGCCGAGCGCACGAAGGGGAAGCTGCGCTACACGTTCACCGCGAAGAAGCCGGGCATGTGGTCGGTCGCCTTTGCCGGAGCGCCCGCGGCGCCGATAGCGGACGTCATCGAACTGTTTCAACCGATGGTCTGGAATGGGCGGCGTTTGCCCGAGGATAGCTTCCTCATTCCCGACGACATCTGCTCGATCCCTGGGTGCCTCGTGCAGACAAAAAGCGGCACGCTCGGTGTGCTCGCCGAGCCACGGCAGTTTCCATTTGCAATGCCGACCGCACAGACGCGGCGCTTTGGTGTCACCCTGCGCAACGCGAATGGCGATGCGCAGCCGATGGTCTTCGCGCCGTTCCTCGGCACGAAGGAGTCGAACTTTGAGGTCGGCAAGCAGCACACATTCGAGCTGGCGCTCGTCGCGCAGATGAAGCCGCTCAGCGAGACCTTCGAGCATGTCGCGCGTGAAGTGTGCGGCTTCCGCGACCGACGCGAGAACACGCTCACGTCGCTCAACACGGCACTGGAGAACATGCTCGATTTCGTGCTCGGGCCGTGGGGCAACTTCGACCCAGCGAACAAGGCCTTCTTTTATCCCGACTCGCACGGCTCGGTGAAAAACGTCAGCGCGCTGCACCCGCTCGGGCTGGCCTTTGTCACGGACAACGAACGTCTCTTCCGCGAGCAGGGCGTGCCCATCATGGAGTATCTGCTGTCACGCGAGAAGTTCCTCTTTGCCCTCAACGACGAGGGCATGAAAAGCAGTCAGCGTCCCTCGATGCGCATGGCTGGTCCCGCCATGCCGCTGTCCGAACTCGCCGCGCTGCAACGCATCGCCGGTGGAGCCACGCCTTACTTTCGCGAGAGCGTCGAACGGCTGCATGGCATCAGTCGCACGCTGAACATGGATTGGGTCAGTCCCGCGGGCGCGTGGCAAAATGACCTCTGGCGCTACCGTGCGAGTGGCGAGCGGAAGTGGCTCGAGGCCGCCATCGCCAAGGCCGAGCCGGAACTGACGAAGGTGCCCACCGACTTCAGCGAAGCCGCCGACGGCACATTCTTCGAATATATGCTGCCTGCATGGAAGGATTTCTATGAGCTTTATCGCGACACCCGCGAGCCGCGTCACCTCGCCGCCGCGCATCGTGGAGCGCGCTTGTATGCGCAGCTCGTGTTCTTTTATCCCTCGGTGCCCGACGCCGACATCACGGTGAATGAGAGCGGCTTTGCGCCAAGACGCGGCTCGCTCGACAAGCCCGGCCTCGTGCCCGTGGCCAAGGAAACCGTGCCCGCTTGGCGCGTCTCCGAGCACGGCCTGACGTGCGAGGGCAACGGCACCGTACAGCGCATCGCGGTCTATCTCGCCACGCACGCGCCGATTTTCCTGCGCATCGCGCAAGACACCGACGACGCCTTCCTCAGCGACATCGCCCGCAACGCGATGATTGGCCGCTTCGCCAACTTCCCAGGCTATCACTTCAACACGCTCTACTCCACCGCGCAGGAGAAGGCCGACTTCCCGCTGCATCCGCATGACGACCTGAAGCCGACCACATCCTTCCACTACAACCACGTCCTGCCGATGGCGAATCTCGTGCTCGACTACCTCATGGCCGAGGCTCGCGACCTCTCGCGCGGCGCCATCGACTTCCCCACCGAATACGACGAGTGCTACGCTTTCATGCAAAGCAGCGTCCATGGCGCACCGGGCAAGTTCTACGACCAAACCCATGTGACCCCCTGGATGCCCAAAGGCCTCGTGAAGACGGAAAACGTGCAGGTCAACCACATCACCGCCCGCGGCGAGAACACGCTCTGCATCGCCTTCATGAACGAATGCGACCGCGAACTGCGCGATGTCACCGTGCGCCTCGCCTTCCCCGCCGGCGCCTTCACGGCAACCATCTGGCGCAACAACCAACGCGAGACCACGAAGCTCACCATCATCAACGGCACCGCCAAAATCTCGCTCAGCCCCAAAGGCATCACCGCGCTCATCATCGAAGGCGTGCATCTGCAGCCAAGCTTCCAGCCCAAGTTCAACGCGGCACGCACACCCGCAAAAGCCACCACGCATCAAAGCATCAAGACTCCATTCGGCGAAGCACACGCCATGACCCTCTCCTTCGGCCCCGAACTCACATGGCTCTACGCCTACCTCACCGCAGAACAGAGGAGCGTGAAGTCCGCGAAACTACACGTCACGCTCGCAGGCCGCAGAGCAGTATTCACCGACGACACGTTTCCCTTCGAGTTCAGCTTTCCACTGAAGCCATCCGACAAGCTAGCCGCAGAACTCACTTTTGAAGGAGTGACAGCTTCCGGGGAGTCTCAGAGCTTCGAAGTGATCCGCATTGGAAGAAGAGAGCCTGAGTAGAGTCGCAATCGCGTGAAACTCACCCTCACCGCAATGCTGTCCGCTTCGCATCGCACCCACCCTCCTGCTCGCGATTCCAGCCCTGCTCCATGCTGATGACGCCGTTTGCAGATCTATTTTCGGCAAAAGCTGTCGCCTCGCGGAGTGTTCTTTTGCATGACGACTGCGGATACCGAAAAACACGACCGCTTCCTCCGGCTCTATGTGGAGCATGAGGGGCCGTTGCGCGGGTTTGTGCGGTCGCTGGTGCCGACGCTCGAAGATGCCCGGGAGGTGATGCAGGAGACGGCGGCGGTGTTGTGGAGAAAGTTTGATGAGACGGCTTCGTCGGAGGGTTTCCGACGCTGGGCTTTCGGAGTGGCGAAGTTTGAGGCCCTGGCGTTTGTGCGGGACCGGGCGCGGGACCGGCATGTGTTCGGGGATGCGGTGCTGGCGGCTCTTGAAACGGACGCCATGGAGGCTGCCGAAACCAGTCTGCAAGAGGAAAGCGCGCTCGAGGAGTGCCTGCAAAAGCTGACGCCCGCACAACGGACTCTGGTGGAGGCGGCGTATGCGCCGAGCGCACGGATGGGGGAACTCGCCCGGGCCTCGGGCCGCACCGTGATGTCGATTTACAAGACGTTGCATCGCATCCGCATCGCGCTGGTGGAATGCACGCAGTTGGCTTTGCAGAGGGAGGGGCGGGCGTGAAAGCGAACGAAGCCCAGATGGAAATGGTCCGTCGCTATCTGAGCGGTGACGCGACACAGGAGGACACGCGGAGCCTTGGCGCGTTGCTCTTGGGTGATGCGCAAGTGCGGCGTGATTTTCTGGCCTATGCGCGGGTGGATGCCGCGCTCTCGGCGGCGGCGCGACCGCAGTTGCAGGTGGCAGGTGTGGCTGCTCCCCGTCAGCAGTTTCGATGGAAACGCTGGCTGCCGCTGGCTGCGGCGGCGGTGCTGATGGCGATGATGGGGCTGGCAGCGTGGCGTGGCGCGGCGGTGGCTCTCATGGGCGCAACGCGCGGTGCACAGTGGGTGAGCGCGGCGGCGGAGTTCTCGGCGGGCGACGCGCTGTCGCGCGGGCAGCGCCTGGAACTGGCGGGCGGCAGTGCGGAGATTGTCTTCGCGTGCGGCGCGGTGACGACGCTGCACGGGCCGTGCATCTTCGAGATTGAGTCGGCAAAAAGCGCGCGGCTGGTGCTCGGGCACGCGCGCACCCTTGCGGCCACGCCGGAGTCGAAGGGCTTCACACTGCGCACGCGCACGGCGCGGATCGTGGATCTCGGCACGGAGTTCGAGACCACGGCCGCGGCGGACGGACGCAGCCGCGTGGAGGTGACGCAAGGCCGCGTGGTGGTGCATTCCGATGGTGCGAATTCACCACAGCATCTCGCGAAGGGTGACGCGCTTTCACTCGAGCCCGGTCGCGCACGAGTGATGGTGCGCATCGAGCGCGGCGACGGCACGCCGGCATTTCATTTTCCCAGCATCGAGCCGCCTTCGGACCGCGACTATGCGGATGCCCGCCAGGACCATGCGAAAATCACCGTCGCCCACGGCATTCTCGGCAACCTGAACTCGCACATCGCCAGCGGCCCCGCCGAAGTCTTGCTCGATGGCCGTGGCCAGTCGGCGCAGGACGCGCCGCGCGAGTCGGTCTATTTCGAGCGGAACAGCGATGGCAGGCTTTTGCTCGACCTCGGCCGCCCGGTGCAGATCACAAAGGTGAACACCTACTCGTGGCATCAGGGCGGCGCGCAGCCGGAGCATCGCTACCGCGCGCAGCAGAGCTACGTGCTCTACGGGTTTGCGGGCGATGTGCCGCCCTCAGCCGCCGACGACCCGGAGGCCACAGGCTGGACACTCATCGCGCGCGTGAACACGGACGAGTTCTTCGGCGTGAAGGACCGGCTCGACCGCCCGCCGCAGCAGGGTTGCTCCATCGCGTCGCCCAACGGCGCGCTGGGCCGCTACCGGCATCTGCTCTGGCATGTGCTGCCGATGCTCGAGCCGGAGCGCGATATCACCGTCCACACGCTCTATGGCGAAATCGATGTCTATGCGCAGCCCTGAGCGAACTGCCGAACCGCAGCGACACGCGCCCGCAAAGAATCTCACAATGAAACCATCCCCGCCCCAACCGCGGCCTGCATCGCGCCTCGTTCGTTCAACGTCCGCCTGGCTGATGCTGCTTTCGCCATTCGTCATTCTGCATTCGTCATTCGCCGCCGACGCACCAGCGGCTGCACCGAAGGAGCCGCCGCCAAAAATCCTCCCGGCGGGCGACACGCGCCGCGACGTGGCCGTGCAAAAGCATCGCGGCGAACTCCTCAGCTACGATCCCGCCACGCGTGCGGGCACTTTCAAATCCTCTGCCGACGGTGTGATCATCAGTTTCACCGCGCTGCCGCACGTTCTCTGCCAGCATCACGGCGCGCTCGGCGACATGAGTGACTACCGCATCGGCGAGCGGCTGCGTTTCATGCTGCACGAGGGCGAAGACGGGAAATGGAACCGCCTCGGCCTCGTCGCCGAGGAACTCGAAGAACTCGTCGCGCACGACGAACCCTACTTCGTGGACAAGATCGATGCGGCGAAGGGCATCCTCATCTGCACGCGGCGCAATCGCGCGGGCGACAAGATTGTCTGGCCCGGCATGGTCATCAGCACGGACAAGGACACGCGCTATTGGCGCGAAGGAACGCCGGACGCGAAGTTTGCCGACCTCGCAGTGGGCATGCCGCTCTTCATGAAAACGCACGGCGGCACCGGACTCATGGAGCGCACCGCGTGGGAGGTGCTCATGGACAAGGCGTCGGTGGAGCATTTCAAGACGGAGCAAATGCAAACGCTGAGGCAACGGCTCACCACCGAAGGACTGCCCGGCTACATCGACAGCGTGACCGAAAAGGAAGTGCGCCTCACGCTGTTCCCGGAGGTGATGAGCTTCATCCTCGGCCAGGCCTCCGGCGCGAAAGCCACGCCTGCGCAGCGCGCGCTGAAACCCAGGCAAACCGTGCAATTTTCCCTCGCCGGTCCCGAACGTGCGGCGAAGGGCGGGCGTTGCAGCGGCAAAGTTACCCTGCTGCGCCCGTTCATCAAAAACCAAAGCTACATCTGCGAAGTCACCATCGCGCTCGACTCGCCCGTGCCCGCGGAATTCAAGGCCACCGCTGTCGCGCGCGTGTGGCCGCTTGAGGCGGGGAGATAACGACATTCGAACGACGAACTGAGGAACCGCAGAAACGCGATGCACACAGAGAAGCCCATGATGAAGTCCTGCCCGTCCATTCCACCGCGTGTTGCGCGCGGCTGCGTTCTGAAAATCGCGTCACTGCTTTTTTCGCCGTTCGTCATCGGTCACTCGTCATTCGGTGCCGACGCCGTTCCTGAGTCATTCTTGCAGCAGCACTGCATCGCGTGCCACGGGGAGAAGAAGCAGAAGGGCGAGCTGCGGCTGGACACGTTGTCGCGCGACTTCTCGGACGCGATGGTCGCGGGCCGTTGGGCGGATGTGCTGGAGAAGATCAACGCGAAGGAGATGCCGCCGGAAGAGGAAATGCAGCCGTCGGCGCAGGAGCGCGCGCGCTTTGTCGAGCAAGTCGCCGGGGCGCTGAAGCAGGGCGAGGCCGCGCGATTGGCAAAGCGCGAGCCGGTGTCGCTGCGGAAGCTGACGCGCGAGGAATTCGCCCGCACCATCGAGAGCCTGCTCGGCGTGCAATACGTCGCCGCTGATCCCGGCGGCCTTACCGAGGATGCGGACTGGAACGGCTTCGAGCGGATCGGCTCGATGCTCACCATCGCGCCTTCGCACGTCGAGAAGCACCTCGCCATCGCGCGCGCAGTGCTCGCCGAGGCGTTGCCGGAGAAGCAGCCGGAGCCGATGAAATTTCGCCGCGCTGGGTACGAGATGATCGGCGGCCCGGCGGACTGGAAGCGTGTGCAGGATCAGGGCACGGCCGACAGGGTGCGCGTGCAAATCTGGCCGAACTGGTTGAATCGGCGCGGTGGGCCGACTCGCCTCGCGGCGGACGGACTCTATCGCGTGCGCCTGCAAGTCAGCGGCCTGCCTGTCGCTGGCGGTGAGGCGCCGCATCTCGTGGTGTATGAACCCGACCTCGACCGCGTGCTGTTTGAAAAAGATGTGACCGCGCCGGAGGAAAATCCGGAGGTCATCGAGTTCACCACGCATCTCACTGCGGGCAATCACATGGTGATGCTGCAAAACACAGCGAGCGGTCCGTCCTTCAACCACTACTCCACCCGCGCGGGCGGGACGTATGGAGCCTACTTCACCATCCGCGACAACGGCCGCGCGCCGTGGCAGAACAAACTCACCGACGAAAACGACAAACCGCTCTGGCCGTTTTTGCTCGTGGATTGGATCGAATGGGAAGGGCCGCTTCAATCGGAAGCGCAGCGCGTCGCGGAGAAGGATTTCATTCCCGCCGACTTCACTGACCGCGCGCAGGTGAGCGCGGCACTCTCGCGGTTCGTCGAGCGCGCGTTCCGTCGCCCTGCGCGCGGCGATGACCTCGACCGGCTGATGAAAATCTACGACAGCGAAATCGCGGCCACGGTGAAGTTCGACGCCGAGCAGGCCGCGCTCAAACCACCTGCGAAGCGCGGCGCACCCCCGCAAGCCAGCACGGCCAACGCGAGCGCGGCATTCAAGACCGCAATGGCCGCCGTGCTTTGCTCGAAGGATTTTCTCTACCTCGTCGAAGGCGCGCCGGAGCGCAAAGACGGGCGTCTCGACGCTTGGGAACTCGCATCGCGCCTCTCGTATTTCCTCTGGAGCACGATGCCTGACGACACGCTGTCTGCCGCCGCGCGCGATGGCTCACTGCTGCGGCCCGAGGTGCTGCGCGCGCAGTTCACGCGCATGATGGCGGACGACAAGGCGCGTCGCTTCAGCGAGGATTTCCCGCGAAGCTGGCTGCAACTGCGCAAGCTCGGCATGTTCCCGCCGGACAAAAAACTCTACCCCGACTACAGCAAGCCGCTCGAAGTCTGCATGGCTCGCGAAACCACGTCATTCTTCCGCGAGGTGCTGGAGCGAAACCTCACGCTGCGCGAATTTTTGAACTCCGACTGGACGATGCTCAACAGCACCCTCGCGCGCTACTACGGCGTGGCCGGGGTCGAGGGCGATGAATTCCGCCGCGTGTCGCTGCGGCCCGAGCATCATCGCGGCGGACTGCTCACGCAGGCGGCGATTTTGAGCCTCACCTCCGACGGCACGCGGCATCGTCCCGTGCATCGCGGCAAGTGGGTTGTCGAAGCCATGCTGGGCAAGCCCGTGCCGCCGCCGCCGGGCAATGTCAACGCCATCGAACCCACGCCGCCCGACCAGCCGAAAGCCACGCTGCGGCAGAAACTCGACGCCCACAAAAATGACGCGAGCTGCGCCGCGTGCCATCGCAAGATTGACCCGCTCGGCCTCGCCTTCGACCACTACGACGCCATCGGGCGCTGGCGCACCGAGGAAACGATGAGCGACGGCAGCGGCGACAATCCCAAGGTCAACGCCAGCGGCGAACTTCCCGACGGCCGCAAATTCGCAGGCCAGGATGAATTCAAAAAACTCCTGCTCGCCGACCTCGACACTTTCAACGCCGCCCTCGCCGAGAAGCTCGCGATGTTCGCCCTGCGCCGGACCATGACCTACGACGACCGGGCCCCGCTCGCCGCCATCACCGCGAAAAGCAAAGCCACCGACTACAAACTGAGCACGCTCATCGAGGCGCTGGTGATGAGCGAACTTTTCCAACAGCGATGAAGCCGCTGCTCACAACGTCACACCGCGCGGCTCGCGCACATGCTTCACCCCGTGCTTGCGGCCATTGTCGATCATCCACGCGACATAGCGGTAGCGCTCATCGAGCGGCAACCGGCTCACGCGCGCGATTTCGTCGCCGAACTGGCGGCGGAGCAATGCGTCAAAGGCAGACTCATGACATTCTTCGTCGCGGTCTTCTTCGAGGTGTGAGTCGGCCGTCAGCATGCAGTCATTTTAGCTCTGGAATGAGCAAAGTGAAGTTGGGATTCACATCGGGCAGCCAGACGCCCATTTCGGGTGTCATGCCCGTGAGCACGGACTCCTTGGCCTTTGCGATGAACTCTGCCAGCACATCTGGGGTGAGAGGGCGCGGCGGCAGATGCTGCTCAGCGCATTCGACACGCAGTTTGTGGTTCTCATGCAAGCCAAGTTCCCTGCCTGTGCCGGCGGTGGCCTTCCGCATCGCCACGACATATGAGCGGAGCAACTTCTCAAACAGACGGACCCGCAGGTCTGACAGCTCCTGCCAAAATGAGCGTTCCAATCGCGCGGCGGCTCCGATGAGCGGGCTGCCCGTCGCGACCAGTTTCAGCAGAGGTCTTGCCTCCAACAGTGCGGCGGGAGGAGCTGGCTTCTCGGCCATCAACCTGCGGAGTGAATCCAATTCATAAACATGCAGCCAGCCACGTTCATCCCCTTTCTCGACCATCTTGACGCCAAGTGCGGAGATGAACGGCCAGTCCTTGTCGCGACCTGTGCGCTTCATATCCGCCACCACATGCGGGTGGACATACGGCGGCTGCATTTCCTCCAGCCACGAACTCCGCGCGCGTGGCGCGATGCCGAACACATCGAGATATGCCTCCGAGCCCGGCCACTCGAAATGGCTCGTCCACCCGCCCTTGTGCCAGCGTGCGTCGAGCGGCGGGCTGATGTTTCCACGGTAGCGGCAGGCCGCTCCTTCAAATGGCGACTCCGCCAGCAGCGCGAGGAAATCTGCCGCCGCTTCGGGGTCGCAGAGCAGGTCGCAATCCTTCGTCGCCTCCGCAACCTCGTAGGCCACGCAGGCCATGCCGCTGGTGATCGCGCAGCGAATGCCGCGCGCTTTCGCCGCACTTACCAGCGCAAGGTAAAACTGGATGACGTCGTAGTGGCCCATGCGAGCAGACATAGGCCACGTCCACTGGGCGTTCAAGCGGCCACCCGATTCCGTCGATTCTCCCGTCGTC
This sequence comes from Prosthecobacter sp., assembly GCF_046154365.1. Lineage (GTDB taxonomy): Bacteria > Verrucomicrobiota > Verrucomicrobiia > Verrucomicrobiales > Verrucomicrobiaceae > Prosthecobacter. The sequence goes on from NZ_JBJXFV010000074.1 coordinate 21,399, forward strand.
CTGATTTCGTCATCGGTCCCTCAACTCAACCTCACTCCATCCACCCATCATGAGCAACATCCTCACCCAAAACTGGCTCATCAGCCGCCGTCACTTCCTGCGCGGCGTCGGCGCGACGGTCGCGCTGCCGTTGCTGGATTGCATGATTCCCGCGCGGGCGCGCGCCGCCGTTGCGACCAAACCCAGGCGCAGCGTTTTCATCTACATCCCGAACGGCGTGAACGTGCTCACCTGGCAAATCACGAAGGCGGGGCGCGACTTCGCATTCAGCGGGCCGATGGCCTCGCTGGAAAAACATCGCGCTCACGTCACGCCCATCAGCGGCCTGCATCATCCCGGCGGCATCGGTGGCGGGCATATTGTGGACAAGATGTGGCTCACCGCCGCGCGCGTGAAGAACGAGGGCGGCCCTTTCCGCAACACCGTCTCCGCCGACCAGCTCATGGCCGAGGCCAACGCGCCGCACACGCGCTTCGCCTCGCTCGAACTCTCCGTGGGCCGCGGCAACAACTCGCTCGCGTGGTCGCGCGACGGCGTGCCGCTGCCCGCCGAGGACAGCCCGAAGGTCGTTTTCGACCGCCTGTTCGGCATCGAGAAAGGCGGCATCGCGCAGCAGCGTCGCCGTCTGCAGAGCGATCGCGGTGTGCTCGACTCCGTGCTCGATGACGCGCGCTCGCTGAAAAAGCGCGTCGGCACCGACGACCGCACCAAGCTCGACGAGTATTTTGAAGCCGTGCGGAGCGTCGAAGTCCGCACCGAGCGCGCCGACACCTGGCTCGACGTGCCGAAGCCAAAGGTCGAACCCGCCGACGCCGCGAGAGTCGGACGCAACGTCCCGAAGTCCGAAGCCGGCGACTACTATCGCACGATGTATGACCTCATGGTGCTCGCGCTGCGCACCGACATGACGCGCGTCGCCACCTTCATGAGCGGCACCGAGGCCCAGGGTCTCGCGCTGCCCGAGATCGGCGTCCCGCAGACGCGCCACGAACTCTCGCATCACAACGGCGACCCCGTGCAGATGGGCCGCCTCACCAGCGCGGACACCTTCCTCGTCGAGCAATTCAGCTACTTCCTCGACCAACTCCACGCCACGCGCGACGGGGACGCGCCGTTGCTCGACCGCACGATGGTGCTCTTCGGCAGCGGCATGAGCTACGGCCACAGCCACGGCAACGCCAACCTCCCGCTCGTCCTCGCCGGCGGCAGTGCGCTCGGCCTCAAGCACGGTCAGCACATCGACTACAATCTGCCCAAGCTCGGCGGCGCGTATGAAATCACCGCCGCCAAACACTACTCCACATGCAGCCGCCCGCTCGACGACAACGCGCGCATGACGAACCTGCTCCTCACCATGTTGCAGATGATGGAGATCAACGCGGAGAAATTCGCCGACAGCCTCGGGCCGGTGAGCGAGCTGGTGTGAGCAGCGAATCCTTCACCACAGAGGCACGATGCACACGGAGATTTTTTCCTTCGGAACCAAAGGCTCGCTCCAAGCCAGCAGCGATTCCGAGGCACATTCGCTTGTCCCCATTCGCCTGTCCTCCAAACCTCTGCGTGCATCGCGTCCCCGTGGTTCAAAACGAATCGCGCTGCTGTTCGCGCTGCTGCTCTCGGCATTCGTCATTCCGCATCCGTCATTCGCCCAAGCCGCGAAGGCCAAGGTGGCCGTGTCCGCGAACTACCAAATCGAGCCGGGCAAATTTGCGCCGCTCGACAAGACGCGTGTGCTCGCGGGTGAACTCATCGCCGTGGACCATGTGAATCGCGCGGGCGTGTTGCGCGACGACCGCGCAGACGACCAGAACCGCGTGAACTGGGACCGCCCGCATCCCTTCGCGCTGCTGCCTTACGCGACGGTGATGCATCACGGCGCTCCCGCGGATCTGCGCGACATCCCGCCCGGCACGCATCTGCACGCCGCGTTCTTCGAGGGGCCGCCGGTCCCGCAGTTTCCCGATGCCTACAAGCCCGTGCTCGGCTTGCCGGGGCGGCTCAGCAAATACATCGAGTTCAGCCGCGTCGCGCGGCTGGAGGACGACTTCAGCCGCGATGCGCGCCTCGGCCGCTCGTGGCGCGTGGACAGCCTCGACGCTGACGCGGGCAAGCTCACCGTCACCGCCATCAGCGCGGACAAGAATGCGGACGCGAAAACGCTGGTCTTCGACATCGGCGCGGACGCGCGCGTGTGGCGGGGAAGGGGATTCGCCGCACTCACCGACGTGCAGCCCGGACTCAGCGTAAATTTTAACATCACGCTCGCCACGATGTATGGCCCGGGTCGCATCACCGCCATCTGGCTCGACGGGGAAAGCCGCGCCGCCGCCACCGCGCATCAGCTCGAGAGACACCGCCGCTTCCAGCGCGAGCGCGGCCTCGCCGGGTGGATCGACGCGGTGGACAATGAACTCGGCAAGATCAGCATCACCCTCTTCAGCGGCGTGGACGTGAAGCTCTTCGACGCCTTCACCCCGCTCGGCTCCTGCCGTGCCGCGACCGCCGCCGAGAGCCTGCGCGTGTGGGATCCCATCAACGACGCGAAAGGCGGCGCCAGCGTCGTCACCAAAAGCGCGCCGCTCGGCGACGGCGACAGCGGTGTGCGCGTGAGCCTCATCGTCGGCAAGCAGGGCATGATCGAAGGCTTCCGCCCCGGCCGCTGCGTGCGCCTCTGGCCCGGCGACGGCAAGATCATCACCGGCTGGCCCGTCATCTCCGCCCCGCGCGAGGAGCGGCTGATGGAGCAGTAGGGAGTGACGAAATCCGAATGACGAATGACGAACCGCAGATTCACGATGCACCGAGAGAAAAGTAACTTCATTTCCGGCCTTTGCGTGCAACGTGCCTCGGTGGTCCAGAAGACCAACACCCAGTCACAATCAGTCCACGCCCCATCCTTCACATCGCACTGCTCTTCTCGTCAGTCATCACTCTCCATTCGTCGTTCGCTGTCGCCGCATTCCCCGACAATCTCGCCGGCATCAAAACCCGCGCCGAACTCGCTGCCGCCGCACGCAGGCCGCATGTGGAGTCCGTCACCCCCACGCTGGTGCAGGCGCGCGGCACGTTTGAGAAGACGAACGACACTCCCGGGCCATTGCCGGCGGCGCCCGGGGGACCGAGCGCACGGTTCGACACCCTGAACGCCGTGAGCCTCGCCGATGCCGGGCTCGGCGTGAAGGCGGAGCGAGCCTCCCGCTGAAAGTCACGGAGACGGGCGCGGGAGTCGGCTTCGAGATCGTGAGCGGAACCGGGCAGCCACAGAGATCGGATTCCGTTTCCCTCGGCGTGGCCTCACCGAAGTAGTCTCCAATTTTCCCGCGTCGGCCCGATTGCCCTCGCGACATCCGCTCCCATGAAAACAACGCCCGCCCTCCTCTCCGCACTGCTCGCCCTCGTCTGCCATGTTCACGCAGCGCCCGTGCCGCTTTTCGACGGCAAGACTTTTGCCGAGTGGGAGGATGACATTGATTCCGTCTGGCGCATCGAGGACGGCGCGTTCGTCGCGGGCTCACTGGAGAAGAAGCAGGAGAAGAACAACTTTCTCGCGACCAGGAAGGAATACGCGGACTTCGAACTCACGCTGAAGTGGAAGCTCGAAGGCACGACGGGCTTCGTGAATGGCGGCGTGCAGTTCCGCACGAAGCGCATCCCGAATCACCACGAGGTGTCGGGCTATCAGGCGGATCTCGGCGCGGGGATGGATGGCGCTTTATACGACGAGAGCCGTCGCAAGAAGGTCCTCGCTAAGCCGACGCCCGAGGTGCTCGCGAAGGCGCAGAAACCGCTCGGCGAATGGAACGAGTATCGCATCCGCGCCGAAGGGCCGCGCATCCAGATCTGGCTCAATGGCGTGCAGACTGTCGATTATACGGAAACCGAACCCGGCATCGATGTGAGCGGCATCATCGCCGTGCAAATCCACGGCAACGCCACCTCGATCGTCCGCTACAAAGATCTCGTGATCGAGGAACTGACTGCAAAGAAGTAGCTCTGCTCAACGACAACGGGGGCGCGCGATTGGTATGCCGGCTTCTGCAATTCGCCTGACCTCATTCGTCTGCCAACTCTTCCGCCCAACTGCCCATGCGACTCCTCACCGCTCTCTTCTTCACCCTCACCGTCCTTGTATCCGCTGCGCAGTCTTTCGAGCTGAGGCCGAACGACGTTATCGCGCTCACCGGCGGATCGAACATCGAGCGCACGCGGTTCAATGGCCACCTGCACACGCAACTCGTCGCGTCGAAGCCGGAACTGAAGATCACGGTGCGCAACTTTGGCTGGGAAGGCGACACCGTCTTCGAGCAGTGGCGCGATGGTGGCAATGTCGAGCAACTCGACGCGAAGCGGCAGCAGGCCGAGCGTCGCATCCAGACCGAGACGGGCACGACGAGCTGGCGGCAGCAGCGCGACTGGCGGCAGCAACTCCGCGAAGCCGGGGCGACGATGGTGATCGCGCAGTTCGGGCAGATGGAGTCGCTCGCGGGCGAGCGCGGACTGCCAGCATTCATCGCGGCGTATGAGAAGCTGATCGCGGAGTTTGCCGACGAAGCGCGCCGCGTGGTGCTGGTCGCGCCGGTGGCCTTCGAGGGGAAGATGGCGATACACAACGCGAGCCTCGCCGCTTACACGAAGGCGATTCGCGAGCTGGCGGCGAAGCTGGGGCTTCGTTTCATCGAGATCGATCGCGTGGGAGCAGACCGCGGTCCGCTGACGGAAAACGGCTATCAACTTTCCGAGACGGGCCACCGCTTTGTCGCCGATCGCATTGCGGTCGGTCTCGGTCTCACGCCTGTCGTCAACGATCCGGTGCGCAAGGAAGTCGTCGAGTTCGAGCGCCTGTGGTTCGACTACTGGCGGCCGATGAACTGGGCCTTCCTCAGCGGCGACCGCACCACGCAGCCTTACTCGAAGGATTGGAAGGATCCGTCGAAGCGCATCTTTCCGCAGGAGATGCAGGACTTCCTGCCGCTGCTGAAACAGGCCGGGGAAAACATCGCGCTCGCGCTCGCGGGCCAGCCGGTGACGCCCATCGGCATTCGCTCTTCGATTCCGGTCGAGCCGCCTTCGGCGAAACCGCTGTCGCCCGAGGAGGAACTCGCGAGCTTCAAGATCCTCGATGGCTTTCAGGTGAATCTTTTCGCGAGCGAGGTGGACGGAATCGTGAAGCCGATCCAGATGCGCTGGGACGAGCGCGGCCGGCTGTGGGTCGCGTGCGCGGTGAGCTACCCGCAGATCAAGCCGGGCGAAAAGGCGAACGACTACGTGCTCGTATGCGAAGACACGGACGGCGATGGCCGCGCGGACCAGTTCACGAAATTCGTTGAGGGTCTCTTCATGCCGAGCGGGATCGAACTCGGCGACGGCGGCCTCTATGTCGCGCAGGGGACCGAGTTGCTGCACTTCAAGGACACCGATGGCGACGGCCGCGCGGACACGAAGCGCATCGTGCTCGGCGGATTCGGCACGGCGGATTCGCACCAGATGATCAACTGCATCAACTGGGGCTTCGGCGGCGAGCTGTGGTTCACGCAAGGGCATCACATTTACTCGCGCGTGGAGACGCCATTTGGCGTGGAGACGCTGAACCGCGCAGGCGTGTGGCGTCTGCGGCCGCGCACCGGGTATCTCGATCCGTTCTTCCAGTTCTCCTCGGCGGGCGCGAACTGCTGGGGCGTCATCACCACGGAATACGGGCAGCCATTTCACAAGAGCGGCGCGAACATCGGCGCGTACTTCAGCACGCCGGGACTCGTGCGCTCCAGCCTCGCCGTGAACGCGCAGGCGATGAATCTCTGCCTCGCGCCGATCAAACAGGTCGGCATGGAGTTTCTGCATAGCAGCCATTTTCCAAAGGAGATGCAGGGCCGCGTCCTCATCGGCGGCTACTACGCGAATCTGCTGGAGTGGCACGAGATGAAGTCCGAGAACGGCATGTTCTCCACGAAGTTGCTGCCGAACATCATCGAGGCGAAGAACAACGTCTTCCGCCCGGTCGAAGTCCGCATGGGACCGGATGGCGCCATCTATGTGGCCGACTGGTACAACCCGATCATCGGTCACTACCAGGCGAGCTACCGGCATCCGGATCGCGACAAGCAGCACGGGCGCGTGTGGCGCGTGACATGGAAGGGCGGTGCGGCGGTCAAGCCGGTGAAGCTGGCAAATGCGAGCGCCAGCGAGTTGCTGGAGCAGTTCGATTCGCCGGAGCGCTGGGCGTGGTATCAGTCGAAACGGTTGCTCTTTGAAAAGGACACAAAGGAAGTGCTCGCCGCCCTCGACGCATGGCTGCCGAAGCAGAAGGACAACGAATACCGCCGACTCCAGGCGCTCTCGCTGTTTGAAGCGCACGAGTCGCCGCAGCCGGAGCTGCTCAAGGAACTGCTGCGTTCCAAAGACGCCCGCATCCGCGCCTACGCCACGCGCACCCTGGGCACATGGGCGCGCGATGGACGACTGCCCGGCGCGCTGAAACTGCTGGAGACACAGGTCGCCGATGACGACGCACTCGTGCGGCTGGAGGCCATCGTCGCCGCGAGCTACGTGAACGATCCGCGCGCCGCAGTGGTGGCCGCGCGGGCGCTCGACAAGGAATTCAACGCCTACCACCTGCACGCGCTCACGAAGACGCTGCATGTGCTGAATCCGCTCTGGTCGCCGTTGCTCGCAGCCGGAAAATTCGATTTCGACAAGGACGAGCATCTGATCTTTGCGCTGCAGAATAGCTGGGCGGAGAACGACTCGAAGGAGGTACAAAAACAAGCCGAGGGCTTCGCCGGTGATCGCAAGAACATGGCGATGGCGACGGACGCGACGCCGAAGAAAGTGCCCGCGATCATCCGCGATCAAATCTTGAAGCACGAAGGCAATGCCGGGCGGCAGGCGACATGGCTGAAAGCGCTGGCCGCCGTCGCCAGCGCTGATGATGTGGCGTTCATCTTCGGGCGAGGAGGGAAGGACGCGGCCATTCTCGCTGCGATGAAAACAGCCGCCCCATCCAATGCCGAAGAGCTGCTCATGCCGCTCTTTGATGCGACGGACCCGGCGCTTCGTGCGCAGGCCTTGCGCCTCGCCGGCGTTTGGAAGGTCTCAGCGTTTGCGGATCGCATTCGCAAGCTCGCCTTCGATGAGAAGGTGCCGCAGGCCCTCGATGCGCTCATCACCATCAAGCCCGACGAGGTGGCCTCGCATGCTCTGCGGCACCTTCAATCAGTTCAGGAAGCCGCGCCGTTGCTGCAAGCGCTGGTGAGCCGCGCCGAGGGTCACGCGGCTCTGCTGCGTGCCTTGCAAAAGCCCGATGCGATGTCCGTCGCAGAGGCCAAAGTGGCGCTCCAAGCGCTCAACACCATCGGACGCAACGACGCAAAGCTCTCGCCGTTGCTCATGAAACTCGCGGGCATCAACAGCGCCCTGCCTGCCTACACGAAGGACTACGTCGCCCGCATCGTGAAAGCCGCGCAGACCACCGGCAATGCCGCCGAAGGCAAGGCGATTTACGAGCGGACCGGCTGCATCGCCTGTCACA
>NZ_JBJXFV010000078.1:0-27302 GCF_046154365.1 Prosthecobacter sp.
CAATGGTCGCCGCCCGTGAGGGCGGCGCGGATTGAAACTTTCAGGGTTTGATGATGCTTTCATAGAGGATACGTCGCCGCCCGTGAGGGCGGCGCGGATTGAAACTCAAGCTACTGTCTCCCGAATCCTCGCATCGCCTGGTCGCCGCCCGTGAGGGCGGAGACAGAATGCCTGGCATCTTTTTCGGCGAGGATCGTCGCCGCCCGTGAGGGCGGCGCGGATTGAAACATGCCTTCGCAAAGGGCGTACGCACAGGACTGGTGTCGCCGCCCGTGAGGGCGGCGCGGATTGAAACCGCATGAGCAAGTCCTCCAAACCCACCCCCATCGGTCGCCGCCCGAGACAGAATGCCTGGCATCTTTTTCGCGGCGAGTCCGGGCATGAGCTTTCACAAACTGGACAAGGCGAAGGACAAGAACTTCTGGTCGCTGCGAGTGAGTGCGGACATCCGCATCATCGTTCACAAGACGACAGGCAGCCTGCTGCTGTGCTATGTGAACCACCACGACAAGGAAACGGTGTCAGGCTGCAACTGACTGACAAACGGAATTGCGGAGAACCTAAGCAGCCGGGCTGAGCCTTGAAAGCATGACCGCGTGACCGGAGATCAACCGCAACGGCAGGCGCGCGTGGTGAGGAACGAGGCTGGATGGCGGGAGTCGGGAGTAACCGAACTCCGCTGCGCTAAAGTGTGGAGGCGGGAGTAACTTTCCGTTGGTAAAAGATGGTGGGTAAAAGATCAGAAAACAATGGTTCCCCATCTTTTACCCCGAATCTTTTACCAGCCAAGTTAGTCAGGAGTAACCGAACTCCGCTGCGCTAAAGTATGGAGGCGGGAGTAACTTTCCGTTGGTAAAAGATGGTGGGTAAAAGATCAGAAAACAGTGGTTCCCCATCTTTTACCCCCAATCTTTTACCACCAAGTTAGTCAGGAGGCATCGCAAACGGGCCATGTTTGCCACAGTTGCAGGTGCTTGGGCAGCGCACCAGTGCCCAGGGTGGCGGTTCAGCGCGTGGGATAGCGGTGCGGACCTTGACGGGAAAGTCGAGTTGTTCTCGGAGCGGCCGGGATCACCTGAGCCGTAACCATACAGAAGGTGAACCACCGAGGCACCGGGCACACAGAGGATTTAAGAAACACCTGGAAGTCACCTCATGGTGAAGTCGATCAACAAGACTCTTCCCTCTGTGTCCCCGGTGTCTCTGTGGTTCCATTGCATGGATACGGCTGAGGCGGGGTCGCCTCACTTCATCTCGCGCACATGCTTGAAGGCCGCCTCCTGCATGAACTTGCTCGCCGCTGGTGTGCTGGTGTGACCGGAGAGCACATCGGTATGGATCGTCTTCGGCAGCGTGAGGGCGTTGTAGGCCGCATACACGCTGGTGGGCGGGCAGGTCGTGTCGATGAAGCCGACGGTGACGGCGGCACCCTGGCACTTCGCCCGTGTGGCGAAGTTGACGTTGTCAAAGTAACGGGACGCTTGCAGCGCGGCGGCGTCAGGTTTGCCCTCCGTGTCGTTGGGCACGATTTTCGGCCAGCCACTGATGCGATTGGCCTGGCTGCCGGTGTGATCACAGCCAGCAGGCACGCCTGCGCAGATGAACGACACGCGCGCATCGAGTCCCGCCGCCGCGAAGGCCTGGAAGCCGCCCTGGCTGGCACCATACACGATCAAAGTCTTCCCATCCCACTCTGGCTGTGCAGTGAGGAAGTCGATGGCGCGAATCAGGCGCAGGAACATGCCTTTGAAATAGCACTGCTCACGATCCTTGTTGCCGCTTTGGGGATAACCCTTGAGTTCGCCGTTGGTGAGAGCGTCGTAGAACTCCTTCGGTTTGCCGTTCGGAATGCCGTGGGCGTTGATGTCGAGCGCGAGCATGCCGCCTGCGTTCGCCGCCCAATACGTGTTGCCAAGATTCGCACTGCGCACACCCGCGCCATGCACATGCAGGATTGCTGGCAGTGATTGCGGTTTCACCTTCTGCGGCTTGCCAAAGTAGCCGGAGACCGGCTTGCCGAGACAGTCGATCTGCACATCAAACGCAGCCACGCCCTTGGCAGGCGTGGGCACCGGCGTCAGCGTCGATTTCATCGGCACCTTGGCGAGTTCCGCTTTTTGTGCGGCCCAGAACGCATCAAAATCCTCCGGCACTGGCATGCTGGGCTTAAGCTGGAGCGGATCATAGCCCGCACTTGCCATCGCCACCGCCTTGCCGCTCGTCACACGCAGCAGCAGAAAGCCGGGTTCATCAAGCTTGCCGATGACGGTGGTCTTACCGTCCTTCACATTCAAAGTCTGCGGCGGCTGCGATTGCACGCCGTCTTTGGAAAAGACACAGACAACTTTGCCATCGGCGAGTGGTTTGCCATCCTGCGATGCCTCAATGGTAAAGGTGGCCGTTTCGCCGACCTTGTAGAGCGCATCGACGTGATCGGTGACGGCTTTGAGTGCGATGACCGGCGCCGGAGTCTGCGCGGGCAGGCTCAAGACGGCGGCGAGGAACAGACAGGCGGGGAGCAATTTCATGACGATGCGAACGATGCTGCGGCAAATTTTTCTCTGAATCAATCTTCAAGTCACGCGAATGACATCGCTCTTGATCGTGCGCGACTTGTTCTCCATGCTGGCGCACCCCCATGCCCAGTAAACGCGGCTGCTTCAAAATGCTTCTGCTGCTCGCCCTTGCTGGCGCGCTGCTGGTTTATTTCGTCGGCGAGGTGTTCTTCAATCTGAACAGCAATCTCGTGGCGGTAAGCGTGCTCAATTCCGCGCAGCCGCTGCAAATCCTCTCGAAACGCGGTGCCTGGAAGCCCGCCACCGGCCTTACGCCCGCCGATCTGGCCGCCGCGATGATCGAGCGTCACGCCGAAACCGGCATGCGCTGGACCACGCTGAAGGTGCGGCGTGACAACGGCGTTCTGGCCGCTGCGGCGCAGCGTGTGTTCGGCGCGGAGGTACATGTCATCACGCTGGTGCCGGACCGCTTTGATTTTATGACGACGTTTCAGTCGAAATTCGCTCTCACCACGGCACGCGAGCGTATGGCGGAGCAGAATCTGTGGTTCTCGATCACCGCTAATTTTCGTGATCCGAAAGGCCGCCCGATGGGCTGGGTCTATCACGAGGGCAAGCAGTTCAACCAGAACTTCGGTGAATGGAGCGGCTGCTTCTTTGTCAAAGATGGCCGCCCGTGGTTTGGCCCAAAATCGCTGCTCAATGATGTGCCAGGTCTGATTCAGGAAGGTTCGCAGGTCTATCCTTCGGTGATGAAGAATCACACCATCTTCCCCTATGTGGAACTGCAACCAGATGAATTCTTTGACGGCACCAAGATCAGCTACCGGGCGCTCGGCGGCATGCGCAAGGACGGCACCATCGTCTTCGTGCTCTCCGGCGATGGGGGCGTGATGAATGTGGGCGAAGTGACCGAAATCGCCCGCAAGCTCGATGTACAGCACGCGACACTGCTCGATGGCGGCCGTGCGCTGCAATACTCCATCCGCACCGACGACGGCCCCTGGCACTTCCAGGCCTTCAACACCACCCTGCCCTTCACCCACAAGCTGCTCGAACGCCAGCGCTCGCCGGTTTACATCGGTGTCAGGCGCAAGGCACCGGTGATCGTGGGCGGGACGATTGAGTGATGCGTTAATTGTTATGAGTTAGGCGACACGAGTCACTATCAGTTCTAACTCATAACTCTTAACTCATAACTGATAACCTCCGAACTTACTTCTTCCCGCCTGCGGCTTCCTGGCGGAGCTGTTCGAGACGGGAGAGCACTTTCGGTGCCGCAGGGGCGGCGGGTTTCGGCGCTTCTACGGGCTTGTTCGCGGCGACGACTGGTGCGGCAGGCGGCGGGGCGACGACTTTACGCGGTGCGTCGATGCGCAGGATAGAACCGAGCGCGATGCGGTGAATCGTGGTGGCATTGGTACCTTTGACCGGCACATCCACACGCACAAACAGATTGGCCTGCTTGCCGATGGGCGATTTGGCATCGGTCTTCACCTTGAAGGAGACTTCCTTGGTGTCTTTGTTGATCTTGGCCGGCTCGATGGGGATGGTGTCCGGCACGCCGAGCACCTGGGCATTGGCTTCGCCTTCAAACGGTAGCAGTTGCTCCAGTTTGGCGACCATGAAGGTTTCCTTGCCCTGCTCAACCGCGACGAGCGGAATGGCGGGGGCGTTGATGTAGGCAGGCGCGGTCACCACCGCCGTGAACGGCGAGGCATTGTAGGTGCGGCCGTTGCCGGCATCGGCTTCACCCATCACGGTGAAGTTCCAAGTGCCGGCCGGGGTGCCGGCGTTGGCATCGAGCTGGAAGATGCACTCGTTCTGACCTTCGGCGATGCTCTGCTCACCGAGGGAGCTGACACCGTTCGGCTTCCAGATCATGAACACGCGAATGGCCGCCTTAAAGCCCTCCTTGCGCTTGGCGACGACTTTCAATTCGAGGATGCCGTTGTTCACCAGCGGCACGGCAGGCTTCACGATTTCCAGCGAGTAGGGTGCTTCTTCGACGACGGCCACCGGCAGGCGGTCTTCGATCTCGGTGTAATAGACGACGTTGCCATTGCGCACGATGTCGAACTCCTGGCGCAGCTTGCCGCGCGTCTTGGTGGCGGGATCGGTGGGATTGAGATACATCGGCACCACCTGATGACCGAGCGGCGCATCGCCGGTGGCTTCAAACAGCAGCGGCACGCTGCCGAGGTCCTTCGGTGCCAGCTCGGTGAGCAGTTTCACCCCCTTGGGCAGGTTCTGCGCCTCAAACTTGAAGTCACCGCCGACGTTGTTGCGGCTGATGTTGACCAGCGTGGCATAGCGCCCGCCCTTCGGCACCGGAATGAACTGGCGGTAGGCGTTGTCATTGACGGTGTACTGCGGCGAGGCAAAGAACACCTCCGGTTCGGCGGCGATGAGTTCGAGACGATAGACAAAGTTCGGACCGCCGCGCTCCAGATGGTCGGTGACGCGGACGAAGTAATCACCATCCGCCGGGATGCCGATCTTGAACTTGCTGTCGAGCCGGCGACGGCCACCACCGTCGTCATTGCCACTGAGACTGCCGCCTTTGTCGTTGTAGATGTTCACCACGCTGTCGAGCGGTGAGCCGATGCTCTGCGCATAGCCCTGCACTTCCAGCGTCATGCCCTTTTTGAGCGGCACCTTGAAGAAATCCACGTCGCCCGGCTTCTCGATGATGCCATTGAGCGCAATCGGCTCGCCTGCGGTGGCGACGGTGGCCTTGGCCTGCTCCTCATTCGGCTCGGCTTCGAGCACGTTGTCATAATTCACCAGACGGAACGGATTGCCGGAAGGCGCTGGCTCCTGGGTCTTCGAGTACAGCATGTAGTTGGGATCGACTTCAGCAGGCAATTGCACCTCCTCCTCGAACGCGCTGTCGCGCTCGATGAAGCGCACCTTGGTCTTCGTGCCGATCTTGCCGCCCGCCGGATACACCACGTCAGGACGGCGGTAGCTGCCCAAATGCAGGCGATAATACGAATTGCCGCCGCCACGGTAGGACGACTCACGGATCATCACCGTGTAATCACCGTCTTCCTCGGCCACGTAGGAGCAGTAGCCGTCCTGGCGGTGCAGGATGGTGTCGTCCGAGATCACCTTCTCGAAGCGGTCCTTGTCGATGATCGCCAGGAACGGATCAAACACCGTGTACCCGAGGCGCAGGCCGTCCACTTCCACCGAGATGCGCTGGCCCTTCTTCGCCGTGACCTTGTAGTAGTCCACGTCTTCGTTCTGCACCACGCCTTCGACGGTCTGGTTGAAATTGATCACCTGCGGCGCGTCGAAGTCGCTGTTCGGCTCCTTCTCTTCCACGTTCGGGAAGATGCCGACGAAGAACTGCCGCGCGTGCGAAATGCCGGTCTTCGTGCGGATGCGCATCAGGTGATTTCCCGGTGGCACATCGGCAGCGATGTTGATGGTGAGATCGACCTTGCCGTTCTCCGCCTTCTCCACGCTCTTCTGCGTGAAACCGGGTGAGAAGAAGATCAGGCTCTCGAAATCAGCCAGGCGGCTGCCGGTGACGGTGAGCTTCACATCCGTGCCACGCTGGCCGCCATTCGGCTTGGTGGAACTGAATTCAGGATAGGCGGCAAACGCGGACGTGGTAAACACGAATGCGGCGGCGGTGAGGAGTAAATGACGAATGGAGGACATGACGGTGTGAAGGGGGTTGGCTAGCATACGCCTCAGGCCGGGGGGAAATTACGCCCCGCCGCAAATCTCTGAGAGGGAATTCATATCACCTGATTTGCTCAAAAATAGAGAACGTTTGCGACGCCTTGTTCAACTATCGCCCCGTCCCTTCGGAAATTGTTTTTCAAGACGCATCAAGCGTTCAAGACGGCATACCCCATTGCTCCCAATGGGTAAGCCAGGCGTCAAAGCGCGGGCATTTGGAACGCATCACTTCCAAGCCGATGATTGATGCCACCCAGAAGGCATTTGAAGCCTTCAATTCGTAGTAGTTGGGGATCGCACTCATGATGCGAGCCACCGGATGTGTGGTTCGACCGTGATTAATGTCTTCGGGTTGCATGCCTGCAATGGATGCTTCCAAAACACTGACTTCAGCCGCTGAGTTTGGGAAAACCTCCGACAGAGCTGGGGGATGGGAAAGAAGCAGCGCCTCGAACTCATGCCGCTGGAGGTAGGGTAAGAAACGAGGCTCGTTCAAACGCCCTGCAATAGCGGTCTCAATGGCCGTAACATCGACTTCCGTCGTCGCCGCCCCTCGTCCCTGGTAGCCTGGAACTTCAGCGGGCATCGCGTAAAGATCGAGAAGGGTGCTGAATCGAGCCGGCGAACCTGGGCGGTCTGGATGTGCGGCAAACCAATCACGCATGTCCGCCTCCATGGCAGGCCAGTTGGTGAATCCGCCACGCGGCCCCTCGGGATCAGAATCCTTTTTCGCAGGTAGAGGCCGTTCCACCTTCACACCATAGAGCCAGAGATGGCCGCGCAAAATGCGCTCCACGAAGATCTCCTCCGTCAGACCCTCGACATAAATGAAGAGTCTCTTCATGGACGACCTCCAATCAGATTCTTGTTCCAGACATCACCCAGACTGTAGCGCTTCAGCCAGGAGGCCAGCTCATCTGGATTTTGACGGATGAAGTTACTTTCTGCATTTTCGTGCTCCACTACCATGACATCTTGAGGCTCAAAATAGTTGAGAAATGTTGCCGACTGGGTGGCGACAATCACCTGCGTCTCTCTTGCCACACTTTTGAGCAACCCAGCCAGCACCTGTTCCGCCACCGGGTGAAGGCCAAGCTCGGGTTCGTCAACCAACAGTAGGCTCGGCAGCTTATCCACAGGCTGAAGCAGCAATGTTACCAAGGCCATCAGGCGCAGTGAGCCATCGGAGATTTGGCCGGGATCAAATTCATACTCCGTCCTTCCAGCCATTCGCCAGCGGAGCAGCACACGCTGCTTTTGCGCTGGTCCTTGCGGCTCAAGGATAAACTCATCGAACCATGGCAGAACGAGACGGAGCGTGCGCACGATGGAAGCGTAATTCTCAGGATTGTCTTTCCGCATCGCCAGCAGGACGGCCGGCAGATTTCCGCCATCCGACGTCAGGTTGCGATTCCGATCCACCGGACAGGCGTCACGCATATGTGAGGTAAGGCTGGTGTCATGGAACTGATACACTCGGCAGCGTGATACCATTTTCTTGATGAAGAGCACGGTGGGATCATTCTCCGACCAGAGTTCTGACAACCCGCTCTCATCGCTGGGTCTCGGGATAACGGGGATCGGAGGAGTTGGCAGAGGTTCTCCCTCCCGATGAAACTGCACCTCCTCACGTGTGAAGGTCAGTCGGTCCCCTGTGCTATCCGCCAGTGAAAAGCGGTAGGTATTCGTTCCATCGGGCGTATTGAAACTCAGTTCAGCACGAACGAGCGGCGTCACTTTCGCACCGAAGTGGAGAATCGCTGACGCAGGGCCGCGCTCGACAAGATAGGGAGCTTGAAACCCACGTGTCAGGGCGTAGCTCAGCATGCGGAAGAAGTCGATCAGGTTGGACTTCCCGGCGCCGTTGGCACCGATCAGCACGTTCAGGGCACGCAGCGGGATGTCCGCGTTCTTGATGGAGCGGAAGCCTTCGATATGAAGCTTGGAGAGCTGGTTCATACGGCAGAATACACGGGCTTGGCATCATGCCAAGACACCGCGTTGAGCAAGGTGAGCGTAGATTTGGACGATCTAGAAGCGGCCAGGAAAGTCTCGAGAACGAGAGGGAAGTGCTGAGCATGTGGGTGCATCCGCATAACGGGTCAAGCGTCGGCAACAGGAGGCATTGGCTCCTTGATGGGAGCATTCGCAAAGACGAAGCGGTGGATGCCAGTGAGGTCGGCGGCGGTGGTGGCGTTGAGATAACCGAGTTCGGTGCTGCGCGTGGCGACCGGTGCGCCTTGATCGTGGCCGACTTCGAGAGCGATGAGGGCGTTGGAGTTGAGGTGCGGCAACGCGTCGGTGAGGAAGCGTTCGATGATGCGGAGGCCGTCGGGGCCGCCGTCAAGGGCGAGGACGGGGTCGCGTTTGACTTCGGGGCTGAGGGTGGCGATCTCGGCGGTGGGGATGTAGGGGAGGTTGGCGACGATGAGATCGAAGGTGCCGGTGATTTTTTCGAAGAGGTCGCTGCGCAGGAGCTTGATGTTGGCGCTGAGGCGCGAGGCGTTGAGGCGGGCGAGGTCGAGGGCGTCTTCGCTGATGTCGGCGAGGATGATTTCACTCAAGGGCCAGGCTTTGGCGAGGCTGAGGCCGATGCAGCCGGAGCCGGTGGCCATGTCGAGCACTCGCGCCGGCGGTGTGGCGAATTTTTTGAGGATGAGTTCGACGAGGGTTTCGGTTTCGGGACGCGGGATAAGGGCGCGATGATCGCTGATGAATTCGTGGCCGCAGAATTCGACGGTGCCGAGGAGATGCTGGAGTGGCTCCCCTTCCCCACGGCGGCGGAGAAGTTCGCGCAGCGTGACGAGATCGGTCTCGGGAACGGTTTCGTTGAAGCGGAGGTAGAGATCGAGCCGACGGCAGCCGAGGACGTGGGCGAGGAGGTGCTCCATGTTGAGCCGGGCTTCCTCGATCTTGCGTTTCTCCAGGTAGGCGGTGCCGGACTGGATGATTTCGAGGAGCTGTTTCATGCGGAGCGAAGGGCGGAGGGCAAAGAGCGAAGGGTCAGAGCGCCGAGTGAGTGATTCGTCCTCGTTCTCGTGCTCCTACTCGTCCTCGATCAAGACGTGTGGAGGGCGGAACTGCAAACTGAAAGTTTTTAACCACTGACTGGCACTGACTTAACACTGATGGACGGAGGATTCAGTGATGATTTGATGGACGAATTGATCGTGGGGCTCGACGGGGATGTGGTCGATGATCTGGAGATCGAAGGCAATGGCGATGCGTTGGGCGCGGCAGGCGGGATTCGCAAGAAGGCGGTCGTAGTAGCCGCCGCCGCGGCCGAGGCGGGCACCGTCGCGGGTGAAGGCGAGGCCGGGGACGAGGATGAGGTCGAGAGCGGCGATGTCGAGGCGCGGACAGTGGGGTTTGGGCTCCCAGACGTGCATGGGGCCGCGTTGGAGGTCGTCGAGGCTTTCGATTCGGCGGGGATGGAGTTCAGCGGAGTCGATTTGAAACAATGCCAGGCAGGCTCCTTGCGACTTGAGTGCGGGGAGGAGATGCGGCAGGAGATCGGGTTCGTTTCTGAGGCCACCGAAGAGGGCGATGACCCGATCCACGTTCTGGCGAACGTGGCTACAGATGTGTGCGGCGATTTGCTGGCTGGCGGCGGCGATGAAGGCGGGATCGAGGGTGCGCAGGCGTTCGCGCAGGTGCTGGCGAAGGGCGTGCTTCGTGGGCGTGAGGATGGGAGGAATGGGACGGATGGGAAGCATGGGACTGATCCGTCGGGCGGTGAATCAGAGCAGCTCAGGCTTTTGCAGGAGATCGGCGACGCGTTTGAGGAGGCGGCCGGCACCGCCGCCGTCGAGGACGCGGTGGTCGAAGCTGAGGGTGAGTTCGGCTTCGGTGACGGGGATGAACTGCTGCACTTCGTCGCTCCAATGCGGAACTTTGCTGCCAGCACCGAGGCCGAGGACGAGATTTTGCTCGGGCAGCGGAATGGGCGTGGCCCAGACGATGCCGAAGGTGCCGAAGTTGGTGACGGTGGCGATGCCGGGGCGGTTGACGTCGTTGGGAAGACGGCGGGCACGGGCCTGCTCGACGAGCTTGTTGTAGGTGGGCACCAGTTTGACGAGCGGGGTCTTTTCGACTTCGCGCAGCGTGGGGACCATGACGCCGTCATCGACTTCGACAGCGAAGCCGATGTCGATGGCGAGAGGATGAACGATGCGATTGCCAACAAGGCGGCCGGCGAAGGCGGTGTTTTCGGCGAGAGCGAGAGCAAGGGCGCGAATGACGTAGAGCGCGGGGCCGGGTTTGGGATCGGCTTTTTTGCGATGCGCGAGCAATGCATCAAGCATGACAGGACTGCCGACGGTGGCAAGCGGCCGAGCCCAACTGCGACGCATGCTATCGGCAACGGCGATGCGCATAGGCGATGCGGGCGTCATGCGATGCTGTTCAAGGGCACGGAGGAAGGCTTCGAAGTCTTCGACGGTAACGCGGCCACCAGCGCCGGTGCCGGGAACGCCGGCGAGGTCGGAGGCGTTCAAGCCGAGTTCGAGCATGCGGGCGCGCATGCGTGGGGAGATGTAGCTGGCACCGGTGGCACCGGCGGGAACGGGCAGGCCGCCGACGACGGGTTCGACGGTGGGCTGGCGCGTGGAGATGACGTCGTTGTCGCTGATCTTGAAGTGGAGATTTTCGACGACATCGGCGCTGCTGCTGGTGCGCGGGGCTTTGGCAACGGGCTTGGGTTCTTCGCTGATGCCGAGGGACTGGGCGTCTGCGTCGGTGATCTCAAAGGCCGCAAGCGTGGAGCCGACGGCGTAGCTGGTCTGCGTAGTAGCGACGATCTGACCAATCTTGCCTGCGCAGGGCGCGGTGACGGCCATGGTGGCCTTGTTGGTTTCCACCTCAAAAAGATCGCTGCCGGCTTCGACGGTGCGTCCCGGCTCGACGAGGATGCGAATGATGGTGGCTTCGGCGATGGATTCGCCAAGCTGGGGCATCAGGATGGGGATGGTGGGCATCTGGGGTGGTGGCTGGAATCGTCCTCGTTCTCCTACTCGAACTCGTCCTCGATCAAAGTGCGCACGCTAGGTGATTGAGGATGGAGGAACTGAAAATGGAAAACTGAAAATGGAAAATGCGCGGAGATGCTGTGGGGGTGATTTTGGAGTTTGGTCATCGGAGATGTGAGCGGAGCGGCAGGATCGAGAACGAATGACGAATGCCAAATTTAATAGCGCAGCAAACGGCGAAGAGCGGCGGCGATGGTGGCGGTGGTGGGGCGGTGCGACTTCCAGAGGTTCGGATGATACGGAATCGGGGTGTCTTTGGAGTTCAGGCGCATGGGCGGGGCATCGAGCAGATGGAAGCCTTCGCTGCTGACGCGGGCGATGATTTCAGCAGTGACGCCCCCCCAAGGGAAGGCTTCACCGAGAGCCAGCAGACGACCGGTGCGGGCGACGGAGGCGAGGATGGTGTCGGTATCCATCGGCTTCACGGAACGGAGATCGACGACTTCGATTTGATAGCCGTCGAGCTGCAACTCCTCAGCGGCACGCAGCGCCTCGTGAACCATGGCGCTGTAGGTGACGATGGTGGCATGGCGGCCAGGACGCGCGATGCGCGCCTTGCCGATGGGCAGGCTGCGTTCGCCGATTTGATCGGCCTTGAGATGGTAATAGAGGAACTTGTGCTCGCAGTAGATGACGGGGTCGTTGAGCGTGACGCTGTCGAGCAGCATCCAGTAGGCGTCTTCGACGGTGGCGGGCGTGACGATGACGAGGCCGGGATAATGCGCGTAGATGGCCTCCATCGACTGGCTGTGAAACGGACCGCTGCCCGCCGTGCCGCCCGAGGGCATGCGGATGGTGATGGGGCACGGCACATTCGTGCGCCAGTAGAGCGTGGCGGCCTGATTGATGATCTGATTGAAGCCGACGGAGGAAAAGTCGGCGAACTGCATTTCGATGATGGGCCGTGCGCCTTCCACGGCGGCACCGACGGCCATGCCGATCATGGCGTCCTCGCTGATGGGAGAATCGAAGACGCGGCCGGGAAATTCTTTGCTGAGATTCTTGGTGGCTTTGAAGGCACCGCCAAAGGCGGAGATGTCCTGGCCGTAGAGAAACACGGTGGGATCGTGGCGCAGCGCTTCGTATTGCGCCTCACGAATGGCTTCAAGGTAGGTGATGCTCATGCCTCGTGCTGCCCCTCCACAAGATCAGCGCTGGAAAGGGCCTGCCAGTTTTCTTTGAAGGGATCGGGGGCGGGCTCTTTGGACACTTTGGAAAAAGTTTGATCGACGTTGCGGCGGACTTCCTCGTGCAGTTCGCGGATTTCCGCCTCATTCATCCAGCCGTGGTCGAGTGTGAACTGTTCTGCGACAGCGAGGCAATCGCGTGCGGCTGGGCCTTTGCGGGCTTTGTCAGGAACGTAGGAAGCGTCGTCATGCTCACCGTGGCCGGCGAGGCGGAGCAGCGATCCCACGATCATCTGCGGACCGCGGCCGGAACGCGCACGAGCGGCGGCGGCACGGAATACTTTGAGGCAGGCGGCAAGATCCGTGGCGTCCACGGCCACGCCTTCGACGCCATAACCTGCCGCACGATCCACGAGATTCGCGCAGGCATACTGGCGCGTGTTCGGCGTGGAGTAGGCGTATTGATTGTTCGCGACGCTGACGATGATGGGCAGCCGCTCCACTGCCGCCATGTTCAAACCTTCATGGAAAGCACCCGTGGAAGTGCCGCCATCGCCAATGCTGGTGGCACCGATGCTGTCCTTCAATGTCCCCGCCAGACGACGGGCGAACAAACCACCAGCCACGACCGCCAGCATGCTGCCGAGATGGCTGATCATCGCCATGTGGCCTTCCTTGGGACGACCACGATGGATGTTGCCGTCGCGGCCACGCATCGGACCGGTGACAGTGCCGAGGTAGGTGCGCACGGTGTCGATGATCGGTTCGCCGAAGGCGATACGCCCGGCCTGATCACGAATCAGCGGCCCGTAGATGTCCCTGCCCTTGCGCAATTGCACGCCAAGCGCCGCACTGAACGCCTCCTGGCCTTTGCCGAGGTAAACGCCGCCAACGATGCGCCCACCGGCCCGGTAGAGCGATCCGAGCTTGTCCTCCAGCACGCGTGACAGCAACATGTGCTGGTAGGTGAGGAGGAATTGATCGCGAAAATCGGCCGTCAGGTCGGTTTCGCAGCATGTGGTCGTTTCGGCGAGAGACACGGAGGGTATCTGGTACCAAGCGCAGCAGACTCGTCAACTTTGGCACCACAAGGAATCCGGCCTAGAGCCAAAATTCTTGACGCCGACGGCATCCAATCCGCATACTCAGGAGATTGAGGTCTTTTTTGATGATTTGGCAGCCGAGACAAAGAGTTTATAACAATTTGTTTGTAATTTTAATAACAAAAGGCAAATTTTGTAAACCCACCTGAAATTTTTAGAAAACTATGGAGTCTCTCATTGCCACCGCCGCTGCCGATCCCGCATTCGCAGGCTTCAAACTTCAAAGCTACGGCAGCTTGCTGCTACCTGATCATCCCATCCGTTTTGGGTTTCAGGTGGACATCGTACCGAGCAACTGCCCTTCCAGCATCCTCTTTGGCCTCGTTAGCCGCGATCCTGTGAACGGCGAGTCTGCCAAAACCAGCGGCTTTGCCGTGCGGGTGGACTTGGAAATGCGTGAAGTCTGGGATGTGCTCAATGGCAGCGGACTCGTCGGCTGGGTGGAGCATCCGCTCGGTCTTGCCGGTTTCACCGATGAAGAACCTCTGCTGCTCGGCTGGGAAATCGAATATCACGGGCATGCCTTGATTCCAAAGCTCATCGTCGCCGACCAGCAGTGGCTCTACCCCGCCATTCAATGCCCGCATCCCATCGTCATCGAAACCATCGTCGGCTGGGCCGGTGAGTGTGAGCAGGATCCACGTGGCATTTTCCTGCATCCGGCGCTTTGGCGTGAGCAACTGCCTGTCTTCAACGAGCAGGAACCCGAGGCGATGGCCGCGTAACCAAGCTCCAGCTTGAATCCTGCGGCTTTTCCCGCTACCGGCTGGGAACATGATCAACACCGACAGTCGCATTCTCGTCACCGGCGGAGCCGGATTCATCGGCAGCGCTCTCGTTTGGGAGCTGAATCGCCGTGGCTGCGAAAACATCGTCGTCTGTGACCGCCTCAGCACCGACGAGAAGTGGAAAAACCTCGTCCCGCTCAAATTCGCCGACTACATCGACGGCAACGACCTCCTCCAGGCCGTGCAGAATGCGCCCGCAAAGCTTGGCCGCTTTGACCACGTCCTCCACCTCGGTGCCTGCTCCGCCACCACCGAGCGCGATGCCGATTACCTCATGCGGAACAACTACGAGTTCACCAAGCAGCTCTGCCAGTGGTCGCTCGCCCATCAAACCCGCTTCGTCTATGCCTCCTCCGCCGCCACCTACGGCGACGGTGCCCACGGCATGGACGATCAAATGCCCGACCTCCATGCGCTGCGCCCGCTGAACATGTACGGCTACTCGAAGCACCTCTTCGACCTCCACGCCAAGCGCGAAGGCTGGCTGCCCAAGATCGTCGGCCTCAAGTACTTCAACGTCTATGGCCCCAACGAAGACCACAAGGCCGACATGCGCAGCCTCGTCCACAAAGCCTGCGGCCAGATCCTCGCCACCGGCAAAGTCCAGCTCTTCAAATCCCACCGCCCCGACTTCAAGGACGGCGAGCAGATGCGCGACTTCCTCTATGTAAAGGACGCCATCCGCATGACCCTCCACCTCGCCGAAACCCCCAGCGCAGGCGGACTCTTCAATCTCGGCTCCGGCAAAGCCCACACCTGGGTCGAACTCACCACCGCCATCTTCACCGCCCTCGGCAAGCAGCCAAACATCGAGTTCATCGACATGCCCGAGCACCTCCAGTCAAAGTACCAATACTACACCTGCGCCGACATCGCCAAACTCCGCGCCTCCGGCTTCCAGACCGAAATCACCGCCCTCGCCGAAGCCGTGCGCGACTACGTCCAGGGCTACCTAGTGCCGGACAAGCGGCTCGGCGATGAGGCGACAGGCACCTGACCGGCCTCAACCCTTCGGATCAGGCGACGGCGGGCAGGCCCGCCCGCAACGCTATGCGCAGCATTGCGCGCAGGTAGCGCTGCGGGCGGGAGGCACCGATGACACGGCAGATGCCATTCGGGCTGTTGCCAGCATCCCTTTAATGTTCGGCGGCATTTGTGCTCTTGGTAACATCGATCTCGTAGTCTTCGTCTGGATATGCCTCTCCTGTGATGCAGGTAAAGCAGGACAGCCCCACCTCGGCTGATCCGATAATCCAGATGGGCTGCCCGCACTGGCATCGCTCGCCTCGCTGGGATGCGGCCATTGCATGACGCAGTCGCTCAGCGAGGTCCGCGCGGCCTACATCGGGATTGGCGCGCAAATGCAATTCGACGTAATTGTCGAGCCGAATGGGGGTGAAACCGGTCTTCATTTTTGTGTGCCGAATCATGGCGGATCGCTGGAAACGTGCAAGAGCGCTCCCGCCGAACGTCGAGGTGTGGCACCGGCTACCGGGAGCGCCACTCCGCAACAGGGTTAAGGGTTGTAATCAAGAAGGTCATTTCGACTCGGGGCGGCTAGCCGATTGACCACCACCGTCTTGTTCTGCTTTCGGCGATATCCAATGTCCGGCCTCGAAAGACAAAACGAGATCCCTCACTCGAAGTTCCTCATGACCTCGATCTGGTAAAAATCTGTAGATCCAGCGCGAAGCGAAATATGCCCCCGCAAGCGACACAGGAACAATCATCCACGACGAAAAGTTGGGGAACAACACAAAGAATACGAACACGCACGCCGTGAGGAGCCCGAAGTATATCAGTATCGGAACTGCGTCTTGGCCTTCGGGTGTGATGCGGTCATGGCAGTCAAACCGTGACATATCGACTCCATTCTCATGCATCGCTTCGAGAAGTGAGTAAGTATCATCTCCGGCGATTCCCAAATCAGATTCAAGTCTTGAATCGCATCGGAGCCTCGATCGAGGAATGCCGCACTCCAGATCGATCAAGTCAATCGCCTTTTTCGCGGCCTTTGCTCGTGTGAAGATCGTCGCCATTTTTTGAGCAGAACGTCCCGGATCAGGCGACGGCGAGCGCAAGACGATGCTGACACGACAGATAGCCTTCGAGCCGTTGCCTGCATCCGTTTTGTTCGGCCTCTTGTCGTTCGGTGGGTGCATGTGAATGGCATATCTGGATCAGGGCTGTTCGACGCCGTCAATGGCACCGACCTGAACGGCAGTTACCTGACGACGGGCCAAATACAAGCCGCGCTCGTCACGGAAGATGACCCCCTTCAGGTTCCAGGCCCAGCAAGTGCTGGCGTCAGGATGCTCGGCAGTCGGACGGCACTCGCAGAACACAAAAATACCTGGAGAGACATCCTCTCGAGAACATCTCACACTGATCGCAAAAGAGTCCGCACGACCGACAGATCCAAGGCGTGGACCAGCCCTATTGTTCTTTCCGGCTGAGAAGGTCACGGATACCTCAATCCGGTGTCCGGCATCAAGTCGCTCCTCAACCATCGGTCTCAAAATGCTTGTGACGATGAAGTCCGAAGTCGCGACATCGGGTAAGACTTCGATCCTGGGGTTCATTGTGCTTCGTTCTTGGCCGAACGTTCGGATCAGGCGACGGCGAGCGGGAAGCGTTGATGACACGACAGATGCCATACGAGCCGTTGCCTGCATCCGTTTTGTTCGGCGGCAGATCGTGAATCACTTTAGTTTCAAGTCAGTGACTAAATCCAGCGATGCAACCCGTCTGCTGCCGTCGGCCAAATAAACGATAACTGCGTGGTCATACACATCCACTCGCGCCTCCTTCGGAATATGCCACGCAGAATTAGATATGCCGTCGTGCTGATGCTCCCAAATCATGCCACTAATCGCCGTGCCTATAGTAAGCGGTGGCGATGGCTGGGCCGGCCGCGAGCAACCAGCAGTCAAAAGTGAAATCGTGAGTGCTGAAATATAGAGCGCGATTTTCATAAAAGTGTCATGCCGCCGAACGCTTCGGATCAGGCGACGGCGAGCGCAAGACGTTGCTGACACGACAGATAGCCTTCGAGCCGTTGCCTGCATCCGTTTTGTTCGGCTTCATTGGTCAGTCACGGGACAGGAGGGAGGCGCAGAGAAGGCGCAAGAATCACGTCGGAGGGTCTGATGAAAATATCTCTCTTTCGTCCTTCTGGCGTGCCGAGGTCTCTCAACTCAATGAGAATCATCTTCTTCCCCGTCGGTGTCTCGCGCACTAGTTTCACCCTCTTCAAGTTGGGTGGGCTGGGAGCGCCAAGTGCCATACGAATAGCTTCTGATACGGTGAGCCGTTGATCAGGCTTCATCTGGATTTCAAACTTGTGGTTGTTGAGTCCAATGACCGTTGCTACGGAGGTGCTCGACGCGGCAACCTGCCGGGGACCGAGTGCAAGGAGCATCGCGCTGAAGAACAGAAGGTGAATAGTGCGAAGGGCGGACGTGGCATTCATAACGGGTTTGGAGGTGGACTCTGTTTCTTCGCCGAACGTCTCGGATCAGGCGACGGCGAGCGCAAGACGTTGCTGCCACGACAGATAGCCTTCGAGCCGTTGCCTGCATCCGTTTTGTTCGCCTTGATTTGGCCAATGGTCAGCTCAATAGTCATGTTCTAGACAATCTGCTCGGGAAAGTAGTTCTTAGCATAGCGATCAATGAATCCCCATTCGGGATCCTCCTGAGTGTCAAAATCTATCATGTCGTCTGGAAAGAGAAGTCTAGCTTTCTCGAACTGTCGTTTGGCGCTGTGGTGATCAACAACGTAGTGATAGTAGATGCGTTTACCTCCGAACGTCTCAATCAGCACGGGCGAACCGACTCCGCTGTCTCGCATGACTGTGATCATGGCCAAGTCTAACTCAGCCAGAGCGTCATTGTATGCGGGTTCAGGAAGTCCGTTGGGTTCTCGCTCTGAAAACGTATGAGTGATGATGGCCAACGTTGGAAGCTCCTTGCGGCGAGACGGAAATGGCAATCGATCGATACGACGAATCAGCAACGGGAATCCTTCATACGTGTGACTCGATATGACCCACATGCGCTGAGCCCTGATCTCAAACCAAACAACGCAGCCAATCAAGGCAGCAACAACTCCAGCAATTGAGTATACGACAAGCACACGTGTGACGATGTTAGTTAGGCGAACTTGATGATCATTCACAGATCGTGTGCTTTGTCAGCAGCTTTATAGGCGACGGTTTTGTCGAAAAAGTACGGCCTGCGGCATTCATGGGTGTCGTTTTACACGCCTATGCCGTTGCTGGGCAACGAAAATGTGGCTTTGCAACGGCATAGGAGGGTAAATTCCATGTACGAATATTCCAAACCCTCAATCCAAACTGGAGGAACGGCTGAAGAAGCGCGCATTGCTGCCATGGATGCGGTCGTGATTCACGGCGATTTCGTTCCAGCAATCAGCCTTTTCCCAAGCATTACCTGCCACTGCGTTCCAGCAACCCTCTATTTCCTGGCGGTTAACGACGATTTCATTCAGGTAAACAGCGATTTCTTAGCTGTTAGCTGCGATTGCATTCCAGTAATCAATGATTTCTCTGCCGTTAACAGCCATTGCGTTCCGGTAATCAACGATTTCTGCGGTGTTAACGACGATTGCGTTCCGATAATCAGTCATTTCTCAGCCGTTAACGACGATTGCGTTCCGGTAATCAACGATTTCTGCGGCGTTAACGACGATTGCGTTCCGGTAATCAGTGATTTCTCGACCGTTAACGACGATTGCGTTCCGGTAATCAGTGATTTCTCGACCGTTAACGGCCATCGCATTCCGGTATTCAACGATTTCCCTGACGATGCCCTCCGTTTCATTCCTGCACTCATCGATTGCAAGAGAGATGGCGGCGATTGCGTTCCGGTAAAAGATCGTTGCAGGGGCCGTAACGGGCCTTGTGACCTCGCCACCCGCCGCCGCCATGAGCCAGCCCGCTGCCACCACCGCTCCGCCTCCCGCCAAACCTGATCCGGTGCGCCTGCTGTGGGCGCTGGGAGATGCGGTGCGGCTGGGGATCGTGCGGGAGCTGGCGGCGGGGCAGGCGCTGAACGTGCAGATGCTCGCCGCACGCCTGCGGCGTGACCCGGATCTCATCTCCAAGCACCTGCGCGTGCTGCGAGACTGCGGTGCCATCCAGCGCGTGCGCCCGCCGGAAACCGACGGGCGGCAGCAGTTTCATCAGCTCCCGGAGAATTCATGGCACCCTCTGCCAGAAGGAGGAGCAGCCGTGGACTGGGGCGTGGCGCTGCTGCGGTTCCCGGCCGCGCAGGGATAAAAACCCACTGCGACGGTCTTGATGCTCTCGCCTCGACAGCCTGCCTTTCGCGTGCTAAACCGCACGCCCCATGTCCGCCCCCACCAACCGCATCGACGCCCGTTTTGCCCAGCTTCGCACCTCGCAGAAGAAGGCATTCGTCGCCTATGTCTGCGCCGGTGATCCCACGCTCGATGCCACCATCGACATCGTGCTCGCGCTGGAACGTGCCGGAGCCGACATCGTCGAGCTAGGCGTGCCGTTTTCCGATCCGCTGGCCGATGGCGTGGTCAATCAAATGGCCGCCGACCGTGCCCTGCGTGCCGGAGCTTCGACGCCACTCGTGCTGGAGATGATCAAGAAGCTACGCACGAAGTCGCAGGTGCCGCTGGTGCTCTTCACTTACCTCAATCCCGTCTATACCTACGGCTATGAGCGCTTCCACATCGACGCGGCTGCCGCTGGAGCCGATGGCGTGCTCGTTTTGGACCTGCCACCGGATGAAGCGGCCCAAAACGTCGAATTGAAGCCCACGCCGGAGCTGCGGCACATCCAGCTCATCGCACCCACGTCACCACCGGAACGCATCGCCAGCATCGCCAAGAGCGCTGAGGGCTTCGTTTATTATGTTTCGCGTCTCGGTGTCACTGGCGCACAAGCGGAAATCGCCACCGGCATTGCCGAGCAGGTCGCCATCATCAAAGCGGCGACCGATGTCCCTGTGTGCGTCGGTTTCGGCGTCTCCAATCCCGCCCAAGCCGCCGAAATCGCCAGCAAGGCCGATGGCGTCGTCGTCGGCAGTGCCATCGTAAAATTGATCGAGCAAAACGGCGCCAGCCCTGATTGCGCCGCGAAGGTCGAGGCCTTCGTCAAACCGCTGGTTGATGCCGTGAAGGCGTTGGCATAAGATCAGGCCATGGAAGCAGAACAAGTCAGACACATCCTCACGACATCCAACGGACGTGCGTTCAAACTGGTCATCGCCGGAGGCAAAACCTACGACGTCCCTCATCCTGACTATGTGCATATCCACCCTTCGCAGCGTTACCTGACGGTGTTCACCAGTGACAAAGGCTGGCAGTATGATGTCGTGGATCTTGAACACGTCTGTTCCATCGAGGGCCTGGGCTATGCCGAATTCGCCGGATCGAAAGTTTAATCCAATACGCTCTATGACTCTCTCCTTCACCAAAATGAACGGTGCCGGCAATGACTTCGTCATGCTGGACAATCGCGATCTCAGCCTCGCACTGACCAAAGACCAGATCGAAAAGCTCTGTGACCGCCATCGCGGTATCGGAGCCGATGGCTTGCTCTGCGTCGAGCCAGCCACCGACGGCGGTGACTTCAAAATGCGCTACTACAACGCCGACGGCGGCGAAGCGGAGATGTGCGGCAATGGGGCGCGCTGCTTTGGCCGCTTCGTCAATCACCTCCACGGTGACAAGCTCGTGAAAATCCGCTTCGAAACCCTCGCGGGCATGATTTCCGCCGAATTCGAGGGCGACCGGGTGCGCATCAACATGAGCGCCCCGCACAGCCTCAAGCTCGCGCAAACCTTGCCCGTCGCTGACACCGAACTCACCGTCCACAGCGTCAACACCGGCGTGCCGCATGCCGTGGTGTTTGTCGAGGACCTCGACGGCGTCCCTGTATGCGAATGGGGTGCCGGATTGCGCTACCACGAGGCCTTCAAACCCAAAGGCACCAACGCCAACTTTGCCAAAGTCGTCGCCCCAGGCAGCATCGCCATCCGCACCTACGAACGCGGTGTCGAAGGCGAAACCCTCGCCTGCGGCACCGGCATGGTCGCCTGCGCTCTTATCCATCACGAACTCACCGGTGCGCCCAGCCCCGTAAGTGTTCTCGTCAAAGGCGGCGACACGCTCAAAGTCGGCTTTGAGGAGACCGCCAAGAGTGAGTACACGAATGTGACGTTGTTTGGTCCGGCGGACTTTGTGTTCACGGGGAGCGTCTCGATCTGAGCGGACGTTCTCGGCATGGAGGAATGGAAAATGGAAAATGGAAAACTGAAAATGGATGAGCGCATCGGCAAGCTCGACTGGGCCGAGGCAATGGAGGAGCGTTTCATCGAGTTTGCCGCACGCTGCGGGGAAGTGGTGAACGCGCTGCCGGAGACGAGGCTGGGCAAGCACATCGCGGGGCAGTTGGTGCGATCTGGCACCTCGCCCGCGCCCAACTACGGAGAGGCATGCGCAGCCGAAAG
This sequence comes from Prosthecobacter sp., assembly GCF_046154365.1. GTDB lineage: Bacteria > Verrucomicrobiota > Verrucomicrobiia > Verrucomicrobiales > Verrucomicrobiaceae > Prosthecobacter. The sequence continues at coordinate 21,766 of NZ_JBJXFV010000078.1, forward strand.
CGCGGCGGATTTTGTCCACAAGCTGGCCGTGGTGCTCAAAGAACTGCGTGAGACCCGAGTCTGGCTCAAACTGGCCATTCGCAGCAAATGTCTTCCGGTAAAACGCTTGCAGCCCTTGATTGATGAATGCACGGAACTGATGAACATCGTTGCCAAATCCATCGTAACAGCAAAAGGCTCCGCTTCATCCCGCCGCCGTCGCTAACGAGCGCTTCATTTACCATTTTAAGTTTTCCATTTTCCATTCCTTCATCCTCCCATGTTCGCAGGCACACACACAGCAATCGTCACCCCCTTCAAAAACGGCCAAATCGACGAGGCCGCGCTCAAATCCATCATCGACTTCCAGTTCGACAACGGCGTGAGTGGCATCGTGCCCTGCGGCACCACGGGTGAGTCGCCCACACTGGATTACGACGAGCATGAGCGCGTCGTGAAGCTCAGCGTCGAGTTCGCGAAGGGCCGTGGCATTGTCATGGCGGGCACGGGATCAAACTCCACGCGTGAGGCCATCGAACTCACCCAGGAAGCCGAAGCAGCCGGTGCCACCGCGTCGCTGCAAGTCGCCCCCTATTACAACAAGCCGACTCCCGAAGGCCTGTATCAGCACTTCAAAGCCATCGCCGACAACACCAAGCTCCCGCTCATGCTGTACAGCATCCCCGGGCGTTGCGGCATCGAGATCGGCCTCGATGTGCTGGTGCGTCTGGCGGAAAACTGCCCGAACATCCGCTCCATCAAGGAAGCCGGTGGCAATCCTGAACGCGTCAGCCAGATGAAGCAGGTGCTTCCGGCTGATTTTGAGATCCTGTCCGGCGACGATGGCCTCACGCTGCCCTTCATGTCCGTCGGTGGTGTCGGCATTGTCAGCGTCGCATCAAACCTGATCCCAAAACCGATCAGCGAGATGGTTCAACTCGCCCTCAAAGGCGATTACGCCGCCGCTTTGAAGATCCACACGCGCTACTACCCGCTGTTCGCCGCGTTCCTGAAACTCGCCACCAATCCCATCCCGATCAAAACCGCGATGGCTTTGGCCGGACACTGCACCGACGAACTGCGTCTGCCACTGGTGGGTATGGAACAGGCCAAAATCGAGGAACTCACGGCCACGCTGAAGAAGCTGGGCATCATCGGGTAGCCGCTGGACAGTTTGCTCCGCATGCGCATCAATGGCGTATGCGGGTTCTTCGTTTCACCAGCCTCCTTCTGCTTCTGGGACTCCCCAGTTGCAGCTACCTCATCGGCAAAGCCGCCGGCTGGGGCATGTTTGACAAAAAACTGGCCAAGAACAACCGCCTTGGCGAAGCCAAGGTGATCGGCGTGATCGAACTGGTGAATCCGGAGCAGAATTATGTGCTCATCAACTGCGAGCAGCGGCTGAACATTCCTGCAGGCACGGAAATCGTCTCGCAAAACGCCGACGGCTCCAAAACGAAGCTCAAGGTGACACCTGAACGCAAAGGCAACTACATCACGGCGGACATCCTGGAAGGATCGCCACAACTGCGCGACATCGTGTTGTACAAGATCAAGCCGGGCGAAGTCCCTGCCCCCGCTCCGGTGACTACCACAGCAGGAGGTGCTGTCGTGCCGCTGACACCGGTCATGCAGGCGGATGTGATCCCACCATTGGACGCGCCGTTTCAACCGCTGACACCGGTCAAGCCCGCTCCCACTCCTGCACCGCCTTCACAGCTCAAAGCACCACCTGCACCGCCGTCAGAGCCTGAACCAGCCCCAGATCTCAGCAAGCTGCCGCCTGTCGTCCGATGATTTCTGAAAGCGCAGCGCTCGAACGCATCCTGGCAGCGGTGGCACCGATGCAGGCCGTGTCAGAGGCATTGTTTGACGCCCTGGATCATTATGCAGCGCAAAATGTGACCGCCACCGTGCCGATCCCGGCTTTCGATCAATCGTCGATGGATGGCTACGCGCTTTTTGCTGCGGAAAGCGCAGGCAAAACAGCACTGCGGGTCACTGGCGAACAGCCAGCAGGCTTGGATCGCGGATTAAAGCTCGAAACCGGCTGTGCCATCCGCATTTTCACCGGTGCGCCGATTCCCACCGGAGCAGATGCGGTGATCATGCAGGAGGATGTGCGGCGAGATGGCGATCATATCGTCTGCCAGGAACCAGTCGTTGCGGGCGAAAACATCCGGCTTGCGGGTGCAGACTTGTGCCTCGGCCAGATCGTGATGCGTGCTGGTGAGAAAATCACCCCCGGCAGGCTGGCAGTGCTGGCGTCACAAGGCTTGAAGAAAATCCAGGTGCATGCGCTGCCGCGTGTGGCGGTGCTGAGCACGGGTGATGAACTGGTGCAGCCCGGCGCAGGTCCGTTGCAAGCGGGACAGATTTACAACACCAACGGCCTCATGCTGCGTGGCCTGCTGGCGCGCCTGGGCATTCGTGACAGCACGCAGGTTCATTGCCGCGATGATTTGCAGGACACCATCGACACCTTGCGGAGCTTGATGGATGAAAACGATGTCGTCCTGCTCAGCGGCGGCGTTTCTGTAGGTGATCACGATCAGATCAAGCCTGCGCTGCAACAACTCGGTGTCGAACCTGATCTCTGGCGGGTGAAAGTGAAGCCAGGGAAGCCGTTTCTCTATGCTACACGCCATGAGCCGCACACGACGCATATTTTCGGACTGCCCGGCAATCCGGTGTCCTCCTTCGTGACCTTCCTGCTGTTTGTACGTCCTGCGTTACTCAAGATGATGGGAGCCTCAGATCATGCTTTGGTGCCACGTTTCGTGCCAGTGGTGGCCGGAACTGCGCTCGATAATCCCGGTGATCGTCCACATTATCTGCGTGGCACGCTCACGAACGGTCAGTTCATGCCCTTCGGCCTGCAACAGAGCCATGCCTTGCTCTCATTGAGCCGTGCGGAGGCCCTGCTGCGACTCGAAGCCGGTCAAACTCTGCAAGCAGGCGATGCGGCGCAGGCGTGGTTGCTGGATTGATCGGTTGCGCACTCAACGCGGCCATTCATTCTGCGCGACTTCACATGGAACACGTTCTCGTCATCACCCGTCGTCTTTTCGATGATCTCGGCAGCTTTCAAGGCTTTCAAGCCGATGCCACGCGCTATCTGCACGCGATGCTGGCCCCTGGAGCCAATCATTTCATGGAGCGTCCCGCTGCTGAAAAAGATCCCACGCACAAGCAACTCATCCCCTACACAATCTTCCATCACGCGGGCCGTTATGTGAGCTACACCCGCGGCGGCAGCTCGGGTGAGAAACGTCTCGTGGCAAAGCGCTCCATTGGCATCGGCGGTCACATCAATCCGGTGGATGCTGGCCAGGATGGTCTTGGCGAAACGATGTATTACAACAGCGTCGAGCGTGAAATGGCCGAGGAACTGGTCATCGGCGGCACGCACACGCAAAAGGTCATCGGGTTGATCAACGATGACGCGACCGAGGTCGGCAGCGTGCATCTCGGCGTGGTGCATTTCTTTGATCTCAGCAGCGACGACGTACAGTCGAACGAGGATGCCATTCAGGATCTGCGCTTCCACACGTTGGCGGAACTGCATGCCATGCGCGATCAACTCGAAACGTGGTCACAAATCTGCGTGGACCATCTCTGGAGCGTTCAAAAATAACTGAAATCAGCCGCGCGGGAAGAAATGCTTGTCTGTTTGCGCAACGAGTGGTTTCCTTTCCCTTAATGGAAGAATCACCTCTCAGCGCCGCAGCGGCTCCCATCGCTTCGCTGATTAAACCACCCGCGCCCAACAGCAGTGCTGCGGAGGATCGCATCCTCGTGGACCGGGCGCAGGCGGGTGATACGCGCGCCTTCGACGACCTGGTGCGCAAATACACGCCCAAGCTTTACGGCCTCATCTATAACATGACCTCGAACCGCGAGGACACCGCCGATCTGCTGCAGGACGTGTTTGCCAAAGCCTACCGCTCGATCAAGCGCTTCATGGGCAAGTCCTCGTTCTACACCTGGATTTACTCCATCGCGGTGAACATGAGCCTGAACTTTCTCAAGAAGCGCGGACGCTATCACAAGGTGAGTCTTGACGATGTAGATACGGGCATTGAGAACGATCCCGAGTTCATCCGTGTGACCACGGCCAACAGCGGTACGCTGCGTGAAGTGAACATCCATGAGCTGCAAAAAAGGTTGAACGCAGCCATGATGAAGCTGTCCGAAGACCACCGCACGGTGGTGACTCTGTATGATGTACAAGGTCACCAGCATGCCGAAATCAGCAAGATATTAGGAGTCTCGGAAGGGACGGTCAGATCCAGATTGTTTTACGCCCATCGCCTGCTCCAGACTTATCTTGAAGATTTTGTGAAATAACTCCGCGCCATTCACGAAATAAAATAAACACAATCCACAGCACGCCATGAGTGAGTTTGAAGACATCCAGCGGTTGATCCGATTGAAACGGTTTGAGCAGCCCGGAGAAGGGTTCACGGAAGATTTCCTCCAGCAGTTTCATCAGCGCCAGCGGGCGGAAATGCTGAAACAATCGTCCCTGGAACTGCTCTGGGAACGCACCACCACTTGGTGGGGCAATTGGCTCGTGCCCAAGTGGGGCATGGCTTTCGCTGCTGTGGCCGTTTGCGCCATGGGCCTCTGGATGTTTTCGCAAAGCGCTGGCGATTCCGCGCCTGCGATCACCTCGGTGCCAGCGGCGGCCCCGACATTCCCGGAAAAGCCCTTCATTCCCAAGATGGATCTCAGCGATCTCCCCATGGCAAACATGGCCGAACGTGGCAACGCCACGCTCGAAGACACGCTGCTGCGCAAACATCTCGAAGTGCGTTCCTCGCTCGAAGGCAATGTCCTGCCCTTGCCCACCACAGGCTGGCAGAAGCTCCCCGGCCTGAATGATCTGACTCCCGCCACGGCACATGGCGCCGAAGAAGGCGCAGGCAAATAATCCGGCTTTTTCTCCCCACGGCTGGCGACCATGTCGGCTGTTGAAACTTCTCTTTGCCAGCAGGTCGGACCCGGCGTAAAACTTTCGCCGTTCATGGTCAACCGCCCTGACATCTGCCCAATCAGCCGAATTAGCATCGGACTCCTCTGCGCCTGACGCAGCCGAGGGAGTCCGTTGGTTTGATGCATGCCCGCGCTTAAAGCGCCCCCCGGCATCCGGCGTCCCGGAACTTTTGGCAACTGCCATCCGGCCTGAATTCTCATTGCATACCCCTGCCACCCTCTCCATTTCCATACTCACATGTCTCCAGTTACCATCTACGACACCACCCTGCGCGACGGCACCCAGGGCACGGGCATCTCTTTCTCCACCCTCGATAAAATCCGCGTCGCCGAGCGACTGGATGACTTCGGCGTCCACTACATCGAGGGCGGCTGGCCGGGCTCGAACCCGAAGGACGCGGCCTATTTCCAGGAAGCCGCCAAGCGCCCCTGGAAGAACGCGAAGATCACCGCCTTTGGCATGACCCGACGCGGCAAGCTGAAGGTGGAAGATGATCCACAGGTGCAAATGCTGCTCGATGCGCAGACGCCCGCCGTCACCATCGTGGGCAAGACCTGGC
>NZ_JBJXFV010000086.1:0-33345 GCF_046154365.1 Prosthecobacter sp.
AGCAATTGAACACACGTCACGCACGACGACGCCGAGATGCGACCAACGCGCAGCGCCGTCAAAGGAAGAAGCTGGGACTGCCAAAACAACGAAAATCACGCCGGAATACCTAACAAGGTAGAATTAAATAAGCCATGCCTCAGAGCCAGACGTCTCACTGCATCATCGCCTGCGCCTTCTCAGCGATCACCGGTTCATCACGGAACGTTGCCAAAGCCGGGCGCAGCAGTTGCGGATCTTCATCCAGCGTCTTTTCCGCAAGCTGACGCGCCAGCCGCACCAGTCGCGTATCCGCCAGCAGTTCGCCAAACAGCAGCGGGGCCTGCCCGCTCTGCGCGTGGCCTAAAACATCGCCCGGACCACGCCGCCGCAGGTCTTCCTCGGCGATCTGGAAGCCGTCGCTCGTCTCCTCCATGATCGCCAGCCGCTGGCGGTTCTCCTCGTCCTTATCATCCACAAACAGCACGCAGTAGCTCATGTGCGCCCCACGTCCGATGCGCCCGCGCAACTGATGCAACTGCGCGAGCCCAAACCGGCCCGCGTCGTGAATGAACATCACCGTCGCATTCGGCACATCAATGCCCACCTCGATGACCGTCGTCGCAACCAGCGCATCCAGCTTGCCCGCACGGAAGCGTTTCATCACGTCCTCCTTCTCCTCCGCGCTCATCCGGCCATGCAGCAGCCCCACCTCACAGGGCGCGAGCAGTTTGGACCACTCCTCGTAGCCTTTCGTCGCCGCTCCCGCCTCCAGCTTGTCCGATTCATCAATCAGCGCATACACGATGTAACCCTGGCGACCTTCCTCGATCTGCTCGCGCAAAAACTTCGCCGCGTCCTTCAGCTTCGTCTTCGGTCGCACCTTCGTGACGATCTTCACGCCATCGCGCGGCTTCTGGTCGATCGTCGAGACTTCCAGATCGCCGTAAATCGTCAGTGTCAGCGTACGCGGGATCGGCGTGGCCGTCATCACCAGCACATCCGGCGTGTCGCCCTTGCGGATCAGCTTCGCCCGCTGCGCCACACCAAACTTGTGCTGCTCATCGATCACCACGATTCCCGTGTTGTGCATCAGTTCCGCATCATGCAGCAGCGCGTGCGTGCCGATCACGATCTCCGTCTGACCCGTCGGACTGGTCTGACGCGTCTGACCCGTGCGCAACGCCACACGCAGTCCCAGCGGCTCCAGCCACTTGCGTGCATTGCGCGCATGCTGCTCGGCCAAAATCTGCGTCGGTGCCATAAGCACGGCCTGCCGACCGGATTCGACCGCCCGTAGCATCGCCGCGAAAGCCACCACCGTTTTGCCGCTGCCCACATCGCCGTGCAGCAGCCGATTCATCGGCGCACCGGAGGCCATGTCGCGATGAATCTCGTCCAAGCAGCGTTGCTGCGCTGTCGTGAGCTGAAAGGGCAATTCGTTGAAAAAATCACGCAGCAACTCGCCCGTGCCGATTTGTTTGCGCCCGCCGGATTCGATCACCCGCCGTTTCCGCCGTGCCACACGGAGCTGGTAGCCGTAAAACTCCTCCAGCGCCAGATAGCGCCGCGACTGCTCCAGTTTCTCCATGCTCGACGGAAAATGCACCTCCCGCAGTGCCAGCGCACGCGTCTGACCCGCGAACTCGCCCTCCGCACTCGGTGTCGGCAGCAGATCATCGACGAATGACACCGGCAGCGCCTGACACACATGCCACACCGCCACGCGCAGCGCCTTCTGCGTCATCGCTCCCTTCAGGCGGTAGATCGGCGTGATGCGCCCGGTGTGAATCTGCTCCGCATCGTCATCCGCGCCGCCTTTGACGATCTCATACTCCGGATGCGACATGCTCAGGCGGCCCTTCGAGTCCTTGATCACCCCATACACGATCAATTCCTGCCCCTCGGCGATCACCCGGCTCATGAACGGCATGTTCCACCACTTCAGCGTCAGCTGCTGGCCCAGCAGACCCGTCGCATGCCGCACCACCGCCTCAAACACGCCGGAACGGCCGCCAAAGAACTTGTTCCCCGTCTTCGTGACCAAAACATGATGGCACGACGGCAGCGGCCCCGCCTGAAACGCCATCGCCTGCATGTGCCGCCGGTCCTCATGCCGGAACGGCAGATGCCACACCACATCCGCCACCGTTTTGACGCCCTCCTTCGCCAACAACCGCGCCGCATGCACAGGCAGGCTGGGAACATCGGCAAGAGACAGATCGAGTGGAATCACCGCGTGAGATGGAATGCGCGGCCGTGAGTGTCAAAGCTGATCTTTAAGACTATGAGGGCTTGCAACACTTCATCTCCGACGGATGTGCCATCACTCCGGAACTCGCTTTCGAGCTGCGCATCGAACTACACGGTCAAGCCAACCCCGTGCATGACGCCCTCACCGAGCACATCGAGATGGTGATCTGCTTTTCGTCGGCGGACCGAGTGACGGAGTTTGAATGACGCAGCACGTAAGTCTTGAAGCATTGGGGCTTCATTCCTCATTCTGGTTTCGTCATTTTTGCTCACCCCTTTGTCACCGCCTCGTCGAGATTCATCACCAGATTCGCCACCAGGGTCCACGCCGCGAGTTCGGCGGGATTGAGCTTCTCGTCGGGCTTCGATTCGCCGTAGCTGATGGCCTTCTTCGCCTCCTCGGGCTTCGCGGCATAGGCGGCGAGGTGTTTGTCGAGCGACTGGCGGATGATTTCGGCCTCCTGAGCATTGGGGAAGCGGCCGGTGGTGATGCGGAACAGCGCGGTGATGCGCGCATCGGTGCTGGTGTTGGTTTGCATCACCTGCTGGGCGAAATTGCGCGCGGCCTCGAAGAACTGCACGTCATTCATGAGCGTGAGCGCCTGAAGCGGCGTGTTGCTGCGCTCGCGGCGCAGGCAGTAGCTCTCGCGGTTTGGAGCATCGAACGAGGTCATGTTCGGCGGCGGTGCGGTGCGCTTCCAGAAGGTGTAAAGGCTGCGGCGGTAGAGCGACTCGCCGTGGTCCTGGATGTAGTTGCGCGTGTTGCTGCCGCCGAAACCGACGGGTTCCCAGATGTTCTCCGGCTGGTAGGGCTTCACGCCTTTGCCACCGATCTTTGGACTGAGCAAACCGGACACAAACAAGGCCTGATCGCGCACCACCTCGGCATCGAGGCGGAAGCGCGGCCCATGGGCGAGCAGGCGGTTCTCTGGGTCTTTCTGCAAACTGAGCACTGAACACTGAGCACTTTGTCTGTAGGCATGCGAGGTCACGATCAGCTTCACGAACGCCTTCATGTCCCAGCCGCTCTCGCGAAACGACACTGCCAGCCAGTCGAGCAGTTCGGGATGACTCGGTGGCTCGCCTTGCGAGCCGAAATCATTGCTGGTCTTCACCAAGCCAGTGCCGAAGAACTGCTGCCACAGTCGATTCGCCTGCACGCGGGCCGTGAGCGGATGCTGCGGGCTCACCAGCCATTTCGCGAGGTCCATGCGGCTGTAGTTGTCCTGCTTCGGCAGCGGCGGGAAAATGGCCGGTGTGCCGCGAGTAACCTTGTCCTTCGGCTTGTCATACTGGCCGCGCTCCATGATGAAGCTGTCCCGCTGCTGCGGCAGATCGGCCATGACGAAGGTGGCGGGGATCACCTCATCGAGAGCTTTCTTTTTCGACTCAAACGCGAGTTTCTCACCGCGCACGCCATCAACGATGCTGCGCGCACCTTGATACTCGTTTTCAAACCACCACTCTTTGAGACGGGCGACTTCCTTTTCCGGCCATTCAGCGGCTTTCTTGCCACGCACAAGGGTTTGCAGGTCATTCGGCAGACCTTCGATGCGTTTGCCCTGGCTCTTCTCAGTCCACATCTTCCACGACCACTGCGGATCCTTCGCGGGATCGACACGCGAACTCATCGCCATGTGATCCCAGTACACTGTGCCGCCGAACTGCGTGAACGCATAGCCGGTGACCTTGATGCCCGGTTTCAAACCGAGACGCTCGGCCGGAACTTCGAGCTTCACCCACTCGCCCGCCTTCGGCAGTGCTCCCATCTGCACCTTTTCGGGCGTGCGCACCTGGCCGAAGGGAATCGCGCCTTCCTCACCCCACACTGCGCGATGATTCCATCCTGCGGTGTGAAATTGCAGCATGACCGCCTTCGGTGGATTTGCCGGATCAATGTAGCAATAGGTCGTGAGCTTGCCGTTCGGCGGAATCTCAAATTTCGCGCCATTCGCAAAGAAATCCTGCGCCACTCCTGTCGCGGTGCGTTTCAGCGCCGTATTGCCGCTGAACACGGGGCCTTTGTCCTTGCTCACAAAGGTCGTTTTATCGCCACCGCTCGATTCCAAGTTTGCACCCGCCGGAAACGCATCTTCAAACCACACCGTCTCGCTCGTCTGCACCGGCGGCGGTGGATTCAGCGTGGTGGGGTCGATGTAGTTCAGGCTCTTGATCGCCTCGCGGATCTTCGTCTGTGTGGCGGCGATGTTTTGCTCCAGTTCCGTGAGCTGCTTTTTTTGTTCAGCGGTGCTGAGCTTCAAAATCGGCGGCGTCATCAAAATGTTGCCGTCCATGCCCGGATCGGCGGCGCTGTTGAAGAACGCATACATCGAGTAAAACTCCTTCTGCGAGATCGGATCGAACTTGTGATCGTGACACACCGCGCAGCCCGCCGTGAGGCCCATCCACACTGCCATCGTCGTGTCCGTGCGGTCCACGGCATAGCGGAAGACAAACTCCTCATTGATGCTGCCGCCTTCGCTCGTCGTCACGTTGCAGCGATTGAAACCGGACGCGATCTGCTGGTCCGTCGTCGTATTCGGCAGCAGATCACCCGCGAGCTGCCACACCGTGAACTGATCATACGGCAGGTTCGCATTGAAGGCGCGCACCACCCAGTCGCGGTAGGGCCACATGCTGCGCTCGTTGTCGAGATGCAGACCATGCGTGTCCGCATACCGCGCCGCATCCAGCCAGTAGCGCCCCATGTGCTCGCCATAGCGCTCCGACTTCAGCAGCCGTGCGACGACTTTCTCATACGCATCCGGGCTGCTGTCCGCGAGAAACGCGTCGATCTCTGCCAAAGTCGGCGGCAGGCCGGTCAAATCGAGCGTCACACGACGAATCAGCGTCTCCTTGGATGCTTCCGACGAAGGCGAAAGCCCTTCATCAGCCAGTCTCGCCTGAATAAAGGCATCAATCCCGTTTTTGACCATGCCCTTGACCGATGGCGGTGCTGCTTTGACCGGAGCCTCAAACGCCCAATGTTTCTTGTACTCCGCCCCTTCCTTGATCCAGCGCTGCAAAATTTCGATTTGTGCCGGTGTCACCTTCTTGTGCGAGTCCGGCGGCGGCATCACTTCGTCTTCATCTTTCGACAGCATGCGTAGGATGACCGTGCTCGCGTCTGGATTGCCCGGCTTGATCGGATACGCCCCTTCAATCGCCGCATACGCTCCCTCGGCTGTATCCAGCCGCAAATCCGCCTTCCGCTTCTTCGCGTCCAGCCCGTGGCAGGCGAAGCAGTTATCACTCAGGATTGGCCGAATATCGCGGTTGAAATCGAGCTTCGTCGCCCCCTGGGCAGAGGCGATGACAACAGCAGAAACAAGGCAGGTGCGGAAAATCATGGTGCTGGTGTACGTCCGCCATGCTCAGCGGCTTTCCGCCATCACGCATCGAACGCATAGCGCACCACATGGAAAAACACTGGCGCGGCGAAGCTCAGCGAGTCCATGCGGTCCATGACACCGCCGTGACCGCCAATGGCGGTGCCCCAGTCTTTAACGCCGCGATCACGTTTGATCGCCGACATCACCAGACCACCGGCGAAGCCCATGAGCACAATGATGGCTGACATGCCTACTGCCTGCAGCGGTGAAAACGGTGTGGCCCACCACAACGCCGCGCCGAGGCCCACGGTCGTCACACCGCCACCGATCAAGCCTTCCCACGTTTTGCCCGGACTCACGCTGGGCGCGATCTTGTGTTTGCCACAAGTTTTGCCCCACACGTACTGCATCACATCACTCATCTCGACGACAGCGACGAACCAGAACAGCAGCTTCGCGTTCTGGCCTGCAAAGCCGGGAATTTTGAGCAGCAGCAGGATCGCTGGCGCGTAGCTGATGCAATACACGCACACCATCAGCCCCCATTGGATCTTCGCCGTGCGTTCCAGAAAACGCTCGCAGTCACCCGCCATCGCCGTGCGCAACGGCACGAACAGAAAGGCGTAAACCGGGATCAAAATCGTGAACATGCCAAACCACGCCGTCGCCAGGAAGTAGTAATGCAGCGGCGTGATGATGAAGAACACCCAGAACAGCGTGCGGTGGTCCCCCGGCTTTGTCGGTGACAACGTGATGAACTCCCGCAGCGCCATGAATGAGCACAGCCCGAACAAGATCGTGGTCCCGATGTTCCCCAGCGCCAGCGCCCCTGCAAACACCGCCACCATCAGCCACCACGCGTTCGTGCGGGCGTTCAAATTCGCCATGGTGGCCTTGGCCGCGTCTGTGCTCGCTCGCTTTGCCAAAACAAAGCCGATGGCTGATGCGATCACCAACAGCCCCAGCGTGCCGCCGATGAGGTAGATGAGAGCAGGATCACCTGCGATGGGAATGAAGGACGGCATGGAGCCAAGCAATAGCATGATGACGCCCGCTCCTGCGAGAAAAATCAGCGACGGACGATGGCTGTAATTTTCATCCGCGCCGCACGTTTCAGCGCGACCATGAAGCTGACCCACCTTGCCTTCGCGCTGCTTTCCTTCACCACGCTGGCAGCCGCCGCCGGCAAACCCAACGTGCTCGTGATCCTCGCTGACGACCTCGGCTGGGGCGAGCTTGGCTGCCAGGGCTTTGCCAAGGACATCCCGACGCCAAACATCGACAGCATCGCGAAGAACGGCGTGCGTTTCACCAGCGGCTACGTCAGCGGACCGTATTGCAGTCCGACGCGGGCGGGTTTCATGACGGGACGTTATCAAAACCGTTTCGGGCATGAGTTCAATCCAGGTCCGGCGGAAGCGGCGGTGGAGCATTTTGGTCTGCCGCTCACGGAAACGACGATCGGCGACCGCATGAAAGCCGCAGGTTATGCCACGGCGTGGATCGGCAAATCACATCTCGGCTACAAACCGGAGTTTCATCCGCTGAAGCGCGGCTTTGACTATTTCCACGGCTTCCTTGGCGGTGCGCATGATTACTTCGACGCGACTGGCGACAAGGCGAACCCTGTTCTGAAAGGCACGGAGATCGTCCCGAAACTCGAATACACCACCGACACCTTTGCCAGCGAGGCCGCAGGCTTCATCGGGCGCAGCCAGGACAAGCCGTGGTTCGTCTATCTCGCCTTCAACGCCGTGCATTCACCCATGCAGGCCACGGAAAAGTATCTGAGCCGCTTTCCCGGCATCGAAGGCAAACGCAAGGCCTTTGCCGGCATGCTTTCCGCCATGGACGATGGTGTCGGCAGCGTGCTGGCGAAAATCCGTGAACTCGGCCAGGAGGAGAACACTCTGGTCATTTTCTTCAGCGACAACGGCGGCCCCACGCCGCAGACCACCAGCCAGAACGGCTCGTTGCGTGGTTTCAAGTCCCAGACCTGGGAAGGTGGCATTCGAGTGCCGTTCATGATGCAGTGGAAGGGACGCATTCCAGCGGGACAGGTCGATGACCGCCCCGTGATCCAGCTCGACATCCATCCCACCGCGCTCGCCGCCGCCGGAGTCGAGATCGACCCTGCGTGGAAGCTCGATGGCGCGAATCTGCTGCCCTACATCACCGGTGAAAACAAAGCCGCGCCGCATGAGGCGCTCTACTGGCGCTTTGGTGATCAGATGGCGTTGCGCCAAGGCGACTGGAAGTTGGTGGAAGCCCGCGATGGTGGCGGCAGGGCACTCTACAATCTCAAAGACGACATCGGCGAGAAGAACAACCTCGCCACCAGTGAACCAGACAAGCTGAAGCAAATGACCGCAGCCTGGGATGCGTGGAATGCAACCCTGATGCCACCGAAGTGGGGCCAAGCGAACAGGGCGGGCAAAGGAAAGAAGAAAAAGAAGGCGAAGTGAGGCGGCTTCAGCGCTTCACGCCATTCGCCTGGATGAACTCCAGGATCGCCACGCGTGCCGGATCGCCGTCCTTCTCGATCTCGCTGGCGATGCTGCCGTGCGTGCGATCTTTGATCATGCGGCTGGTGACACGCTTGTTGCCGACGCCGCGCATCAGCGCAGCGAAGAAGGCGTTCTCCTCCGCCCGTGCCGCCATGTCGCGATCTGCATACAACACGAGGAAAGGCGGCGTGTCGGCACGCACGAAGTGGACGGGCGCGGCCTCATCGGCGGTGATGGCATTCTTCGGTTCGCCACGCTCAGCTCGGATCGTGTAGTGCGTCATCGTTTGACCACTCACGGGGATGAATCCGGCGATGCCAGCGAGTTTCACACCTGCATCGGCAAGGTAATGCGCGTCCATGCCGAGCATCAGCGTCAGGTAGCCGCCTGCGGAGTGACCGCCGACGAAAACCTTCGTTGCATCACCACCGTGCTCGGTGATGTGCGCCTGAGTCCAGGCCACGGCTGCTGCGGCGTCTTGAATGTAAGCCGGAAACCTAGCCTTCGGGCTGAGACGATAATTCGGCGACACCACCGCAATGCCCGCCGTCGCCAGACTGCGGGCGATCTGTGCTGTCTTGACCGAGTCGCTCTTGATCTGCTGGCCATTCTTGTCGCCATTGGTCAAACCACCGCCGTGAAACCACACCAGCGTCGCGAAGTCCTTGCCCGCTTTTGGCAGATAGACATCGAGTTTGCAGCGCTCCTTCTCGTAGTCGCTCAGAGCATCGCCCTGCTTGTAAGGCACATCGGTCAGCACGCGCACACTGTCCGGGGCGACGGTTTCCGCATGCAGTGCGGTGATGGAAAGCGCGAGGACGAGAGCGAGGTGGCGGAAGATCATGGTGGGGCGATTGTAGCGACGGGCGAGAGCTTCTGGCAACAGCGATTCCGTTCGAGGCAGGTGGTTGCGAAAGCGCTCTGCGGCATCCACGATGGTCGGATGAATCACCTTCTTTGCCTTGCGCTGCTCCTGATTGCACTCTGCCCGCTGCATGCACTGAATGTGCCGCAGGGTGGCATGGAGATCGGCGGTGCTTTGCAAGCTTCGGCCAACGAGAGGGCTGGCAAGGTCGAGGAACTCGCGACGGGGAAACGCATCACCATCACGCAAGCGGATGAGGCGAAGTCCTACAACGCGCAGTTCACAGCACCCTGCACTGCGGCCATTGCCAAGGATGAGCGCGTGCTTGCCATCATCAAGGCGCGTGTCGTGGGCGATGCAAAGTTTGGCGAGGTGCAGGCGAAGTTGCAGCTCAGAGCAGCGCCTTACACCTCGTTTGGCCCGGCGATTGGCATCGTCATCCATCGCGAATGGCTGGAGCAACCGGTCACCTTCGTCGCGACAGACGACATCCCGGCTGACAAAGCCGCCGTGGCGCTGCTGTGCGGTCAAAAGGCACAGAGCATCGAGATCGAGAGCATTCGCGTGCTCAAATTCCCCGCCAGCATCGACATTGCCGCCTTTCCTCGTGCCAAAGGCATCAAGCGTAGCTACCCAGGCCGTGAAGCCGACGCGCCATGGCGCAAGGCGGCGCTGGAGCGCATCGAGCAGCAGCGCAAAGCCGATCTCTCGCTCACGCTGACCGGTGCCGACGGCCAACCGCTCGCCGACACCGAGGTGAAGCTCACGCTGCGCAAACATGAGTTCGGTTTTGGTTCTGCCATCAGAGCGAAGCACATTTCCGGCACCAGCGACGATGACCAGCGTCATCGCGACATCGTCGAGCGGCTGTTCAGCATCGTGGTGTTTGAAAACGATCTCAAAGACGGCAACTGGTCGCCCGAGTTCGACGAGAACCGCCGCAGCCAGCGCAATGCCGAACTGGATCAAGCCTTCGCCTGGTGCGCGAAGCGTCACGTCGCCGTGCGTGGTCATTACTTGATGCAGATCGCCACGCCGTTCAATTTTCAGTCGATCAAGGACAACGCTGTCATTCGCACGAGCATCCTCGACAGCGTGCGTGAGCGCATGAGCTTCGTGAAGGACCGCGTCATCGAGTGGGACGTGATCAATCACCCCATCGCCTGGGATGGGGCGGACATGCTGAACAAACGCCCCGGCTTGGAGCACATTGATCGCGAGGTGTTTGAACTCGCACGCTCGCTGACGAAGCTGCCGTTCTTCGTCAATGAAGATCAAGTCTTCCGCCCAGGCCCTCAGTGCGAAAACACCTTTGCCTACATCAAGGCACTGAACGCCGCCGGCCTCACCGTGGCAGGTCTCGGCAATCAGGCGCACTTCGACGAGACTTATCTGCCATCCCCGGAGCATCTGCTCGCCGTGGCGGATCGCTTCACGAAGGTCGTGCCACATCAGGCGATCACCGAATATGACGTCATCACCACTGATGATGAAGAACTCGCCGCCGACTACACGCGCGATGTCCTCATCGCCGTCTTCAGCCATCCGGCTTACACCAGTTTTTTGCTCTGGGGCTTTTGGGAGGGTTCCCATTGGAAACCTGAAGCCGCTTCATGGAACAAAGACTGGACGCCCCGCACTCGCGCCAAGGTGCTGGAAGAATGGATCGGCCAGAAATGGCATACTGAAGTCAGTTTGAAGACCGACGCAGCTGGTCGCGTGAGCTGGCGCGGATTTTCAGGTTGGTATGACGTGACGGTGTCATCGCAGACAAAGTCGTTTCCCGTCACGAAAGCGAAACCGCAGGCCGAAGTGAAGCTTTGAGCCACTTCCCCGCCTACCATGCATTTCTCACCCGCAGTTTGTGGCGGCGCGGGGTTGTAGCGCGGAATTCCGATTCCGCGACGGCACCGTCTCGGTATCGGAATACCGAGCTACAAAAAAGGCCGCCGTCACGCTGTTTCACTTTCACGAGAGAGTGTGAGAAATGCAGGATAGAACTCCTGCAGGACTTGCAGCGAGATGAACTGGCCGGACTTTTGGATCACTGGAAGGAACGCGGCTGCAAGGCGACCATCACCGATGGCGTCCTCAGTATGAGAAACACTGGGAAGCCAGGAATGGCCTTCCTTGGTCATGGCATGGCCAAGATGAACGGTCCGGCGGTGGTGAAGCTGCGGGTGCGCAGCCAGACCGGCGGCGCAGGCAAGATCGACTCGCATCCCAACACCTCCGCCGACCTCAGCATCGTTCATTCAGCGCCGCTGGAGATCAAATCGGGCGACTGGCAGGAATTGACGGTCGAACTCAAAGACAAAGGTCCGCTTGGCACGATGCGCGTCTATTTGCCGGATGCGGAGATCGATTTCATCGAAGTCGCGCCCGTGAATGGAAAAGCGCAACGCTGGGACTTCTGAGATCGTTGGTTCTTGTCCCATGATCCGTCACACCGTCGCCTTTCGTCTCAAGCATGCGCCCGGCTCCGCCGCCGAGCGTGATTTTCTTCAAGCCGCCTGTGAACTCGCGAAGATCGGAGGCGTGCAAAAGTTCGAGTGTCTGCGCCAGACGAGCGCCAAGAACCCGTTCACCTTCGGCCTCTCGATGGAGTTCGTCGATGCGGCTGCTTACGCCTTCTACAGCGATCATCCTGATCACATCGCTTTCGTGCAGCAGCGCTGGGTTCCAGAGGTGGCCGAGTTCATGGAACTCGACTACGTGCTGCACACACTCTGAGCGTGTCGCCACAACCACAGAGCCGTGGGGAGATCGAGCACGAACAAAAAAGCGCCGCGCCTGGTCAAACCGGGCGCGGCGTCGAGGAATGCAGGATCGAATCAGGCACCGATGTGGTTGGAGACCAGCTTGGTCATCTCAAACATCGTCACCTGCTTCTTGCCGCCGAACACGGCCTTCAATGCGTCATCGGCATTGATGTTGCGCTTGTTCTTGGCGTCCTGGAGACCGTTCTTCTTGATGTAGTCCCAGAGCTTCTTTGTGATCTGGCCACGAGGAGCGGGTTTGCTGCCGACGACGACCGCGAGGATCGCATCAGGCTGCACCGGCTTCATCAGGGCTGGATTTGGCTTACGTTTGGCTGCGGGCTTCTTGGCGGCCTTTTTGGCTGCCGGTTTGGCTGCCGGTTTGGCGGCTTTTTTGGCTGCCGGTTTGGATTTGGTTGCTGCTTTCTTGGCCATAGTGTTGTTGGCGGCTGTTGCCGTATTTGCAGGTTATGAGAGCGAGCCGTGAAGCGTCAACGCAAATTTCAGCATTCTTTAGGGTTGTTTCCCTGCGCAGAAGTGTTCGTTGCCGTTCTTGACGAGCGGGTGACTGCCGCTGCGGAATGCCCCCAGAAGGTGTCGCAGTTCGGGAACAGTGCGGTCTTTCGTTAGCGTGTGACGGCCATGCATCAGTCTGAAGATCAGGCGTGAACGGAACACGGCTCCAGTCGTAATTTTTCTCGCCGCCGGGTGAATGGGCGGGTAATAATGCGCCACTTTATGTCCGAAGCAGCCGCACCCACTGATCAGCCGTCGTTCGATGTTCCCAGCATCGAGGAGATGTCCGCCTACCTGCCGCAGTTCAGGTTTGAAAAACTCGCGGCCTGCGGTGGCATGGGCGCGGTGTACAAAGCCTACCAAGACAGCCTGGAGCGCCGCGTGGGGGTGAAAATCCTGCCGCCCAAGTTTAGCGCGGAACAGGGGTTCGCCGACCGCTTTAAAATCGAGGCGCGGGCGATGGCGAAGCTCAATCACACGAACATTGTGGGTGTGTACGATTTTGGTATCACGCCGGGCGGCCATCTGTACCTCGTGATGGAATGGATCGAGGGTCGCTCGCTGCACGATCTCATCCACAAGACCAACCTGCCGTTGCGCAAGGCCACGAACCTGGCCATGCAGCTCTGCGAGGCGCTAAGCTTCGCGCACCAGCACGGCATCATCCACCGCGACATCAAGCCAGGGAACATCATGGTCAATGACGCCGACCATGTGAAAGTGGCGGACTTTGGACTGGCACGTCCCACAAATGAGGCGGAGGAGGACAACCCGATGGGTACGCCGGACTACGCCGCTCCGGAGATTCGTGGCGGCAGTGTGACGGACCATCGTGTGGACATTTATGCTGCGGGCGTGGCGCTCTATGAGATGCTGACCGGCCGTGTGCCGGAGACGCCACGCCGCCCGGTCACGTTGTATGCCAAGGTGTCGCCGCGCTGGGACGACATCATCGCCAAGGCCCTCCATCCCGATCCCGAGAAGCGCTACCAGGATGCGGGTGAGTTTCGTGCTTATATCAATGCGGCGATGAAGCAGGAGTCTGGCGTTGAGCAGCCGGACACACTCGATCACCGGCCCAAGGGGCCGCCGCAGAAGAAAGCCGCTGCAATGACGCAAAAGCAGCAGATGGGGCTGACGTTTGGCTTCGTGGGACTGGTGTTGGCCGCGCTGGCAGCGTTGATTTTCTGGCCTGCCTCCAAGAAAAGCTCAGCTTCATCTGCGAACATGGGCACTGCAGCAGCCACGCCGGCAGAAGTGAGCGCCGTAATCGAGAAGCTGGAGCAAAATGATGCGGAGCTGGCGCGGCTGGTGAACTCGTTTGCGCAGGACTGGGAGGCCAGTGGGGCGAACCAGTCGCCAGCCTTCGCTGAAAAGCTGCGTTCGACGCTGCTTGCAGCGACGAAGGCGAAAGCGAAAGACCGTGCGGAGGCGGCACGACGTGCGGACATTGTGGCCGCGGAGCTGGCGAAGCTGAGTGGCGCTCCGTCATTGCAGGCGCTCAAGCAGGCGGCGAAATAGCGCTTTGGGCCGGCCTGAAACCTTGCGGGAGTTTTGCTTGCCAAACCCCTGTGTATTTCGTCTTATTCCCCCGCCATGAAGAAATACATCACAGAACTTATCGGAACCTTCTTTCTCGTCTATGCCGTCGGTCACAACGTGATCGGTGGAAACCCGCTTGCACCCATCGGCATCGGCCTCGCCCTCGCTGTCATGATTTATGCCGGTGGGCACATCTCCGGCGCGCACTTCAATCCTGCCGTCACCGTAGCGGTCTGGCTGCGCGGCAAGTGCGACACGAAGGATGTCGTCCCCTATATCCTGTGCCAGGTCGGCGGCGCGTTGCTGGCGGCCATGGCGGTGAGCTGGTTGCGCGGCAAGGCGACGGCTCCGGCGGATTTTGTCCTCAGCAAGCTGATCGTGGCCGAGATCATCGGCACTTTTGCGCTGGCCTGGGTGGTGCTGAACGTTGCCACCACGAAGGCAAATACGAACAACAGCTTCTACGGCGCGGCGATCGGCCTGACGGTGACGATGGGTGCCTTTGCCGTCGGCAACATTTCAGGTGCGGCCTTCAATCCGGCAGTCGCCACCGGAGCGGTGGCGATGAACATCCTCAAAAGCGGCCAGCTCTGGGCCTACTGGGTGTTCTGCATCACCGGTGCTGGCGTGGCGGCCTTTGTGTTCAATAAATTGAAGGTGGACGAGTAACTCTTCGGCACAGCATCCAAACAAAAAGCCGCCACCCATCACTGGGTGGCGGCTTTGTTTTGAAGATTAGCGGAAACTCTTCGCGAAGTCATCAGCGGTCGCTTTCGCAACGACCTTAGTCTTCTGGAAAGTCGAGGCTTCGCCTTTTTCGATCAAAATGCGCTCATAATCGGCGGCGGACATGGGCAGCGTGATGGTGGCATCCTGCCAGGTGGAAAGCAGGATGGCGTTGGCGAGTTCGACGCTGCGGATGCCTTCGGCGGCGGGCGACAGCAGATGCTCGCCTTTCAAAATGGCATTGGTGAAGTTCTGCAGAATCTCGACGTGCTGTCCGCCGGTCTGCTCGACCGGAATGTTCATATGCCAGCTCTCTGGCATGGCGAATGCGGCCTCCGCTTCCATGCAAAACTTGCTCATCGGCTTGCGATTGCGCTGGAAGTGGATCGTTGTGCCGTCGGTGACGGTCAGGCGGCCCTGTTCGGCGGAAATTTCGAGCTTGTTGATGCCCGGCGCTTCGCCGGTGCTGGTGACAAACGTGGCCGTGGTGCCGTTGTCGTATTGCATCACGGCAGTGACATCGTCCTCGACCTCGATCTCATGGAAGCGGCCAAACTGGCAGAAGCCGCGCACTTTTTGCGGCATGCCGAACAGCCATTGGAACAGGTCGAGGTTGTGCGGGCATTGATTCATCAGCACGCCGCCGCCTTCACCCTTCCATGTGCCGCGCCAGCCGCCGGTGGCGTAGTAGTAATTGGTGCGGAACCAGTTCGTCACCTCCCAATGCACGCGGCGCACGGCACCGATCTCGCCGCTGTCGATGAGGTCTTTGACCTTCCTGAAGCAGGCGTTCGTGCGCATGTTGAACATGGCGGCGAAAATTTTGCTCTTGTCTGTGTGCGCAGCGATCAGGCGCTCGCAGTCGGCCTTGTGGACGGAAATCGGCTTCTCCACCAGCACATGCAGCCCGGCTTTGAGCGCCTCGATGCCGATGGTGGTGTGACTGAAATGCGGGGTGCAGATAAGGATCGCGTCGATGTGGCCGCTGCGAATCATCAGGTTCACGTCCGTGAAGGCTTTCTCGCCTTCCACCAAGTTCGGCAGCGTGCCAACGCTCTCGCACAGCGCCGTGACGCGCAGTCCTGGCACTTTGCCCGCGCGGATGTTCGCGAGGTGCGCTTTGCCCATGTTTCCGAGACCAACAATGCCAATTCTGACGGTTTCCATGGCGCGAGCCTAGCAGGCCGGTCGGGACGGTCAAGCACTCCGCAGTTGCGCATTGGGTGGCACGCCTGCATTTTCCAGCATGCGACCACCAAGCAGCCTCACGATCTGGATCATCCTCGTCATGGGATGGCTGTCGGCGTTAGGGCGCACGCACCTCATGGCAGACGACCTTCGCATCGGCATCATCGGCCTCGACACCTCGCATTCGGAGCAGTTCGCGCTGCGGCTGAATGATCCGGCCAATCCCAATCACATCCCCGGCGCACGCGTCGTCGTGGCCTTTCCCGGCGGCAGTCCCGACATCGAGGAAAGCAAATCACGTCTCGACGGCTTCACCGCCGCGCTGCGTGATAAATTCGGTGTGCGCATCGTCGCCAGCGTGGCCGAGGCCTGCAAAGACGTGGATGCCATCCTGCTGCTCAGCCTCGATGGCCGCCCGCGTCTGGAGCAGATGAAACAAATCATCGCCGCAGGCAAACCGGTGTTCATGGACAAGCCGGTCGCCGCTTCATTGAAGGACGCCGTGACCATCTACCAGCTCGCCGCCACGGCCAAGGTGCCCGTCTTCAGCGCCTCCGCCGTGCGCTGGTATCCCGGCGTGCTCGAAGTTGCCAACGCTGAGCCGACACCCGCACGCAGTGCCCTCTCCTACGGTCCTGCGCATGTCCTGCCGCATCATCCCGACCTCTTTTTCTACGGCATTCATCCGGCGGAGGCGCTGTTCACCGTCATGGGTTCCGGCTGCCTCTCCGTGACCCGCACCACCACGGCATCCGCCTCCATCGTCACTGGTTTGTGGTCCGGCAGCCGCACCGGCACCCTGCACGCCATTCATGAAGGGGCGAAGGGTTACAAGCTCACCCGCTTCGGCGACAGCAAGATCACCGAACAAAAGTCCGAAGGCGATTACACGCCGATGCTGAGCGAGATCATCAAATTCTTCCAGACCAAGCAGCCGCCTGTCTCCGCGAAGCAGACGCTGGAGATCTACGCCTTCATGGAAGCCGCCGAAGAAAGTAAGCGCAAGGATGGCACACGCATCTCGCTGCGCGAAGTCATGGTCAGAGCCGGTGCTCCTGAGGCCTGGCTGCCCGAGGACAGCAAAGCCAAGCCAGCGCCGCCGAAGTCAGTACCAAAAAACCTGCCAAGGCCGGGTGGAACGTGAACCGCAGGCTCACTCCTCCTCAATCCGCACGCGGAAGAAGCGCTGGCCGCTGCTGGCGGGTGTGGTGAAGACCGTGGTGCCTGCGGGTTGTGGCAGGCCGTTGTTGCCGGGCACATCCCAGAGCTGCCAGTCGATAAGGTTGGTCGAGGTTTCGATCTGGAAACGGCGGTTGGCGGGCAAACTCACGCCGAGGCTGGCACTGCCGTTTTGGACGCTGATCTGCGGCTGGGCGGGACCGCCGTTGCTCAGCGGCAATGATCCGGCCAGAAATTCGTGCTCGTTGCTCCGACCATCGCCATCAGCATCGACAGCCGGCGCTCCATTGAGATCATTCCCAAAGTGAGCCGTGCGCCATTGAGCGTAGCTTTGGCGTGAGGTGAGCTGGTTGATCCAGTTGGTCATCAACGTGATGCCGCCTTGATCCAACTCGTTGCTTCCGAGCGGCGGCATGCGCGTGAAGCCATTCGTCACGGCGATGCGGTTGAGCACGATGGAATGCGTGGTGTCACCGGCGACGATGAGACGGTTGAGCGGATCGGTGCCGCTCTGAGTCGCGATGCCGTTGAGCAGACCGGTTTGGGCAAAGGTTCGGTCTGCACGCCCATCCCATGAGCCGGTGGCGTGGCAGTTGGCGCAATTCACGGCGAGATAGCTGCGGGCACGTGATTCGAGCGAGAACGCGGTTTCATCGGGCCGCACATGGCGCGGCAGCACGTTTGGAGACTCAGGAGTGTTCGTGAAATATCCGGCGAGGCGCAAGAGGTCGATCTGATTGCCAGTTTGGCCGTGGATCGTGTCACTGCGGTTCATCTGCCGCGTGTTGAAGCTCAGCGCGTGCCCGGCCTGCGGATTGTGGCAGGTCATGCACTCCGCACGACTCGGAATGCGGTAGTGTTGCGTGCCGACGCCGGTGATGTTGATGTCGAATTCCTCGCCCGCGTCCGCCACCAGCGTGGCCTCCGTTTGTGCAGCGTTCCAGCGGTAGCTCACGCCGTAGCTGCCAGTGGCGTTTTTGACGAGCAGACGCGTCTCGATGCGCTGCGAGGTCGCGGGATTGCCGCGCGTGGTTTCGAGATCGAAATGCTTCACCCAGATCATGCCGTCGGGATAGGTCCACGCGCCTTCGCGGCTCCACGTCATGTCCGCAGCATCAGGAATGATGAACCAGCGGCGTTTGAGCGCGAAGTCGCTCCAGAACGGCAAATTCACGAAATACGGCAGCAGGCCGGGTGCGGGCGAGAGATCACTCAAATCAGCAAATAGGCCGGTTTCACTCAAAGTGGCCGGATAATCACCACTGCCAGCACCGGTGACGAGCCGCAGGATGCGGCCTTCATTGATGTCCACCATGAGCACATCACCATTCGAGGGATCAGCGCCAAACGCAACCTGGCCTGCATCGCCGGTGAGGCGCTGCACATTCACCTGCGCACCATTCCGCCGCAGCGCCCAGATGTGACCGTCCACATAGTCGCCAAAAACATACGCGCCGGTGAGGTCTGGCAGACTCGTGCCGCGATACACGAAGCCACCGGTGATCGAGTGACCCTGGAACTCTCCACTGCCCAACTCGTATTCATAGAGCGGGTCGGTGTAACTGAAGCCCGGCAGCGCCTCGGCGGAATTTGGACCCGCGATGGTGCCTTCACGCCACGACCAGCCAAAGTTCGCGCCATTCGTGGCCAGATTGATCTCCTCACGCTGAATCTGGCCGACATCGCCGAGCCAGATTTCGCCCGTGGGCGCATCAATAGAGAAACGGAAGGGATTGCGCAGTCCAGAGCTGAAAAACTCCGTGCGCACGTTTGCAGCGGGAATGTTCACGCCATTGAAGACGACGTTGGGATTCGCGGTGACGAAGGGATTGCTCGCTGGCACCGAATAGCGTGCGATTCCGCCATCGCGCGGCACGCTGGCATGGATGTTTGGCTCTGGATTGCCTGGCTGCTTGTCCACGTCGATGCGCAGCAGCGCGCAGTGGAAATCCATGTCGATGCGCTGGCCGTAACGACGCGAATCAAACTGCCCTCCTCCATCGCCGAGCGAGATGTAGAGATAGCCGTCGGTGCCGAAATGCATGTCCGTGCCGAGATGATAACCGTTCGGATCGAGTTGCTGGATCAAGACCAGCTCGGAGGCCGTGTCCGCCGCATTCGGATTGCCGCCCTGCACATTGAAGCGGGAGATGCGGAAGTAACTCTGCCCGCCCGCCTGCACTGAATACCAGACGAAGAAGCGTCCGTTTGCCCCATGCTGCGGATGAAACGCCATGCTCATCAAGCCGCGATCTACGTTCGTCAGCAGCGTCTCGCCGCGTGAGGTGCAGAGCGCGGCGAGATTGAGAAACGTGGACGAGGTGGGCGAGCCAGCGGTCACATTCGGTATCAAGCGGATCGTGCCAGGCCGCTCGACGACAAAGAGCCGCAGCGCATCGCCCGGCGCGGTCGCTATGTTGATCGGCTGAGTGAAACCGAGCGCGCCAAACGCAGGCGTGGTCGCATAGGTCGTCGTGGGCGGCGTGACGGGCACATTGAGCGTCGAGTTCGCGATTCGCAGTGAAGTAGCAAACGTCAGCGTCACCGCCACTGGCGTGGCAAACCCCGCCGCGCTGTTCACACGATAGGTAAAGCTGTCACTAACCGGCGTGCCACTCATGTGGGTGTAAAGAATGCGCCCGCTGGCATCAGGAGCTGCCGTGCCGTGCTGTGGCGCTTGCACAATCTCGACTGTGGCCGCGTTGCCGCCCGGCGCATCGTTCGCCAGCACATTCACACGCACCTTCTGTCCGTGATGCAGCGTGGCGCTGTCCGGCTGCAAGACTGGCGGAGTGAAGTTCGCGTTTGCGCCCGCTGCCTGACTCGCGGTGACCTCCGCAGGCGTCAGCGCGTGATTGTAGATGCGGACCTCGTCATAGGCCACATTGGCGTTCGAGAGGACGTTCCATTGCGAGCGGCCGAGCCAGTTGTTCACGTCTTCGATGTCGCTCAGATGAAACGTCACCGCCCCCGAGGTGACGAGCACGCCATTCCGATACCACGAAACCGTCCCGCCGCTGACGGTATCCTGAAACGTGAACACATAATGATACGTCGTGCCCGCCGTGGTCGCCAGATTCGAGTCGAGATACAACGGTGTGCCACCATTGATGCGCGATCCCTGACGCTGCGTGTTCAGATTGTTGTCTCGATTGATCAGCAGCGCGAGGCCATCACTCGTCTCCGAAGTCGGTGGCACCGCGCCTGTCGTGCCCGTCCATTCACCCGCCGCACCAGCGCCATCGCCCGCATGATTCATGCGCCCAAAGTCGAACAACGGCTGGAAGAACCGCGCGGCAATCGGTGCCGCCCAAATCTCGATGGTGAGGTTCGTCTTCGATGAAATGAGGCCGTTCGGCAGATTTAAATACGCAGCGATCCCCGCCTCCGCCGTGCCACTCGTCGTGTTTCCTGGAAGCGTGATGCGTGAGCCGTCCAAAACGGCTCCATTGCCACGCAGCGTGACATTCGTGCCGGAAATCGTGTCCGCATAAACCGTACCCGCCGCAGGATTGCCCGCAGGCGCATTGAACGACCAGCGATGCAGCAGCGCCGCCTGCAAATCACAGACGAGCGCGAAAAAGAGTAGAAAACGAAGCTTCATACAGATGCATTGGCCGTCTGTGGCGGGCGGTTACAGAGCGGGGACACTTTTTTCTCAGCGCGGCTGCCGAATCGAACAGCCCCACCTACTTGCCACCGAGCAGCCGCACCACTCGGCGTGGCCAAGTGATGATGATTGGTTTCACATCGAAGCTGGCGAGCAGGACATGTAGCCGCTGATGATCGATGCCGTGGAGGTGAGCGTCCGCTGAGACGAGAATGTCCGCGCCGCACAGCGCCGCCTCCGCCACGATGAAGCTGTCGTGCCGTTCCTCCTCGGGGATCAGGCCCAGACGCCGCAACTCATCGCCGATGCGCTCCACGATGCCGTGTCCGACCGGTAGCAGGTTCAGCGGCGCGAAGCCCCACTGCTTGAGCGACCGCAGGGCCTTGGCGGCATAGTCGCGCTTCTCTTGTGTGTCGCCTCCGTTGACAAAGTGGACGAGTTCCTCAATCACGGTCGGCGTAACAATCAGGCGCGGCGTGGTGCGGCGTGCTTTTAGGGTGTCGAGACACTCCCAAGCCGCCTCATCCTCGCCAGCAAGTGCCATGAGCACGTTCGTGTCAGCGGCGACGAGTGGCGACTTTCGGTTCGTTGCCATAGATCATGACCATCGCCTGTGCCATGAGCGCGGCACGCTGTTTGTCCGTGAGGTTGTTGCACTTGGATCGGTTCTCCCGGCACATCTTCACCCACTTCGAGGGTGGCGGGGGGATGTCGGCATCGTCCTTGGTTTTCGCGGTTTTCTTCATGCGTTGAGTTTATGGGTATCAGGCTTCAATGCCAGTTCATTTTTCCACTCAGCGCACCTTGCGAATCGAATACAGCCGCTTGTCCGTGCGGATGAGCAGGCGGTCGCCTACCAGTGCCGGGGTGGCCATGCAGAGATCGTCGGGTGCCAGCGTGTTTTGATGCAGGAGTTCGAAGGTTTTGCCGGTGTGGAGCACATAACACACACCGTCTTCATTCAGGCAGTAGATGCGGTCGCCGCTGGCCCAGGGGGAGGTGGTGAAACCGGCGCTACGCTCTAGGCGCTGACGGTCGTAGTGCTGCGCGCCGGTTTTGGCGTCGAAACAACTGACGAGCGCACGATCATAGAGCACATAGAGCAGGCCGTTGTGGACGAGCGTGCTCGGATTGTAGGGCGCGATGCCGGGATTCGCCCACGCGATGAATTCGCTGCTTGTTTGCCCCTCCGGCAGTGTGAGATCGCCGCTGGCACCGGGTTTGATGGCGTAGATGGGCTTCATTTTGTCGCCCACATAGCCGGAGCTGACGTAGAGCAGGCCATCGGCGGCATACGGCGTGGCGATGGTGATGACGGACATGCCGCGCAGCTTCCACAGCGGTTTGCCATCGAGATCGTAGCTCATGATGGCACCGGTGCCGGGCGTGATGATCTCGGTGCGCTTGTCGTGCTGCCAGATGAAGGGTGTGGACCAGTTGCTCTTCTCCCAGCGCGGTGCGCGGAAGGCTTCTTTGCCGGTGTTTTTGTCGAGCGCGAGGAGATAGGACTGCTCGTCGTTGTCGCTCACATAATAGAGACGCTCGCCATGCAGCACGGGTGAGGCAGATGTGCCCCAGTTGTTGCGCATCTTGGGTGCGGGCAGCGTGTGCTGCCACACCTCACGACCATCGAGATCGAGGCAATATATGCCGACGCTGCCAAAGCAGGCATAGACGTTCTTGCCATCCGTGAGGGGTGTTTCGGAGGCGTAGCTGCTCTTGATGTGAATCGGTGTCAGCGGGCGGCCTTTGCGCACGGTTTTCTCCCAGATCACTTTGCCAGTGGCGAGTCCCAGGCACATCACCTTCCATTCATGCTCGCTCGCCGGAATCTCCGGGCGGTCTCCGCCAAAGTAGAGGCCCTTCTTCAAAGGCTCCGTCTCGCCGTGATTGATCACGGTGGTGAGAAAAACCCGATCTCCCCACACGATGGGCGATGACCAGCCGCGTCCAGGAATCTCCGCTTTCCATTCGATGTTCTCTGTGGCCGACCAGCGATCAGGAAGGTCAACACTGGTGGCAACACCACGCGAATCGGCTCCACGAAACTGCGGCCAGTTGGCAGGCTCAGCGTATGCCGTGGTGGCGATGATGAGAAGGGCGAGTGTGAGTGTTTGCATGATCATTTTACGGAGCGTGGCTCTGCAATGTGGCACGCACACGGTAGAAGCTGCGCGGTGCTGGTGCGGCGGCATTTAATGTCACACTGCGCAGTACGCCACTGCCTTCGCTGACCGTTGCCGTGCCTGTGGGCGGTGCGCCGTTGAGGCTGGTGGCGATGGGGGTCCATGCGACGAGGTCGGGGCTTTCCTCGATGATGAGCGTGGCTCCGCGTGCGTTGGCGTTGCGGGTGAGGTGAAGCTCGATGCTGCCTGCGGCGGGCGGATTGAAGGTGAGTCCGCCAGTGCCGAGGTAGTCGAGCAAATTGAGCGCGGGGTCGGTGAAGGCTGGATTGGCGAGTTGCACGGGCGTTCGATTGGCGGCGAGCCATGCGGCGTAGCTTTGACCATCGACGACGACAGGTAGCGTGGCAGCGGTAGCGCCGAGATTGCTGTTGGCCAAGGTTTGCACGGGGCCGAATTGGCCGGTAACGGGCAGTGCATTGAGCACGGTGGTGGTGAGGGCCGCGGAAGGCGTGGAAAGGCGGAACCATTCGGCATCGAGGACGACATCGGGCGTGCCACCAGCGGGGGCAGTGCGGTTGTGATTGAATGGGGTCAGTCCAGCGATGGCGGTGAAGTTCGTGGCGGTGCCGAGGCCGATTTGCAGCGTGGCGGGGAAGTCGGCACGCGTGTAGCGCTGCTCAGTGATCCACTGACCGCCGGGATGCTGCCGCAGCAAAACAATGGTGCTGCCGACACGCACGATCTGCATGGTGACGGTGTTTTCGCTCAGTGGGATGCCCTGCGTGCTGGTGTAGAAGTTGCTGACGCTGTTCGTGGTGTTGCTGACGACGCATTGCCACTGATTGGCGTTCGGTTGCGCGACGGGATCAGCGGTGCCGAAGTTGAAAGCGATGCTGTTTTCCGCGCCCGCAGTCCAATCGCCCCCTGGTGATGCACCGGCATTGGTGATCGTTTTTGGCCTGCGCAGCATGAGGCCGCCGATGCTGAAATTGGAGCTGGGGCGGCCTGCGGCTCCGTTGCGGCGGCTCACGTCCATCTGCACGGTGGCAATGAAGTCGCCGGTGACGTTGCGGAAGACATACGGCCCGACGTAGTCTTGGTAGAAGCCGCTCACACTTGGGATCAATCTCATGCGCCCGCTGCTGATCTCGTGCGTGGTGAGTTTGTTCGCGCCCCAGCCTTCGGTTTGATCGAGTCGCTGCCAAGTCGTGAGCGTGGCGGCATCGCTGAACTCATCGCCGGTGCTGGCGAGCGGATCGACGACGGGCACGGGGCTCAGGTAATCGACGCTGACGGGCAAAGCAGCGCGGCTACTGCTCGCGGCACCGATGTTGAGCCGCAGGCTGACGTTGCCATTGCCAGTGAAGCCGCCGAATCGTGCGCGGTAGTTCATGCCATCGCCGCTGGGCATCAAAGTGACCCAAGTGGCTCCTGCGCTGCCTTCCACGATGAGATCGCTCTCGGTGAGGCCGGTGACTGCGGTGCTGAAAACGAGGTCAAACTCGACAAAGGGCCAGCGCACCGGATTTCCCTGGCCTGCACGCGGCGTGATGATCACGGACGGTGCATTGGCGGCATCGACGACGACCGCGCTGCCATCGAGCGAGCGCACATAGGCGAGCAAGTCGGCGCGATGCGCTGCTGGCACGCTGCGGTGCGGCGCGGCCAGCGCGAGGTCATTTGGCGTGCTGACGGTGAAGTGGTCGATGTCCCAATCTCCGCCCGTGCGGCTGATCTCGATGCTGTTGGTCGCTCCAGCGGTCAGCGCGACGTTTTCAGCCCGCGCGGTGGTCCAGAAGGTGTTGCGGAAAGCGGGTGCGTTGCCGGTGTTGATGAGGCTGATGGGATACGCCACGCCATTCACGCGAATGGTGCCAGCACTCGCGACGGCGGCGCTGTAGCGGATCTCCACCGCACCCACACCGCCGGTGCCGCCGTCGATGCCGCTGCGCGTGACGGTGCCATTCGCATTGAGCGCAACGACTCCACCCATCACGGTGTTGTCCCAGTTAATGAGGATATTCCCGTTCGCGGTCGATGGGATGTTGCCGCCCACAACGGTGCTGCCCGTCTCGATTTGGTAGACGGTGCCGCCCGCGATGGTGAAGACATCCTCCAGTGTGCTCGCCGAGCCATCGTGGAAGTAAGGTGCGTTCGACCACACACCGCGCAGCGTCGGTGTGTCGATGCCGGTGAGTGCCGCGCCGATTCGCTGACCGCTCGTCGTGCGCTGCGTGCCGACGTTGCGCAGCGTGCTGTCGGTCAAGGCGCTGCCACTGTGGCACTGAGAGCAATTCATGGCGCTGAAGACTTGGCGGCCTGCTTCGACATTGGGAGGCTGATTCGGACTGCGCGGCAGATGTTCATTGCCGAGCGAGGTCACATAAGCGGCGAGCGCATCGAGATCAGCGCTCAAGCCAGCCTTTGCGTTGCCGAGTGGATGCTCTGCGGCGGCAAACTGCGAGTTGGTGAGGAAGCCGGTGCCGCCGAAGAAGCCACGGATGTCGTTCTCGAAGTCCTGGATCTCATCGAAGTTCCCCGACCAATGCACCGCGCCATGGCCCATGCCGCTGCGGCCGCGTAGCTCGACGGTGTTGCGCAAACCCTCGCCGCGTTGCGTGAAATCCCACACGCGGCCATCGCTGCCGCCATCGGTGTGACACGAGGCGCAACTGATGTAGCCCTCCGCGCTCATGCGCTCGTCCGCGTGATAAAAAATGCGTTTCCCAGCCAATGCAGCGGGACTGAGCAGCTCATTGTTCACGGTGCTGATGTGGGATGTGACCAAGGCGATGCTGCCCGTGTCAAAGAGCGGCGCACACGGGATCATCGACACGCTGCGGCCCATGAAGTTCTGCACAAAGGCGCGTCCCGTCGTGGCATCGACCGCGACGCCTTGTGGCGCTGCACCGACCATCTGCCGTGTGACCATCGCACCGAGGCCGGAGACTTCGGCAGCGACGAGTAGGTCGAAAATGACGACTTGGTTGTTGCCTTGCAGCGTGACGAACAAGTAGTCGCCTCGTGGCGAAACAGCGAGCGCGGTGGCCGAGTCACTGTTGTCGATATCGACATCACGCATCACGCTGCCAGCCGTGAGGTCGATCTGGAGCAAGAGATTGCGCTGCGTGCTGTCGTGCGTCTGCGCGGCGTTGAATAAGGTGCCGCGCTCGGTGTTTTGCTTCGTCGCAGCGACCCAGGCGCTGAGGCCATCGGGCGAGTAAGTGACGGCGGCGAGGTAGTTTGGCACGCCACGGCTGTTCGCAGTGCCATCGCGGTGATCATCGGCGCCGAGCTTCGGCAGGCGCAGAGTGCGGTTCAGCGTGAAGGTGCTGGCATTGACCTCCCAGACGTCGCCGTTGTCTTTGGGCGAGATAAATCGTGTGACGAGCACTCGCGAGCCGTCGCTGCTCACGGCCAAAGCCCGCGCCGAGTGACCGAGAGCGAGATCGCCGCCGATTTGCGCCCGCGTCGCCGTATTGAAGCGCCGCAGTGCTCCGCTGCCATAAAGCGAGACATAGGCCGTCGCGCCATTGGGCGAGATGGCGACGCCAAAGGGCGCACTGCCGTAACCCGTGTCGATATTGGCCAAAACGGCCCCGTTGGCCGCTGCGAGCACCATCACGCGATCCGCATCATGACAAGTGACCCACGCATTGCCTGCAGCATCGAGCGCGATGCTGCGTGGATCGGCCTCGACCGCGATTTCGGCCAAAACGGCGAGTGTATCGGCATGCACGACGGTGACGGTGTTCGCATCGGGATTCACTGACCACACGAGGCGGCTCGCGGCATGGATAGCCACCGCGCTGCTGGCCGTGGGACGCGGCCCCGCAGGCACGGTGAGCACATTGATGCCGAGACTGCGGCTGGACACCGCACCCAGCGGATCACGCGCCTGCACGAGCGGCTGGTAGTGGCCTGCATCGGCATAAGTGAAGGCGACGCTCGCTGTCGTGCTCCACGCGGTCTTGGGCCGACCATCCCCTGCGTCGAAGCGATACTCAATCGCCTGCGCATCCGTGGCCGTCGCGGTGAGCGTGATCTCGCCACCGGGGGCGATGACGGGGACATTCGCCGTCAAAGAAGTGATCGCAGGCGCGACATTGCCCGCGACCGTGCTGCCGGTGGAGAAGGTGAAGCTGTAAGGCTGCATTTCATTACCAGCGGCGTCTTCAATGCCATCGAGCACGACTTCATACGTCGTATTCGCGGCGAGCGGAGAATCGGGCGTGAAGGTGACGACGCCATCGAAGGTGCGAGCAAACTGAGCGGCGAGTGGTGCACCACCGACGGGCCGAATGAGGATGGTGTCGCCATTGATGATGCTGCGTGTCTCCAGCGTCTCGTGAATGAGCAGGCTGATGGGCGAGGTGACGGGATAGTTCGTCTGTCCGTCACGCGGGATGTGGTAGCCGACCTCGGGCGGGCGAGTGTCCGCCGCTGTGTCATGCACCCACACGCTCATGCCTTGTTGGTTGCCGTAGCCGCCAGCGATGACGAGATTTCCCACCGGCAGCGCGAACTGGCTCGCGTCCATGCCATTCGCCTCCGTGGCGAGCGAGAGCACCACTTCCTTCGAGCGCAGATCGATCTTGTGATTGCCCATGAAGGCGTAGTCGTCCTGAAACATCACATACATCGTCTCGTCCTCGTCAGGCAGTTCCTTGTCGATAATCCACTGCGGATCGGTGGGGTCAGTGACATCGACCATGCGAAAGCCCATGTGGCTGTCAGTGAAGTCACGTCGATACGGCCAAACTGCGTAGAGACGCCCGCCGCCGCCCCACATGGAAGGCCAATAGCCACCCGGCCCGCCATCGGTCAGCGTGCTGAGGAGCACGGGATTGTTCAGGTCGCTGATGTCATAAATGGCCAGCCCCGTGCGGCTTTGATCCGAGGGCATAAAAAGCAGATTTCCCACCATGATCGGATGCCCGATGACACCCGTGAGCGAGAGGTGATCCCACACCGCGTAGTTTTGCCACTGACCAGTCTGCGTGTTGTGACGACGGATGAAGGCGTCTCGGACGTAGTCGCTATAGATCCAAAAAGTCGGCTCAATGAGGAAGGGGTGAAACATCGCCCCACGCCCGCCAGCGCCGCGTTGTGGATTCAGTTCGGTGAAGGGTCCGCGCGTATTCACGCCGTAGGTCGCGGTCGCCGCGAAGACCATGGAGAGCGCGGGGTTCGGAAAGCCGTTGTTGCCGATCACGAGCTGGTTGTTGCGATAAAAATAGCCGTGTGCCTGCACCGGATGATGCGTCGTGCCGAGGTTCTCCAGTTCCACGGGCGCTGCGGGATTGGCAAAGTCCCACGATCGAGCCTGCACATCAGAGCCCGGCGCACTGCCAGGTGACTCGGGCATGGTGTAAACGAGCCCATTGTGCCACGCGATGACGGCGGTGCGCCCATGCGTAGCGGCCACACGAGTGGGAGTGAGCAGTGCACCAGCGGTGGGACGGTTGATGTTCGGAAAGCCCGCCGCCCACGCCGACGAAGCGAAGGGAAACAGAGCGAAAAGCAGGCAAGAGTATTTCATGGCACCTGTTTCTTGGACATTTCCATGCTGCGGTTACACTCGTGGGAAAGTATTCCCGCCAATGCCCGAACCCGCCGATCACAGTTTTCACACCACGCGTTGGAGCCTTGTTTCATTCAGCGTGAGCACGATGGGGTTCGCATCGCCCGCGAGAAAGCGTGTCATGTCGATCTTGCGATTGTGGATGAAGCCGAAGTTGTCCTGATAGACGGGATACGACGCGTTGCTGAAGTTTGGCACCGTGAGGCTCGCCACCGTCGTCATACCACCACGCCATCCGTGGCCGCGCCACCGCTGCGGGCCATGATGAGCAGGTCGCCGAAGAACATCGGGTGCCAGTCACCGCCGCCGTATTGGCCCACATGATCGAAAGTCGCCACACACGCCTTTGGGCGAAGCCGTTGCCATTCAGCGAGACCTTCGTGATCTCGATGTCCGAGTCCGGCGTGTCATACCACAGCAGCGTGGCATTCCACGGCCCGGCCTGACTGCTGCGATTATACCAAACCGGCAACTGCGAGAGCTGCGGGATGCCATTCGTGCCACCGCGCTCGACCAAGTCGCCAAAACCATTCACCCGAATCGGGTCCGGCAGCAGCAGGTTACCGTATTGCGCCGTGCCGTGTGCATTCCAGCCGTAGTTGTTTGAATCCAGAGGTTGTTCGCGTAGTTCAGCTCAAAGTCGGAAGGCAGCCTGCGGATTGGATTCAAAGGATCGCTGATGTCATAGACACGCATGCTCAAATCCGACCCCGGCCTCGATCCCGGCGACTCGCCACCGATGATGATCCACCCATTCAGATAATTGATCGAAGTCGTCCGCCCAATCGGCTCCGACCCATTCGTGATGGGATGCGAAAGCAGCGTGCCCGGCGCCTCGGTGCGAGCGGCATTATTAAAACCGGTGGTGGTGACCTGCCCGAATGCCGCAATGGTGGCGAGCGCGAGGGCGGCGAAAACTGA
The DNA here is from genome assembly GCF_046154365.1 of Prosthecobacter sp. GTDB lineage: Bacteria > Verrucomicrobiota > Verrucomicrobiia > Verrucomicrobiales > Verrucomicrobiaceae > Prosthecobacter. The sequence goes on from NZ_JBJXFV010000086.1 coordinate 29,088, forward strand.
ATGAGTCTTCATGATGCAATCTTCTCTGGGGACGATGAAGCGAATGCTCTTACAATGAACGCAGGCGGTAGAAGCGCCGACTGGTAATCGGAGTGGGGATGGTGAGCGACCAGATGCCAGCGTTGAGTTGGGGCGTGCCGGGCTGTGTTGTCCAGTCGATGAGGTCCGTGGAGGTCTCGACGGCGAAGATGTTGCCGCCTGGGTCTGGCCACGTCAGTTGGGAGCTTCCCGGTGGGAGCACATGCGCGAAGGAAACAATGGGCGGAAGGACGGGAGTGGATTCGAGCCGCACGTTGTCAAAATTCACTTCAATCCCGGGTGCGTTATTTAAGTTCACCAGGCGGATGCCGAGCGGTTGACCCACGAACGGGTTCGAAGCCGCGGTGGCCACGGTGATGGTGGAGGTGAGAAACCGCCCCTCGCCGGGCAGCAGGGTATTAAGGTCCGATGCGATAACGTTGGTGCCGGCCATGAGGTCAATGCGGTAATTCGGGAAGCCGCCGAACTGGAACGTGCCATTCGTGATGTTGGCGATGTTCCCGACCTCAACACGCAGCGTGTATCGTCGCAACGGCTGCAAGGTGGCGGTGAGGGTCTGTTGCATTCCAGCTTCGATGTTGGCGAACTGGGTCTGGTTCGCCTGATTATCTAGGAGGAAGGTCACGCCCACGTTGTTGCCGTCCGGGGCTGGCTCGACATAGAGCGTGGGAGGGGCCGGTCGCAACACGCCGATGGTGCGGTTGCTGAAGTTGATGCCGTTGCCAAAGACGGACCATCCCGTTGGCGCGGCTGTGGCGGAAAATGTTCCGGCCGCAATGATAGGTAGCTCGAAGCTATGATTGTTGACGACGAGCGATGTCGTGCCGACGGCGTTCAAGGTCTCCGCTAGCCACAAGGCAGCGGGGGCGTCCTGATTGGCTGGAATGGTATGCCCGGTGTTGGAAAGCGAAATGAAGGTCGAGGTGACACCGGCATTCGTGAGCGCTGTGTGAAGTAACTGACTGGCGAGAATGGGCACATTCGGGTCGGTTTGGCCGTGGATGATGCGAAATGGCGGTGCGTCGGGTTGCACGAAGTTGATAGGGTTGACCGTGGCGAGGGTGGGCGGGTTGTTGGAGGCGTTATCGCCAAGCAGCCAGAAATCGACGGGTTGCCCCGGCACCACGGTGGGCGCTTGAAGCAAATCCGTCGGGCCACTCATATCCACGACGGCCTGCACGCGACTCGATTGGCCGAGATGCTCACCCACATCGAAGAGATTGGTGTGACCGCTCGTCCCAGCGAGCGCGGCGAGATGTCCGCCCGAGGAGAATCCCCAGATGCCGATGCGATTGGGGTCGATATTGAACTGGGCGGCGTTGGCACGCAGCCAACGGATGGCGGACTTTACGTCCTGGATTTGAGTCGGGTGCGGCAGACTCGCCGGATAGGGCGAGGGCTGCGCATTTATGGTGTAGCGGTGGGTGATGGAGGCGACGGCGACGTTGAAATTGGTAAGAGCGAGCGCACGGGGATTGCTTTCGTTGCCCGAAGACCAGCCGCCGCCGTGGATCCAAATCACGACCGGCGTGGGAGCGGCATTGGAGGGCACGTAATAGAGATCCATCCATTGCCGCGAGAGTCCGCCGGTGACGTAAGGAACATTGTTTGAGACACTATACTGCGCTGGCAGTGTCTGCGCGTTCACTGGACGGATCGCGCAGCAACCGAACAGAACGAATAGGAAAATGAGTTTCATAGGGTGTTTCATGGTCGTGAGATTTCCAGCTCGAGCAGCTCCAGCCCCGCGTCAGCTTGGAAGGTCGTGAGGATGATTTTCGCTGACGAAGCGAAGGGGAACAAAGCGAAAAGTAGGCAGAAGTATTTCATGGCACCTGTTTCTTGGACATTTCCATGCCGCGGTTACACTCGTTGCAAAGAAATCCTGCCAATGCCCGAAACCATACCCGCCACCTTCAAACCGACGCGATGGAGCCTCGTGCTGCAATCGCAGGGGCAGGGTGTGCAGGCTGCGCGGGCGCTGGAGGAGCTGTGCGTGGCGTATTGGTTCCCGCTGTATTCGTGGAGCCGTCGCTTTGGCGCTGCGCCGGAGGATGCGGAGGACTATGTGCAGGGCTTCTTTGTGCAGGTGCTGCAAAAGCAGCTCTTTGCGGCGGCAAATCCCGATCTCGGCAAGCTGCGCACCTTCATGCTCACCGCCTTTCGCCGTCACGTGCATGACGAGCAGCGTAAAGAAAGCCGCCAAAAACGTGGTGGCGGCCAGATCATCAGCTTCGACGCCGCCGAGGCCGAGGCATGGTATGAAGTGGAGCAAATCGAAGGTGAGAGCGCCGATCACATGTTTGACCGGCAATGGGCGCTCACGGTGCTGGATCAAGCGATGGTCAAACTGGAGCAACAAGCCGCAGCGCGGGGCAAATCAGCCGAATTTGCCATTTTGAGGCCTTTTTTGACCGGCGAAGCAGATGTCGATGATTACGAGCGTGCAGGCCAGCAGATCGGCATGAGCGCGAACACCTGCAAAGTGGCGGTGCATCGCCTGCGCGCTCGATTCCGCGAGGCTTTGCGCTCTGAAGTGTCTGAGACGCAGCCAGACGGCGGCAGTGTGGATGAGGAGATGGGTTATCTCATGCAGGTGTTGCGCGGAGCGTGATCAATCAACCGATCTAGTCGGACGTTGCAAACTTTAGGACATTGCGACACCATGTCCTAGAGTTTCAATTCAAGTTACCTATGCCGAACGATGAACATCATCTTGCAGCGCTACGCCGAGTCGCGGCAAGCACGCCGGTTTTTCGCCGAGCTGATGCTCTAGCGGTTGGTGTGTCGGCAACTGCGCTCACACGCCTCACGCGGGCAGGTGCACTGGAGCGCATGGGACGTGGGCTGTACCATCTAAGTGATGGAGAAGGCTACAGCCACTCTGGCATTGTCGAGGCCTCACTTCAGGTGCCAAAGGGTGTGATCGTGCTGCTCAGCGCACTGAGCTTTCATGGTATAGGCACCCACCCGGCATGGGAGGTATGGATGCAACTTCCAGCCAATTTTCCCAAGCCCAAGCTCGCTCACCCACCGCTGCGTGTGATCCGCAGCCGCCTGCCGGAGGCATTTACAGCCGGAGTGGAGGAGTATGAAATCGCTGGGCATAGGGTGCGGATAACGAACGTGGATCGCACGATTGTGGACTGCTTCAAGCACCGCAACCAGGTGACTTTGGAAGTGTGTCTCGAAGCCCTTCGTGAGAGACTCCGCCATCGGAGGCATAGTCTTCAAGAACTCAAAAAATATGCCAAACTCATGGGCGTATCGCGTGTCATGCAGCCCTACATGGAGGCGCTCGCATGAAGAACATCGCCGCATCAGTGCGTGCCCATTTGCTGTCTCATGCACGCAGCAGTGGCAGTGATCTGCTGAGTTTTGGTGATTCCTCAGTCGAGGGTCTAAGGCAGGTGTTTGCAGAGCTTCTCGCGGCACGAAGCGAGCCGGAGGATGGTCTCATTTGGGGCCACGTTGAGGCATCACGCATTCGTGAAGATCAGCGCTATCAAGGTGTGCGTATCATGGTGAAAGCGACACTCGCTGGAGCTGTTGTTCCCGTGCAGGTTGATATTGGCTTCGGAGACGCGATCACACCCGCACCCGTGAGTCTGGTGTGGCATGAGCTACTGGATTTCCCAGAGGCTCGACTTCTGACTTACCCGCCAGAGACAGTCATCGCGGAGAAGCTCGACGCAGCGGTGCAATTGGAGTTGGATAACAGCCGCATGAAGGACTTCTTCGACCTCGACTGGTTGTGTCGGAACATGGAGTTCGAGCATGCCACTTTACGCGCCGCCATCGTGGCTACCTTTGATCGTCGTGGCACCATGCTTCCTGATGAAGCGCCGCTGGCACTCACGGAGGAGTTTGCCAATGACAAAACTAAGATCACTCAGTGGAAGGCTTTCCTGCGCAAGAATCGGCTCGAAGCAGATGAACTGCCTGTAGTGATCACAAGGCTGCACGATTTCCTCATGCCAATCCTTTTGCCCCTGGCTGCGGCTTCTAAAACATGGAAACCAGAGAGGGGCTGGTCTTGATCGAGGTGCCTACGCTATGTCTGATTCATCGAACATCCATCCACGCCAACGCCTCTCTGGGCTGAAACCCGAGGCGCTGATGGCACAGGGCATGGCGGCGGCATCGACGGAGATGGTTGAGGTGCCGGGTTGTGAAATGGAGACACTTCTCGGACGTGGTGGCATGGGCGCGGTGTTTC
>NZ_JBJXFV010000090.1:0-36910 GCF_046154365.1 Prosthecobacter sp.
CCGACGTACGTCGGCCTGGGCTGGTTGTTGTCTTTGCTCGCGTGCGCACAGAATGCGCGCACGCGGTCCGTCCTAATGCTCGCGTCCACCAAAAATGTCAATGAATTTTTCTAACAAAGCAGAATTAGTTTCTTTCGTCGCTGGTTCGGCATGTCAGGGAGCTCAAAAAGTGAAGTTCAATCGTGATGTGCGCCCAATTCTCTCGGACAAGTGCTTCTTCTGCCACGGACCCGATCCAAAGAAGCGTGAAGCCGATCTGCGGCTGGATGAGCGCTACGCTGCCGTAGAAGCGAAGGCGTTCGTTCCTGGCAAAGCGGAGGTGAGCGAGATGATTCAGCGTATCATCACGAGCGATGAGGATGACCACATGCCGCCAGCCAAATCGAAGCTCGGCAACCTGACAAAGGATGAACTCGCCATCTTGAAGCAATGGATCGACGAAGGCGCGGAGTATGAGGCGCATTGGGCCTTCATTCCGTTGAAGCCTGAGGCGACGAAAGAGCAAAGCATCGACAAGATCGTCAGCGCTGGCCTTGCTGAGCGCGGATTAAAACTGCAAGCCGAAGCGACGCCGGAAACCCTCATCCGCCGCCTCAGCTTTGACCTCACTGGCCTGCCACCGACACCAGAGGAGGTCACCGCCTTCGTCACCGAGCATCAGTTCGATCCAGCATCAAGCATCCAGCATCTCGTCACGCGTCTGCTCGCATCGCCACACTACGGCGAACGCATGGCGGTGGACTGGCTGGACGTGGCGCGCTACGCGGACAGCTACGGCTTCCAGGTGGACCGTGAACGCGAGGTATGGCCGTGGCGCGACTGGGTGGTGAAGGCGTTCAATGACAACCTGTCCTATGACAAGTTCGTGACCTGGCAGCTTGCGGGCGATCTGCTACCGAATGCGACTGACGAGCAGATCCTCGCCACCGCGTTCAATCGTCTGCATCAGCAGGAAAACGAGGGTGGCAGCGTGGAGGAGGAGTATCGCGTCGAATACATCGCTGATCGCGTGCAGACCGTCTCAACAGCCTTCCTTGGTTTAACCTTCGAGTGTTCGCGCTGTCACGATCACAAGTATGACCCGATCACGCAGAAGGAGTATTACGGGCTGTTCTCGATGCTGCAAAACATCGATGAAGCCGGTCTTTATTCCTTCTTCACCCCTTCCCCGCCGACTCCGGCGATGATGCTCATGGATCAGCCAGCGAAGGACAAGATGGCGTCGCTCAAAGCCAAGGTGGCAGCATTGGAAAAGCCCAAATCCTCAACACCACTCGATCTAAGCCGCGATGAACTGGCTCACTTCACGTTTGATGAGTTGAAAGGCAACAAGCTGGCCGATTCGCTGCATGAGGCACCTCCGCCGCAGCCGAAGAAGGATGCCAAGGACAAAGGGCCGCCTGATCCCGCCGCGACACTCAAGGGCGAGAACAAACTGGTGCCAGGCAAGATCGGCAACGCCATCCAGTTCACCGGCGATGACGCGGTGGACACGCCGCTGGGCAATTTCCAACGCCATGAGCCCTTCAGCGTGTCGCTGTGGATGCAAACGCCGGACGTGAAGGATCGCGCGGTGGTGTTTCATCGCTCACAGGCTTGGACGGACGCAGCGAGCCGCGGCTACGAGCTGCTGATTGAGGAAGGAAAGCTCAAATGGTCGCTGATTCACTTCTGGCCGGGCAATGCGATCAGCATCCGCACCAAGGAGAACATTCCGCTGAAACAGTGGCTGCAGGTGATCGTGACCTATGATGGCAGCAGCCGTGCGGATGGCTTGAAGATCTTCGTGGATGGCAAGCAGGCCACCGTGGATGTCATCAAAGACAACCTGACGAAAACCATCGCCGGTGGCGGCCATGACAACATCAGCCTCGGCGAGCGCATGCGGGATCGTGGCTTCAAAGGCGGGCTCATCGACGACTTCCGCGTCTTTGGCCGTGATGTAACCTCAGAAAGGAACGCCGACCTGCAAAAGGCGCGGGCGGAGCTGTTCACGTTTCAGGATGCGCAGAAGGAACTGATGGTCATGAAGGAGCTGCCGCAGCCCAAGCAGGCCTACGTGCTCACGCGTGGCGAGTACGACAAGCGTGGCGAAGAAGTCGGCCCCACGACTCCTGCTTCGCTGTCACCGTTTCCCAAAGAAGCGCCAAAGAATCGCCTCGGCTACGCGCAATGGCTCACCGAGCCGGATCATCCGCTCATGGCGCGAGTCACGGTGAACCGCCTGTGGCAGAGCTTGTTCGGCCGTGGCTTGGTGAAGACCACGGAAGACTTCGGCAGCCAGGGTGAGAGGCCGCTCTATCCTGAGTTGCTCGATTATCTCGCCATGAAATTCATCCAAAGCGGCTGGGACGTGAAAGCGCTGGTGAAGGAGATCGTGACGAGCCAGGTCTATCGACAGAATAGCTTCGCCGATGCGAAGACGATGGCGGATGATCCTGAAAACCAATGGCTGGCACGCGGGCCGCGTTTCCGCCTGCCGGCGGAGATGATTCGCGACAATGCGCTCGCGGCTGCGGGTTTGCTCAAGCTCACGGTGGGTGGGCCGCCGGTGTATCCCTATGAAATGACCGAGGCGTTCAAACCGGTCGGCCCGAGCGCGGGTGATGCCGTGTATCGCCGCAGCCTTTACACAAACTGGCGACGCACGAGTCCACCGCCTGCAATGGTGGCTTTCGACGCGCCAAGACGTGCCGTGTGCATTTCACGACGCGAACGCACCGATTCACCGCTCCAGGCACTCATTCTGCTCAACGGCGTGCAGTATGTCGAAGCCGCACGCGTGCTTGGCGAGAAGCTGCACCTCGAAGCGAAAAGCGATCTACCCAAGATGATCGAACTCGGCTTTCTGCGCTGCCTGAGCCGCAAACCGGATGCACGCGAGTTCCAGATCACGACACAACTTTATCAGGAACAGCTCGCGCATTTCAAGGCGGTGCCGAAGGCGGCGGAGGAGCTGCTCAAGATTGGGAATGCCAAGCGGGATGCCGCCATTCCGGCGCCAGAAGCGGCTGCGGCAGCAGTTCTAGCCCAGGCTTTGATGAACCACGATGCCTGTGTGGTGAAAAGATGAGATTTTTGAACCACTGACTGGCACTGACTGACACTGACTTTCAAACCTTATGGAAAAGGAGCTTTATAAGAAGGAAGGGTTTCTGCTGATCGGAGCGGCGTTTGCCGTGCATGATGAGACGGGCGGCGGACTGGCAGAAGACGTTTATCAGGAGAGCTTCGAGCTGGAACTCGAAATGAGAGGCATCCCGTTCCGCTCCAAGCAGGAGATCGCCATCTTCTACAAGGGGCGCGAACTGAAGAAGCGCTATATCCCCGACCGGTATGTGTACGAAGGCGTTGTCGTGGAACTGAAGGCCGTGGCCAGCCTTCAGCCTGAGCATTCCGCCCAACTACTCAACTACATGCGTCTTGCCAAGATGCCTGTCGGCTATCTCATCAATTTCGCTCCAATCGATGGCGTCGAATGGAAGCGCTATGTTCTTTAACCCGGTCTCCGATCATGAATCCCATCAGTGCCAGTCAGTGTCAGTCAGTGGTTCCAGAACCATCCGATTCGTTGCCCCTAAATCGCCGTTCTCTGCTCCAGCGCTTCGGCCTGGGCCTGGGTGGCATCGCATTGAACGAGATGCTGGCGCAGGAGAGCCAGGGGGCGGCGGTGGATCGCGGCGTGCTCGGGGCCACGCATCATTTTGCGAAGGCGAAGCGGATCATTTATCTGTTCATGTCGGGCGGACCGTCGCATCTGGATCTGTTTGATTACAAGCCGCTGCTGAACCAGCGGAACGGCGAGCAGCTTCCTGACTCGGTGCGCGGCGGTCAGAGACTGACGGGGATGTCGGGGAATCAGTCGTCGATTCCGATGGTGGGATCACCGTTCAAGTTCACACAGCATGGGCAGGCGGGTGGATGGTTCAGTGAGTTGCTGCCGCACACGGCAGGCATCGCGGACGACATCTGCGTGGCGCGGTCGATGTTCACGGAGTCGATCAATCACGGCCCTGGGGTGACGTTTTTCCAGACGGGATCACAGATCGCGGGGCGACCGAGTTTTGGCTCTTGGCTGAGCTATGGACTCGGCGCGGACAATACGAATCTGCCTTCGTTCACGGTGCTGATCACGAAGGGCAAGGGTGGGCAGCCACTGGGATCGCATCTTTGGGGCAGCGGCTTTTTGCCAACGAAGCATCAGGGCGTGTTGTTCCGTGCGGCGAAGGACCCGGTGCTGTATCTCGGCAATCCGGCGGGAATCAGCGCGGACAGCCGCAGGTTGATGCTGGATCGCCTGAAGGAGTTGCATGAGCATCAATTTGCCGGAACGCCAGACGCGGAGATTCAGAACCGCATCGACCATTATGAAATGGCTTTCCGCATGCAGACGAGCATTCCTGAAGTCACCGATCTCAGCGACGAGCCGCAGCATGTGCTCGACAGTTACGGGCCGGATGTGAAGACTCCGGGCACCTTTGCCGCGAACTGCCTGCAAGCGCGGCGTCTGGCCGAGAAGGGTGTGCGTTTCATTCAGCTCTACCATCAGGATTGGGATCATCACGGCGGTCTGCCAGGTGCGCTGCCGAAGCTTTGCAAGGAAACGGATCAACCGGCTGCGGCGCTGGTCAAAGATCTCAAACAACGTGGCTTGCTCGATGACACACTAGTCGTCTGGGGCGGCGAGTTTGGCCGCACGGCGTATTGCCAGGGCAAGATCAGCACCAACTTCGGCCGCGATCATCATCCGCGCTGTTTCAGCGCGTGGTTTGCCGGTGGTGGCATCAAGGCAGGCTCGGTGTATGGCGAAACGGACGAGTTCGGCTACAACACGGTCAAGGACGGCCTACACATCCACGATTTCCACGCCACGCTGATGCACCTGCTCGGCATCGACCACGAACGGCTGACGTATAAGTTCCAGGGGCGGCGCTACCGGCTCACGGATGTGCATGGGAAGCTGGTGAAAGGCATTGTGGCGTAAGGGCGATCGTCCCGCTTGCCAAACTGCAACCGGGACGGTTGCGCTACGGGGTAACCGCGTGTTGATTCGCGGCTCATGAGCCAAGCCAGAACCGCCAAGCAGCACCGCAAAACCGCCGAGACGGACATTGAGATCGAACTCAATGTCGATGGGTCCGGCAAGTCACAGATCGACACAGGAGTGCCATTCTTCGACCACATGCTGACGTTGTTTACGAAGCATGGATTGTTCGACCTCAAGGTGAAGGTCGTGGGCGACATCGAGGTAGATTATCATCACACAGTCGAGGACACGGGCATCGTGCTGGGCAACTGCTTCCGCGAAGCCTTGGGCAACAAGGCTGGCATCGTGCGTTATGGCTTCTGGCTGCTTCCCATGGATGAGACGCTTGCGGAAGTCGCGCTCGACCTCAGCGGTCGGTCTTTTCTCAGCTATCACGCGCCTGAGAACGTCGAAGCCATCGGCGGTGTGAACCGCTTCAGCTATCAGCTCGTGGAGGAATTCCTGCGCGCCTTCGCGTCGAGCCTGCTGGCGACGCTGCACGTCGAAATCCGTCGCGGACGCGACGCCCACCACATGGCGGAGGCGATTTTCAAAGGCCTCGCACGCGCGCTGGATGCGGCCACCAAGCATGATCCGCGCGTCACCGGCATCCCAAGCACAAAGGACGTTCTGTGATGAAACTCGGTGTGCTGGATTATGGCGCAGGTAACCTGCGCAGCGTGTTGAATGCCTTCAAAGCCATCGGAGCGCATGCGAATCTCGTGACGAAGCCTGCGGACTTTGAGGACATCGACGTGCTCGTGTTTCCTGGACAAGGCGCGTTCGGTGACTCGGTGCGCATCTTGAAGGAAACCGGACTGTGGGAGCCGCTGCGAGCGTGGCTAAAGGCCGAGAGGCCCTATCTCGGCATCTGTCTCGGTTATCAGCTCTTGTTTGAAAGCAGCGAGGAATGCCCTGGTGTCGAAGGTTTGTCCGCAGTGGCCGGCAAGGTGCGCAAATTCGATGCCGCGAGCGGTTTGAAGATTCCGCACATGGGCTGGAACGTGGCGCAGTGGGAAACGGCTCAGTCAGCGGTATGGGATGGCCTGCCGAACCCGACCTATGTCTATTTCGTGCATTCGTATTACCCCGAGGTGCTGGATGAGTCGCTGGCGCTGTGCCGGACGGATTACGGCGTGAGCTTTATCAGCGGCATCGCGAAGAAGAACCTCGTGGCGGTGCAGTTTCACCCGGAAAAAAGTCAGGAAGCAGGCCTCACACTGCTGCGCAATGCGCTCAAGGTGCTGGAGCAGTAATCAAATGGCCATCAAGGCATCGCGCAGGATGCTTTCCTGTCGCTGTGCCATCTCACGAGCCTCGGCTTCATCGTGATCATCCCATCCAGCGAGGTGCATGAGACCGTGGACGAGATAGAGGGCGACCTCGTGATCGACGGACTGGCCGTGTTCCCTGCCCTGTCGCTCTGCGGTGTCGGCGCTGATGAGGATTTCGCCGTGGTGGAAGGTGATGACGTCGGTGGGGGTGGGATCGTCGAGGAAATCGCCGTGAACGCGGGCGATGTCGGCGTCGTTGACGATGGTGATCTCAATCTCTGGCAGGGATGCGAGCGGTGCGTCGGGGGATTTGATCGCGGCAATGCAGCCTGGAAGTGCGGCTTTGCCGATGCGGCGCAGCCAAGGCAGCGGGATGGCGTGCGCTTTCTGACGGTTGTAGATGCGAAGCTTCGGCAGCGGCATCAGGCGGCGGAGGCGGGAGGCGATTTACGGCTGCGGCTCTTTTTGGCGGCGGCCTCGGCGGCTGGGCCGGCGAAGGAGGCTTCGACGATCTTCATTGAGGTGGTCGTGGGTGTTTCGTCATCACGGGCTAGACGAGGTTTGGGCTCGTCACGCAATCCCATCGTGGACGCAGGCGTGGCTTCGTTGGCTTTTTGATACTTGATGCGGCCATGCATCATGCTGAGCAGGGTTTTGGCAAAGCTGGCCTTCACCTTGGCGAGTTCAGCGATGGTGAGATCGCATTCGTCGAGCTGACCATCGAGCATGCGGGCTTGCACGATCTCGGCGATCATTGTTTCGATGCGAGAGGCGTTGGGCTTTTCCAGCGTGCGCGAGGCGCTCTCGACGGCATCGGCGAGCGAAATAATGGCGGCTTCTTTGAACTGCGGCTTCGGCCCAGGATAGCGGAAGGTTTCCTCGCTGACCTGCGGCACGTCGTCTTCCTTGGCTTTCGATTGCTTCACAAGGCGCTCCATTTCCGCCTTCTGATCCAGCGCCTGACGGTAGAAATACCACGCGAGCGAGGTGCCGTGGTGCTGCTCGATCACGTCGATGATGCGCGAGTTGAGGTTGTGCTTGATGGCGAGATCAACGCCGTCTTTGACATGCGCGATGATAACGAGAGCGCTCATGCGCGGCGTGAGATCGTCATGTGGGTTCGCCGAAGGGTCCATGTTTTCAACGAAGTACTCCGGCTTGCTGAGCTTGCCGATGTCATGGAAGTAGGCACTCACACGGCACATGCTGGCACGGGCACCGATAGTTTCTGCGGCGGCTTCGGCGAGATTCGCGACGACGAGGCTGTGATGGTAGGTGCCGGGGGCTTCGATGCTCAGGCGGCGCATGAGTGGGTGGTTCAAATCGCCGAGTTCGAGCCAGGAGACATCGGTGGTGACGCCGAACACGCTCTCCAGCACGGGAACCAAACCGCCGACGGCCATGCCGGTGATGACGCCAATGATGAGCGGAAGGCCGATCATGCGGCCGATTTGCTCCTCCATGATCACGCCTGCAGCTTCATGCAGCAGCAGTGAAAAAGCCATCGCCACGACGCCGACATAGAGTCCGGCCATGAACAGGCGGTTGCGGCGGCTGACGCGCTTGGTGAGCAACACGCCGGTAAAGCCGATCAAGGCCGAGGTGGCCATGAACGTGGGTGCGGAGACCGAAACACAGACCAGCACGCCGAACAGTGTGGCATAAATGGCCCCGAACAAGCCGATGCGGCGGCCCAAGATCACCGAGAGCACCAGCGGGCCAAAGGCATGCGGCAGGACGATGGCTTTGAGCGTTTTGCCCCAGCTTTGATTGGCGGACAGGTCCAGCGTGAACACGATGAGCGCCAAATGCATCAGCAAGGTGCCGAGCACGAGAAGCAGGATGCTGTTGTCGCTGATCTGCTCGCGCAGGGCAATACGCTCATGAGCGACGAGGGCAAAACCGATGGCGGCGGCATACAGCGCATGCAGCCAGGTCAGAGCTGGCAGACCGTCTTCGACATGCGTGCCCAAGCGCATCAGCACGGCGACGCCGATGAAGAACAGCACGTAAACCCCGACGGTGCCAGCCGGATGGGTGCGCATCTCGTCAAACAAATCACCCTCCTGGTGCTTTCGGCGGGTTTTACCGCAAGAAAGCCCTTCGCGTTGAAGTCTGGCCCGACGAATGGACTCGAACATGTTTTGGGTAAGGGGGTGACGGCGATGCTATCACACATCCGGGGTCGGACAAGAATCTTTCCCTTGCCCTTCGGCCTCCGGGTGCCGTTGTGGCTCATTTTTGCGGGCGCGACCCGATTGATAGGCCTCAATGATACGTTGCACGACCGGCAGACGGACGATGTCCTTCGGCGCAAAGCTGACGAAACGCACGCCCTCCACGTCCTGAAGCAATTCAACCGCCTCCTTCAAACCCGACCTCACATTGCGACGGAGGTCGATCTGCGAAGGATCGCCGGTGACCACGCAGCGCGCACCATCACCGAGGCGAGTCAGGAACATGAGCATCTGTTCGGTCGTGGTGTTTTGCGCTTCATCGAGGATGATGAAGGCGTTTTTGAGCGTGCGGCCACGCATGTAGGCCAACGGCGCGATCTCGATGCTGCCGCGTTCGATGAGGCGCTCGGCTTCTTCGGGATCGAGCATGTCGTAAAGCGCATCGTACAGTGGGCGCAGGTAGGGGAAGATTTTCTCCTTGAGATCGCCGGGCAGAAAACCCAGCGCCTCGCCGGCTTCAACGGCTGGACGGGTCAAAACGAGCCGCTGCACGACTTTTTCCTTCAACCAATGCAGGCCCTGCGCCATCGCGAGGTAGGTCTTGCCCGTGCCAGCGGGGCCGACGCCGAAGACGACTTCACTTTCACGCATGGCCTGCACATAAGCGATCTGGCCACGTGTTTTGGCCAGAACCGCCGGACGCTTGCTGGAACCGAGCAGTTTCAACTGCATGATCGCCTCCGCCGGCGCATCGCCAACTTCACGCTGCACGCTTTCAATGACAAGGCGCACCATCGCGAAGGAAACCTCGCCGCCCTGACGGCGCACCTTTTCGAGCTGCATGAACACTTCACGAACTGCGGGAATTTTGTCATCATCCCCTTCGATCCGCACCCAGCCTTCGCGGCTGGTCACATTCACGCCAAACGTTTCCGCCACGAGCCGCAGACTGCCGAGGTCATTGCCAATCAGCTTCTGCAGAAACTGCGGCGTCTCATAGGTGAGCGTGGCGACGGGCATCAGCGATAACCATATGCCAGCGCCCAGAGCACGCCCGGCTCCTTCTTCGACTTCAGCTCGAAGACGATCTTGTAAGTGCCGGTCTTCGGCGGGTTCACTCGCACGCTCATGAAGAACTTGTCCGCCTTCGCATTGATCTGCACGGGCTGGTTTTTCTCGTCGAAGACCTTCATATCGAGCGTCACCCCCTCCTGGCTCGTGCCGAGCCAGAACGCGTACTCGTTGCCCTTGAAAAGCTGGTGGGTAATCATGAGCTTCTGGCCGCTCTTGACCTCGCCATTCCAGTAGTCTTCACGCACGATGAAACCCTGCTCCACAAATGGCGTGGCGGCCTCCATGGTGAAATCATGCGCCTCATCCACCGTCGCGTGAACCAATGTCGCGACAGCCAGCACCAGCGCGGTGCAGGTGATTCTTCCAAAAAATGAATTCATGCGCATGACGTTCACAGTGTTACTTCTTGGCGAGAATTTCAGTCAGCAGGCCGTCGCAGGTCTTGCCGATGTCGGACACGGCGTCCTTTGAGAAACCGTCCACCGCGCCTTCCATTTGCTGGAGCACGGAACCGAGGCCTTTACCGATGGATCTGACCACATCGTGGTCGCGGGTGCTCGCTGGCATCTTGGAAATCGAATTCACGAAATGCTCCACGAGCATCGGCTGGTTCAGCAGTTCAGCACGATCGGCAGAAAAGCTTTTTTTCACGACCGAAGTGACCGAAGCCGTGCCACGCAACCAGCCGCCGAGGCTGACACACTGCGAAAGGTCGATGTCCTTCATCTGCTCCATCGTATCGCGCACCGTCTTCTGCGTCTGGTCGAATTCTTTGCGGATGGCGCTCCAGTTGCCCTTGTCGGCGGCATCCAGGATGCTCTGCGCATGCGGCAGCACCGATTTGCTGAGGCCGAGGCTTTTCGAGAGAGCGATCACATCACGGCCGATGTCTTTCACCGCCTCCTTGTCCTCCGCTTGCACGGCGACGAAGCCTTCCGCCACGGTGTAGCCAAACAGCAGCGAGAGCTTCGTGCGATCACTGGTCGTTGGCATCTCCTGCTTGCGCAACTCAGCACGCCAGTTCGGTTCGCCCAGCTTGTCGAGCACCGAAAACACCTCGCTCGGCACCGGCACAACCACGTCATCGACAACCTTGCCTGGGAAGGCCAACGGATCGAATTCTTCGACACCTTTAGTACCTTGCGGCGCGGCAGTGAGATTCAGGCTGCCGAGCAGCAGCATGCCAGCCGTGAAGGCCGAGATTGAAATGGGGGGACGGATCATAACAGTGGAGCAGGTTTTACAGACGGTTTGTGACGTGACAACTCAAGCCGCATAACCCCCGGATCGCAACTGGTTTGACCACCAACCGCACACGCTGCGCCATCTACGCCAAACGCGGCAGCACCTCGACCACATCCGCCAGCACACGACCGCTGCCGTGGCGCAGCTCGTTGCAGCGGCCAAAAAGCATCTGGCCGCTCGTCGCGCCGAGCAACTCGGCGAGGCGCTGATCGACGGAAATGCGGAAATAACCGCGTGGATGGCTGGAATGCGGCACCCCAAAGCGCTCAAGGATCGCCCCAAAGGGCACGCGGCCTTCGAGGACGAGTTTTTGGGCTTCCTCGGGCAACAGATCAAGGTGGATGCCAATGGCGCCGAATTCGATGGGTTTGCCGTCGCTGCGACGATGCAAGACGGAAGCGCGAACGAGATAATTGCCGATGCGCGCACGGGCGGCGACATCGAGATCAATCTCGCAGCCGTGAAACTCGCGCAGACGCGGTGTCATGTCTTTATCATGAACCAGCAGGCTGCGCTCCTGCTCTGCCAGCTCGTCCGGCTGCACGAACGTCACGCGCGGACGAGTGCTGCCGATGCCGTAAAAGAAGATCAAGGGTGCCAGGATGTCCTCGTCGGGACGTGCGGCATCGACATCAGGTGTAGCGCGCATACTGGCGGTGCTGGGGCAGGAAGAATTCGTGCAGCAGGCGGTCCACCTGGAGCAAACCATCGCGGGTGAGCGTGATGCCGTTGGCGTCGAGCGTGGCAAAGCCTTCCTTCGCGAGATAATCGAGCTGCGGCCCGAAGTGTTTGCGCGGATCTTCGCCAAACTTCTTGATGTAGTAGTCGAACTCGCTGCGGCCCAGCTTGAGCTTGAGAATGAACTCGCGCACGAAGCGGTCTTCAGCCGTGGTTTGATAGGCGCGATAAATTGGCCGCTGGCCGGCATCCAGTGCCTGCATGTAGGGGCCGACATCGGCCTGGTTTTGATAATGCACGCCGCCGAGGTGGCCGAACGAGGCCACACCACAGCTCAAAAGGTCAGCGCCTTCCCACAACGAGTCGCGATAGACGAATTTGATGCGCTGCGGATCCTTCACCACGGTGTAGGCGCTGGTCACGGTGTAGCCGACCTTTTGGAATTCATCGAACGCGTAGCTCACCCAGTCGCGCTTCGTCTGCCAGTCAGCCACGGGCGCGGTGACCTTGCCCTCGGCCTTCATCTGCTGATACATGGTGGTGTTGTAGGGCACCTCCATCTGATAAATCGTCACCGCATCCGGCTGCATGGCGACGGCCTTCGACACGGTGTCTTTCCAGTTCGCATGCGTCTCGTTCATCATGCCAGCGATGAGGTCGATGTTGATGTGCTCAAAGCCGAGCGTGCGGGCAAAGCGATAGGATTTTTCGATCTCGCCGCTGCGATGCGCACGACCGTTCGTTTCGAGAATGTGGTCATCAAAATTTTCCACACCGAGGCTCAGGCGCGTAACACCGATCTCGCGAATGCCGGTGAGCTTCACCTCGTTCAGCGTGCCGGGTTCAGCCTCGAAGGCCACCTCCGCCGCGCCTTCCCACGACACGAGGTCTTTCATGCGGTTTGTGAGATCTTTGAGCTGCGGCACCGAGAGATAGCTCGGTGTGCCACCACCAAAGTACACGAAGTGCGCCTTGCGGCCCTGTAGATATGGCTGGCTGGCAAAGGTCGCCATCTCACGCATCCCAGCGTCGATGTAGGCCTTCACCTCCTGCGCATTTTTGTCGGTATAGACCTTGAAGTAGCAGAAGTGGCAGCGCTTGCGGCAGAACGGAATGTGAAAATAGACACCGAGCGGAATGTCGGCTGGCGCAGGCCGTTGCAGCACTTCATCGACGAGCGAAACCTGATCCGGCTGCCAGAACGAGAAGGGCGGGTAGTTGGAAACGAAGTAATTGCCGACCTCGGTCTGTTCGACCTTTTTCGGCGCGTTGACTTCGGTCGCAGCCGAAGCCAGCGGGGAATCAAGAGTAGTTAGCATGATTTGGGGGTGAAGCAGAAACGCGCCAGCGCGGTGGTTTTGACGCACAAAGTCGGGAAGATGCAGGGAAGGTCAAGGATTCGTCAAGGAATGGTCAAGAGTCGAACACTGACCTGCTTGACCAACTTGACGGCGCAGCCTTGACCGCTTGACGACTCTCACTTCCCCCGCACCAGCACCACGCGGAAGCCGATCGTGTTCCGCCGCGTCTCCGGCGGCACGGGCATGCGGGCGGAAGCGAGCAGCTCCTCCTGCGCGGCGGTGCGCCAGTTGCCGCCACGGGTCGTTCCCAGCGCCGGTTTGGCCTGCTCGCCCGGTTTGGCGGCCGGAACCGGCTCGTAATCGGTGTCCACCCATTCGGAGACATTGCCCGCAAGTCCGCTGATGCCGCGCTCATTGGGCTGCAACGCCGTCACGGGAGCCAGGAACGGAAATTTGTCCTCATAACCGGCAATGGCGCTGTCCAGGCTGGCTTTGCGCGCGGCATGCATGTCCGCAAGGTTGTCCACACCTGAAGGCGGTGGCCAGTCGAAGCCCCAGGAGTAAATGCCGCGGATGCGCCCGTTGCGGTCTTCCGGCGTAGTGCCGCGTTCGAGCGGCAACCCGACTGCCCGGCTCCATTCCTCATCGGTCGGCAGACGATACACATCCTTCGCGCCGATCAGTCCGGCATTGCGTTCACGTTCCGTGAGCCACGCGCAAAACGCCCGCGCCTCATGGCGATCCACCCCCGCCACCGGCAGCGATCCACCTTTGCCGCTGTCATCCACGCGCCCGGGCCGGCGGACCTGTGCGGCTTTGGAATACTCAATGAAATCTCGATGCCGCGTCTCCCACGCCGAGATCATCACATCGCCCAGCGGCACAAAATTCATGCCCAGGCTATTGGCCTTCCACTGTCGGCCAAAGGTCACCGCCTTACGCGTCTGCATGTCGGCAAACAGCTCCGCCTGCTCACCTTCCTTCACCTCGCCCTCCAGCACCACATCGGCGAAGCCTTCCTCACGCAGTTCAAACTCCACCGGCCCGGTGCGCACACGCGGCAGTTCCAGCGGCGTCTCGCCCAGAAACTGCTCATGCTGAAACACGCGCACCTTCTCCGGCTGACTGCGCACGATCACGCTGCCATAAGTCTGGCGCTCCACCCGCAGCAGGAACGCCCGCCAGTTTTTCTCCTCGCCCGCACTGGTTTCCGTCTCACGCCCGTCCGGCATTTCTTCTGTTACCGGCTGGCCGCTCTCGACAAAATAAAACGGCTCCACCTCATAGTGATGCTCCTGGCTCAGAAACGCCTCGCTGCGGTCGCGATCCGTCAGCCAGTAGCGAAACGCCTCCGCGTCGCCATCCGGCACGACCACGAGATACGCCGTCTCCTGCTCCTTCCCCTGCTGAAACCGCACCACCTTGCCCTCAAACGAGCGCCCGGTGACCTCAATGAAGCGGCGGAAAAACTTCATCTCCACCGGATCGGCGCTGATGTGTCCGCCCGGCCCCGGTTTAAACGCCATGCCGAGGCTGTTCATCCAGCGCTCGCCCTTTTGTGGCAGCCGCGAGGCTTCCATCTTCAAATCAAACACCGCCGGCTTCGTATCCGATGCGATGTGCTCGATCTCGACCTGCTTGTGCCCCGGCAGCCGGAGCTGATAGATCACCGGCACGCCCTCGGCCGGATTGAGTTCCACCGGCGTCACACCAAGTTGCTCCTCACCCGCAAACACCACCGCACCCGGCGGCGTCGTGATGATCTTCAACCTCGGCACACTGTTGTTCATCGCCACCAGCGCACTGCGGCGCTGACTTTGCGCCAGCCACATGCCAAAACCCACCGCCAGCACCAGCGCCACCGAACCGGCGGCAATCCACGACCACATCAGCTTGCGCGACGACGGCAGCGGCTCACCGCGCAGCGCCAGCGCCATTTCGCGTGCGCTCACGAAGCGCTGCTTCGCCTTTGGCGCACAGGCCGTGCAGATCGCGTCATGCAGCCTGCGCCACAGTTCCAGATCCGCCCCCGTCTCCGAGCACGACGGAATGTCCGGGAAATCCAGCCGGTCCTTCCCCGTACTCGCCTCATACAGCACCATGCCGAGCGAAAAAATGTCCGACGCCGCCGTCCCCGGCCCTTCAGGAGCCACAAAACCCTCCGTACCCACAAAACTACGCTGCCCCAGCAGCGCCACCAGCCCGATGTCCGCCAGCCGGCCAATGCCGTCGATGAAAATCAAATTCGACGGCTTCACGTCGCGATGAATGAGCTGATTGCGATGCAGATAGTCCAGCCCCTCCGCAATCGTCGCCCCCAGCTTGATGCATAGCTCCGCCGACACCCGTTTGTCCCGCCGCATCTGCAAACCCAGCGTGTGCGGCTTGTACGTCGCCGCATCGATGTTACGCCCGGTCTCCAGATCATCCGCCAGTTCCATCACATAATAATAGAAGCCCTCCTGATCGCTACGGCCCACTTGCAAAATCGGTACCAGCCCTTCATGGCGACGCGAGATCGGCTCAAAGCGCTTCAGCGCCTCGAACTCACGCTCAAACGCGTCCGGATTGTCGTAATCCTCCCTCCACACCACCTTCACCGCCCGCAGCACCCCCGTCACACTCCGCGCCAGCCACACCTCCCCAAACGCCCCGCGCCCGATGAGGCGGAGCGTCTCATGATCACGAATGTTCGGCGGCGTGCGTGACGAGGACTGCATGAAGGCGGTTGGAATGCTGGAATTACACTTCAACCCCGCCACGTTGTCGAGTTGCGAAGTGGGAAAACGTGCGGTCAACGGTCAACGGTCAAGAGGTCAAGCAGTCAAGAACGGTGCCGAATGCGTTGCAGGCGGCTCATCTCGTCCTCCTACTCGAACTCGTCCTCGATTCCACCGCCCCCGACAGCTCCCAAGCTGCCCGCCGACACTCAAGCGGCGCTGATTCAAACTGCACCGCAGAGCTTGGAACGCCGCAGAGGTTTTGATTGGAAAACTCTGTGTTCCTCCGTGGCCTCTGTGGTGAAATGACAAGCGGCATGGGCATCACCACAGAGAGCACCGAGAGGCACAGAGGATGATTGATCTGAACTCTGCGGCGTTCCTCTCTCTGCGGTGTTCGTGCTCCTGACCACCACGTTCGAGACGCGGCACAATCTCATCAGGATTCAGCAGCAGACCCAGACTTCCCGCCCATTCACGCAGGCTTTCTTTCTGCCGGGAGAGAGAGGGCGGCCCAGATGCGCCTCCACCTGCCGCCGAAATTCCTCGGAGGTGATCGAGCGCCGCGAAGATAAGATCCGGGCCATCGGCTCCTGGGTGAGCAGCGGCTTCACGGGCGCTGGGCTGGCTGGGTTCTGGGACATCGGAAGGCATGCGGAGAGTAAACGGTGCCTCAAACTTTCGCACCCCATCAGGCGGCAGATTGATTTTCGCCCTCATCATCGGGTAGATTTGCCTCCAAAACATCGTTTCCGTCCCCGCAATGCGTCCCTTTCTGTTTCTGCTCATCTCACTTCCTGCAACCTCCCATGCCGCCGAGAAGATCATCTTCAATCGCGACATCCGGCCCATTCTCTCGGACAAGTGCTTCCATTGCCACGGGCCGGACGAAAAAGAGCGCAAAAGCGGACTGCGGCTCGATCAGCGTGAGTCGGCGCTCAAGGCGGCGAAGTCGGGCGCGGTGGCGATTGTTCCTGGCACACCGGATCAAAGCGAACTCATCGCCCGCTGCTTCACGAGCAACGAAGACGATCTCATGCCGCCATCGAAGCTCGGCAAACCGCTCACAGATCGCGAAAAAACACTGCTCAAGCAATGGGTGGCTGAAGGGGCCGAGTATCAAGGGCACTGGGCATTCATTCCGCCGGTCAGGCCGACCACGCCAGGTCCGCACAGCATCGATCTCTTCATCACGGCCCGTCTCGCTCAAGAAGAATTGAAGTCATCGCTAGAAGCAGACCGCGCCACGCTGATTCGTCGTGCTTCGCTCGATTTGACCGGTCTGCCACCAACACCGGCAGAGGTCGATGCCTTTGAAAAGGACCCATCACCGAGCGCCTATGAGAAGGTGGTGGATCGCTTGCTGCAATCGCCGCACTACGGCGAGCGCATGGCGATGCAGTGGCTCGACTTCGCACGTTACGCGGACAGCCACGGCTTCCAAACCGACAGCAGCCGCAGCATGTGGCCATGGCGTGACTGGGTGATCCGTGCGTTCAACGACAACAAGCCCTTCGACCAGTTCACCATCGAGCAGATCGCCGGTGATCTTCTGCCGAACGCCACGCTCGATCAAAAAGTCGCCACCGGCTTCAACCGCAACCACCGCATCAACGGCGAAGGCGGCATCATCGCTGACGAGTGGCGCATCGAGAACATCATCGACCGCGTCGAAACGACCGGCTTCACCTGGATGGCGCTGAGCCTGAACTGCTGCCGCTGCCACGACCACAAATTCGATCCGATCACGCAAAAGGAGTTTTATCAGCTCTTCTCGTTCTTCAACAACACCAACGAGCGCGGCACCATCACCGGCGGCTCCAATCGCTCCGGCGGTAACGAAGATCCTGTCGTCACCGTCAGCGATCCGGCCACCGAAGCGAACCTGGCGGCCATGCAGAAAGAAATTGAGGCCGCAAAGCAACAAGGTGCAACAGCCCGCAAGGATTTGCCGAAGCTCATCGCCGCCTGGGAGCCGCAGGCATTGAAAAACCTCTCCCAGACGCAAAACGCGTGGTCGCCGCTGCAACCGACGCAGGTCATTTCCAAAGAGAAGGACAAAGGCGCGACCCTCACACGTCAAAGCGACGGTTCCTGGCTCGCCAGCGGCCCGAATCCGGCCAATGACACCTACCTCTTCGATGCCCCGCTGCCCAAGGAGGGCGTGACTGCCGTGCTGCTCGAATGCCTGCCTGATGCTTCGCTGCCCAATCAGAGCCTTGGCCGCAATTCCAACGGCAATTTCGTGCTGACTGACTTTGATGTCTTCCTTCAAAAGCCCGGCGGCAAGCCGGAGAAACAAACACTTTCCCGCGTGGCCGCCGATTACTCACAAAAAGGCTACGAGATCGATAAAGTGCTCAAACGTGACAAGGGCAGAGGCTGGGCCATCGACGGCAACAGCAAGAAAGACCCACGCCGCGCGATGTTTGTGCTGCAACAACCTCTGCAAGCAGCGGAAGGCGCCATGCTGATGCTGCGACTGCGGCATGAAGCCATCAGCAACCACAACATCGGCCGCTTCCGCATTTCCTCGACTGCCGCGCCCGCTGAAACGCTCAAACTCGACGGCGACACGCAACTCGCCGCCGTGAAAATCATTCTGCAAACTCCGGCGGACAAACGCACGAAGCCGCAGCAGACCGAAATCGAGAAATTCTTCGCAACGAACGTGGACAGCCCGCTCAAACGCGCGAACGACCTCGTCACCGCGAAACAAAAGGCGCTCGACGATGCCAAGAACAAACTGCCGAACGTCATGGTGATGGAGGAAATGCCGCAACCGCGTGACGCCTTCATCCTCAGCCGTGGCGAATACGACAAACCGACCGCCAAAGTAAGCATGGGCCTGCCTGCGGTGCTGCCGCCACTGCCCAAAGGTGCGCCGCTCAATCGTCTCGGTCTTGCCAAATGGCTCGTCGATCCTTCCAATCCGCTCACGGCGCGTGTGTGGGTCAATCGCGCGTGGGAGAAGTTCTTTGGCTACGGTTTGTGCAAAACCACCGAGAACCTCGGCTCGCAGGCCGAATACCCGGTGCATCCTGAGTTGCTTGATTGGCTGGCCGTCGAATTCATGCGCAGCGGCTGGGACATGAAGGCGCTGCAAAAACAACTGGTGATGAGCCAGGCCTATCGCCAGCAAAGCAAAGTCACGCCCGAACTTATCGCCAAAGACCCTGACAACCGCCTGCTGGCCCGCGGCCCACGTTTCCGCCTCGCAGGAGAGCTGGTGCGCGATCAGGCGCTCGCCTTGAGCGGACTGCTCGTGCCAAAGATCGGTGGCGACAGTGTGCGTCCCTACATGCCCGAAGGCGTGTGGGATGAAACGAGCAAGTACGGCAACCTGCGCGGCTACAAGAACGACACCGGCGAAGGATTGTACCGCCGCACGATGTACACCATCTGGAAACGCACCGCCGCACCGCCCACGATGCTGCTCTTCGACTCCCCTTCCCGCGAACTCTGCACCGTGAAGCGCTCACGCACGAACACGCCGCTGCAAGCGCTCGCGTTGCTCAACGAAGTCACCTTCGTCGAAGCCGCACGGGCCTTGGCGCAGCGAATCATTAAAGAGGGTGGCTCCACACCCGAATCCCGCATCGCCTACGGCTATCGCCTCGTCACCTCCCGTCAGCCTGATGTGGATGCCAAACGCATTTTGCTGACCGGTTTGAATCAGCGTCTTGCTGAGTTCAAAGCCTCGCCCGAATCCGCCGCCAAGCTCATCGCCACCGGCGAATCGAAGCCCGACGCCTCGCTCAACGCCGCCGAACTCGCCGCCTACACCATGACGGCCAGCGTGCTGCTCAATCTGGACCGCACCATCACCCGCGACTGAGGAACATTGAACTTTGAAGTCGAACATTGAACATTGAATTTCCAAACACGACCCACGCTCGCGAACTGGCACCTCTGACCATTCAATGTTCAATGTTCAATGTTCAATGTTCAATGTTCAATGTTCAGCGTTCAATGTTCAGCGTTCCATCTCTCAAACCGCCATGAGCACGCCAACCCACACCTCTGAGCCACGATACGATCTTGAAGAACGGCTGTTGAATTACGCGGCAGACATCATTCGATTCACGGAGTCGATGCTGAAGACAGACTCGGGACGGCATGTCAGCAACCAGCTCATGAGGTCGGGAACGTCTCCGCTGGGACAGCAGGGCGAAGCTGTTTCGGCGGAATCGAGCAAGGATTTCATCCACAAGATGAAAGTGGCGCTCAAGGAACTGCGAGAAACGGACCGCTGGCTCAAGCTCGTTGTGCGGGTGCCGCTGATTCCCGCGAAGGTGTCAGCCAAGCCGCTGCTCAAAGAAACGGATGAGTTGATTCGTATTTTTGTCGCCAGCATCAAAACGGCGCAGCGCAATGCGACGAAATGAACATTGAACGCTGAAGTCGAACATTGAATTTTGAATTTTCCAAACCACCCCGAACCACGCTTTCTCATGTCCGACCATTCAATGTTCAATGTTCAGCGTTCATTGTTCAATGTTCAAGACCGGCTCAACCGGCGTGCCTTTCTCAAGCACAGCGGCCTCGCGCTCGGTTCCACCGCACTTGCCTCGCAACTCGCGGCTGCGCCCACGCATTTCGCGCCGAAGGCAAAACGCATCATCTACCTGTTCCAAAGCGGTGCGCCCTCGCAGATGGACCTGTTTGATCCGAAGCCGCAGATGGAAAAACATCGCGGGGAGGACCTGCCGGCATCGATTCGTTTGGGGCAGCGGCTCACGGGCATGACGTCGGGGCAGAAGACGTTTCCGGTGGCCCCGTCGATGTTCAAATTCGCCCAGCACGGCCAGGGCGGCGCATGGATCAGCGAACTGATGCCGAACATCTCCAAAATCGCCGATGAACTGTGTTTCATCCGCTCCATGCACACGGAGGCGATCAATCACGATCCGGCGATCACGTTTTGCCAGACGGGTTCACAGCTTGCGGGGCGTCCGAGCATCGGTTCATGGCTAAGCTATGGCCTGGGCAGCACTAATCGCGATTTGCCGGCCTATGTGGTGCTCACTTCATTCGGCACCGGTCGTCGTGATGACCAACCGCTCTACGATCGCCTGTGGAGTTCGGGCTTTTTGCCCACGCAGCATCAGGGTGTGAAGTTTCGCAATGTGGGCGACCCCGTGCTGTATCTCTCCGATCCAGCAGGGGTGAATCGTGGCATGCGGCGGGGCATGCTGGATGAACTCGCGGCCTTGAATCAGCACGATCACCAGCTTTTCGGCGATCCTGAGATCACGGCACGCGTGGCGCAGTATGAAATGGCCTTCCGCATGCAGGCAAGCGTGCCCGACTTGACCGACACCTCGAAGGAGCCGCAGCATGTGCTGGATGAGTACGGACCGGATGTGAAGACACCCGGCACCTATGCGGCGAACTGTCTGCTGGCGCGTCGTCTGGCGGAACGCGATGTGCGATTCATTCAACTTTTCCACATGGGCTGGGATCATCACGGTGGGCTGCCAAATGCGATCAAAGGCCAATGTCGTGACACGGATCAACCGACGGCAGCTTTGATCAAAGATTTGAAGCAACGAGGTCTGCTCGATGACACGCTGATTGTCTGGGGCGGTGAGTTTGGTCGCACGATCTACTCCCAAGGCACGCTGACGGAGACAAACTACGGCCGCGATCATCATCCGCGCTGCTTCACCGTCTTCATGGCCGGTGCGGGTGTCAAAAAGGGCACGACCTACGGCGAGACGGACGACTACTGCTACAACATCACGCGTGATCCGGTCCATGTGCATGATTTGAACGCCACGATCCTGCATCTGCTCGGCATCAACCACGAACGACTGACTTTCCCGTTCCAGGGCCGCGATTATCGACTGACAGACATTCACGGCAACTTGGTGAAGGGCGTGATCGCGTAGGCGGAGATTTGTGCCATTCTCAGCGGCATGAACCTTCCTGATCTGCCGCTTTCGACGCCATCGCTGCTGTTTCCGGCCATTTCGTTGCTGATGCTGGCCTACACGAACCGCTTTCTTGGCCTGGCAAGCGTGGTGCGCTCATTGCATGCAACGTGGCGCACTTCGGGCGACCCGGCGCTGGTGGCGCAGATCGACAATTTGCGGCGACGCATCGGCATCATCAAGCGCATGCAGACGCTGGGCGTGCTGAGCATGATGGCCTGCACGATCAGCATGGCGCTGCTGTTCTTCGGCAATCAGACGGGTGGGCAGATCGCTTTTGCCTTCAGCCTCGTGGTGATGATCGCCTCGCTGGCATTGTCGTTGTGGGAGATTCAAATGTCAGGAACCGCCTTGGATCTCCAGTTGCGCGATGTGGAGAGAGGGGAAAGATGAACTCACTGCTCCAACCGCATGAAACCGATCCACTTCCTCATCATTCTCGCCAGCGCCGCTGTTTCAGTTCAAGCCGTCACGCCGGAGGGCAAACAGAAGCTCGTTTTGATCGCTGGGAAGCCATCGCATCCGCCGGGCATGCATGAGTTTCGCGCCGGCACGATGCTGCTGGAGAAATGCCTCAGAAGCGTGCCCAATCTGGTCGTAGATCGCCACGAAATGGGCTGGGTGAGTGATGAGAAGACGTTTGCTGATGCCGATGCGGTGGTGATTTACGCGGATGGCGGCGGCAAGCACCCTGCGGTGGTCAATGGGCATCTCGAAACACTGCGGAAGTTGATCGCGAAGGGCGTGGGCTTTGGCTGCATGCACTACGGTGTCGAGATCGTGCCGGAGCAGGCGGGCAAGGAGTTCCAAGAATGGCTGGGCGGACACTACGAGAATGCGTTTTCGTGCAATCCGATCTGGGACGCGAACTACACGGAACTGCCGAAGCATGCGATCACGCGTGGCGTGGAGCCGTTCACGACGAAGGACGAATGGTACTTCCACATGCGCTTCCGTCCGGCCTTTGGCCACGGTGTGACGCCTGCGGAAGATGGCGCGGCGAAGTTCGCGCCGATTTTGGTAGCGACGCCGAGTGATGCGACGCGTGATGGGCCGTATGTCTATCCGAAGGGACCGTATCCGCACATCCAGGCGGAGAAAGGCAGCTCAGAGACGATGATGTGGGCGATTGAGCGTGCGGACGGCGGACGCGGCTTCGGTTTCACCGGTGGTCATTTCCATGACAACTGGGGCAACGCGAATGTGCGCAAAGCGGTGCTGAACGCGCTGCTATGGATCACGAAGGTCGAAGTGCCGGAGAAAGGCGTCGAATCCGAGGTAACTGCCGAGGAATTGCAGCAGAACCTTGATCCGAAGGCGGCACCGAAACCCAAGAGCACCGGGATCGAAACGCCACACGTGTTTGAGCGCGTGGCGGCACGCTGATCAGAGGTATTTCTTCGTGAACAGCGTGCGCTGGAAGGAGGCGAGACGCTGAAGGATGGTTTTGAGCATCTGCTGATGCTGGTCGATCATCGCGAATTTGGCGGGTTCGGAGAGCTTCATGGTTTCACACTGCGCGTGGACGCGTTCGACAGCGATTTTGAGTTCCTTGAGATTTGGGCCGACTTCATCGGTGATGCGGCTCTCCTTGATGGTGTTGCCGAGCTTTTCAGCCTCACGTGAGAGGTAGGCGACGGTGTTTGGCAGCGCCTGACTGCCACCTAGCAGTGTGCCGGTGGTGTAATCCACTTTGGGTTTGCCGGGCAGATTGGGGCGCTGCGGCACAATGGACTGCGGCTCGATCGGCAGGCCGCCGCTGCGCGCGTCAATGATCGTCGGCGTGATGAAAAGCATGAGGTTCTTGTGGTTCTTGCTCCGGCTCTTGTAGTTGAAGAGCCATTTCAAGCCTGGAATCTTGCTGAGGAACGGCACGCCGGCCTGGCCTTCACGTTCGCGGGCCTCATCAAGTCCGCCAACGGCCACGGTGTAGCCTGAGTCGATTTCCACGGGAGCGCTGTAAACGCGTGATGAGGCGATCGGATACGGATTGCCGGAAATGACCTGGGTGCCAATAATGCTGGAGACGGTGACCGCCATGTTGAGGAGCACTTTGTCCGACTGCATGCGCTTGGGCAGGATGTTCAGGACGGTGCCGATCGGCAGATAAGCGACCTGGGTGGTGGTGGTGGCACCCACGGCACCTGCGCTGGCCGTGGAGCTGGCATCCAGCACCGGCTGGTTCACGACGCTGCGGATGGCGACCTCACGATTGCTCAACGTGACCATTCTGGGGTAAGAAGTGGTGTTGGTTTCTTCATCGCGCATCATGGCACGCAGCTTGACGTTCACATCCTGCGCACTGAGCACGCTGAGCGCCGGCCAGCCGAGTGTCTTGCCAATATTGTTCATATTAAAGTCACTGAGCAAAGGTGCCAAGTCCGTGCGGAAGCCGCCGGTCGTGGGCACGTTGTTGTAGTCAATTTTCAACGTCTGATCACCGGTGGCGGCATCCGTCGAGACATCTGTTTTGGTCACCTGCCGGAAGTTACCAGCCTCCAGCGTACCGGTCCAGTCGATGCCAAACTCACGCGACGGATCACGCGACGTTTCGATGAACTTCACCTCGATGGCAATGAGGGTCTGCGGCTTGTCGGCTGCCGCGAGGTAGCCCTCCACCCACAGATGCTGAAGACGTGTGGCGACAATGTAAAGCGTGTTGGAGTCGGACTTCCAGATGACCTTGGGCTTGCGTACCGAGCTGAGTTCGTTGGAGTTCATCGCCCGCGCGTCATTTTCATCTGTGCCGGCAGCAGCTATGCCAGGAACACCAGCGGCGGCCTGTCCGCCCTCCATTTCCTCCGGCGGGAGGCCCAGCAAAGCGCGAATGTCATTGATCACTTCACTGCGTTTAACCGCAAAAGTCTGGCTTGAACCCTGCAGATCCATTCCCGCCGCCGCACCACTGAAGCCACCACCACCACTTCCTCCACTGTTGGATTTGGAAGAACCCGAGCCCGAGTTGACACGCTCGACATGTTCGAGCGAGTTGTGCCTAATCTCATAGGATTTGCCAATGAGTTCACGATCATCCGCAGGACGAATGTACCAGATGCCGTTGTCGGGAATGATGGCGAGTCCGTTGGCCTTGCAGAGCGTCTCCAAAACCTGAAACGGGCTGGATTTAATGGAAAACGTAATCAAGCGGCTGCCGTCAGCACTGTCATCAGGCAGTGAGAAAAACGAGATCCCTGCATCCGTGGCCAGGAAGCGCAGCACATCACTGAGCATCGCCTTGGAAAAGTCATACTGTTGTGGAGCAGACGTGCGCAGTCTGGACGCCTCCACCTCATACTCGGGTGACATGAGGTGCATGTTACTTTGATTGAACTGAGCACGCAGTGAGGTTCCCGAGAGGCTCATCAGGGCGAGGCAGAAAATCGTCTGGAACTGTGCTGAAAAATAGCGCATATTATAGAAATTATAACATTAACAGAAAAACAAATCAAACAGCTTTAACACTGTTCTCGACTGAAGGTCAGCTTTCAAAAAATCTCAGGGTTAGTGAAATTAAGTCAATTTTTATTGATTCTTCAGCATTACTATAATTTCCATATCTTTTTCTTGAATTTAGGCCTGTTTGAACATTTAATATGTTAGTTATGTTTTTGAGCAAAAACGCGGCTTGTAACTCAGCCTCACGCAGTTCGATCTGTCGTGCCGCATTTTCGTTGCTCGAACTGGTGATCACGATCGCCATCATTGGTGTGATCGTCACTGTGGGGGTGTCCCTTATCACGGACGATACCGGTTCCGCCCGTGTGGCCAAGCTCGAATCAGATGTCTCGACGCTCAATCAGATGGTGGCCATGTATGCGTCAGATGGTGGCAGCGTGGCCGGTCTGACCAGCCCACAAGCTGTCATCGACAAGATGAAGCGCATCCGTCCCCAATCGGAATGGCAGCGTCATGTGGGATCTGTTTCGGGCAGGCTGTTGGATGTACGGTTGCGCGCCAGGATGACCTCACAGCCCGACAATGACAACAACCCAAGAGTAGTGTGGAACCGCACCAAGCAGCGTTTCGAACTGGGCCAAATCTCCGGCAGTGCGGTTTCCGAGTTTTATCTGGATGAATCCCTCGCTGGAGCCGATTTCGGCAGCGAAACACGAACCAAGTCTGCCGTCGCATTCAACTCCGGCACCAAAGGCTGGGTCTGGGGGGCTGCCGTTGCTGACCCGACCGCCAATTACCTGAATCCACTATCCGTTGGTGCCCCAAGTCCTGCCGACGGCTTCAATCCAGACGAATCTGCCCCCTTATCGTCAGACCCGCCACCAGACGACAGCACTGGCGGCGATGGCGGTTCTGGAGGAGATGGCGGCGGACCGACACCGCCCACAGTCACACAGTTGCCACGTCCCGTCATCACTCCGGCAGGCGGCACCTTTGCATTCGCCAGTTTTCCCAGCTCGGCCACCATCAGCGCCAACGGTGCCCTGTCGGAAGTTTCCAAGCTGATGTATCGCATCAATTCAGGTGCCTGGATCGAATACACCGGCTCCGCCATTCCGCTCACTCCGTCTATGCGCATCCAGGCACGCAATGAAACGACCCGCCCGGCTGAATACGCCACCAGTTCCACGAATTCGCAGACCTACTACCGTCTGACCAGCGGCTTCAGCGGCACCGGTGATGGCAACTGGGGCAACGCCATTGGCGGCACCAACCTGGTCACCAACATTCAAAACGGCACCGAAACCTCCACCTTCAAGCACGGCAACACCAAGCTCGATCTCGGCAACGGCGAATACCTCGACGCCGGCGTGGAGAACGTGCTGAGCTTCACCCGTGCGAGCTTTGACACCATCACGCCGAACACCTGGTTCAAGTTCGGCGAGGTGATGATGCTCAACGGCACCACATTCTACAACAGCGAGGCCACCGGCGTCACCCTCTCCGTGAATCTGACCCTAACGCAGCCGGCATTGAATTTCACCACGCACATCGACCTCGGTCTCACCAGCACGGAGAACACCAGTGACCGCCTCGCGAGTGCTGACAGCGTCCAACTAACCAATCCCACCACGGATGTCCGCGTCACCATCGACGGTGTCGAATACCGCCTGGAGCTTTCCTGGGCCACGCTCGATCCGGGCGCCGGTGTCGTGCAGGGCAACAAATTCCTCATCTTTGAAGGTGCCACGGCAACAGCGGAACTCCGCGCCCGCTTCACCAGCAACCGTTAACACCCACCACCATGGAAGACATTCACGAACGCAGTCAGCTCGGCTACCGGATGCTTCATCTCTCGAAGGATTCGGGCGTCAGTGACTTCTATGTCACGCCATGGGAAGCGCTGACCTACAAGCGCAACGGCAAGCTGTTTTATGACTCATTCATCTACCAGCCGGAACGTCCGCTCGAATTCACCGCCGGCTGCATCGACTATGCGCTGCAGCTCGGGCCGCGGCGCTATCGTGTGAACCGCATGGTCACGCGCGGTCGTCCGCGCTGGGTGCTGCGTCTGCTGCCGGAAAGCATTCCTGACATCAGCAAGCTCATGGTGCCGCCACCGGCCATCAAGGCCTTCCTCGAAGCCAAAAACGGCCTGTTCCTCGTCTGTGGTGCCACCGGTTCTGGTAAATCCACCACGATTGCCTCCATGATTCTGGAGCGTGCCAAACGCCGCCAGGAGCATGTGCTCACGTTCGAGGATCCCATCGAATTCGTCTATCCCTCCGGCATCCCTTCCCTCGTTTCGCAACGTGAGATCGGTACCGACGAACTCGACTTCAACAAATCCCTGCGTGCCGCTCTCCGTCAGGCACCTGATGTGATTCTGGTGGGAGAAATTCGTGACGGCGAAACGGCGGAGATCGCACTGCAAGCGGCAGAAACCGGCCACGTCGTCGTCGCCACGCTGCACACGTCTTCAGCAGCGCAAACCGTGCAACGTTACCTCAAACTCATCCCGAGCGACCGCATGGAAAACGCCATGCTCTCCTTCGCTGACAGCATTCGCGGCATTCTCTGCCAGCGCCTGCTCTTCGACGAAAACCGTGGCAAACGCTTCCCCATTCACGAACTGCTGCTGCCCTACGACTCGGTGTGCGGCATGATCCGTCGTGGTGAGTTCAAAAACCTCGACCAGGAACTCGAGGCGGGCTTCACCCGCGGCATGGTCAGCTTTGAGCGCTGTCTGAACATGCGCATGGCCGACGGCTGGAAGCCTTCCACCGCACGCAAGACCGGCTACACCGAACATGAGGTGTACGACTTCCTTTCCAAAGAACAACTCACCTCCATTTATGCTGTTGGCTGAAATCAAATCTGTCCTGAGCTTCGCCGCGTTCAAAGCCGACCCCGACGACTCCGCCGTCTCATGGGGAAAGCGCTTTGAAACGCGCAAATCTCTTCTTCTCAACGTCAGCCGCAGCGCGGTGAGCTGGCGTTCAGTCAACAAACGTGGCCGGCTCGAAGAAGGCGGCGTGCATGAAGGCGAATTTGCCGATGCCGCCCCGCAGCGTGCGGACGAGTGGCGCGGTTTGTCCGAAGGCGGCTGGTGCTCGGTGTCTGTGAACCACCGTTTCATCATCAGCCTCGAAAACAATCTCATGCGTGGTGACAACTGCGTGACCCTGCTGCGCACCAACCCACGCGCCGTGCTCGGCCCGAAGTATGACCGTGGCAAACGCTACGCCATCTGCCATCACCCCGAGACCACTGCGAGCCTCCTGCTCGCCGTGGAAGAGTCACTGGTCAAAGTGACCGAGGACGTGCTCAGAACGATCAACCTGAAGCCTGGCCGCGTCAGTTGCGGCCTGTTTGCCATGCTGGAGCATGCGATCCTGAGTGTCTTCCGCGCAAGCTCCGGCGGCACCCCTGCGGACTTTGTGCTCATCGCTGCCTGCGAAGGATCTCTAGCGGTGCTGGTGCAGCAGGAAGGCCAGTGGCGTGACATTCGCTGCCGCAGCGGCCTTGGCCCGGAAGCGGTGGAGACCGCGTTGCAGATCATCAGCCCCCTGCTGGCCAAAGTGCCGCAGGGCAGCCCGGTTTATTTTGTCGGCGACGGTCACTACAACAAATTCCGCACCGAACTCATGCTGCATCTCGAAAAGGTCGGCGCTACCGATCTCACGCAGGATGACCTGCTCTGGACCATCATCGGCGAACATTGATCCACACTCCTGCCATGAACGAATACCTCTGCCACGATTTCAAAACGCCGCGCACCGACACCTCGCGCCGCCTGCCCTCGACGTTCCGCTCCATTCCGGTGATCTTCTACGTGGCGCTGATTGGCAGCGCCTATGTGATGACGATGGATTACTTCAACTACAAGCGTGCGCTCAAGCAGAAAACCGAGGCCGAGGAGCGTCAGAAGCTCAGTGAAACTCAGCGTGACTCTTTCAAGAATGAAAAGAGCAATCTCGAATCCGAAGCCACCAAGGCGGAAAATGTCGCGCAATGGATGGAAGGTGCGCGCAACATCCAGCCCATCGCCGTCAAGATCGCCCGGGCCGTGCAGACGGAGACGCGCATCACCCAGGTGGCCCTGGAGCGTAGCGAGCAGGTGCCCGCCAACATCGCGCTCACCATTCATCTGAACGGCACCAAGGTTTCCACCGAACTTGCCGCCATTGAGGCCTCGCTGGGCCAGTTGCTCTACCGCTCCTACTCGCCGCAGCAGACCAAAAACGGCGACGTCGTCGAATACCATTCCACGCTGGTGCGCCAGACCGAATAACCCCTTGCCCTGCCCTCTTCTGCCATGAACCCCAAGCAACTCGCCTGCGTTGTCCTGCTGCTGATCATCGGTGCGATGACCTACACCGCGCAGATCATTCATAACAAGGTGGCCACCACCCGTGCTGACGCGGAGGATGCCGAAACCGCCGCCGTCACTGCTGAAAACGAACGCTTCACCGCCGAGAACGAGACCGCCATGTTCAAAACGAACACCGAGGAAGTGCGCCGTTTCCTGCGTTCATGGCTGCCGGCCATCGACCGGGTGCAAACCCAGCAGGAGGCGGAGCAGACCATCGAGCTGAGCCTGCGCGAGCGCGGCATCAACCTCGTGCGCTCGCGTAAGACCGAGCTTAAAACCTCCGCTGGCAACAAGCTCATCCCCAAGTCCATCCTGACCACGCTCACCATCGAGGAAGAATTCGCCAAGGTGCTCAACTGGCTGGGTGACATCGAACGCCGCCTGCCCACGGCGCGCATGAAGGTCGTACAGATCACCGGCGGCAGCACTGGCCGCCAGTTAAAGATGGAGGTCTCCTTTGAAACCCCCATCTTTGATCTCGCCGCGGCGGATGCGGAAAAGAGAAAAGACCCCAAGGCCAAGGAGAAGGACAAAGCCAAAAAATCCTAGCCTATGAACGCCATTTACAAACTCATACTGCGCTCCGGCCTGATCTGCACCGTCCTGGTGCCCAGCCTGCGTGCCCAGGAGGCGATTACTGACGAGGCAGACGAAAAGCGCGTGCAGTATCAGCTCGTGCTGCCGGATGAGAAGACGCCGGAAAACGTCAAACCGGAGGAGCACAACCCCTTTGAATCCGAAAGCGAAGCGCAGAACCGCCTAGCTCCCGGTGACACCGAGGAAAACCGCGTGCGCGACAAGCTCCTGCAGCTCCCGGTGGTAGGCACGAAACGCATGTCCGATGGGCGCATGCGCGTGCTGCTGGGAGACATCATTCTCGAGACCGGTGGCACCGTGCCACCCGTGCTGTCAGAACAGCTCGTGGAGTTGAAGGTGAAAAACATCACCACGCAGTACATCGAACTCGCCTGGCAGGAGAAGCGTGCCACCGGCCTGCCGCCGAAGCTCATGATCATCCCGATCAACATCTCCCCCAAGGTGCGCTATCAGATGCTCGGCCAGACTGAAGAGAAAGGGAAAAGCACCAGAGACACGAATGCCACGATGGATCTGCCACTGCGTGATCTGGCGTCACAGCCGCAAAATGCTCCGCCTGCCGCTCTTCCTGCCGAGCCACAGCCGCTACGCGCCGAATTCGTCGCGGATGACCCGGCGTCCAATATGCCATTGCCATCACAGCGGGTAACGACCGGCGCACCACCGGTGCAGTCCGCCGCACCACCACCGCCAGCGGCACATCCTGCTTCTACCACATCCCCGCCGCCCTCGCCCGCCGTTGAATCCGTGCTGCGCATGCTCTTCGGTAATCCCACGCCTGCTCCCAAATGAACCGTCGCGCACATCAGTCAGGAGGCTTCACCTCCGTGGAACTCCTGCTGGTGCTCGCGCTGTCCGCCGTGGTCATCGGTGGTGCGGTGGTCTCGTACGGCACCATTGTGCGCAGCCAGCCGAATGTCTCCTCCGTCGTCACGGTACCGCTCGGTGTCGCCCGCATGCAGAACTTCTTCGGCCTCACCAGCGACAGCGTCAACGCCGCCATGGCGCCGCAGTACGGCGCACTCTCGCTGGCGGAAGAGCTGCGCGAGCAGTTTGTGACGGACACGCTCAGCGCCACCGCCGTGTACTGCCTGCCACGCGACGGCATGAACACCTGGCGACCGTCCGTCATTGCCTACAATCCGGCGGTGGATGACGAACTCGACACGCCGCAAAAGTTTCGCACGCACATCATCGCCCGTGCCAGCGTTTCGGCCGCACTTTATCGTGACTACCGCAATCCGCTCAATGATGGCACCGCCGTGCCGCAGAACGCCACCATCTTCGTGCTCGGTTACAGCAAGTATGCCGGTTACCTCAAAGTGAACGTCATCTACGACATCGACATCATCCGTTTCACCGGGCTCACTGAACCCAACGGCATTTATGCCTCGGTGAAACGCTACGCCGACGCCGTCACCACCACCACGCCGTCCACGCTCAGTTACATGGGCGGTTACGACGTATTTTTCCCGCCATCCGTGCCCAATCCCACGAGTTCGGCGCAATGGGCCACCGACGGCTTCACGCCGCTGTTCATCACCTTTGAACGTGCCACGCGTCTCGCGCTGCGGGAGACGCCCGCCGCCATTGAGCGTTTCAAGCGTGCCGCCGAACGTCCCTTCTACTTCATCTGGTGGCCGGACCCCGCCGCGCGTCATCTCGGTCCGGTGGCCAACACCCTCGCCGCCAGCGACCCTCGGCAGGCCTATAATCAAATGGCCGGACGCACCGCCTTCATGTTCACCGTGCCCATGTTTCCAGCACTTTGATCCCGCATGCACATCCCACGTCACCGCAGTCATCGCAGCACCAGCGGCGCCCTCATGGCGGCCGCACTCATGCTCATGATTGTGAGCGGCATCATGGTCTCCTCCTGGGTCACCCTCATGAGCACCCGTGCCGCGCAGGTCAGTTATCTGGAGGACATTTGCAAACGCCGCGTCGGAGTTGAAAGCTCGCGGCTGCTCGGCTGGCAGTTCGTCACCAGCCAGGCCTTTGAGCGTAACGGCACGCTCGCCGCCAGTCAGAACACTGTTCTTGGCAGCGACATCGGCGGCTTCAATACCGTCAACGGCTGGAACAACCTCAACGTGTACACCTCCACCAGCACGGCGGGCGGCATGAGCACCGTGTTTCCCTACAACCACACCGGCCTACGCCCCGGTGCCTCCTATCTCATCGTCGAACAGCTCGCCCGCCCATCCTCCGGTGTCGCTGGCAACATCGACGACTTCAACGCCTGGCAGTTCCTCAAAAGCATGCCGCCCGTGCTCAATGGCGACGTCTTCTGCGTCTATCGCAAGCCCGACGGCATCGGCACCGAACTCGACATCTACAACAACGCCGTCTCCGGCGGCTCCGGTCATCATGCGAACTGGACGGTGCAGGGTCGCACCGTCGTGCGGCATCCCCCCTCCTTCTTTGTCAGCAGCACGCCCAGCCCGCTGCAACTGCCCTTTCTCACCAAGTCGCTCTACATCCAGTCCTACGCCGCAGTCGAGCCGCCGGCCATTTCCTACCCGGTTTATGGCACGGACTTGACTGGCAATGCCCTGCTTCCCTCCAACCTGCCAGTCGTGCCCAGCACCACCGGCCCCATCGGCGGCAGCGGTGACCGCAGCCACCTCGGCTACCTCAACGTCATCAAAAACAACAACAATCCCGACAACTCCCTCTGGCACTTCCAAGATCGCGAGGCCGCCGCCGGCCGCACGCCCACCATCACCATCGACGTCGCCAGCGTGTTCAGTTCCGCCACCGAGGCCTACTGGATCGCCGAGCAGCCAACGCCCACCTACACGCCGCCCGGCTGGCCCTCTGGCTACGATGACAAACTCAAGGTCCTCTTCATCAAACTCGACAGCCAGTATCTCAAAAACATGCGCATCTACGGCGTCGTCGATCAGATCATCTTCGTCGGCCAGAGCAACGCCACCGCTTTTAACAATGCTGCCGCACTGAAGCCCGTCATCATCACCATCATGCCCAACGGCGCGAAGGGACGCTGGGTGCGCGACATCCGCTTCGAGCGCGAAAACAACCGCCGCCATGTCCTCGCCTTCCAGGACGACAACGGCCGCCCCGTCGAATTCTCCTGGGTCAACAATCCCATCAGCGGCACCGAGTTCCGCTGGCGCTCCGTTCTCGTGAACGAATACCAGAGCATCATGCTCAACATGCCGTCGTCGCTCACCCAGAGCATCCGCTGGATCGGCGGTGTCATGACCAACTGGACCGTCAAACGCCGTGCCGGCGGCGGCACCAATCCCAGTCGTCTGCTGTTCACCGGCGACAGTGATCCCGCCGTCCCCGCCGCCACCAACAGCGGCCCCGCCTTCGCCACCTTCCTGCCGCGTGATGCGTGGCTGGAGTCCTACTTCCTGCCTGTCGCGCCATGAAGCTTCACACACACAGAAGTTTGACATGGTTTGCCATGGTTTGCGATGGTTTGCGATGGTTTGGCAAACCACGGCCAACAACCGCAAACAACCGCAAACAACCGCAAACAGCGCGCAGCGCCTCCCGCGGTTACACTCTCATCGAAGTGCTCGCCGCCGGAGCCATCATCTCCATCGGCACCACCGCCATGGTCAGTCTCTCCGCCACACTCATGCTTCAGGAGGAACTCAGCGCCCGTGTCGCGATCACGCGCAACCATCAGGAAAACATGGTGCGGCTCTGGCAGCTCGGTCTTTCCACCGTGCAGATCACCGCGCTCATGCCCGCCCAGGCGCAGAACGCCGTGCTGCAGCAGGCCATCTTCGGCACGCCCACGCTCATCGAAAGCGGCCTCACCACCGCCAACGGCGTCGTCATGGAGACCGCCCTCTGCACCACCGTCGTGAACAGCTCGCAGAATCCCGCCACCGAAACCGCCGGCGCCTCCTTCACTCTCACCGCCTACCGCCCCCGCCTCATCACCGACCTCCGCCCCCTGCCACCGTAAGCCAGCCAGCTCCACCCTGACCCGGAGATTCGCTTCGCTCAGGAGACTCGGAGACAAGGAGACCCCAATCTTTCCATCCCTTCCGCAA
Organism: Prosthecobacter sp.; assembly: GCF_046154365.1. Lineage (GTDB taxonomy): Bacteria > Verrucomicrobiota > Verrucomicrobiia > Verrucomicrobiales > Verrucomicrobiaceae > Prosthecobacter. The sequence continues at coordinate 33,837 of NZ_JBJXFV010000090.1, forward strand.
AACTCCTCCACTCCAACTCTCCCCTTCTCCAACTCTCCCAGTCCCCTCTTCTCCCAGTCTCCCAGTCTCCCCGTCTCCCCCTTCCCGCCATGCTCAAAAAAGTCAAAATCACCAACATCCACACCAACAAGTCCTGCGAGACCTTGGTGGACACGGACACTGATGAAAAAGCCCTCATCGGTGCTGGCGTTGCACAGAACGAAACCACCGTCATTCAGACCGTCACCGGCATCGATGAAAAACTCCAGCGCCTCACCAGCGCGAAGCCGAGCACCGATGACAGCGCCGCCTTCTTCTCCGGCCTCGGCCGCTGCTTGGAGCGCAACATCTCCCTCACCAAAAGCCTTCTGCTCCAGACCAACCGCGTCAAATCCCCCACTTACAAGGGCATGATCGCCGAGGTCGTCCACGCCATCTCCGTGGGCGACAAATTCAGCGACGCCATCACCAAGTTCCCCAAGATCTTCCCTGATGACATGCTCTCCCTCATCATCGCCGGTGAGGAAGCGGGCCAGCTCTCCAAGGTCTGCAAACGCATCGCCGTCTCGCAGAAAAAATCCTCCAAGGTCATCAAGAAGCTCAAAGGCGGCCTCATCTATCCCGCCGTCGTCATCGTCCTCGGCGTCGTCGTCGTCATCGTCATGAGCTTCACTCTCGTGCCCGCCATGGCCAAGCTGTTCTCCTCCTTCAAGACCGAGCTGCCCATGGGCACCAAGATCCTCATCGCCCTCTCCGATCTCTTCATTCACAAGCCCTACATGGCCATCCTGCCCTTCGTCGGCCTGTACTTCTTCTTCTCCAACTGGGGGAAGATCAGCTCCCTGCGTCCCGTGCAGGACCTCTTCCTCAAACTCCCCGTCGTCGGCGTTCTCGTGCGCAAATCCGCCGCCGCCATGGGCTTCCGCACCCTCTCCATGCTCACCGAGTCGAACGTGCGCCTCTCCAGCGCCCTCGACATCACCGCCCAGTCCAGTTGGCACTACCACTACAAGGAATTGTTCATTCGCCTGCGCGAACACATCGCCGTCGGCCGCACTTTGCATGAAGCCTTCCTCATGGAGTCCCACTGGCTCGGCCCAGACGCCCGCAATCTCTGCGGCCTCATCGAACTCGCCTCCGAAACCGGCTCCGGCACCGAAATGCTCGCCGAAATCGCCGACGACTACGAAGAGGAGCTCGACAACCTCGCCGCCACCCTGGACAAAATGATCGAACCCCTCACGATGCTCATTCTCGGCATCATGGTCGGCTTCCTCATCTACGCCATCTACGGCCCCATGTTCAGCCTCGGCGACGTCATCTTGAAGAAGAAGTAGCCCCAGGAAGAAAGTGAGCCGCATCGGCGGCGGTCATGGGTGGGACAGAATTGACTGCATTGACCTTGTTGTCAGTGGCGTCATTGAAGTCAACAAAGTCACCACTCTCACACCGGCCGCGTCCCCTTGCAGTCCGGGAACCCGCTGCAGCCCCAGAAATCCCCCTTGGCAGACTTCCGCTGCCGCATGGGCTTGCTGCACACCGGGCATTCTGGCCCGGGCGGCTGGTTCTTGTCCCGCGCTTCCAGGCGCTTGGCCATCAGCCGCTCGCTGAAGCCGCCAGTTTCTTCAAAGGCCTTCCCTTGGGCTTCGATCTGGCTCTTGAGCATGTTCAAGGCGCGTCCGATGATGATGAGCATGGCGTTGGCCACCACCACGACATCCTTGGCATCCAGCCACTGGGCGTACTTCTTCCGCTGCACCAGCGCATGTTTCGCCGACTCGTGGACCATGTCGTCAGAAAACGGGGCCGCATCCAGGGAGATGGCATTCACCGCTTTCGCTTCCGGTGAATGGACGGACCATGGCAGCTCGTTGCGGTCGAGGATCAGGATCTCGAAATCCCCGCGCAGCTCACTCAGGCTAGCACGGGCCACGTCCGTGAGCTTCATCTCAGTGTCCTTGGAGGTGGAAGAGCGCTCTGAGCCTTCGATGATGTTTTGGCGGCCACTGCGGGCGGCCTGCGTCATCTGGTCGTATTGACGGCCTTTGGGATCGTAGAACTTCGTGTCCGTTTCCCGGTGGTCGAAGGTCAAAAAACGGCGGCAGAAGCGCAGGGTCTCGATTTGGACGATGGTGGCCAAAGTGAAGGAGTGCAGACGGCGGAATCCGCCATGCTTGTCGAACAACTCAGGCATGAGAGTGGTGAGTGTGGAGAAACCTTGTTGACTGAATTGACCGAGGTGCCGCCGTTGCGCGTGCTCGCGCCAACAACTTGGTCAAAAAGGTCACGGGTGTCAATAAAGTCAAAAAGGGCAACCAAGTCATCTCATAACTCCCCCGCAAAAGCCCGGTGCAGCAGCGGCTTCTTCCACGCCTCCAGCGCTTCCGGTTTGGGCGGCAGCACATGCCTAGGTTTCAAGATGCCTATGTTTTTGATCTTGGCCTCATACAAATGAGACAGCTCGCGCTTCTCGGTCTGCGATTGAAACCGCAACTCGTCAATCGCGTCAATGATGTCCCTCAAGTTATACCCGCTCTGAAATGTGGGTGTATTTCCTGCCGTCGAGGGCGGCTTCGGTGGCCTTGTCGTGCTCCAGGGCGTCGAGGTATTTCAGGCACGGTCACTCTTCGGCGCTGGAAACAGGGTCAGCGTGGGACGGCTGAGGCGATGAGGCAGAGGAGGAGCAGCGGGAGTTTCACGAGAACAGCGGTGGCAGACGTGTCGTCCAAGCTGGCGCGGCGAAAACGCGCCCACAACGGCGATCTGGCGGCTTCCCCGCAAGGTTCGGGGGCTTTCCTCTGCGGCAGAGAAACCTTCACGCGCAGCCCGTAACGGTTTACGCGTCACCGGGAAACCTTTCCGCGCGGCCCGTAACCTTTCACGCGCCACAGGGAAACCTTTCCGCGCGACCCGTAACCTTTCACGCGCCACAGGGAAACCTTTCCGCGCGACGCGGAAACTGTGACGGGACGCAGGGAAACAGCCCTACCCACCTGAGCCGTAACCATGCAGTTGGGTTTGCGCTGAGCGCGGCAGCGTCCTGGAGTGCTCCAGCCCTCTGGAGCTTGCCGCAGGCCCGGGGACGCTCGAAAGCG
>NZ_JBJXFV010000114.1:0-93783 GCF_046154365.1 Prosthecobacter sp.
TGATGCTGGCCATGCTGTTTCAACTGCGTGAGCGCATGATGCATGCCCAAGAGTATCCGCTCTTGAGTGCGGCGGATGTCGTCGAGCTGCTGCGTCACTATTTGCCGTCAGCGGTGGCCACACGCGAGGATGTCATCGAGCAACTCCAACACCGTCATCGAAAGCGAAGAAAATCCATCGACTCGGCCTACCGCAAACAAAGACCTCTCGATGACTTTTATGAGTGCCCAGATGAATTACCAAAGTAGAATTAATTGGGCTAGCACGGGTCTGTGGGGGAGCCGCCCGGCAACGGGCGGCTCTACCCGGAAGCCTTGCCGCGAGCGGCCAGCTCCGCGCTCGTGGCCGCACCACTGGGGCCTATATAACGGCAGTTCTGGCTTGGTTGAAGCAGTGGCCAGTTTCAGTTTTTTCCCCACCCAGGCGGCCACCAACGCCATGACCACCGCCGGGCTCACCGGCCCCAACGCCGCTCTGGATGCAACACCGCACCACGACGGGGTGGAGAACCTGCTCAAGTACGCCTTCAACATGAACCTCAGCGGCCCGGACTCCGCCACCATGCCCACAGGCGGTGGCAGCGGTCTTCCCGGTATCACCACGCAGCCCAATGGAGCCAGCAGCGTCTTCCGCTTCGCGTTCGTGTGCCGCATCGGCAGCGGGCTGATCTACACGCCACAGAAGTCGAGCGACCTGACGCTTCTGAACTCCTGGGTGCCACTGGCAGACACACCCAGTGTCATCCCCATCGACGCGACATGGGAACGCGTGATCTATGAGGAGCCCTACAATGCCACGCTGATCCCCCGTTGCTTCGGCCGCGTGGCGGTGAGCCTGCCGTGATCCTAGTCATTGCCGCCCTGAGTCTGAATCCACACGCGGCGGCTTTGACACTCAACGTCCCTCACTTTCGTGGGGGGCGGGATTTCGAGCGACGACTGAAGGTCAGTCGCACCTTTGCCAGAACGTCTTCCGCAGGCACAAAACCTGGGCGTGGTTTCTTCGACCAATCAATGCGCGCGGCGGCGACTTTCGCTTCGGCCTTGGCGCGTGATTTGGCCTGCATGGCTTTCAGTTTCGCCATCACCACTTCACCGGGGATCATCTTGGCTTTGCCGGAGTCGATCTCTTTGATGCGGCGTTTGAGTTCGGCGATTTGCTGCTTGCTCAGTGGCGCTGGCCTGCGCGTTGGCAGGGATTCATCGAGCCGCCAGCCGACTTCAAAGCGCAGACCGTGACTCATGCGGAGGATTTCCTGAAACAGCTTCTCTAGTTCATCCTGCGGCGGGTGATTGAGCATGGAAAGGATGTCGGCGAGGAGTCGTCGCTGCCTGGGTTTGAGTGCCAGGCTGCGCTTGAGCAGTTTGCGGTCAGCGGCACTCAGCTTCGGGTCGGAAATTAGCCCGCGCTTCAATTCATGGGCGATCTCCAGCCGCTCCCGCTCGGAAAGCGAGTTGAGCAGTGGCATCACGGATTGGGCGGCGGGCGACATGCTTTTTTACTAATTGCTCATCAAGCTCTGCGGTGGCCTCTGGATGTATGCGGGGGCTAAACATGGTATTTGGCTCTCAACTCAGCCAGCACTTCAAAAGCATCTCTGCATTGAACCTTACCGGAGGTGATCTCATCCCAGCGGCGGTCCAGCGTGGCCTGCATATCACTCGACAGCGGCTCTTCCGAAGCAGGGGCGCGGTTCAGATGATTCCCAAGCTGTTCATAAAGCTCCTCGCACTCGGCTTCAGAAAGCTGGGCGGCTTGTTGGAAGATGGCGGTGGCAGCGGTGCTCATGGTGAAAGTGTATTCATCGAGTGGATGGACTCAAGGACTGAAAGCCCACTCGGGGGCGTTGAGCATGGCCCAGAGGATGTCTTCCATGCGGGTGCGCCATGGGGCGTCGAGTTGTTCGGTGGGTGGATCACCTTGGCGGGCGGCGGTTTCCTGGGCCATGCGGACGTTGGTGGCTTCGGCGTCGAGGTGGTTGGACCAGCTCACGTACTGCTCACGCGTTCGCGTGGATTTATGATTTATGATTTGTGATTTATGATTTGCCCGAGTTTCGAAGCCCGCAGCGAGATGCTTGGTGTAAAGCTCGCGTTCTTGGGCGGTGGGTTTGCGGGTGAGGAGCTTGAGGAAGAGACGATCAAGGAATTGATCGAGCGTTTGCTCTTTGAGCGCGAGTGCGGTGACGCCGTGATCGTCGCTGAGGCGGGTGAGCCAGACGCCGACGGTGCCGTTGCTGAGGATGGCGGGCTGGAGGACGTTCGGATCGGCGTCGCGTTTGCTGATGGGGTCTTGGCGGCTGCCGCGCCAGCCGAAGGCGCTGAGCACGTCGGTGACGGCTTGGATGCGCGGCAGGGCGAGGCTGGGGCGGTCGCGTTCGTTGCTGGTGCTGGTGAGCATCCAACTGTGGTGTGGTTTGCCCATGTGGATGGCATTTTTGAGGTCGCGCTGGTTGTCGATGTCGAGGCAGACTTCTTCGGTGTGGAAAGGTTTGCCGGTGGCGGCGAAGAGCGAGTCCACAATCTGCTCGGCCTGCAACCGACGTGGTGCTGGCGAGCTAAACAGCGGGCTGGTCTGCTTCAGCGTGTTGTCCGTGGCGCGTTGATAGGCGTGGCTGTTCAAGATAATGCGGGCGAGCTGCTTCACATCATAACCGCCGCGTACGAACTCGCGGCCAAGCCACTGGATGAGTTCAGGATGCGTGGGCTTGCCTTTTTCCCAGTCATCGACGGGCTCGACGATGCCGCGTCCCATGAAGCGTGACCAGATGCGATTGGCGGTGACTTGTGCGAAGCGTTCGTTCTGCGGTGCGGTGATCATCGCGGCGAGCACGTCGCGCGTGTCCTTCGCGTCTTCGGCCAGTTTCGCGGCGTTCTCGTCGCAGAACTCGGCGAAGGGCCACTTCGGCTGCACTTTCGTGCCGGGGATGAGCGTGACCTGGATGAGCGGCTTGCGGCCACCGGCGTGGATTTTGTCCATCGGCACGCTGCTGGTCTTCGGCACGGCGATTTCCTTCGTGCCGAGCATGGCGGCGAGTTCGAAGAGGTCTTGTTGCAACGATTTGCCGGTGGGTGAATCGTGACAGCGTGCGCACTTCATTTCCACGCCGAGGAAAGCGGTGCTGACGATGGTGCCCTTGGCTGCCATCGGCACATCGTTTTGTGAAGCGACCCCGAAACCAGCGGGACCGCCGAGGCGCTCACTGCCGCGCATGCGCAGGAGTTCGGTGACGAAGAAATCCATCGGCTTGTTGTCCTGCAGCGACTCGTAGAGCCACCAGCGGAAGGGGCCGGTGTTGTTGAGCGTGGGGTTGAGGATGTTTGGATTTTCCGCGAGCACGTCCTGCCAGTAACCCATCCAGTTGTCCGCCCAGCGGGGGTCGCGGAGAAGGCGATCAATCAGCTTGGTGCGGGCTGAAGTGCTCAGTGCGGAGTGCTCAGTGCTCAGTTTTGCAGTGTCAGCACTGAGCACTGAGGACTGAGCACTTTTTGCCGCATCGGCCTGGAACTCGCGAATTTCCTCCAACGATGGCGGCACACCGATGGTGTCGAGATAGATACGGCGCAGGAAGGTGAGGTCGTCGGTCAAAGGAGTGAGCGTGAGGTGATCGGCGCGGATGTCGGGCCAGTGCGCGCCTTCTTTGATCCAGGTGGTGAGCAGCGCGACTTCATCTTTGGTCAAAGGCTTGCCTTTCGGCGGCATGATCTCGTCTTCGCCGTCGGAAGTGATGCGGGCGATGATGGCGCTGTGATCTGGCTTGCCGGGAGTGATTGCGGCACCATCAGATTTGCCGCCTTTGATCGCATCGGCGAGCGAATCGAGGTGCAGGCCGCCTTTGGCCTTGGTGCCGCGATGGCATTCGGTGCATTTGGCTTCGAGGATGGGCTGGATGTCTTTGAAGTAGTCGATGCTGCGTTTGTGCGCGTCCTGCGCCTTCACGCGGTCGATCCTTGCGGCGATGAAGTGGTCGATCTCGTTGCTGGCAGGGAATCCTGGGACCAGTTCAGGCACCTTCACGGTTTCGACCTGCTTCAGCCAAGTCTGCGCGGCATCGCGACGCGTGGCCCAATAGGTGGCCGATTTGCCGCGCAGCTCGGCACGTTTCTTCGCATTCATCGCATCATAGTATGCGCTGCGTTCTTTCTCATAAGCGGCCCAGTCGGCGTCGTTGTAGGCCACGTCGCGTTTGGCGGGAGTGACGAGCTGCCATGATTCGCTGCCTTGTGGCGACCAAGCGACGACGGTTTCGCCGAGTTCAGGACGGCGGATGCTTTTGCCGGTGTAACTGCCGACCAAAGTCTCCAGCACGATGAACTGCGGCTTGCCGGTGCCCTCAAACTCGCACCAGGCCTCGCGATTGCCCGGCGGGACGAAGCGGAAGTCGGGGCCGAGGTCGAGGTAGCCTTGTTGATCGGCGACGAGGTGGTGGCCGTCCGAATCATTCGGCGGGAAGGGCGTGGTGAGCACTGTTTTGTTGTCGATGTAAAGATTCGTAGCACCACGGGCACGCAGCAGTAGCCGGTGTTTGCCTTTCGGGAAGGTCACGCTCGCTGCGGCACGCAAAAGGAAGGGCACATGACGATCTCCGCGCACGCCGGTCTCGACATACTTCTGCGGCACGTCGAGGAAGCCGAACACGTCCTCGGTGTAGGTCTCGGCGACTTTCGGCGGCTCGCTGGGCCACGCATTCGCGTCGGGCATGCCTTCTTCCGCGAGTTGCACGAGCACCCGCCCGGCAGGCACGTCCTGCTTCGCAATCGGCGGCGGTGGCGGCACGAAGCGATAGCGTGATTTGAGCGCATCGACATCCACCGGGCCGCGATAGATCGCGACATCATCAAGCCAGCCGTTCAGCGAGTGCGAGGAGGCCAAAGTGGATCCGCTGCCGAGCATGAGCGCGTCGCCATCGGTGACTGGTGCACGATCTGTCTCGCCACCCATGTCCCACACGCCGTCAGTTTCGCGGCCGTCGATGTAGCCCTTGATGCTCTTGAGTTTCCCGAAGGTGTAGGTCACGGCGATGTGATGCCAGCCAGCGGTCGGCAGCATGTCCTTCGACCACCAGCGATGCCAGTCGCCTTTCTTGCCGGGAATGTCGGCGCTGTGAAACAGGAAGCCGATCTGCGCGCCGCCCTTCACGTCTTTGAGGCGCAGGGCGTAGTTTTGATTCTCCTGGCCGAACTCCTTGGTGCCGAGACGGCCTTTGCCGAGGATGTAAGGCGTGCCGCTGAGGTTGGCTGTTTTGACCCAGGCTTCGAGCGTGATCGTCTCATTGAGGCCGAAACGCAGATTCTCGCGGTCTTTGACTTCAAGGGCGGACTTCTTGCCATCGCCGGTGAAGATCATTGCCTTGTTGTCCTTCGCGAAGCCCGGATAGGTCGGCGCACGCGGTCCGGCTTCCTTTGCATCATCAAAGCGCCACTGCATGACCGGCTCGGACTTGGTCTTGTCGGCAACGTCATTGCCGCCCGAGTCGTTTTGGGCGAAGGCAGCAGAGGTGAAAGAGAGGAGGAATGGAACGAATAACAGGCGCGTCATGCTCCATTAACGGCGCTTTGCGCCGTCTTTCAGCAGCCGACGCACCCCACTTTCGTGAGGTCAGGCCATGAAACCGAGCGGGGGTGAGGCGCTGCCGGGGGAGTAAAAGTTGCCAATGTTTGGCAGGATCACCGGCAGGTCGGAGGGAGAAACGCCGAGCCAGAGGGCGAGTTCGGCGAAGAACTGATCGCAGCTCGTGGTGGGAATGAGGCGGCCGCTGCCGGTGTCCAGCGGGTTGGCCTCGGGTCCGCTCTGCGGATTCAGCGCGAGGCTGGGATACTGGCCGTAGATTTTTCGGCCGAGCACGCTGCCACCCACCACGAGCTGGTTCCCGCCCCAGGCATGGTCGCTGCCCTGGCCGTTGCTGGTGAGTGTGCGACCGAAATCGGACGCGGTGAAGAGCGTGACGTTGTCCTGCATACCCATGGCGACGAGCTGGTTGTAAAACGCGCCGATGGCGGCGCTGACCTGCGGCAGCATCGAGTTCTGGTAACCGAGGACGCCGCTGTGATGGTCCCAGCCGCCCCAGTTGATGAAAAACGTCTGCCGCTTGGCTCCGAGCGCTGCATGTGCATGGCCATGCACGGCTTTGGCGATCATTTGAAGGCGCGAGCCGACGTAGGTGGACGGGAAGGTGATGTTTCCGGGCAATGCGGCCGACGTGGCGGTGGTGAAGGCATCGTAGGCGTCCAGCGCGGCCTTCTTCCGCGAGTTGAAGGTCTGCATGAGCACGTTTGAGTATTGCTGCGCGAGCTGGCTGTCCACGCCCTGGCTCAGCGCCTGATTGACCGCGTCATTCTGCTGCCAGTCGAATCTGTAATTCTGCAGGGCGACCGCGCCGCTGGTGGTGATGGCATATTCGGCCACGTCGTTGCCAGTTTGCCAGAGGTTGCTGCCATCGAGCGAGATGTTCATGGGCACCTTCTGGTTGTTGTTCAGGCTTTGCAGGATGTCCGCGACACGTCCTGCCCAGCCGATGCCGCTGCGCTGGTGTGGCAGGCTGGTCTGCCACTGCTCGATCTGGTCGGAATGGGAGTACAGGCCCAGCGGCAGTAGCTTTGCCAGCGTGCTCACCTGTGTGCGGTTCTGCACAGGTTCGATGAGCGTGCCGACGTTGGCGATGAAGGCGGCGTTTTCCGCCTCGAACAAGCCGGCCACCTCGGGCATCCCGGAATGCACGGCAAAGTCGGGCAGGCCGGTGGGATGGATGTCGATCAGCGATGCGGGAGCGAGCGCTAGGTTCGAGCGAGTGGCCTGATACTGCGCGTAGGCCGCAGCCTCGCGCGGCACGAGCATGTTGTAGCTGTCATTGCCGCCGGAGAGGAAGATGCAGACGAGCGCACGATACTCGCCGTTGGCGGGTGCGGTGACGGCGGAGACTTTCTCGGCCACGGTGAGGTTCAGCAGCGTGTTCAGCACCGGAATGGAGCTGACGGCAGCGCAACTGGCCTGGCCGAGGAACTGGCGGCGGTTGGAGGAAAAGGAAGTGAACATAAAGTGGCTGGCTGGAATTGCTGTTTGCGGAAAAGGGGCGCGTCATGCTAGGCTGCGGCCATGGACTCGGTTGTTCGTGAAGAAATCACTCCTTACCAGGTCAGCCCACGCGGGCTGCCGGAGGAGGCTGGCGTGGAGGCAGCCATCCACGCCATGCAATGCATGGACTGGGAGACGTATGAGAGGGTGATGGACGAAAGACTGCAACGCTCGGTGCATGCTTGTGCCAGCGGCGAAAGCGGCATTCCACTCGATGTGGCGATGCAGAGACTGAGGCAGCAGGCTGCCGGGCGACGTGAAGCGCGGGCCGAATGAGCCACGGGTTGGAAGTTTCGCCGGAGGCGCTGGAGTCCATGGACGACCAGATGCGCTGGTATGAAACGAATGTCCGGCCTGGAGGCGATGAACTGGCCGAGCTTTGGCGGGCCAGGCTTCATGAATCGCTCGAAACGCTGTCCCGGCATCCTGAATGGCATGGTCTGGCCGCTGAGAGCGGCAAGTGGCATCCTGAAATCGTTTTGCGCCGCATGCTGTTCCGTCCGTGGAAGTCGGGGAAGGGCTGGCGTGTGCTGTTTTGGATCGACGAAGCCGCTGGGCGCGTGGTGGTGCTCGAAGTCCGGCACGAAAGCCGTCCACCGTTGGCTGAGGAGGTGTCATAACGGGGGACATGGCAGTGTTCAGCGCAGCACATTGAACTCGGCGGAGGTGACGATGAGGCTGATGAGCAGTCGCAGCCGCTCGCGGTGCCACCGCCAACTGGTGTTCGGCGGCTTCACGCGGTCGATGGACTCGCGGATGGTCTGAAACAGGCGTGGCGACATGGTGCCGCCCATCAGGCTCAGGTCGAGCCGGCGGATGAGCGCGTCGCTGTCCAGCAGGTTGGCTGCGCTTGGCGTGTCTTCGTTGATGTTTGCGGCAGGGACGATCCTGCCGAGATCGGGGTCGAGATTCAGGCGCACGACATAGGCGGCGGTGCCATTGCCCCAGCGGTGCAGGCCGTTGTTGCCGATGGTGTTGTAGAAGTAGTTCGCGCCGGTGATGGCGGAACTGGCGTTGAGAATCTGGAACTCGGGCGCGACGAGGCCCATCTGCGTGACGGGGCCGGGCGGGCTGTGGCCGGGAAGGAAGAAGTTGAACACGCTGGGCGAGTTCTGCGGGTCTTGCTGGTGATCGAGGCTGAACTGGTCGAGCGGGTAGTGGCCGGAGGTGGAGGCGGCGTTGTAGGCACGCGCGAGATTGACGACACGGAGGAACGGCTCGCGCAGTTTGCCAAACGTTGGCGAGTCCATCATCACCGGATCACGCGCCTCGGGGTCCATGAGGATGGCTTTGATGAAGGCCTTCATGTCGCCACGAACACCGCTGCCGTTGTCGTTAAACTTGGCGGTCACGCGACCGATGTAAGCGTGGCTGGGATTTGAGGTGACGAAGCGCTGAATGAGCAGCCTGCCGATGAAGGGGCCGACGTTGGGATGATTGAAGAGATTGGTCACTGCCGCATTGATGTCCGCTGTGCCAGCGCCGCCTTCGTTTCCAGGCGTCGGGCTGGAGGCGGGGATGAAATAGCCGCCGAGCAGAGTCTTCGCCTCGCAGTCGTGGTAGGCGTCCCAGACTTTCATCGGCTGGAGGCGGTCGCCGTTGAGCAGGTTGTTCGAATTGAAGTTGGGGCTGTCGCCCCAGGTCAGGCCGGTGAAGACGCGGGCGAGTTCGGTGATGTCGGTGTTGGAATACGTCGGGATGAACTGTCCGGCATACGGGTGCGGTGGCCGGTAGGTTTTGCGTGTGCCATCGGTGTTCAGCTCCCACAGGCCGATGGTGAAGAGTTGCATGATCTCGCGGGCGAAGTTTTCGTCCGGGTGGAGGTTGAGCGCCGGATTGGCCTTTTGGTTGCCGAGATGGCTGAGGTAAACGCCCATCACCGGGTGCATCGCCACCTTCTTGAGGATGTCGAGGTAGTTGCCGAAGGCGTGCTGCTCGAAGATGTCGTAGTAGTTCGCCATGCCGCGCTGATCGACCGCCAGCGTTTCGGGTCGGTCGGAGGTGACGAGGATCTCGCTCAGGGCGAAGGCCACGCGCTGGCGCAGCGGATCGGGAAGCTGCTCGGCGGTGTCATCCGGGCGCAGCTTCGGCGATCCCATCGCGCGCCGCCACCAGGAGTGCTGCTTGTAGTTGCCGTAGAGCTGCATCGCATTGGCATATTGCACCGCCCAGTCCGTGTAAGGCTGGATGTAGCCGATGGGACGCGTGAACTGATCGTTGATCCACGCCTCCAGGCCCATGTTCATGACTTCCTCCACATTCTCAGGGGTGTGGTCCGCATCTGCTTCGCTGTCCTGGTCCGGCCCAAAGGCCGCCTGGATGAGAAAACGCGCGGCTTCCTTGGCCGAAGGCAACGGCGAGGCATCACCCAAGGTCGCCGTGGCGCTGGTGCTGCTGCCGAGCGAGTAACCAGCGCCCGTGGTGACAGTAACGGTGATGTCTTCCATCCCTTCCACATTCGCGTCATTGATCGGAGCCAGCTCCACCCACGTTTCGCGTGCACCGAGGGGGAGATAGACCTGCGCTCCGCTGTTGCTGGTGGTGTAGTCGTTGTCACGCGTGGCGCTGCCGGTGAAGGTCACGTTGATCCACAGCGGTTTCAGGCCGCCACTGCGGCGGATGGCGATGGCGCCCTTGTCCGGCCAGTCCTCGCGCATGTCCGCATCGATCAAGCCCACGGTGATCGTGCTATTGGCATTGAGCGTGTATTGCACCCGCGTCAGGTCGTCGGTGTCATGGCGGTCGCTGTGAGTGAGGAGGGGATTGAAGCCGAGGGCCAGCTCCTCCCAGTCGGAAAGCGTGTCGAGGTCGCTGTTGGCGTCTGCCACCGCGAGTTTGAAGAACCAGCGGCCCTGGCCGTTGGTGGCGAGTGGTTCGAGCATCGGGGCGCCATCCCCCGTCACCGTGCCGAGCAGGGTGAAATTGGCCGGATTCAGATCAGGACTGCCGTGGATGCCGTAACGCTTGCCCGCCTGGCTGGGCCATCGCATCTGGACCTCCCCCGGCGCACCGGGAATGATCTCGGTCTTCGGAAATGAGAGCGCGTCGAGCGGGTTTGTGCCCGCGATGCTTTCGAGCGTGTTCGAAAAGCCGTCGCGATCCGTGTCTTCGAGCGCGGGCAGGTTCAACGCACCATATTGGATCTCCCAAATGTCGCTTTGCTGGTTGGTGTTCGTGTCCAAGGCCCGTGCCGTGATGGCGGCGCAGGCGAGCATGAAGACGAGGCGCGGTTTCGCGGTCATGCGCCGATTATGCTGAAAGAGTGCCGCGTTGTCAGCCTGGAATCTGGGTCTGGCTCACACTTTCACCAAACCCCGCCGAATCGCCTCCGCCGTGGCTTGAGCGCGGTCGTTGACTTTGAGCTTCATCAAAATGCGGCTGACATGCTGCTTCACGGTGTCCTCACCGATGCCGAGCGTGGCGGCGATTCCTTTGTTGGCGTTGCCTCGGGTGACGAGGGTGAGGATTTCGCGCTCGCGGGGCGTGATTTCGGGTTCGGCGAGGCGGTCTTTGAGGCGCTGGGCGATGTCGGTGGGCAAACTGCGTTCACCTTTCGCGACGGTGCGGATGGCAGCGAGGAGATCGTCGCGGGAGGAGGATTTCTGGAGATAGCCGAGTGCTCCGGCCTTCAATGCTGCCTGGATTTCATCGTCGCGGGCGAAGGTGGAGAAAATGAGCACGCGGGCGGCAGGATGCTCGCGAAGCAGCGCGGCGGTGGCGTCGATGCCGCTGAGGCCGGGCAGTTGGATGTCCATGAGCACGACATCGGGCTTCGTTTGAGCAAAGAGCCTCGAAGCGTCCTCGCCCCGATCCGCCTCACCGACGATTTTGAGGTCGTCCTCAAGCTCCAGCGAGGCCACGAGGCCGCTGCGGACGACAAAGTGATCGTCGATGAGGAGAAGAGAGATCATAAGGGAATGACGAGTTCAGAATCAATGCCGTTAAGTGAGGAGGTGTTTGCCACAGATTCAGGGAAGCCACAGATTTTTGACTCAACAACTCAATCTGCGGTTTTCCTGAATCTGCGGCAGAATTCTCATCCGAAGCAAAGTCATTGGGCTTGGGGCTTCTTTCGTCATTTGGGGGGTGGCAACGAGACATGCTTCGCCGTTTTCTTTCCTTCGGCATAGGTGATGCATTGCTCCATCACGGTTTTGATTCCCCACAGATTCAGGGAGGCCAGCAGATTTCTGTTTTGGAGCCAATCTGTGGGCCTCCCCGAATCTGCGGGAGCCAAGTTCTGAGTTCACCAACGTGATGACGCGAGGCATCGCATCCAAACGCCCGCAGCCTCGACGACCCGCCGCACCCAAGGCTTGACCTCGCGCGGCTTTATCGCTTCCATTGAAGCCTGGATTCCGGGGCCTTTGCGTCGGTGAACTCCTGTTCTATCTACCAAATTCAATACCGTTCTCCAAAATATGTCTGCGATCCTAAGAGCATCTGGAGAAAGATTCGACGTTAACTCCTTCACGCGAGGTTCGTCTCTAACGATCGACGAATTGTATCAAGTGGGCGATCCAGCGCGGCCGACAGTCGATCCGGAGGGGCGGAAGTTGAAGAGATCTGGCTTTAGCATTGTCGTCAGTGAAGCCGAATTCGATGACTACAGGCTTCAACTCAAAGAGGCTTTTCTATTTATGAGTCAGAATGCGGATGAGTTGAAGCGATTGGCTCAGTTTCCTGGAGTGCAGTCTCTTTGCATCGACTTTGGAGCCAACATTTATCCACCTGGGTGGTGTAGCTTTCGTTTTCCGCATCAGTTGTTGAGCATCGCGGGACAACTCGGGGTTGATCTCGAGTTGTCTGTTTATCCGACGGAGCCAGAAGATGATTCCGTCGCAGATGAAGCAATGGATGAGCTAGATGCTGCCTATGAGGAATTCGTCGCCCAACAAGCAAAAGCTGAAGAACAAGCCGACTCCGAGCAATCCGCTACCCGCCACGAATTGAAGCCGAAGGACGGCGATAGACCTAAACCAGAAGCGGAGGTGCGCTCCCTGTAGCGGGTGCCATGCCGCATCGTTCGTCATTCGGAAATTCGGATTTCGTCATTTCCCCAGCGGCAGCGTGACCCACACCGTCGTCCCCTTTCCCATCTCGCTGTCCCATTTCACCTCCGCGCCGACTTTCCGCGCTCGTTCGCGGATGCCGATGCAGCCGAAGTGGCCGGGTTGGCCGTGGGTTTGGGCGGTGGGATCGAAGCCTTGGCCGTCATCGGTGATGCGGAGGGTGAGGAGATGGGGAGACTGGGAGATGGGGAGACTGGGAGAAGAGGAGACGGGGAGACGGGGAGACTCGGAGAGGTGGAGCTGGATTTGGGTGGGGTGGGCGTGTTTGAGGGCGTTGGTGATGGCTTCCTGGGCGATCATGCGGAGGTGATGCGTGACGGGCGGCGGGATGGTGGGGATGGGACTCAGATCGAGGGTGATGGCGATGCCTTCGGGGGCGCGGGTGGCGAGCAGTTGCAAGGCCTCGGGCAGGGTGGTGGCGTGCGCGGTGTCGTCGCGGAGGTCAGAGACGAGGTTGCGGGCTTCGCTCTGGATGCGGGAGACGAGGCTGCGGCTGGTTTCGAGAAGGGTGCGGGCTTTTTCCTCCAGGGGACGCGTGGTGGCGGCATCGAGCCGGAGGGAGAGGCCGGTGAGCTCCTGCTCCAAGGTGTCGTGGAATTCGCGGGCGATGCGCTGTCGCTCGTCGAGCGCAGCCTGGTGGGTGATTTTGCTCTCCAAACGGGTGATCTGTCGGCGCTGGAGGGTGAGCAAAATGAGGGTGAGCAGCACGAGCCCGCCGAGCAGGGCGATGGCGATGACGAGTCGGCGGGCATTCCAAAAGGGCGCGGTGCTGAGCACCTGCACGTCATCGAGCGAGCGGAGGAGGAGCGAGGCGCGGTCGGGCTCGGAGCGGAAGCCTTTGTCGGTGGTGGCGGACTCGACGAGGCAGATGCCGGTGAGCTGGCAGGCGGAGCCGAGCTCGAGCCGGGGCGCGGTTTTTTCCAAGAGGAAGGCGCGGATGGAGGTGCCGCCGGAGGTGAGGCGCAGCTCGTAGCCGTCGGGCGTGCGGAAGAAGTCATTCAACACGGCGGGCGTGGTGAGTTGGACGAGATCGGCATCGTGCGAGCCGTTTTGAAACTCACGCAAGGTGACGCGGGCGGCAGTGGGGGGCTCGGCGGCCTGGCGGCTGAGCACCTGCGCATCGGCGAGCGAGGCGCTGAAGCCGGCCATGACGGGAAAGCCGGTGATTTCGGCGAGATCGCCCGCGAGGAGGGATGGCGTGGTGGAGAGATGGACGGCGATGGCCGGGGAGAGCGGGGCCTTCGGCGACGCGTCCTCTTTGACCTCACGCGGCGGCGGTGGCGGGGTGACATCGCGCAGGAAGACGCGGCCATCCTCAAACGCGGCCAAAACGGTGCCGCGAATGCGGGCGCGGTGATGCGGCTCGTCCGCCGCGCCAAAGCGCAGCAGCGAGGCGACGGAGATGACGGGCAGTGACTCGGGCACGGCGGCGCTTTGCGTGAGGGCGACATCGCTCCACTCGGTGACGCGCAAATACGGAAAAACGAGCTGGCGGCGGTCATTGATGCCCCCGGCGGCTAGGGCGGTGATGCGCAGGCGTGCGTCGATGAGATCGGGGGCGGATTCAGGTGGCGCATCGACCCGCACCTCGATGACGCGACTGCCCATCGCGAGGCGCAGGAGGGAGCGATTTTCGTCCAGCGGCGTCAACGTGCGGCCGAGCCCCTCGACGAGCACTCTTTGATAATGAAAGCGCCCCGTGGCGAGGTCGTCGTAGATCGACGAAACCGCCGCCGGGGGCGATTCGTGGCTCAAAACGGTGATTTCGGTCACTTCGACGCCCGGAAGGTAAAGTCCGGCCATGGTGACGCCTTTCACCTGCACGCGATCCCCGACGCGGAGATCGTTGCGGGCCGGTTTGAAGTGCAAATGCGTGCCCGCAGTGCCGTCCTGCACGAAAGCGGTGCCACCGCTTTCGACGAAGCCGATGGTGGCAGTGAGATCGACGGGGAGTTTCTCCAAACTGCGCTCGTAGGGCAGCGTGCGGATGTCGATGGCGCGAGTGAGCTGCGGATGAGCCGCGCTTTGCATAAGCAGCGCGACGCAGGAGGCATGGAGGAACCATTTCATGCCGATGATTCAATCATCAGTGACTGGGCCGCCGCGCTGGAGCTTTCGCACGAGGTCTTTCACTTCGTGGGCCTGGCGCATGTCCTTGAACTGCACTTCGATGCCGGCGTTGGCGGCGGTGGAGAAGTCGATGGTGCCTAGGCCGAGCAGTCCTTTGAGACCGGACTCGTACACGTCGATGCTGCGGATGTCGCAGATGCGCGCTTCTTTGGAGCTGCGACCGATGATGCCCCAGATCAGCTCCACGCGTTCGCGAGTGATGATGTAATCGTGCGAGTAGCGTGAGATGCCGATGGCGATGAACGTGGAGGAGGCGCAGAGCAGGGCGATGACGGCGTATTCCAGTTGTATGACGAACAGCAGGCCACCGGCGATGATGAGCAGGATGCAGAGGAACAAGGCCTTCGTATAACCGAGCCACGATGGATGTGCGTGATGCAGGATGACTTCGCCGCTCGGGGTGTAATCATTGTCGTCTTCTTCCGCGTCTTCCTCTTCCACTTCCTCGATGATTTCTTCTTCCTCGTAGCCATCGGCATCAGGGCTGATCTCGCGATACGCGGGGCGGTCAAGGCGCGGCTGGCTGGGGCGGCGCATGCCGCTGACGAGTTCGCCCACGGTGTGGGTGAGGCCGGTGTCTTCATCGATGCACATCTCGCCACGGGCCAGGGAGCCGCGGGCCACAAGCGTGTACAGATCCTCCTTGGTCAGCGGATCGCTGAAGGCTGGATGCTGCTGGAGTGTGTAGCGGGCGGACATGGTGAGGGCCAGTTCGCGGCCAGAGAAGCACAGGCTGGCTGCCTGTGTCACGTCCAATCACTCTGCATCGGGCGCGGGCGGGAGCAAATCTTCGCGTTTCATTAAATCGGCGACCTTGAGCAGCAGCAGCTCGCCTTTGGGCGTGCGGACGATTTCGCCGAGGTAAGGCGTGAGGCGGTCCGTCTCGGCGACGGCGGAGTGAACCATGCTGGCGAGGATGCGCTGGTCGTGGCGATTGGGTGGAAAGACATTGCTGATGCGAAACATCACCTGGCCGCTGTCCCATTCGAGCTCGAAGTTGCCGAGGTTCAGCTCCTTGTTCGAGCGCATGATGAGTTCGCTCACGGCAAGGCGATGCGTGGCGGGAACTTGCAGTGAGGAAAGCGCCACGACGCTGGCGATGTGGGTTTCGCCGAAAACCTGCATATGCAGCGGGATTTTCGTGTGATGCGCCTCGAAGTCGGACTCGATCACCTCTTGGGCGGCGACTTCGCGGTAGTGCCAGCCCATTTCCTTGAAGGTGCTGAGGGCGACGGCGTAAAGGGCGGACATCAGAGAATTTGAAATTTGAGATCTCAGATTTAAAATCTGAGTGGTCGGGGCGGCCAGATTCGAACTGACGACTTCTTGCTCCCAAAGCAAGCGCTCTACCAGGCTGAGCTACGCCCCGATTGTGATTCCCGCGTTCCCATGAGGAGCGAGGGGCGGCGATAGTCGTCGCGAATCGCCGGGGCGCAAGGGGAAAGCTCGATAGATTCGTGAGGCGTGGACGGTGGCAACGGGCATGGAAGAACTGGGAATGGAGGAATGATGGAATGGACAATGGGAAGAGCGGTCTGTGGCGGATCGTTTTCCGGGCCATTTCACCTTTTTCAGTTCCGCCATTCTCAGTTCCTCCCTTTTGAATCCGCGTTCAGCGTCACGGTGGGGCTAAAGGGGCCGACGTGTTCGCGTTCCCACCATTCGCCGGTGATTTTCTGCACTTCGGGCTTGGTGAAGTGGTAGCGGTAGAGCCGGGCGCGGATGTGGGTGATTTTTTCGACCGGGAAGGGCGGTGGTTCGAGGAGATCCCAAACCGGCTGCTTGTGCTGGAGCAGGGCGGTGAGGAATTGGCCGAACCAGTGCATCGGGGAGCCAAGATTGGCATCGCGCTGCGGATCATAGCCGGGGTAGAGCGCGGCGAACCACATCTGCCAGTCGAGGCGCGGCTGATGTGGGGCGATGAAACGCGGCGCGGTTTTGGGATCGCCGGGTTTGTATTTGAAATCGAGCGGCAGGAACAGGCCGCCATCGTCGCTGACCTCGATGAGGACTTCGGGGCGCTCCTCGGTCATGTCTTGAAACAGGCCGTAGGCGTTGAAGGACCGCGTGCGGGCGATGGGCGCATCAAGCTTGGCGTGCAGGCTGTCGGAGAACTTGGGCTGGTAGTTCCGAATGCGTCCCGCAAGGAAGGAGTCGGCCGCGAGGAGGGTGATGAAGACGACAGGCAGCACCACCGCGAGCGCAGGCCATTGTGTCCAGCTTCGAAAAGACGGACGTGGTGTTTCGGCGTCGATGCGCAGCCAGCGGCGGACGAATTTGGGCCACCAGCGGTCATCCAGCAGCGTGAGGGCGAGCGCGGCAGTGAGGAGGGTGAAGAAATTGTAGTTCCCGGTGGCGGAGATCATCGCCATGAGGCCGAGGAAGCCGAGCGCGGCGAACAAACGGCCCCAGCGGCCGAAGAAAATGGCGAAGGGCAGCCCGAGTTCGATGCCATACATGATCCAACAGCTCGCGATGTGGAACCAGCGCGGTGCATTGTGTGCGAACCACGACAGGCCGTTCGGTAGCGGCTGCGTTTCGTAGTGGTAGAGCAGCGCGGTCATGTTTTCCCATGGCAGATCGCCGCCGCCGATCTTCACGTAGCCGGAGAGAAACATCAGACGGAAGATAAGCCAGTGCAGGAGGAAGATGGAACCGCGCGGCGGCTCGGTGAGACCGCGCCACGACCACAACCGCCACGGCGCGACGAACAGCGCGAGAAAACCGGCCTCCAGCAGCAGCGCATCCCATTGATAGCCCATGAAAATGTCGCCGGTGGTGGCGAAGGAGAGATAGCCGATCCACAGCAGGGCCAGCAGCGGCCCCTGTGCCACACCGGCGATCACCAGCACGGAGAGGATGCCGCACGCGATCAGGCAGCCATGCGCGAAGGCATCGCTGTAATGCCAGTGGAAGATGCTCGGAAATTGCCACAGCAGCGTCTGGTGCTCGCGCTCCTCGAACGCATGGACGTTTTCGAGCAGGTTCTTCACGGGCAGGATGCCGTTTTCGCCGACGAGACCGTCATACTGCAGGCCCCAGGAGACGAAGGCGATGAGATAGATCGCCGCCAGCAGCCGTGGGAACAGCCAGCGGACGACGGTGTAGCGTCCGCGATGAGTTTCGAGCCAGGAGAAGGGATTCAAGGCATTTGCAGCCTACACGAGACATTGTTTCGGTGCATCACCTCTCTGCCACGCCGCCGGTGATCTCCTTGGCATTCGTGCGCAGGATTTCGAGACCGTTGAGAATCGGTTCCACACCGGGGTTCGCGGGGATCAACTCCACGACGAGATTCGCCGTCGCGGGAATGTTCGTGAACTCTTCGACGCTGGCTCCCTTGCGTGTGGCGGGGTCAAAAGACTTCAGCACCACCTTGTCGCCGAGTTTCACGTCGAAGACGCGCTTGCCGGGCTTGTCGCCTTCCATCGCAGCGAACATCAATTTCACCGTGTATGTCGCAGGAGGCTGGCCTTTCGCCAAAACGGGAATGTCGAGCCTCGTGAGGCCACAAAGGCCACTTGTGAAGATCCAGGGTGTGTCGTGGCCTTTCACGACATGGCTGTCTTCGTTGAAGCTGTAAGCACCGCCGCCTTTGGCATACTGCGGTTTGAAATCGAGCGGCAGGTCGATGCCGGCACGCGAACTCGGGCGCGGATAGCCAAGCCAGAGTTTGCCATGCGCATCGCGGCGGTCGCCAGGAGCGCCGAGATTGAGCGCCATGTGCTGCACGGGCAGGGAAGCGCCGTCCGCGCTGTAAACGCCCCAGTTCATGCGGTCTTCACGCGGTTCGAACACGACGGTGCTGGCGATGGAGAAGAGACACACGCAGCCCGCACTGGCTTCGGGGATCATGACAAGGCCGTTCGCAGGGATGGTGTTGATCCAGCAGCCGAGACGATGACCGGCGAAGTGCTCCGTGCCGCTGTCGCTGTCGCGATCATAGAACGCGGTGAACTTGGAACGGAAGAACATCATGTTCGGTGTCGCCGAAATCGCGCCGCAGTGATGACCAGGGCGTGCGAACATCCACGCGGACTCCTCGCCGGTGATGGGGTGCTTGCGGGTCTTCTGTGCGCCGGTGTAGAGGTCGTAGCTCCACGGTTCGGCGATGATTTCGTTGTCGATCACAACGGGGCGATGACGGTAATTGGCGTCCTTGGCCCACAGCTTGTCGCCCTTGTTCGCGTCGAGCACCACGAGACGACGGCGTTTGAACTCACCGCTCAAAAACTGCTCCCAGTAGTGCCCGTTGGCGTTCGCGCCGCCGAGCACTAGGTGCCCGTTGTGATACATCAGCGTCAATGCCCCGCCGCCGATGCCGATGTCGCTGCAATCGGTGACATCGACCGGCTTGGCCCACTGCTGCTGGCCTGTAACGGCATCCAGCGCCACCGCCATGCGCAGGTCGTTGTTCTTCACACGATCCTCGGCCAGTTCGCGCTCTTTGCCGGTGAGTTTGGCGAGATCGGTCTTGTCCTGCGCCAGCATGAGGGCGCGTTGCTCAGGCGTGAGCGAAGCGTCGATGAAAAATAGCCGACCATCGCCGATGGCGATGCTGACGTGTGAGATGTGCTTTCCCGCATGGGTCCATTTCAACGCGCCGGTCTTCACATCAAAGGCAAAGATCTTGTCCGTCGAAATCGAGCCGCTTTTGCCACGGCGGGCGACTTCGGCGGCCTTTTCGACGCGTTCGGTTTCCGTACCGTAAAGCAACCCGTCTTGGTAGGCGATGTAGCCCCATTGCAGATCCTTCTTCGTGCCAGCGCCTGGAATCGTGAGGATGCGCACGACTTTGCCGGTGGCGGCGTCGAACTGGATGCAGTCCTCCTCCATCAGCATGAACAGGTAATCATCGCTCGCGGCCATGTTGCCCGGCTCGCGGGCGTTATACACGCCGATGCGCATCGCGCCGGGGTTCTTCGTTTCCCAGAGGAACTGACCGTTGTAAGCATCGTAGGCCAGCACGCTGTCCTCGCCCTGCACAAAGAGGCGTCCATTCGTCGAAAGCGGCCCCACGGCTCCATCGTGACGATTCACCACCTGGCCCGGACCGGGATCGCCATACCACAACACGCTGAGTCCGCCTTTGATGCGCCGGTCGTCGGTGCTCGATGTGTTTGCCGCATTGCCATACTGATGAGACCACGAACTAGCACCGGGCAAGGCGGCACGCGTGAGGATGCTCCAACCATCTGCATTTGTGAGCTTTGCTTTTTCTTCGACGAGTTTTGTTTCAGCGAGCCATGCGTCGGTCTTCGGCGTCGTCTTGAAACAGAATTTGCCGCCAATCGGCTTCAAATGCCGCGCCACACCCGCTGGCACGCCCACAGGCTCGGCGCTGTCGCTCACGATCAAATTGGCGCAGTAGCTCGAATACGGCATCACCGCGAGATCGAGGTGATCCACCGTGATGCGCGGGCCATAAAGGCCCGTCGCGAGCAGTTCCCGACGCGCCGCAGCCACCTTCTTCTCATCCGCATCCACGCCGAAGATGATCAACTCGCTGCGCTTGGCGAGTTCGTAGGCCAACTGGCCTTTGTCGTTGCCGAGCACGATGCAGAAGCCCTTCGTGACACCGGTTTGCTTTAAGATGGCTTCAGCAGCTTTGGCATGCGCGGCGTCTGACGGAAAATCATTGGCTTTCTTGACCGCGATCGACTCCACAGCCTTCTCGCCGAAGACATAAACACGTCCTGTCGTCGTGCTGACGACGAGATGGCCGTCAGAAACGGCCAGACCACGAGCTTCGCCATCCACGGCGGCTTTCCAGGCTGGTTTGCCCGTTTCAGCATCGATGGCGATCACCTCGCCCTTGCCGCCTGCTATCAACGTTTTGCCCGCGACGATCAGCGCGGACTCATGCGGAGATTCGAGTGTCCATTTCACACCCACATCGGCGGCAGTCGCCAGATCGGCCTTGTGCTTCGCGCTCTCGTCCTGCTTCGCTTTGTAGGCGATCCGCAGCGGCTCGTATTTGGCTGCGACGGCGGCCAGTTCGGCCTGCGCCTTCGCAAAGGCGGCTGGATCGTCTTTGACTTTGCGTGCGGCGGCTTCGGCGGCTTGAAATTTCTTCGCTTCGGCGAGCGCCGGATGCTTCTTCAAGTCAGCGCTGATTTTCGCGATGGCCATTTCATGCGCATGGCGGATGCGCGTGCCTTCGGCGTGCTTGATGCGGTCGATAGCGATGATTTTCGTGCCGTTCGCCATGTAGCCCATGTCACCCGCCAGCGTCATCTGCGTGCCGGCGAACCAGCCGAAGCCGGATTTCTGCTTCTCCTGATCGAGCGCGAGGATGTGATGCTCGCCCACGGCGTAGATTTGATCGTCCGCGAGGAATGCCTGCGAGCCACCGATCTGCCCGCCCGCGTCGCCACGCCAGCCCGGCTCCGGTTTTGATAGGAACTCACCCGTTTTGCGATCAAACGAGGCTGCGAGCGAACGACCTGACGGCACGAACAAAACGTCCTTCGTCGCGAGAATGTAGCCCTGCGGCGAGAGGTCATTGCGACCCGCGTCCTTCTCACTGATCGCATCGTTTTTCCAAATGACCTTCCCTGTGGCCGCCCCGACGGCGTAGATGAAGACTTTCTCATGTGGAAACACGCCCGCGCCGAAATACGCGATGCCATCCTCGACCAGCAAGCCCGTGCGCACCGGCCAGCGTGAGATCATGCGGCCTCGCGCGAGGATGCGCTCATCATGCGGCCCTGCGCGCAGTTTCCACACGAGTTTGCCCGTCTTGGCATCAAGGCAGTAAGCGTAGCCATCATCGGAGCCGACATAGACCTTGCCATTGGCGATAGTCGGAGCCAAACGCACCGGCGCATTCGTGAAGAACGACCATTTGTCCATCCCGGTGGCCAGATCACGGCAGATCACACGCCCATCGACCGAGGAACCGAAAAACACTTTCCCACCGCTGATGGCGACATGGAACACGTCATCAAAGCGCACGCGGTTGAACAACTCATGCCCTTCGATCATGCGCCCGTCCTCACCCGCCCAGGCCATCTTCGGTGCGGTCGGTGATTCAAGCGTCCACGCCGGTTGCAAAGGCAGTTTGAGTTCCTCCTTCGTGGCACCGACGCGTGATGCATCGTGCAGGTAGGTGGGCCAGTCGGCACGAGCGGTGGCAAAGGCGAGAAGGAATAGGAGCGGGCGCATGGTTGAACTAAAACGCAGGCCTGATGGCGAATTCTTCGTGGGAACGACGTAGTGTGCCGGACTCATGCCGCATCGCCTCATCGCTTTTTTCATTCTCACCGCTACATCCGCGTTTGCGTGCTCGGTGCCGGTGTTTCGCTATGCGTTGGAGCATTGGGCGGCGGATCCGTATCGGGTGACGGTGCCGCATGGCACAAAGCTGGACGGCAACTTCAAAGTGACGACCGCAGACGTGCCGAAAATCGAGCTGCGGCAGCCGCTGATGATGCGTAACGACGAGGTGATTTGGTCGGCGGACTTCAATGAGGCGAATGTGAAGGCGTTGCTCGATTCCCCCGCACGTCAGCAGATTGCGGAACGGCTGGGGGCAGGGGAGAGCGCTGTTTGGGTGCTGTTGGAAAGCGGGGCTGCCGCCAAGGACGCTGCCGCTGCCAAATTTCTCGATGAACGACTCGAATATCTCGCGGGCGTGATGGAACTGCCAAAGCTCGACCAGCAGGATGTCAAAAATGGTCTGGTTTCTGTCCCCGGTGACGGCTTGCGGCTGGAGTTTTCAACGCTGCGGTTGAAACGTGATGATGCGGCGGAAAGCGCCTTCATCGCGATGCTGCTGGCGAGTGAGCCAGACTTGCGTGGATTGAACGAGCCTATTGCGTTCCCGATTTTCGGCCAGGGCAGGGTGCTTTATGCGCTCGTGGGCAAAGGCATTCGCGTGGAGACAGTGGACCGTGCAGCGCAGTTCCTCATCGGTTCATGCTCGTGTCAGGTGAAGGAGCAGAATCCAGGGGTGGATCTCGTGATGGCGGTGGATTGGAAGAAGATGGTCAAGGATCAGGCGATGCCGGGCCAGCAACTGCCGGAACTCACTCAGATCGCCGATCTGCTGCCGCAGACGGTGAAGATCGAAGGTAAGGGTGAATCCAAGCCGGTTGATGCCCCTGCATGGCTCGATTGGCGCATCGGCCTGGGGCTGATCGTGCTGCTCGCTGCGATCAGGATGCTGATGAAGCGTTGAGATCGAGGCCCATCTTTTTGAGTTCCCATTCTTGAGCGGGCCAGGCAATGGCGGCGGGTTCACCGACGGGCTTTTCGGCGGTGAAGATGCCGACGGAGATCTGGCGAATGCGGCGGTGCGTGGCGTGTTTGTCCACCAGCGGCATGCCCTGCGGTTTGGGTGAGGGATGCTGTGCGTCTTGCTCCTCCTGCTGCCATTGCGTTGCGAGCTGATGCAGTGCCACGATGCGGTACCAGTGCCAAGGCTGCTCGCAGCGGATGTTTTCGCGGCACCAGGTCCAGTTGGCGAAGCGTTCCAGATCGGCGGGACGAATGAGGAAGCAGCGCACGCATTTGCGGCGCACGACCTGGCGGTCTTCGCAGGTCATGGCGAACAGCCAGGTCTCGCGTGGGAAGGGCGTGGTGGCGAGATGACCGGCGATGTGATTGAAGGCGTCGTTGAGCACTTCAAAGCCAAGCAGGCCTTCGGTGCGTAGCACGGGATTGCGCAGCGTGGTGTAGTCGGCCATCTCGCGCACGATTTTGCGCGCGGCGGGGTTGTCGTAGAGATCGTTCACCGTGGTGGACGAGGTCAGATTGCGAAACAGCAGCACGAAATCGCCTGTGCCCGGCACTGGCGAGAGAAAGTGCGCTTGAAACAGCACATCATCCGAGTCGCCACGACGCAGACGGTCGAGCGCCTTCAAGTGGCGGCGGAATAGCAAAAACCAGCTTGCGCCGAAACCGAGCAGGAAGCCGATGAACTTACCGGTGATCTCCGGCAGCACGCGCTGCCATTCCATGGTGCGGAACCAGTCCGCCACCATCTGCGCGTTCAAACTGCTGACCCATTGAATGAATTGATCGTAGAGACTCATGGACGGTGGAGGGATCGAAGACGGCGGAGGCTAGAGGTAAAAAGTGGGAGCGCAAGGCGTGAGTCGCGTGAGAAAATCAGGTGCATGCTGAAGGTCAGGAAATCGAAATTACCGCAGGCAAAAGCTTGGACGCAGCGATGGACGCCGCTATCCTGCTGCCTCATGAATAACACGACTTTGTTTTTGGTGCTGGCGCTGGCAGTGCCGTTAACCAGTTCTAGCTTGGCTGAGGCAAAAGCGCTGACTGCCAAAGAGGCGAGGGCATTATTTGATAAGGCGGATCGCACTTTGAACGAAGTTTGGACCGCTGCGAAGAGGGCGCTGCCAGAGTCCGAGTTCAACTCGCTCAAGGAATCACAGCGTGCTTGGGTGGAGCACCGCGATTACCTCGCGCGTTCACCGCAGTTTACCGGTGCAGATTTTCATGGCGAACTGCCGCTGGATTCCCCTGAGTACCTCACCACTGCGGCTGGTCTTGCCGAGGAGCGCACCACCTGGCTCAAAGGACTCATGAGCGAAGCAACAGATGAAACGCTCACTGGCCTGTGGAGTGACAGCTACGGTGGCGGCATCGAGATCGTCGAAAGCGGGGGACACCTGCACTTCGTGATGACGTGTGTGCGCGGTCGCACCTCACATCTCGGTGGGCTGGCTGGCAGCGCCGTTTGGAATCAAACCATCGGTTGGTTCAGTGACAAAGGCCGGGAGAGCGGCAATACCGCAGAGGCCAACGTCAGCTTTATCCTGCGCGGTCGGCAACTCGAAGTCGTCGGTGCCAACACGGGCGCGTATCACGGTGCGCGTGCTTCGTTTGATGGCAGCTATGTCAAAGTGCAGCCGCTGAATGCCAAGGCGCAGGCCAAGGTGGTGAAGGCTGCCAAATCGGGCGAAGTGCCGGAAGAATGATCTTAATCCACGATTCACCATGCACGCTGCCGGCCCCAAAAATCCACTCCACGGCATCACGCTGGAGAAAATGGTCACTCAACTCGTCGAGCATTACGGCTGGGAGATGCTCGGGCGCATGATTCCGATCAACTGCTTCAACTGGCAGCCGAGCATCAAATCCAGCCTCGTCTTCCTGCGCCGCACGCCATGGGCGCGTGACAAGGTGGAGGCTTTGTATCTGGATTCCTTGCCGGACATGCAGCCGAAAGCGGAGGGCGAAGGGCCGCAGGCATGAGCTTGTAGCTCGGTATTCGCTTCGCGGCTACGCAGCCGATACCGAGACGGCACCGTCGCGGAATCGGAATTCCGCGCTACATCCGGCGATCCGCCACGAAGATCGTGTGTGAGCGGCGTTTCGCCTGTGCATAAGCTTTAGCCGCCACGGTTTCGACCTTGAAGCCTGCTTTGCCGAGACGCTTGGCAAATGCATGGTCGGTGCTGGCCGACCAGAAGGTCACGCGTCCGCCGGGCTTGAGTGCGCGCGTGATCGCATCAAAGCCCTGGGCTTGATACAGTCGCGCATTGCCATCCTGCACCATCGCGATGGGGCCGTTGTCCACATCGAGCAGGATCGCATCGTAATGTGCCGCTGGGGCACGCGAGATGACTTGAAACACATCCTCCACGAAGACCTCGACACGTGAATCTGCCAGCAGCAGGCCGTTCACGGTGCTTAGAAATTCGCGATTCCACGTTACCACTTCCGGCAGCAGCTCCGCCACCTGCACAATTGCATCCGTGCTGACGAGTTCGAGCACACGGCGCAGTGTGAAGCCAAATCCCAGGCCGCCGATGAGCACGCGTGCGGCGCTTTTGTCCTGCAACCGCTCACACGCTAGTTGTGCCAGAATTTTCTCCGACTCCGACGCATTCGTTCCCATCAGCGGCTGCCGGTTCACGCGCAGGTAGAAGTGCGTGTCATGCGCATGCAGCGTGAGTTCGGCACCGTCGGGCGTTTGTGCCTGAGCGAGCTGGAGGAAGGGTTTCATGGAAAGGTCGGCACAGGAGCGTGCCACAGCGGCTCTACAAGATGGAATGCGGTGATTCACCACTCCACGGTTGCAGCCACCGCCGGTCTCGCTGAGATAGCGACAGCATGTTTTCCAACCGCAAGACTTTCTTCTTCCTCGGCACCTACGCGTGGCTGGGTGTTGCTGGTCTCTGGGCGCAGACACCGGTTCCTGCTCCGGTCGCTGCCGCCGAGGCCAGACCTGATCTGCCGACGTTGCAGGCGGCGGCGCGTGCAGCGGAGGCGAAGATGCCAGCGCCGGAGCTGAAGCCGCAGAGCTACTTCGATCTGGCACCGGCACAGCGTGACCGCTGGCAGAAATTTCTGCCACAGCTGCTGCTCAAGCTCACCCGCCGTGAGCGTGTGCAAATCGTGGTGCTAGGCGATGCGATGCTCGATGGCGTGAAGGCGCAGGACGGGGCCGATCCACTGCTCACGAGCTTTGTGGGCGTGTTTGCAAAGGCGTTGGCAAATCAGTTCTATTACACCGGCGGGGTGCGCGTGGTGCGGCCCGGTTCGAAGCTGCGCAGCAAGGAGAACATGGTGATGGGCCCGGAGATTTTGATCCAGCCGGTGCGCACCACCAGCATCGTCTCAGCGGCCTCGGCGCTGGCGACGGCCGGATTCCAAGGCCGGCCAGATGTGGTGCTGGTGGCGCACGGTCTCGAGGACGGCGTGGCCGGAACCTCGACGGCGGACGTTGCCTCTGCACTGCGCAGCATTTTGGACACGGCACGGACGCACAAGCTCGAAGTCATCGTGGCAGGGCCGATCCCGCAGGCGGCGGACCCCGAGGAGACGAGTCTGGCGCTCACGCGTGGGGCGAGCAGTGTGATGCGTGAGTTTTGCGCGACGGAGAAAATCCTGTTCTCGGACCTCGGCGATTTTTCGCGGCTGGTCACTCCGCTGCCGGGAACGAACGAGGCGCATCTACTGTTTCCAGCGCTGATGCAGCAGTATCAAAGTCGGCTGAACAACGCTCCGGACGGCATGGTGGCAACGCCGACGCCGGACACGCATATGGCGATGGGGCGCATCCTGTTTGAAGATGTGATGAGCGGTTCGCCTGCGGTCGCCTGGAGCCTCAGCGAGGCGAGTGCCACGCTGGAAGGACAGGGGAAGCTCAAGTTCGAATTTCAGATCGCCAACACGTCGCGTGAGTTGTTGCACCTGACGGTGCTACCGCTGGTGCCGCGTGGTTTGAAGCTCAAGGACACGAATCCCGAACTCACGCTCGCGGCTGGAGCGAAGCAGGCCATGAAGGTGAGCTACACCATCACGAACACGCTCCAACTCCCGTTTAACGATGGTAAAATGAGCCTGCCGGTGCTGGTGATTGCCGGCAAGGAGTCGCGCATTCAGGATCTCGTCGTGCCGCTGCGTCCGTTCAGCGTCGCCTGGAATGCGCGGACGGCCTTTAATCAAGAGTCGGAGTTTTCGCCTGAACTCGAAATCGAAAACAGCATGGGCGCGAGTCTCTCGGCCGCCTGGGAATCGAACTGGGCTGGCAAAAAGCAGGAGGGCAAGGTCGCGCTGGATGCGAATGGCTCCGAGTCGCTCAAACTCGCGCTGGCGCTGCCTGCGGATGAAAAGTCGCCATTTCGTCAGCGCCTGCCGCTGAACTTTGCCGTGGAGGCCAATGGGGCGCGGCAGATTTTCGACCGCTACGTCGAGATCACGCGCAACTTCGGTCTCAAAGAAACCGTGCCATTGAGCGCGAGCGATGGTCAGGCCAGTGCGGTCACGCTACGGGCGGATGCGGACGGCATGAAGTTGTTTTTGACGCTGGAACTGACGGGGGTCGATCTCGTCGATGATGCGGCTGGCAAGGCGTTCACCTGCCTGCTGAATCTCGATGCCCGCAGCTACGGCCAGCGTTTGACCCCTGGGGCGACGGCAGCACTGCGCATCAGCGGCAAGGCGGGCGATGGTGCTGCGGAGATTGCGCCGATTGAGCCATGGGCCTTTGGCAGCGGCTATGCGGCGGAGTTTGACGTGAAGGAAATTCAGGCGGTGCTCAGCAGCACCGCCAGCGGTGGCCGCAGGCTGACGATCACACTGCCGAAGAGCTACCTTTACCGCCACGAATGGGCGCTGGAGAATGGCAACAGCCAGCTCGGCATCAACGTGCGCCTTGCCGGCGGCGGCCGTGAGTATTTTCTCACCCGCAGCACCCGCCAGAGCGACGATGCGGAGAGTCTGAGCGTATTGGAACTGACCGAAAAACCCACACGACGCTGGACCGTGCGCGTGGAGTAAAGAAAACCGACATGGCTGAAGAACGAGCGAGCAAAAAACTGTGGGACCGCGCGGCGTGGAAAGACGCGGGCTTTTTCCTGACCTACCTGCGTCCGCACTACAACGTGTTCATCCCCGCGCTCATCGCGCTGGCGATCACGGGTGGGATGACGATCATTTTCATCAAGGAACTGGCCGCGCTGGCCGGGAAAGGCATCGGTGGGGCCAGTGGACCTCAGTGGATGGCGGAGCTGAACCATGCGGTATGGTTTCTCGTCGCCATCGTGGGGACGCAGGCATTCATCGCGTTCTGGCGCATCCTGCTGTTTGCCAAAGCCTCCGAACGCGCGCTCGCCGCGCTGCGGCTCGACACCTTTAGCCGCATCATCCGCCTGCCGATGGCGACATTGAATCAACGCCGTGTCGGCGAACTGGCCTCGCGCCTGGCCAACGATGTCGAAGCGATGCGCGAGACGCTGGTGGTGACGATTCCGATGCTGATCCGGCATACGGTGATGCTGTCGCTCTGCCTCGTGCTCATTTTGCAGATGTCGGTGAAGCTGTCGCTGTTCATGATCGGCACGATTCCGGTGGTGATCGTGATGATCGCCATCTTTGGCACGCGCATTCGCAAACTGACCAGGAAGGCGCAGGACAATCTCGCGGCCTCGCAGGTCGTGGTGGATGAGAGCCTGCAAAGCATCGTGAGCGTGAAGGCTTTCCGCAACGAGGCCCATGAAATGGCCCGCTATGACAAGAACCTCAGCGAATACCTGCGCACGGTGCTCCGCGCGGCGATTCCGCGCGCGTCCTTCATCGCATTCATCATTTTCGCCTTCAGTGTGGCGCTAATCTTGGTCACTTGGTATGCGATGCGCATGCTGAACGACGGCGGTATCGGCAAAGAGGAGCTGACGCAGTTTGCAGGCCTCAGCGGCATGATCGCAGCTTCATTCATGCAATTTCCAGAGCTGATCACTCAGCTTCAGCGCTCGCTCGGAGCCACGGAACGCGTGCGTGAGATTCTGCGCGATGACACGGAACCGGATGACAGCGTCGTAGCGCCGAAAGTGCGCTTCCAGGGCGAAATCGAGATGCGCGACGTCAGTTTCGTCTATCCCACGCGTCCCGAGGCCGTGGTGCTGCGTGATTTCAATTTGAGCGCCAAAGCAGGACAGCGCATTGCGCTCGTCGGGCCGAGCGGTTCGGGTAAATCGACCAGCGTGTCGCTGCTGTTCCGCTTTTATGAGCCGACGACCGGTGAAATCCTCATCGACGGCAAACCGATCCGCGAGATGTCGCTGACTACGCTGCGCCGCAATCTCGCGCTGGTGCCACAGGAAGTGCTCTTGTTTGGCGGCAGCATCAAAGAAAACATCGCCTACGGCAAACCGGAAACGACCGAGGAGGAAATCATCAGCGCTGCGAAGAAGGCGAACGCGCATGAGTTCATCGTCGGACTCACGGAAGGTTATCAAACGCTCGTCGGTGATCGCGGCACACAGCTCTCCGGTGGTCAGCGTCAGCGCATCGCCATCGCACGCGCCATTCTCGCTGATCCAGCGATTTTGATCCTCGATGAAGCCACCAGCAGCCTCGACGCCGAAAGCGAACGCCTCGTGCAGGACGCGCTCGACAAGCTGATGGAAAATCGCACCAGCATCATCATCGCTCACCGTTTGAGCACCGTGCGCCGCTGTGATCAGATCCTCGCCATGTCCGGCGGTGCGATCATTGAACGCGGCACGCACGATGAACTCATGGCGAAGCCCGGCGGGCTGTATGGGTCACTGGCGAAACTGCAGTTGGAGTAGCTAACTCCTGAAGACCATCGCCGGTTCCAGTTTGCTCACGCGCCAGATGCCCATGAGCGCTGCCAGCGAGCAGATGCCCAGCACGACGCCCAGCACGGCATACGGCACAAACTCCGGCATATAAAACGGCGGCTGCTCATTCTTCAGGGCTCCAAAAGCAAAGCCCGCCGTGCCCAGCAGACCGATGCCATAGCCGACGAGGCCCACGGTGAACGCCTGTGTGATCAGCATCGCGCAGAGCATGCCGGTCGAGGCTCCCATGGCTTTCAGCGCGCCGAGGTGTCGCATGTTCTCCAGTACAAACGAGTAAAAGGTCTGGCAGCTCACCGCCATGCCGACCAGCAGGCCGATGATGACCGTGGTGCCAAAGGAAATCGGGATGCCGGTGTTTTTTACATACCACCACACCGTGGAGACATTGAAATTGTTGCTCGTCTTGCCGTTCATGTGATCAAGAAACGCCTCCGGTCCCGCCTCGCGATTCACAAACGCCTTCAGGCCCGTCTCCCGCTGAATATCCAGCACCGCCTGATCCAGGCTCACGCCTTCGCGTGGCGCACAGATCACCGCCTGCAGCATCTTGCGCGTGCTTGGCACGTATTGCAGCGCCCGTTCATACGTTGTCCAAACATAGGGGCCGCCGGTGAACGAGTTTTTTGCATCCGCGATGCCGACGACTCGTGCTTCCTGATCGTTGATCTCAAACACATCCCCCACCTTCACCTTTTGACCGCGCTTCAGCGCCAGCCGCTGCACGCCCAGATCGTCGATGATCACGGAATGCGGCAGACGCAGCTTCATCAGATCGCCCTCCAGCATCTTGGCTGGTGCGCCGGCCAGGGTGTTGGAATCAATGCCGATGAGCTGGATGACCTTGAAGTTCCCGTTCTCCAACCGCACGCGCTGAATGCCCGAGTAGATCGGCGCGGCCCACGCCACGCTGCTCACGCTGCGCACGCGTGCCACATCCGTGTCCAGCAGCGGATTCGTCTCATTCACCTGCTCCACCTTCTCTTCGACGACCCAGATGGGCGCAGGAACATTGCTCAAGGTCGATTTCGTCCAGCTCATCAGCCCACAAAACACCGCCGTCTGCTGCGCCATCAAAAACGTTGCCACGGTGAGTCCCGCGACGAGCATCAAGTACTTCGCCGTGTCACCAAACAGCATTTTGAGGGCGAGGCGGAGCATGGGACGGAACGGCTATGACCTGCCGCCGAACAAGCCGCCGAGGCCGCCGCTCACCACGCTGATGAGCACGCCTTGAATCTGGCTGCCGCTCGGGTTGTTGTCCTCGATCTGGCCTTTGGGCGTGAGCTTGTCGATGATCTGCGGCAGGAACTGCGAGAGCAGCGGCAGCACGGTTTCCACTTTCATGCCCACCTTGCCGGCGAGCTGCTGGATCGTGTCTGCACCGACGGCGTTTTGCATCTGGTCGGCTGTGATGGATTGATTCTTTTCCGTGCTGACCCAGGACGAGAATGCATCTCCCAGTCCGGCTTTTTGGAACTGGCCCATCAGGCCATTGAGGCCGCCGGCCTCATTGAGCAGGCCGGAGAGCATGGCGGCGGGGTCTTGCTTGGCGGAGCCGCCGAGCATGCTGCCCAGCGCGTTTTTGGCGAGTGAATCGAGGAGTCCCATAGGTGCGCGGAGTGTGGGGGAGGGGATTTCAAAGTCAAGATGGCTTCGCCGTCAAAGGTCAAGGAGTCGTCAAGGCATGGTCAAGGTGGTCAAGCGTTGAGCTACGGATGATCTCGAAGCTTGACCATTTTGACGATGCTTGACGGGCGCAGCGCCGCCACCTTGACCCGCGAAGCCTTGACCACGCATTTCCACCCGCTACTCTCCCGACCCCCAAACCCATATTTCACCAACACCATGAGCCAAACCCACGAATTCCAGGCCGAAGTCAAACAAGTCCTCGATATCGTCATCCACAGCCTCTACACCGATCGCGAGATCTTCATCCGCGAACTCGTCTCCAACGCCGCTGACGCGATGGAAAAAATGCGCCTCACCCAGCTCACGGAAAACGATGTCTTCGATGCCTCCGCCGCGCTCGAAGTCAGCATCACCACCGATGAAGCCGCGCGCACGCTCACCATCGCCGATCACGGCATCGGCATGACACGCGCTGAGCTCGTCGAAAATCTCGGCACCATCGCGCACTCTGGCTCGAAGGCCTTTGCGGCGGCTTTGAAGAACGCAGGCAAGCAAAATGATGCGCAGATGATCGGCCAGTTCGGCGTCGGCTTTTACTCCGCCTTCATGGTGGCGGACAAAGTGGAGGTCCACACTCACTCCTGGCACAATGACGGCGAGCATCTCGTCTGGACCAGCGACGGTGCCAGCAGCTACACGATTGATGAAGCGCCGGATCAGGCACGCGGCTGCAAAATCGTGCTGCATCTCAAGGAAGACGCTGCCGACTTCGCCAAGAAGCATCGCGTGAAGCAGATCCTGGAGAAATACTCCAACTTCGTCAGCTTCCCCGTCATGCTCGATGGCGAGCGTGTGAACACCGTGGAGGCCCTCTGGCTCAAGTCGAAAGACGGCATCACCGACGAGCAGTACACCGAGTTCTACCGCTTCGCTGCGCACGCCTTTGATGACCCGAGCTATCGCCTGCATTTCCAGGCCGAGTCGCCCATCGCCATCAACGCGCTGCTTTTCACGCCCACGCAGAACATGGAAGCCTACGGCATGGGCCAGATGGAGCCGAACGTTGGCCTCTATTGCAAAAAGGTGCTCATCGACCCGAAACCGCGCAAGCTGTTGCCGGAATGGATGCGCTTCGTCCGTGGTGTCATCGACAGCGAAGACCTGCCGCTGAACATCTCGCGCGAGTCCATGCAAGACAGTGCGCTCGTGCGCAAGCTCGGCGATGTCGTCGCCAAGCGTCTCCTCAAGCACCTCGACAAAGAAGCCGTCGAAGATCCGAAGAAGTACCATGAGTTCTACACCAGCTTCAGCCGCTTCTTCAAAGAAGGCATCGCCACCGATCATACGAACCGTGACGCCATCGCCAAGCTGCTGCGCTTTGAATCCAGCATGACCGAAGCGGGTGAGGCCATCAGCCTCGCCGATTATGTGAAGCGCATGAAGGAAGGCCAGACTTCCATCTATTACCAGGTCGCCACCTCGCGCAGCAGCATCGAAACCGGCCCTTACGTCGCCGCCTTCAAGGAAAAGGGCTTGGAGGTGCTCTACATGTTCGAGCACATCGACGAATACGTGATCTCCAGCCTCAGCAAGTTCGACGACAAAGATCTCAAGTCCGTCAACGCCCCCGACATCGACCTCGGTGATGCCACCGGCGACGGTGAAAGCCTCCCCGAAGCTGAAGCGACCACCTTGTGCGACTGGATCAAAGAGCGCCTCGCCTCCCAGGTCGAAACCGTCCGCACCGGCAAGCGCCTCGTTGGCAGTCCAGCCCTCGTTTTAACTCCTGAAGGCGAAATGAACCCGCAGATGCGCCAGATGATGAAAGCCCTCGGCAAAGACGGCGACATGCCCGGCTCCAAGGTCATCTTCGAGATCAATCCGCGGCATCAGCTCGTCCGCAGCCTTGCCAAACTGCACAAGACCGATGCTGAAACCGCCGGCCTCATCACCGAGCAGATTTTAGACAACGCGCTGCTCTCCGCCGGACTCTTGGATGAGCCGCAACGCATCATTGAACGCACGCAAAAGCTCATGGAAAAACTGGCGGCGGCATGAGCGCATAAAATGCGATGCGCTGTTTGACAAACAGTCTCGCTGGTCTAGTCTCGTGGCCCGCTGTCCCCAAGACAGCGGATTGGCCCAGGCCAAACGCACCCGTAGCTCAACGGATTAGAGCATCTGACTACGGATCAGAAGGTTAGAGGTTCGAATCCTCTCGGGTGCGCCACTCTTCATTGAAGAGTTCGGCATCAAGCAGGTTGGAGGTGATGACTCAGCCAGATAGGGGGAACTGGGAGGAGCCGGGCTGCTTCGCCACGCGATACTCGAAGGTGGCTCTGGCTTTCTGCGCGCCAGCGTGTTCTTCGCGCGATGATCACGCTGCCTGATAGCTGTGGATGGCGCTGTGGCGGCCGAACAATCGGCGAAGTTTCTTCAAACCCAGTTCCAAGCGCGTTTTCACGGTGCCTAGTGGGATGTGAATGGCCTGCGCGACCTCGCGCTGGCTCATGCCCTGCAGAAAGGCCAGGGCGATGACGCGCTGCTGCGGCTCTGGCAGCAGCTTCAAATGGGTACTGAGGACGTTGCCCCAATCCGTCTGCTCGCAATCGGCGGTGGCATGCTGAGAGGTGGGCAGGGCCTTGGTGGCGTCCTCATAGCGGGTGCAGGCTCTGCCATACGCCTGCGAGCGGCGGATGTAATCAATGGCACGGCGGCGGGCGAGTGTGAGCAGCCAGGCCAGCGGCGCGCCCTTGGCCGCTGAATAGTGTGACGCACGCCGCCACAACTCCAGGAGGCACTCCTGCACGACATCCTGGGCGGAAACGTCGTCATTGATGATGCGCCTAGCGGTGCCTTTGAGCAGGGCTTGGTAACGGTGGAACAGGGTTGCCAGCGCGGTGTTGTCACCTGCTTGGATGGCGGCCATGAGAACGTCATCCGAGGGCAGCGCTGGCTCCCCGTGGGCAAGTTCATGATGCAGGGACGAGGTATTGGCGGTGAAGGAGGTTTTCATACCCAGCGATGTTAAGAACCGGCGGATGGCTTTGCCACGGGGTATAACCCTACCACGCCATCGGGTGGTCCATGCTAGCCGACGGGGCCTCTGCTGGACCGTGCTCAGGTTTTCCGTGAATCAGACTTGTGGGCTGGCCGGAGGCTGGTGATACTCAGGGCATGAGCCGGAATTTTGTTCTGCTGTGGGTACTGTCGTTGCTGTCGTCATCCGTGCTGCGTGCGGAGCCGCCGCCGCTGCCGAAGGCGGTGACGAGTTTTGGTGCGGCGGTGTGTGCGGGGGCCGTCTATGTCTATGGCGGGCATACGGGGAAGGCGCATGAGTATTCGACGGCGACGGTGAGCGGGGCGTTGTGGCGCTTGTCACTGACGAAGCAGGACGCCTGGGAGGTGCTACCGGGCGATGTGCCGGTGCAGAGTCCGGGGATCGTGGCGTGGCAGGACAAGCTCATTCTGGTGGGCGGGATGCAGCCGCAGAATGCGCCGGGGGCGGAGCAGAAGCTGATGTCGCTGGATCATGCGGCGCTGTTTGATCCGGCGACGAAGTCCTGGACGAAGCTGCCGCCGCTGCCGGAGCCGCGGTCGAGCCATGCGCTGGCGGTGATCGGTGATCAGCTCTATGCGGTGGGCGGCTGGCCGCTGAAGGTGGGCGCACCGAAGGAAGAACCGCAGCCGGATGCGCCGAAGACGAAAAAGTGGCATGACACGATGGTGGTGCTGGATTTGACCAAGCCGGAGAGCGGTTGGAAGACGCTGCCGCAGCCGTGGACGCGGCGCGCGCTGGCGGCGGTGGTGTTCGGCGGAAAGCTTTGGTGCATCGGCGGGATGACGGAAGACAACGAGCTGTCGTCCGAGGTGGACATCTATGATCCAGCGACGCAGCAGTGGCGCAGCGCACCGCCGGTGGGCGAGACGGAACGGGCGAAGGCGTTTGGCTGCGCGGCCTGTGTGGAGGGCGGCAGCCTGTATGTGAGCCCCGAAGGCGGGAAGGTGTATCGCATCGGCGCGGACGCGAAGGCGTGGAGCGAGCGCGGGAAGCTGGCGCAGTCGCGCTACTTTCATCAACTCATCGTGCTGGATGACACGCACCTGATGGCGCTCGGCGGCACGAGCGGTGGCAAGCCGATGGATGATGTGGAGATCGTGAACATTGAACGCTGAACGGTGAACATTGAACATTGAACTTTGAACTTTGAACATTGAAACCACGCCGCGCATGAAGCACACGCTGCCCGCCTTGATCTTGATGGCGCTGATGAGTGGTCAGGCTGTGGCTGAAGATTGGCCGCAATTTCACGGGCCCTCGCGTAACAACACGACGACGGAAACCGGTTGGCGCAAAGACTGGCCGACGGCGGGACCACTCGTGGCATGGCGGGCGCAGGTGGGCGCGGGCATGGCGTCGTTCGCGGTGGTGGACGAGCGTGTCTTCACGGCGGGTAATGATGGCGAGAATCAGGACACAATCTGGTGCTTCGATTTGGCGACGGGGAAGGTGCTGTGGCGGCATGATTATCCGTGCAAGAGTGCGGCGCATGTGATGACCATCGTGCCGGGCGGACCGAGCGCGACGCCTTGCGTCGGTGAGGGGCGCGTCTTCACCGTGAGCCGCGAGGGCGATG
The DNA here is from genome assembly GCF_046154365.1 of Prosthecobacter sp. Lineage (GTDB taxonomy): Bacteria > Verrucomicrobiota > Verrucomicrobiia > Verrucomicrobiales > Verrucomicrobiaceae > Prosthecobacter. The sequence continues at coordinate 35,620 of NZ_JBJXFV010000114.1, forward strand.
TGTTTTGCCTGGAAGCAACGACGGGGAAGGTGGTGTGGCATAAGAGCCTGCTGAAGGATTTCCACGGCAAGCGGCCAGTCTATGGTTACGCGGGCAGTCCGCTGCTGTGGCAGGGGAAGCTGTTTCTCGATGTCGGTGGCGAGGAGGGATCAACGGTGTGTCTCAACGCGGCCAATGGCGAGACATTGTGGGCGAAGGGCACTGGTGAAGCGGGCTACGCGACGCCGGTGATGGCGATTTTCGGCGGACAAGCGCGACTCATAATGTTCAAGGGCCGGGAACTCGCCGTGCTCAATCCGCAGGATGGAAAAGTGATCGCCAGCTACGCGACGACCACGAACGACTTCTGCAACTGCGCTACACCGGCCATCGGTGCCGATGGCACGATCTTCATCTCCCACACCGGCAACGACGGCTCCAACGGGCTGCGGTTTGACGGCACGTCACTCACCGCCGCATGGAACGTGCGCGATCTCGGCCTGCTGTACAACTCCGGTGTGCCGTGGGGCAAGAACGCACTGATGATCTTCAACGATTCGAAGCGCGGTGTGAATGATCTGCGCTGCCTCGATCTCACGACGGGCAAGGCGTTGTGGGAATCGGCTGAAGTGAACAAAGGCACGGCGATCTTCAGCGATGGGCATCTGATCGTGCTGAGCGCCGCTGGCGAACTACAGCTCTGCCAGCCCTCCGACAGCGGCATCCAGGTGCTGGTGCGTGCGCCGGTGCTCGAAGGCAAGTGCTGGGTGCTGCCCGTGCTGTCACGACATCACCTGCTGTGCCGCAGCAATGCGGGTGAGGTGGTGTGTCTGAAACTGGGCAAGCTTTGAGGCTTGGGACTGGATGACGAATGAGGATGGAGAAGCCGCTGCGGCGCAGGCTTTACGTTTTCAGGAACTCCGTTACACTCCGCCGCATGAACACCCTCGAAACAGATGTCGAGATCGGCGCGGATGGCAGCGTGAAGCTGCTCGGCCCGCTGCCTGCATGGCTCAAGCCGGGCCGGGCGCATGTGCTGCTGACGGTGGCGGGCATCAGCGAAGCTGGGCACAAACCGAAGCGCCAGATTCCCCGCGCCACACCCGAGATGATCGCGAAGCGTGCAGCGGCTTTTGCAGAACTGCGCCAGCTCAACCCGTTCCGCGACATCACCGACCCGGTGGCCTGGCAGCGGGAAATACGGGAAGATGTGGTGCTGCCAGGAAGGGAGTAAGTCATGCTGCTGGACTCAAATGTCATCATTGGTGCAGCCAAACCTGGTGGTGAGCATCTCTCGGCCTATTTGAATCACCCTGATGCCAGCGTGAGCATCATCAGCCGCATTGAGTCGCTCGGTTTTCACCGGCTGACGACTGCGGAGGAAACTCAGATCGCCGATTCTCTCAAACTACTGCCGGAATTGCCGCTGGATGACGAGATCGCCCTGCGTGCCATCGGCTTGCGTCAGCAGAAGAACATGAAACTCGGTGATGCCATCATCGGAGCCACCGCGCAGGAATACGGCGTGCCGCTGGTGACGCGGAACGTGGACGACTTCAAACACATCCCCGGCCTCCAGATCATCAACCCGTTGCCACCGCCACCTGATGATGAATCTGGGGGCTGATCGCAGGATTGCGTTGCAACGGCGTTGTTTGAAACTCGCCCCATTCAATCGTCCTCGGCCCACTCCTCCATCAGGCGCGCCAGTTTGCGCTTCATGCCGACTTTGGCGACGGCGTTGAGGCGGTCGATGAAGAGGATGCCGTTGAGGTGGTCGATCTCGTGCTGGAAGGCACGGGCGAGCAGGCCGTCGGTTTCGACGGTGACGGTTTTGCCGTCGAGATCCATGTAGGTGACCTTGATCTCGTAGGCGCGGCGGATGTCGCCGCGCAGTCGTGGGAAACTGAGGCAGCCCTCCTCACCGATCTCCTTGGCGCTGCCGAGTTCGAGCTTGGGATTGATGAGGATGACGGGCATGTGCTGCGGCATCGCCACCTTTTGGCCGTCGATCTTCATATAACTGATGCTCTCGGGATTGTGCGCGAGATCAATGACCGCGAGCTGCACATCCACCCCGACCTGCGGTGCGGCGAGGCCGATGCCGTTGGCAGCGTGCATCGTTTCGAGCATGTCGGCGGCCAGGGTGCGGAGTTCGGGCGTGATGGTGGTCACGTCGCGGCACTTGGCGCGGAGCACGGGGTCGGGGTAGCGGACGATGTTGCGGATCATGCGGGGTCTTTATCACCAGCTTTCCGCGGGCTCAAGTGCAGGTGTGATTTGTCCTTGCCAATCCGGAGGCGACTCCCTAGCCTCGCATCACTTATGACCGACACCGCCGCCCAATCGTCCATCAAGATCAAGCTGTTCCTCATGATGATCCTCGAGATCGCCATCTGGGGGGCCTGGCAGATCAAAATCTTCTCCTACATGGGCATGCTGGGTTTCAGCGCCGGGCAGCAGGGCCTGGTGGGCAGCGTGTTTGGCATCGCGTCGCTGGTGGGCATCTTTTTCAGCAACCAGTTCGCGGACCGCAACTTCTCTGCCGAGCGTTTCCTGGCCTTCAGCCATTTGGTCGGCGGCCTGGCGCTGATCGGCACGGCGTTCAGCCATGAACTGGTGCCGCACTTCGGTGCGGTGCAGCAGGCGCTCGTCTCTGCTGGCATGGGCGGGATGTTCACCCCGGAATTCACGCCGTTCTTCATCTGCTTCCTGCTTTACGGACTGCTGTATGTGCCGACGATCTCGGTGACGAACTCCTTGGCCTTCGCAAATCTCAAAGATCCGGCGAAGGATTTCGGCTTCGTGCGCATGGGCGGCACCATCGGCTGGATCATCGTGAGCTGGCCGTTCATCTTCCTCCTCAGCGAAAAAGCCGGTGCGGCGGAGACAAAGTGGGTCTTTATCGTGGCTGGCATCATCTCCTTTGTGCTGGCCGTCTTCAGCCTGACACTGCCGCACACGCCACCGCGCAAGGATGTCGAAGGCATGGACAAAGTAGCGTGGTTGAAGGCGCTCAAACTGCTCGGCACGCCGTTCGTGCTGGTGCTGTTCATCGTCACCTTCATCGACTCGACGATTCACAACGGCTACTTCGTGGTGATCGACGGCTTCCTGCAAAAGGTCGGCATCTCGGCAAACATGAGCATGGTCGTCAGCAGCATCGGCCAGGTGGCGGAGATCGTGACGATGCTCATTCTCGGGACCGTGTTGAAGAAGCTCGGCTGGAAGACCACATTGATCATTGGCATCTTCGGTCATGCCGCACGCTTTGGAGTCTTCGCCTTCTTCGGCACGCCGGACAACGCTTGGCTCATTATCGCTATCCAGGTGCTGCACGGCATCTGTTACGCGTTCTATTTTGTGACCGTGTACATCTTTGTGGACGCCGTTTTCCCCAAGGACATCCGCTCCAGCGCGCAAGGGCTGTTCAACCTGCTTATCCTCGGCGTCGGCATGGTCGTCGCCAGCCAGGTGTTTCCGCGGCTCGCGGCGCATTACACCGTGAACGGACTGGTGGACTACAAGCAGCTTTTCCTTGTGCCATCTGGCCTCGCGTTGCTCGGTATCGTGCTGCTGGCGTTGTTCTTCCGTCCGCCGACGCATGGGCCGGAAGGTGAAGTGAAACATTGATCGCCATGCTGAACGCCATGAAAACCTTTCTGCTCCTCCTGCTGTCCATCGCGTCACTTCATGCGGCTGACAAGAAGCCGAAAGCCATGCGTGCAAAGGGCGATACGATCTTGCTGGACGACTTCAAGTCCGACAAGCTCGATGAGAAGTGGGTCCATCCCAAAGGCGAAGCGGCGGCGAAGTTTACGATTACCGACGGTGTGCTCGAACTGGACCAGCACGCCGCCAAGGGGGCGGTGATCTGGCGCAACTTCGACACGCCGGTGCAGGATGCGTCGATCCAACTGCTGGTGCGGCCCTGGGCCTGCAACTGGATCGCCTTCGGCTTCTACGGCTCCGGCGAACGGGCCGTTGCAGAGCGGAAGCTCAACATCGCGGTGACCAAGAATGGTGCCGTGTCGGTGCGTGACGTGGAAAAACAGGACTCGCTCAAAGCGGTGAACACCAAGAGCGCCCCGGACGAGTGGCAGCGCATCCTGTTTGAGTCGAGGGGCGACAAGATTACCGTCTCCGTCAACGATCGCGAGGTGTTGGAATACAAAACCGAGCTGACGAAGGGTGAAAAAGCCGGCATCCTGCTCAATCTTTACGGCGGCAAGGGCAGCGTGGATGAAATCGAGGTCAAGGTGATCAAATGACGCAGCCAGAACGGCGAATGACGAATGTCCGGGGCCTGGAGCTTTCGTCATTTGGACTTCGACATTCATTCGTCATTCGCTAATTCGTCATTCGACATTGCCACCGCCATGAACCCACCCGGACTCGACCATCTGCTCACCTGCCTGCGTTTTCCCTCCGTCTCCACCGATTCCCTGCGCCGCGATGACACGCGTGCCTGCGCCGAATGGCTGCTGGCAAAGGTGCGTGAGATGGGTTTGACCGGCGCTCTGCATGAAACGCCCGGTCATCCGGTGCTGCTGGCGAAAAATAAGCACATCGCCGGTCGTCGCACGGTGCTGCTGTATGCGCATTACGATGTGCAGCCGGCGGAGCCGCTGGGAGAGTGGAAATCGCCCGCGTTCGAGCCGACGATCCGCGATGGCCGCATCTATTGCCGTGGTGCGACGGACAACAAAGGCCAGCTCATGGCACACCTGCAAGGTTTGGCCGAAACATTGGCACAGCATGCCGATCTGCCGGTGAATCTGACGCTGTTGTTTGAAGGCGAGGAAGAGATCGGCAGCCCCAACTTGAAACCGTTCCTCGAACAGCATCGCGATGAGCTGAAGTGCGATGTGGTGGCGATTTCGGACACTGGAATGGTCGCGCCGGGTGTCGGCACGTTCACCTATGGCCTGCGCGGCATCGCGTGCATGGAAGCCAGGGTGCATGGCCCGGCGATTGACCTGCATAGCGGCATTTTCGGCGGGGCCATCGCGAATCCGGTCACTGCTGTGGCACGCCTCACTGCGACGCTGCATGATGCCGAAGGCCGTGTGAAGATTGAGGGCTTCTACGATGGAGTGAAGCCCATCGCGGATTGGGAGCGCAAGGCTTGGGCTGAGTTGGGCGATGGCGATGCAGAGATGCTGGAACTCACTGGATCGCCCGCGCTCTTTGGCGAACCGGGCTACACCGAGCGCGAACGCCGTTGGGCGCGTCCTACCGCCGAAGTGAATGGCATCGGCGGCGGCTATCAGGGTGAAGGTTCGAAGACGGTGATCGCCCGCGAAGCCTTTGTGAAGCTGTCTTTCCGCCTCGTGCCGGATCAAAACCCGGATGTCGTGTTGAAGCGTGCCGAGGCGCATCTCCGCAAACATTTGCCGACTGGCGTGCGTCTTGAAATCATTCCCGGCCACACTGGCATGCCGTATCTAATGGACCCGCATTCTACGCTCGGCACTGCGGCCCAGCGGGCGCTGAAAAAGGTGTTCGGCGACAAAATTGCGCTCATTCGCGAAGGTGGCAGCATCCCCATCGTGCAGGCCTTCAAAGACGTGCTGAAGGCCGACACGCTGCTGCTCGGACTCGCGCTGCCAGACTGCCAGGCGCATGCGCCGAACGAGAACTTTCCCATCGCGAACTTTGAGGCCGGCGTGCGCTTGAATCAGGCGCTGCTGGCCGAACTGGCGTGATTTTTTTGCACCCTGCTCGCAACCAAGCCGTGGGGCGCTGGTTTGAGCCGTCGTGCTTCCACCAACCAAACGCACTCACGACATGAAACTCAAAAAAACATTCATCTACGGCCTCGGAATCCTGTGCCTGACCTGCTTTGCCAGTGCTCAGGAAGGCGAACGCAAAGCTCCCGCCCCTGACGGCGAGCGCAAAGGGCCGCCGCCTGAAGCCGGGCAGCCTGGCCGGCCTCCTGGCGGTCCTCAAGGCGGTGGAGATCCTGCCGCACGTCTCGCGGAATTCATCAAACGCGCCGACACGGATGCGGATGGCAAGATCAGCAAGGACGAGTTTGCCAACATGGGTAAGAAGGAGAGCGAGGACCGCTTTGGCAAGATGGACGCCAACAGCGATGGCTTCGTGGATAAAGACGAGATCGGCAGCATGGCCCAGCGCATGCAGCAAGGTGGACAGGGCATGCGCCGTCCCGAAGGCGGCTCTCCTGGTGGTTCCCCAGGTGGTGAAGGCGGCTTCCGTCGTCCCCCAGGCAGTGAAGGCGAGCGGCCGAAAGGCGCACCGGAAGGAGATCGTCCAAAAGGATCTCCTGAAGGCATGCGCCCTGGCGGCGAAGGCGGCCAGCGCGGCGGCGGCATGTTTGGTGATCCCAAGGAAATGTTCAAGCGCATGGATGCCGATGCCAACGGCAGCGTCTCCGAAGACGAATACATCAAGGCCACCGAGAAGATGCGTGAGATGATGCGCAGTCGTGGCGGTCAACCCGGCCAGCCTGGGCAGCCTGGGCAGCCCGGCATGCGTCGTCCCGAAGGCGGTGCTCCTGGGGGTGCTCCCGGCGCACCTGGTGGTGAAGGTGGCTTCCGCCGACCACCGACGGAAGGCGATGCGCCGAAGGCTCCTGATGCTCCTGCTCCAGACAAGCCCAAGGACGCCGCTTAATCGCAACGTTTGATTCAATCACAATGCGGGATGGTCGAAAGGCCATCCCGCTTTTGTTTGTAGGCGGCGGGGCTTGAGATGCGTCGAGAGAGGCTTATGAATGAGGCATGGTCGCAGTCGCTGACTCCAGCCGCAAAAACAAAATCCTCCACCCCTGGCAATCGTTCCGCCTGCTGCCACTCGCGCTGGTTGCTGTTTGCACGAGCGAGATGTCATTCTCACGCGGGCAGGAGGTGCCAGTCGCGGGGTTTGTGCCAGGCACCGGCACGCGTGCGGATGTGAAGCCCTTTTATTTTGCCGTGCCGGCTCCGCGTGGGCAGATCTTGGACCGCAAAGGCCGCCCGCTGGCGCAAAACACTACGGTGCGTCGCCTGCAACTCACGGTGCCTGCCGCGCAGCGGAGCACACTTGAGACGTACACCGCCTGGCTGGAGAAGACCCTCGTCGAACTCACCAAGGATGTGCCCGCAGCGCGCATGCCGGACGCGGCGCAGTTGCAGCGCCATTATGAAGACCGCCGCGAACTGCCCGTGACGGTGAGTGATGTACTGCCCAGTGAGACGGTCCTCGATCCGCAGAAGCACCTGCATAGCAACGTGCGCACGGAGTACGTGAGGCACTATCCGCAGGGAGATATGGCGGCGCATCTCCTGGGCTATGTCTCGTCGGAGGGCGCTCCACCCGCCGGTCCCATCTTGCGGAATGAGCCGCTCTGGCAGCGCACGAGCGGGGCAGCGGGACTTGAGGCAGCCTTTAACAAACAGCTCACCGGCACCGACGGCACGCTGTGCGTCATGATGGCCGATGCGGGCACCGTCGCGTACGAGCAGGTCTTCACCGCACCCGAGGGCGGGCGTGATGTCGTCACCACGCTGAATCTCGACACGCAACGCGCCGCTGAGACTGCGCTCAACCAATCCGGCAAGCGGGGAGCCATCGTCATCATCGACGCGCATACCGGCGACATTCGCGCGATGGCGAGCAATCCACGTTTTGATCCCAACGCCTTTGCGCAGGGCATCTCCAGCAGTGACTTCGCCGCGCTGACGCAGAATATCGACGGCCCGCTCTTTGATCGTGCCGTGCAGGGCAGTTATCCGCCGGGCTCGGTCTTCAAGCCCATCGTGGTGATGGCCGGACTACGCGCTGCCACGGTGGACGCCTTGCGCGTATTCGAGTGCGGTCCCACGCTCATGATTGATGGCCGCGAGTTCGACAACTGGTCCAAGGATGACCACGGCTGGTTCGATGCCCGCGCCGCCATCATTCGCTCCTGCAACACCTATTTCTATCAGTCCGCCATGGTGACGCGGGACATGCCGATTCTCTACATGGCGCATGAGTTCGGCTTCGGTCAGGCACCCGTGCTGCCGCTGAAAGCCTCCGCAGGCTCGCTGCCGAAACGCGCCCCCTCGAATCATGATCTGGCGAATCTGTCCATCGGCCAGGGCGTCACAGAAGCCTCGCCGCTGCAAATGGCGATGGCGATGGCCACCATCGCCAATGGTGCCTGCCGTCCACGCCCGCGACTCGTGATGCAGACGCAATCTCAGTCCGGCCAGGTTGGCGATGTGACCAGTCCTGCGCGTGAAACCCTCATCCCTGTGAGCGATGTGGACCTCGAGACCGTGCGGCATGCGATGTTTGGCGTGGTGAATCATGTGAACGGCACCGGCAAGGCGGCACGCTTGAAAAACGTCCCCGTGTTCGGCAAAACCGGCACCGCCCAGTGGGTTTTGCGTGGGGCGAAGGCCAACGTCGTCTGGTTCGCCGGTTATATGGGCACGACTCCGCCTTTGGCATTCACCGTCACCATTGAGGGGAATGCCGGCCAAAGTGGTCTTTCTGGCGGCGGCACAGCGGCACCGGTCATCGCGAAGGTCTTGCGCGACATCCAGGAACGACCGGCCGTCCATGGCGTGAGTTATGAAAAGGGCAAAGTTACCGAAGAAACGGATCCTCTCACGGCACCTGTGACTCCTGCCTTCATGTACGGTGCACCGCCACCCCAGCCGGTGCGCGAGGGTCTTTTCTCACGCCTCTTTCGCTAGCGAATAGGCACGCCATCGCTGACCACCCATGAAACTCTTTCTTCACAAGCTTCGCGACCGCTGGCGGCGGCTGCCCACCTGGTTGCGCCGCTTGGGCGGCACCTGCGCCATCGTGTTTATCGTTGGTTTGATTGCCTTCGGCATCGTCTGGCAGCACTACGCCAGCCTTGCCGCCACCTATGACATGAAGGCTCTCGCCCGTGGTGAGAATGAGACCCTCATCGTGGATGTCAGGGGCGAACTTATCGGCAGCGCCAGCGACATCGAGCGTGAACCCGTCACCCTCAAGGACGTGCCGCCCCATCTGATCCAAGCCATCATCGCCACGGAAGACGCGCGCTTTTACTCCCACCCCGGCTACGACCTCATCGGGCTGACACGTGCCGCAGTGACGAACTTTACCTCGCGGGGCATCCGGCAGGGGGGCAGTACCATCACCCAGCAGCTCGCGCGCAATGCCTTCGGCCTTCAGGGGCGGAGCTATGAGCGGAAGCTGACGGAAATCTTTCTGGCCATGCGCACCGAGCGCGAGCACACGAAAGATCAAATCCTCACGGACTACCTGAACCGCATCTACCTCGGCCACGGCTGCATCGGCGTGGGGGCCGCCGCGCGCTGCTACTTTGGCAAGGATGTGCGCGACATCACGCTCATCGAGGCCGCCACACTGGCCGGCATCATCAAGGCACCGGTGGCTTTCTCGCCGATCACCCAGCCGAAACTGGCCCGTCAAAAGCGTGACCTCACGCTGAAGCGCATGGTGGAAACCGGCGTCATCACCGCGGCGGAGGCCGCCGCCGCTATCGACCAGCCCATTGTTGTCAGGCATGACAAGACCCGCGTGCGCACCGGCTACATGCTGGCCGCTGCCCGGTCGGAATTCCAGCGCATGGGCCTCAAACCGGGCACGCCGCCCACCATGTCGATGACTCTGCGTCTGGACTGGCAGCAACGCCTCGATGACATGATGCGCCAGCATTTGGACAAACTCGCACCCAAAGACAACAACGGGCTGCAAGGCGCCGTGGTCGTGCTGGACAATCACTCCGGGGCCATCCTCGCCATGCAAGGCGGGCGCGACTTCACCACCAGCCCCTTCAATCGCGCTCTTGAGGGCGTCCGGCCTCCCGGCACCGCCTTTTTGCCGCTCGTCTATGCCACCGCGCTCACCTTGCAGCCGGACGTCACCGATGCCCCCATGATTGACGGCCCCCTCGACAACAAGCAGGCCATGATCGGCGGCCTCGTCGGCACCCTTGGCGAGTGGGGCGCTGATGGCGAGCCAGTCACTTACACCGGCGGCACCATCACGCCCATGCAGGCTCTGCTTGAGAGCCGCACCGCCGCCACCGTCCGCCTTGGTTATCAAGTCGGCCTTGATCCCCTCCGCACCGCCATCACCCGCTGCGGCTTCAGTACACCCCTGCGTACTGAGGCTGCCTTCACCCTTGGCCTGAGCAACGTGCGCCTCATTGAACTGGCCCGTGCCTTCACCGCCATCGCCAATGACGGGCGTCCATGCCCCGCGCCGCATCTCCTCCTGTCATCCTCTTCGGCTCGCAGTGAGGAAGTCTTCACGCCTGCTGCGGCCTCTCATGTACGCAACACCATGATCTCCGGCATGACCCGGCCGGAATACCGCAAGCCTCTCGTCGAGCACAAGCTTGCGCAAAAAAGCATCGCCGGCTTCGGTGGCATCACCTACGACCGCACCGATGCGTGGTTCATCGGCGCTGACCGGGGCCTTACCTGCCTCGTCTGGATCGGGCACGACAAAGACATTCCCATCAGTGCCAAAGCCACCGCCGCCACCGCCGCACTGCCTCTCTGGGCCGCCGTCTTTGAGATGGTCACCGCCGGCCAGCCCAAGGGCTGGGATGTCAAAGGCGGCCTCCCCAAACTCCTGGCCGTCCCCCTTCGTGCTCTGCCCGTGGAAGAGGAAATCCGCGTCCCTGCCATCGCGCCCGCCGCCCCGGTCGTGCTCGGTCACGACCCGTATCAAACGCAGACCGCCGCCCCTAGCGCTGCCCCGCCATCCGTGGCTCGATAGGCTGCCTCGTTGGCCGGATGTTTGGCCGGAACAGCTCCGGCATCACCCATGGCTCCATCGCCAAACTATCCGGCGGCTTTGGAGAGATCGTGGTCCGCGGAGTTATCGCCACCTCCCAATCCGCCGCTGTCCATGTAGAGTTCGCCCCAGTTACGGTGATCTACTGTCAAACCATCCTCCGCAGCAGTACGACGAAAGCCAGCAGCCACAGAACCTTGATCAGTGGCGATCAAACTGCTTTTGGCAGCCAGCGAACCGTTGTTAGCAGCGATAAAACGAATCTTAGCAGCGATAAAACTGCCAGCAGAGAGCATCTCACTGCTGCCAGCAGGTGGAAAACTGAAGACAGAAACAATAAAACGGGTGTTTGCAACGATGGCACGGCTCTCCGCAGCCACATCACCCTGTCGAGCAGCAAAAAAACGTCCGGCAAACGGCCTCCGGCCCCCAGTCGCACCCCAGCGACCGCTGCCGGGCCACGCTGCCGACCACCTCTCCAAGACTCCGTGCCTGCATCCCTGCCCTGCTCCACAGGAAACAGGTTCCCCCTATGAGGGCGCTTAGAAGATGGGGTGAAGAGCACCCATTGCCTCCTTCCTCGCCATTACCAACGCACCATCATATAACGATGCGTTAATGTATATTTTGCCTAATTTGATCCATTGACGACCCTCCTCAAGTCTGTTTTTATCCGCACCGCGATGAGGACGATTCGTTTCGGTGATGGCACACGTTTTGGGGATGTTAATGCCCGTTGGAGCACCCCAAGCCATGTGCTTCAACCGGGTGATTTGTCTTTCACCGCGCCCGACCTAAGCCCCTACCAAACCATGAGTGACAAACGCAAGTTCTCCTTCCCGCTGTCCACGCTCCTCCATGCTGCTGACAGCCTCAATGACGCCCTCGGTGACCTCGAATACGCTTCCGCCATGGCTGCGCGGCTTGATGACACCTCCCAGACCCCGCCCGTCATCTTTCGCACCCTGTTGGAGACCGCCCTCGCCGCCGTGCGCACGCAGGTCGAGAAGCAAGGCGGCAAAACCGGCGACGCCGGCAGCCTCACCACCGGGCAGGCGGCCGCCTTTGCCGAGGTCGAGCGCCTCACCTCTGCCGCACGCCGCTCCGCACGCCAGGCCTTCCCCGGTGACGATGTGATCTTGCGCAGCGAGTTCCAGGTCGGCGTCAACGAGCCGCAGGACCAGGCCTCCGTCATCAGCCGCGCGGAAAAAACCCACACTGCCGCCGTCAAATACGCCGCCGACTTGAAAAAACAAGGCTGGCTGCCCGCCGACGCCACCGCGCTCCAGACCGCCCTCGCCACACTCAGCGGCGTCGTGCTCGATCAGGACGAGGCCCTGGCCGACCGCGTGCAGTTCACCGCAGAACTCACCCGCGCCGCCAACACCCTCTACAAGCTCTGCCAGGCCTGCCAAAACGCCGCCCGCCTGCAATACCCGGAGACCCAGCCCGGCACCGAAGCCGCCCGCGCCCGCTTCCTCCTCGACACCTTCCCCCCACGCGACCGCAGCCCCTCCGAGCCAACTCCACCCCCGCCACCCGCACCGGGCTCGTAAGTCTGCTTCGTCCTCGTCCTCCTACTCGTCCTCGATCACGCCACTACCAGCAACATTTTCGCTTCGATCGGCTCATTCATTCAAAATCTTTTCTTTCAGTGGACGGCCCCCAATCACCTGACCTCAACCCGGTTAATCCACAGACAACGGAGGACAAACAACGTTGGGCAAATGAAGCGCCCGACCCAATCGCCGCACAAACATCTGCCGAGCCACAATAGAACCCTAACCGAAGATACATATGCCAGAGTTTGAACTCGATCAGGAATCAATATCACGCGCCGAGAAGATCTCCTCTCAACTAGCGCACGAATTGCGAATGGTATCGGAAGCAGGTCCGCCATCCGACATGCGGCCAGAGCTCTTCGACGTGCGGCGAGAGTTCTTTTCTGAACAGCGGTATGCAGACCAAGCCGAGGGAGTCCCCATCAACGACGTTGTGACCAACGTCCGCCAGATGGCAGAGGAGTTTGCTATGGCGCGACGCTGGGACAGTGTGATTCCATGTTTGAAACTTCACGATGGAGACTTGGCTCCGATTTCGATGACTGATTTTATCGGCGGTTCACAGTGGTCAGGCTACGCTTCAGCGGAGTGGATTAAGTTCTTGGAGAGGTATGGTCCTTTTCCTCCTGATCGCTTCTGGCATGAGTTTCTTCGCCGCTCTCAGCAAGGTGAGGAGGGAGTTGTGGTGGCCGACTTCCGCGAAGTCGCAGGCAGTGTTGAGCGCAACCTGACTAGCTTTCTTTCTTATCGTTTCGCTGGAATGAAAAGTTGGCGGGAGTGGATTCAGGGGATTGGCGGCCAACTCTTCCGAGGCTCAAAGGGACCACCCAGCAGCACAGGTCCAGGTGGCAGCAGTCCGCCGCCGCCAGCAGTAGGCCCAGGCGGTGGTCTTCAAGTGCAAGTGTCCTGCCTCACACCAGGTTTGCGGATTCATGTCTCGCCCGCGTATTTCATCACATGGGTCGTCTTTGGCAGCCCGACTACACCCGTGACCAGCTATGTTCTTCCCGGACGCTATGTTTTCTCTGGCGACGGTCCGATGCTGCCTAAACGGACTCAAGATCACGGGGTCTTCAGCATCCCCCCAACATACTACCCTGCTCTCACGAGATTCTAATATGTTAGCAGCTATCTCAGAATATGGTCCTTTTGCTCCGTTGGTTGGATACGCTGGAGCTATCATGGCAACGATGGCGGCACTGTTCCTCATGTGGGGGGGGCAAGATGGAGAAATGGCGGCCACCTGATGAGGATTTACCGGGCACTGCTCAATCGCTCGTCCTGCTCTTGTGTGGCGTTGGCATGGTGTTGCAGTGGTATCTTGCAGTTCCCGCAACGATCTCTTGGTTCCTGGGTGCCGTCGCCATCCTTGCCGTCGGGTGTGTCGTCTGCTTCCTGAAATACTCTGGGCTGCTTGGGACTTACGTCTTCACCAAGAAGGAAGCCACTAGCCCAAGCTCCACGCGTGATGTGCGTATCCTTGGAGGGCGCAACCTGCTTCCTGAGGCCGACAAAAAACGAAAGAAGCTTGGAGTTGACGTACAGTCATTGTTCGAGGGCACAGCCTACAAGCCTGACCTTGTGTGGAGTCGCGAGGCACGTCAGTGGGTAAAGCAGAGAGTATTGATTTCTTTTATGCTCACGCTGGTGCTTGGCACGTCAGCACTGACGGGAGCCAGCTTTGCCACGCAAGTGCTGCTCACCAAGAAGCCCGCAGCGAGTGTCATCCGGGCGACAGATGCGCCTGCATTGAAATAGTCAAGATGCGCAACCTCAAACAACCGCCCAGCAATGACTCTGCTGGACAACCGGAGGGGCGCTTGTTGGCGTATCAAAGTCCATTGCAATTTGATCATCACCCACTTCGATCAAGCTCTGAGCCGCCCCTCCCGTACCAAAGCTTGTTTGTTCGCCTAACCACAAAACCTTGCAAGACAATGAGCCTTGAACCATCACCAAACTGCACCCATCAAGACGGAGACATTCTCTTCCAAGACTTGGAGTGCGTTTCAGCTTGTCTCGCCATTGAGACCGTGAAGTTTGGCTTCCGAGGAGCTATTCCATCCAATTGTTCAAACTTATGAGTGTTCAAACAATCCGCGAGACGCTTTGTGGCGATATCCAGACCGCTGCTTTCAACCTCGTCTATGATAAAGTGTTGGGTGATTTGCTGGCAGTGGTTCAGACGCCACCAGAATCAGTGGATGCAAAACTCGACACACTAATTAAAAAACATTACAAGACCGCTGAAAACTTTCTGAAATTGTCCAAGGGCGCATCAGCGGTGCGGGACCAAACCGAATACCTAATGAAAGCCCGTGATGAGTTTATAGTAGCGAGTGGTGTTGAACCCCCAGATACACGACCATTTGCCATCTTCTATTCCGCTGTTTGCCTTGACATGCTAGGCGACGCAAGCAATGCATTGGATAAGTATCTTGAAACGATAGAAGCCGGACGAGCTTTTTTGAACGAGGCTTCCGCCAAAAACGAGAAAATAGCAAAGATCGCCGAGAGCACCGGCAAAGAAATAGCAAGTGTCGTGGCGCAGGTTGGCGTCTATGGGGGATTTCTCCTCTCGCTCCCGGCCGCCTTTCTGTCGGCTTTCTCGGTGGGAACCGCAGCAGTTAGCGCGGTAGGCGTAGCAGCGGGAGTGGCCACCGGAGCGGTTGTTTTTTTGCGGTGGGAGCAGCGGTTGCAGCAGGAGTTGGTTGGCTTGGCCTCCTAGGAGCAGAATATGCAAGCAAGGGATCGGAGGCTGGAACTAAAGCCGCGTTGCTCAAGGCAAAGGAACTTATGAATAGCAGAGCGGAGGCGGCAGCTGTGGACATAAGCAAATTGTTGCCTGGTGTCGCACGAATTTTCGAGAAGCGAGGTTCGGACGCCCAGAAGCGGCGCCTGATAGAGGGTGCGGGAGGTCAGATAAAAAAGATGCCCCTTGGCAAGACTGTCTAGCTAGAATGCGGCGCATCCTCGCCATCAGCGACACCACGTCACCATCCGCTACAAGGGGAATGACGCCAGTGTGCAACAAATGGACAAGCGACAGGTAATCTCCTCTCCGGCCTAGTCCCAATGTTCCGCCTTTCCCCCACGCGATCGAACGACAGCTCCCTCCGCAGACTTTTTCACCTCAGACTAACACATCCCCTAACACCCCATTCGCAACATGAGCCTCGACACCACCATCCGAAATGTTCAATCCGCCCTGGGCACCACCGTGGACGGCAACCCCGGCCCCGCGACATGGGCCGCGATCCACACCAAAATCCTTGGGAAGAAGCCCGCCAGCAGCGCGGGGCTCGATGCCATCATCCGTGCTGTGCAAAAGAAGCTCGGTGTCTTCGTGGATGGCAGTCCCGGTCCCGCAACATGGGCCGCGATCCATCTCGCCGTCACCGCCAAGAAGGCCCCCGACGTTCCGAAGCCATCTGATCAAAGTGCGGGCATCGGAAGCGGCAAAACGGCGGATTCGCGCAGCGAGGGCAACATCGTGACCCTGCATCCGCGTGTGCAACCGTTTGCCCGTGCCCTCATCGAAAGAGCCGCAGGCCAGGGCATCATCATCAAAGCAACCAGCGGCACACGCAGCTTTGCCGAACAGGACAAACTCTATGCGAAGGGGCGGACGATTCCACCCATTGGCGCAAAACACACCGTCACTGGCGCAAAGGGTGGTTTCTCCAATCACAATTTCGGCATCGCCTTCGACATCACGATTTTCACCGGCAGTTCGGACCCCGAAAAGGCCAAGACCCCTGTCTATGAATCGCCCCTGTACAAAGTCATCGGCTCGATAGGCACCGGCCTCGGGCTCGATTGGGGTGGCAATTGGAAGTCGCGCGTGGACGAGCCGCATTTTCAACTCCGCCCAGCTTGGGCAGCCGACATGGAGGAACCGGCCATGCTGACCGAACTTCGTAAACGCAAGGACATCGGCAAGGATCCTTTCGCTTAAGCCGCCTTCAGTTCAATCAAGCTCACCACCATCCCAACCATCCAAAAACTCCCGACCATGGCCGCATCCACCGTTCAAAAAATCCAAACCACCCTCAGCGTCAAAGCCGACGGCATCTGGGGCCCCAAATCCCAGGGCGCGCTCAATGCCCAGATCGGAAAGACCGGCACCAGCAACCCAACGCTCGCCGAAATCCAGCAGTTGATCGGCTTCGATGCCGACGGCATCTGGGGGGTGAACTCACAGAAGGCCCTCAACGCCGTGCTCAATGGCACCAGCCCCACGGCCACGGGCAACGGCGGCAACGGTCCCTTCAAGATGAAGGCATCCAGTTTTGCCGATCCTAAGGACGTGGAAGACTTCAAAAAATGCAAGCTCCAGGGTAAGACCGACAAGCAGTGCTTCGCGGTGGGCGACAACGGCATCGGTGCCTGGGGGGCTAACACGGCGCAAACCACCAAGCCCATGGTGGCGGTGCATAAAATCGACGCAGTCGCGCGCTGGGGCAGCTTTGACGGAGCGGCGCACCGCCGCGTGCGTGTCACCGTCGGCGGCGTCAGCGTGGAGGCCACGGTGGAAGACAAGCTCGGCACCCCTGATCGGATCGACCTCAACCCCGCTGCCGCCAAGAAGCTCGGCCTCAATCCACCCTTCCTCAAAGCGTGCGAATGGGAATGGGTGGTGTGAAGTCGCAGCATCACGCCGAATCAGTTCCACCTAGCGCCACAAAACATAAGCATTCAGCCCAAACTCAATCCGACCATGCCAACCAAGCCCAAACTCAAACCCTCCTCCGGTAAATTCCCCACCGCTCCCGCAGAAATCGCCCTCGCCTATGCTGAATGGGAGAAACGGGGCAAGCCTTGCACATGGATTTTCGAGGTGGACTACTCCATCAACTCCAAGAAACCGCGCTTCTTCGTCTTCAATACCAAGACGCGCGATCTCTACAAATACAAGACCGCCCACGGCAGCGGCGGCAAAAACGGCGATCCGCACGATGGCGTGTGCCGCCAAGTCTCGAACGTTAGCGAGTCTGGCTGTAGCTCGGTCGGCATTATCGTCACTGCGGAACTCTACAACTCCGGCAAGGTGGGGCGGGCGCTCCGGCTCGATGGCGTTTCCACCACCAATGACAAAATCCGCGCCCGAGGGGTCGTGCTGCACGGCGGCCAATATGTTTTCGACAATGACGCTAGCACCGATAAGTCTCTCTCCGGTCGCTCCCTTGGTTGCATCGTGACCGACGAACGCTACATCCACCCCACTGACGGTGGCGAGCTCCTCGACATCCTCGCCAACGGCTCCATCGGCGTGACGCACTTTGGCGGAAAGTTCAAGATCTGACCCTTTATTCTGGCGACGCACCCCGACGAACTTCCAATCACACCCCCATCACCTGCTTCAGATACGCAATGCTCTGCCGCGCGATGGTCGGCGCGTCCGGTGTGTAGTCGAACACCTCCACAGAAAGGTAGCCGTCATAGTTCGTCTCACGCAGTGCGGCGATGATCGGCTCATACTTCACCTCGCCCTGGCCGGGACCACGCAGATTGGGATCGTTGGTATGGAAATGCACGGTCCACTCCTTGCTGTCGCGGATGATGTCCGGGATCGGCTTCGCTTCATCGCTCATCGCCTTCACATCAAGGTGCAACTTGCAGGAGGGGTGATCCACCAGCTTGCACAGGCGGATTGTTTCTTCGGCCGTGTTCAAAAAGTTCGTTTCCTTGCGTCCCAGCGGCTCCATGGCGATCACCACGCCGTATTTGCCGCATTCCTCCGCCACCTCGCGCACGCAATCGGCCGCGCGTTTGAAGGCATCATCGTAATTCCACTCCGGCAACAAGTTGCGTGCCTTCGGACTGCCCCAGACCATGATCCGGCCGCCGGTGGCACCGCAAAACCGCGCCAGTTGCCGCCCGAACTTCACCGTCTCCCGGCGTTGCAGCGCATCCGGCGTTGTGATGTGAAACCACGTCGGCTTCGTCAGCAGCCAGTGCAGCCCGAGGATTTCCAGCCCGAACGACTTCGCCTTTGCACACAGCGTCAGCGCCTCCTCGTCCGTCAGCTCACGCGGATCATCCTTGAGCGTGAAAGGCGCCAGTTCGATCGCGTGGTAGCCAGCGGCGGCGGCATCCTCGCACATTTTTTCAAAGTTCCAGTTCTGGTAGGTTTCGTTGCAGATCGCGAATCGCATAGGTGCGCAGATTGGGCGTTCAAGGCCGGGGCGTCAACTTGGGAGGTGTTCCTGCCGGGTGCTGGCTCTTCTTCTTTGGCGATCATGAGGAGATCCAGAAACTCATCCGCTCCATGCGGTAGCATTGTCAGCATCTTGTGTTAGTTTTTTACCATGTCAGCCACTCACCTCATCCTCCTTGTGCTCGCCAGCAGTGTCATTGCCCACGCCGAACTCACGCTCGATGTGAGGACCATTGAGCTGAAAGCTCGGCCCGAAGACGAGGAAGTGGAGACCACGTTCAAGTTCCGCAACAAGGGTGATAAGACGGTGAGAATTCTCGGCCTCGAAAGCGCCTGCTCCTGCCTCAGTGCCGCACTCGACAAGTCGGTTTACAAGCCGGGTGAAGTCGGTACGGGCCATGCCTCCTTCAAGGTTTCCACTTTCGTCGGTAGGCACGAAAAGTATGTCACCGTCAGCACCAACGATCCCCAGCAGCCCGAGTGGCAGGTGAACTTCATCCTCGACGTTCCTGCGGTCGTGGACATCCAGCCCAAGCAGCTCCAGTGGTTCATCGGCGATGAACTCAAGCCGAAATCCTGCCTCGTGAAGTTCACTGGTGATGAGCCGATGAAAATTTTGAAGCTCACCCCCACGCGCAAGAATATCGAGTTCGGCATGAAGGAGATCAAGGAAGGTCGCGAGTATCTCATCACCATGAAACCCACCTCCACGCAGGACGTTACCTTGGGGGCGCTCAAAATCGAAACGACCAGCAGAATTGCCAAGTACCGCAATCAGTTGGCCTTCTTTTCTATCACCAAGAGGCCGGAGCCGCAGCCCACAGCAGCCGGGGCCAAAAAATAAACTGGCTGCTTTATGCTTCCCGCAATTCGACAGGCCACGTTCCTTGTGTTGCTCGCCACCACCGCCACCTGGGCCACTTATGTCTGGCATCCGCGTGCGCCAGCGCTGTATCTGGCTCAAGAACCGCTGCGCGATGACGAGGTCTCGATGCAGGTCATTCAAGAACGCTGGCAGGGCGATGTCCTATGGATCGACGCCCGCATTCAGGAACAGTTCGACGCCGCACACATCCCCGGCGCTCTCCTGCTCAATGAGCAGGGTTTCGACCAGCAGCTCTTCAATTACCTCGACACGCTGCAAGCCAACACCAAGCCCATCATCGTGTATTGCAGCGCCGCCAAATGTGATGCCAGCCGCCACGTCCTTGAACGCCTCAAGCAGACACTGCCCATTGAGAACGCCTTTGTGCTCAAAGGCGGGTGGCAGGCGTGGCAGCAGGCCGCCAAGAAATGAGATTGACGACACACCGCATTTTTCCGTAGCATGCGGCTCTTATGTCACTCCAAGCTATTCTCATTTGGTCCGCCCTCGGTTTTGTCGCCGGCATCATTGCCAAGCTCATCATGCCCGGTAGGCAGGGTATCAATCCCATCACCACGGTGCTTCTGGGCATCATCGGCAGCGTCATTGGCGGCAAGCTCGGCAGTCTCATCGGCTGGGGTGTGGCTGGCGAGTTCAGCATCAAAGGCATCGCCACCGCTGTGGGTGGGGCGCTGCTGCTGATGTTTGTCTGGGGGCTGATCTTCAAAAAGAAAGCGTGAACTGCGGCGGTTGCGGGGCGGCGATCACGCACGTAATCTCAGGCATGCAATTGCTTCGCCACCTCCTGTTGATCACCCTGACCTTGTTTTCCGTAAACGCGGCCGAACCTGCGCTGACGGGCAAACTGGCACGTGTGGGCATCACCGATTCAGACATTGAGGACATGCGCCGCTGGCGCGAGTTGCGGCTGTGGATTGACGAAGCCATCAAGCAGGGCGCTTCGGGCCTGATTCTCGACATTCACGTCACGCAAAGCCATGCGCAGCTCGCGCTGCCACTGGCGGAGGAAATGGCCCGGCTCAAAGTCAAAACACGGGCGTTCGTGAACACGTCGGCCATCGGTGGCGGCGCGCTTCTCGCGCTGGCATGCGATGAAATTTGGATGGCACCCGGTTCACGCATCGGCGCCGCGCCGCCGAAGGTGCAGGCAGATGAATCGCTCTCGCAAAAAGCGCAGGACACGCTGCTGGCAGAATCACTCGCGGTGCTGAAGGCCGGAGCACGCAGCCTGTGCAAGCTGAAGGGGCATCGCCCGGAGATTGCGGATGCATTCGTTGATCGTGAGAAGGGTTTGTCACTGGGCGCGACCGCACTGGCAGAAAAAGGCGAGCTGCTGCTGCTGGATGCCGATGCCGCCGTGCAGTCGGTCGATGGCAAGCCGTTGCTGGCCCGCGCGATCATCGCCGATGTCGAGGCGCTGGCGAAGTCCGCCACACCGGCTGGCACACTCGTTAATTTGAATGCGGCCTGGCTTGAGAAGCTCAACGAAACAGTGGTCGAAGCAAAGCCAGCGACCAAAACGGCGGCCAAACCCGAGGTCAAAACACCCGTGATCGCTCGTGATCAAAGCTACAAGGACAAGGTGATCGTCATCCCCGTCGGCGAGGATGACTTGATCATTCCCGCACGCTTTGAATTCATGAAGCGCACACTGAATCTCTGCAACGATCAAGGTGCGGAAGCGGTGATCTTTGAACTCGACACGCCCGGTGGTCTGGCATGGGACACGATCTCCCTGATGATGAAGGATCTACAAAATCTCAAGACCCGTAGCTATGCCTTCGTCAACACCCGGGCCATTTCCGCCGGTGCCATGATCGCGATGGCGACGGATACGATCTACATGGCTCCCGCCAGCGCCATCGGTGCCTCCACCCCGGTTTCAGGCGATGGCACGCCACTGGCGCAGGCCGAACGAGCGAAGAACAACTCCGCCTTCATGGGCATGGCACGCACCGTGGTGCGCGAGAAAGGCCACGATGTGCGCATCATCGAAGGCATGATCGACATGGACCGCGGCCTCACCATCAACGGTCAGATCATCATCCCCAAGGGTGAGATCGTCACACTCGACTCCGAGCAGGCGACCATGCTGATCAATGGCAAGCCGCTGCTGGCCAAGGGCATCGTCAAAAGCATCGACGAAATCAAGCAGCGCGAGTCCTTGAAAGGCGAAGTCATCACCGCTGAGCCGACCGGCTTTGAAATGATCGCCATCTGGGTCACGCGGTATGCCTCGATCCTGATTATCATCGGACTGGCGGGTGGTTATCTCGAAATGCAGACACCGGGCTTCGGCCTGCCGGGTTTCGTCGCGATTGGAGCCTTCGCGTTATTTTTCTTCGGTCACTACGTTGCCGGCAGTCTGGCAGGGCAGGAGACCATGGTCGTGGCGGCCATTTTCATCCTCGGCATCGTGTTAATCGGTGTGGAACTGCTCGCCGCGCCGGGAACGATTCTCCCAGGTGTGCTGGGTTTCCTCTGTGTGATGGTGGCGCTCGTGTATGCCATGTCCGGCTGGGAAGTCGCTCCACCTAGCGGTGAGGTGCCTGCCAGCGGCGGTATCAGCTTCAACTTTGCCACGTATGCCGTCGGCATCCGTAACTTCACCCTCGGCGTCAGCGGCGCGGCCATCATCATCACGCTGCTCGTGCTGTGGATGCCCGAATTGCGGCCCTTCCGCGCCTTGGTGCTGCAATCCTCCGCCGGAGGCACGCTGGAGGACACCCCGTCCATGCGTGACGCCGCACGCGCCAGTGTAGGCGACAGCGGCACCGCCCGCAGTGCGCTGCGGCCTTATGGCACCATCGAAATCGGTGGGCGGCTGGTCGAGGCGATGGTCGAGGGCGGTTATGTCCAAAGCGGCACCGCCATCCGCGTGCGCGAGGTGCGGGGCGAAAAGATCATCGTCGAGGCGGTATAATCGTTACTTTCGCGAGTGCAGCCGCGCATTTGCCCGTTAATCTGGGGACCTTCCAGCCATGTCCAAAAACCTCAGTGCTCTCTCCTTCCGCAAAGGCGTCGAAAAAAACGTCTTCGAACGCATGGTCGATGCCGCCGACAAGGCAGGCACCGCCGAGAAAAATGATGTCGTCCGCCAGATGGGCACGGATCACCTCTTTGGCGATGCGGTGACGCTGGGGGCCGTTTCGTTCTACGACTTTCTGAAGAAGGAAAACGAAGGCAAAAAAGTCTTCGTCTGTAACGGCAGCGCCTGTCTTTGCGCGGGCACACAGGACAAGCTGCATCACACGCTCGAAGGCCATTTCAAAAAAGACGAGATCGGCCACATCTGCTGCCTGGGCCGCTGCCATGAGGGCGGTGCGCTGCAATTCCAAGGCAAGAATTACTCCGGCCAGAGCGACGCCGCGTTGAGCGACCTTTTCAAAACCGGCAGCGGCGACTCCGAAGACCGCTACGCCGTCGTCTCGCACCTCCAGCCCGCGATTTTGACCGCTGAGTTCAAAGGCATCGAGGACTACTACGCGCCCTTCAAAAAACTCATCACCGAGGGCACACGCGATGCGCTGAGTGCCGAATTGAAGGACAGCGGCCTGCGTGGTCGTGGCGGTGCGGGTTTCCCGCTGCATTTCAAATGGTCGAGCTGCCGTGCGGCGGAAGGCGCGGTGAAATACATCGTCTGCAATGCCGATGAAGGCGATCCCGGTGCCTACATCGACAAATACCTCATGGAGAAGCAGCCGCACAGCGTCCTGCTCGGCATGATGGTCGCCGGTTGGTTCGCCGGTGCCGAGAACGGCATCCTCTACATCCGCGCCGAGTATCCCGATAGCGTCACCATTGTGAACCAGGCCATCGAAGACCTCCGCGCCGCCGGATTGCTCGGCCAGAACATTCTCGGCACCGGCTTCAACTTCATGCTGAAGTCCATCAAAGGTGCCGGGGCTTACATCTGTGGCGAGGAAACCGCCCTGCTCGCCAGTCTCGAAGGCCAGCGCCCCGAAGTACGCACCCGCCCGCCTTTCCCCACCATCGAAGGCCTCTTCCGCAAGCCCACCATCGTCAACAACGTCGAGACCTTCTCCAACATCCACGCCATCCTTTCCCAAGGTGGCAAAGCCTACGCGCAGATCGGCACGCCGCAGTCCAGCGGCCCCAAACTGCTCTCGCTCGACTCCCATTTCGTGAAACCCGGCATCTACGAAGTCGCCATGGGCACGCCACTGCAAACTGTCATCGACCTCGCCGGTGGCTTTAAGTCGAAGATCAAAGCCATCCAGATCGGCGGCCCACTCGGCGGCATCGTCCCCATGAGCCACATCGCCCAGCTCACCGTCGATTTCGAGAGCTTCAAAAAAGCTGGCTTCCTCCTCGGCCACGCCGGCGTCGTCAGCATCCCGGAGAGCATGCCGATGATCGAGTACATCCAGCACCTCTTCCAATTCACCGCCGACGAAAGCTGCGGCAAATGCTTCCCATGCCGCCTCGGCAGCACCCGCGGCAAAGAGTTGATCGCCAAAGCCCGCAGCGATGCCAGCTACAAGATCGACCGCGAACTCATCACCGATCTGCTCGACACGATGGAGCAAACCAGCCTCTGCGCCCTCGGCGGCGGCGTCCCGCTGCCGATCAAGAACGCGCTGGAGCACTTCGATGGGGAGTTGAAGGGCTACTTCAAAGCGTGAGCCGCCGGTGATCCTCTCGCAGCCTTCGGTTGAGAGCGTATGTTACCCACGACTTCGCTGAGGACTGCCACCCCCAGGATGGTCTCAGGCAAAGGTTGGCTGCGCTGGGTAGATTCAAAATTCACTTTCACCGCCATCTCACCCTGATGCTTGGTCAGCCCTACGGCGGCTGGGCAGCGCAGGCGTTTCAAGAGCTTCACCACCTGCTCTTTGGCGATGCGGGCCTCTTTGATGCTGAGGGGTTTGCTGTTCACGAGGTTTACTCTAGTCCAACGCGAGTTCTATGTCGAGTGCCTTGAGCACCGTGTGGATCGGGTTAGCATAGGTCAAGCCCTGCTGGTTGCTGCCACCGCTGTCTGAACCGGCAAACAGCAGTGCCAGAGCCAAGTGATCTTCTCCGACAATCAACGAGCCGCTGTCGCCACCGTCACTAAAGGCATGCTTGTCAGCCCCTTCGATTTCAATCTGATTGTCAAACCGGATGGCTCCATCACTGAAATCCACGACAACGTTGTCCATTTCAAAAGCTGTCACGCGCCCCTGCGTTACCTGGGTGGTTCGCCCATTCTTCCAGACAACATTTCCCACCTCGACCCATTCCTCTCCCAGTCCCTTGAGTTTTTTGCCGGGCCGGTACAGCGTGTGTTTGACTTGGACATCATCCTGGAGGGACGCCACGGCCGCATCCACCTGGTTGCTGCCAGACTTTTTGAGCCGCTTAAAACGCCACAGCGTGCCGATCACATCTTTTGGTACATCTCCGCCATCATAAATACCCGGCTGCACGATGGCATCTCCCTTCTTGGCATGATTTTCATTCGCGAGGACATGGTTGTTCGACAACAGCAGCAGTGGCCCGCCGCCTGATGGACGAACAAAGCACCCAAGTGTTCCAGCCGTGACTTTGAAATGCCCGACTGACGCACCGATTTGCAACGGGCGCTTGCGTGTCATCTGCCAAGGCAGCGTCCGCCGTCCGATCCGGCCGACATACCGAATGTCCACTTCTTGACGGCTGCGCTTCGCGAGTTCTTTTACCTCCTGGCTCTCCAGCAGTGAGCGTTGCTGCACGCGGATGGCCAGCTTATAGTCCTGCTTGGTTGCCTGCGAGACACCCAGCGCTAGGCTCCGCGTATGAATGGCTGTCGCCAGGCTGCGGGCAGCTATGGGCGAGCGGTTGCGTTGCTCAGCCGAGGCGATGATCTTTTCCTGCCAGAGGAGTTTGAGTTCACGAACCGAGTCGAGTTTCATGGTTTAGGGGTGTTGTTTGAATTGGGCGGGGGTGGGAGCGGTTTGCCGGTGAGAATATAGGCATAACCCGGCTGCTCAAACAGCGGCAGCAGGTTCCCCAGGCTCTGCGCCAACGTGGGCTTGTCTTCGACACTCAGCAGGCTGACAGTCAAGGCCGCGCTGGGTTTGATCTTAGCCAATGCCGTCAGCTCCTCTTTAAAGCTGCTGGTTAGATTGCCTGTCTGCCCGGTCCACCACACAAGCAGTTTGAGGCGCGAGCCTGGGGTATCTTTGGGCGGCGCAAACTCAGCGATCTGTTGCGCCATTTGCTGGGTGATGGCCTGCCAAAGAGCAGCATCCGCTATTTTGCCACTGCCTGCTACTTTGACCCCCGCTGCCAGCGGCATCCAGGCACCCACCAGCAGCTCCTGCGCCTCACGTTGCTTGAATAACAGCATGCGTTGCTGCTGCGCGACCACGCCTGCCGCAATGTCTTTACGCCAGGCTGACAAGAGTGTTTGCCAAGCCGTGTTCAATCCTGCAAGAGTCGGCGGGGCGTCCGTTCCGCCAGCCGCATTCGCCAGCAAGTTCTCCGGCTCACCGGCAGAGACTGCCGTGCGCAGCGTGTCAACATTGGCATCAGCTAATGTGGTGGCAAAGCTGGCCGTCCAAGCCAGCAATGGCCGCTGGGTTGCAAGCGTCGTTCTTACTTGCGCCAAATCCGCGACGAGCGCCTGGAAACTGGCCGCAGACGATCCATCTTGCGGCTTTAACAGCACCTTTCCTGCCGCAAGGGCAGCGGCCAAGTCCGGGTGGGAGTCCGCATTCCCGGTGAGCAATTGGTTCAATTCGGCAAGTTGTCTATTTAACTGCTGCGCCGACGCTGCGGCAGCCGCTGTCAACTGCTGCAGCTGCTCAGCGTCAGTCCGGTGTGCCTCTCTTTCCTGGTAATACAACCCCCCCAGCGTTCCCGTGCATAAGACCAGAGGGCTCCCCACCAAATAAAATCCCTGGACGACTTTTTTGGCCTGATGCAGCGCCTGGGCAACGGCTGAGATGGGAGTCTGTGGCTGGGTATCCATGTTACGCAGGGGTTGTCGGAGCTGATGAGAAAGCCGGAGTACTGGCGTCTTGAGATTCACCGCGCATGGTTATGGGTTGGTTCGTGGGTGCTTTGCCAGGCAGCCACGCCAGCAACTCACGCCCTGCGTGTTCCAGGGCTTGTACCTCTTGCAGACGTTCGGTCAGCTCGCTTGTCAGGCGGTTTTCAGTGCCTTTGGCCAGCACACCATCGAGATTCACGCCTCCTTGGAGCGCATTTTTGAGGATAGGAAATTGCCGCCGGAAGGCAATGTCAGAGTGATTGTCATAGACGGCCTCTTGCATGGCACTTGTGTATTCGTTCTCATCGGTGAACAATTTCCGGAACGTGCAGTTAGCCAGCTTGTCCTCAAGGTTCACCGTCGCACTCCAGGTTAGATCATCACGCAGTCGCGCGGCCCCGGACTGCCCATCAATTCGATTCTTGCAGTAAGGCAGCGACTTGCCGCTGATCTGGAACTCCTCCCCAGGGCAGGAACTTAGATCCTCCTGGCGGTGCAGGCAGGCCAGCGCGTGATAAAAAACCACCACAAACTCTGCCGCATTCCAGTCCAGGCTTTCGAGCACCACCCGGGCATGCGGGGTCACGCGGACGATGTCCGTCGCAAGCGCACAGCAATAGCCCGCTAGGCTGAGCTTCACCGTCTCGGACCGTTGCAGCGCCCTAGTGATAGAACCGTTGGTGCTGTCCTTGCTGGTAGGTGCGGTGGTCCGCTCCAGCTCACTCATCGGCGTGGACGCCAGTTCGCTCGGAGTGACGTGCCGTGCCTCCTCTCGATTAGGGAGTAGCGCCCCCAATCTGGCAAAGACCTCCGCCAGCTCATTCCAAAACGCCCGACAATAATGCACATCCGTGATGCAGCGGCAGAGGGAACGAAAATTACGCTCAGAACGTGCAGATGAGTCTTTAGTACCGCTGAAAAAAACCGTGTAGAGCATCAGTACCCCCCAGGGAATAAACATCCGTGGCCGTGCTCCACTGCCGGTGGTGGGTGTAGCGCGGGATCGCGAGGCGCGGCTCCCGTAGAAATGCACCACCATCGCCAGGTTCAGGCACGCGGTTGAACAGCACTTTGAAAAACTTGTGGTCGCAGCAGAACGCCATGCTTTGATCCCCCTGGCAGCGGACCGCCGCTTTGATTTTGAACAGCAGACCGCGGATGTGGAGGTAATCCCCAGGGCGGAAATCTGCGGCAGGCGCATGATGGGTAGTTGCTAGCAACTCACGCGTCTGTTGCGCTAGGTCTGCGGCTTTGCCCAGCTCATTGTCCCAGCCCAGGCGGATGATCCAGTCGCTGTCGGCCTCCGCTTCGGGCACTGCGGGATAAACATACGCCACGTCCGCCTCCTCACAGTCTTCGCCCTGGCCACGCTCCGAAGCGTAGAATGGGGTGTCCCGGTGGTTGGCCAGCGGAATGCCCAACGACATCTCAAACTTTGCGGTGGTGGCAGTGGCCGCGACTGGTGCCTGCCCAAAGCCGCCATAATCCCCCAGTTTGTAGTGTTTAGGGTCGCTGGAGTCTTCTTTCTCACAAAAAATGTTCGCGGGCCGGATGTCCCCATGCAATATGCCCAGCGTGTGCAGCTTGCTCAGTGCCGTGCTCATGCGATGCCACAACTCGCCATGCTGCGCGAAGGACCAATGCCGAAACGAGTCAGGCTGCCCGGTTCCACTAGCGCTGTGGCTTTTGGCTATCAACTGCTGTAGTGACGACGGGCACCATTCCACCAAAACACTCGGCAGACCCACAAACCAACGGTTGTCGGTCCGCTCCGCGCGCGCAGCATCGTTGAGCGTGCTGCGCTTGGAATCCCGCCGCTCCTCCGGTTCGACTACGATCGTGGCAAACTCACGGTTGCCATCACGGGCAATTTTTTCCAACTCGGCCCAGCCACCGTTGGCTTTTATCGCCCCGAGCAGTTTGGTATGCTGCGGCCACGTCTCGTTGCCTTCATCGGTGACACTCTCCAGGCTCCAAACGGTTTTTTCATCTGGTTTAGACGGTTGTGTCGCATCCTCCGGCTGGCCTGCGGCCTTGGTTTTCAGTGCCGACCAACTTCCGCCAGAGGGAAAGACGATGAATCTGGCATCAGCCTCTTTTTGTGCGGTCCAGTTTGGTTTTATTGCCACGATGCGTGGAGGGCCTTCACGCGAAAACGTCACAAACAGCACGCTACCGTTTTGGGGCAGTTGCCCCATCTGCATTTTGCCTGCGGCCGTGGCACCATCCTGGGGTTTGAGCAGGCAATCAGTGCTTTGGATGTGCGGCTTCGCCTGCGTCATGCAAGCCAGTTCCTTATATAACACATCCGCGATGTGCTCGTTTTCGACGAGGCTGTCCGCCAGCATGATCGGCAGCTTCAGGGCCGCAGCAGGCTGCTTCGGTTGGTGGCTTGCATTTGCTGTATCCTTGAACCCCCCTGTGTCAGGATTGACCTCATACAGGCCGATGACACAGCCATATGTGCCCTCGTAATACGGCCCGGCTAGGGTGCCGTCTGTCCGCACGCGGATGGCATATTGGCCGCCGCCGCCAGTCAGGCAAATGGGATGCACTCGCTGATCTTTTTGTGACTTGGTCGAAGCAAGCCCATCGGCATCATCCTGCTCCCCCCATAGGGCAATGTTTTCCGGGGTCAATTCTGGAACAGCCCCCCGCTCTTTCTTGCCACCACCATTGTAATAACAAATGGAGAAGCGTCCTCCATTGATTTCCAGTTGCGGGGTCTGAATCACCTCCGCGTCTTGGGCGAGTTTGGGCACTCTTTTGGTTACATAGTCACAAAACGCAAAGCAACTTAGCAGCCCATCATCATCTTCTGCCACCTGGATGTCATCACCGCCGCAAGTGGCCTCCACCACCGCCTGTGTCAACAGTCCCAACGCCCCTTTCTTGCCACGCGCATCCTCCCACGCGGCCTCTTTGGGGCTGGTGGCATAGAGAATCAAAGTCCCGCTGCCACGGGCCAGATTTTTCAACTGCTCCTCGGTTGGCCCGCCCATGGCTGGCTCAGCACCAGAAGTACGCGCTTGTGCCATTTCAGAACGGCAGCAGTCAAAACAGAGAATTTTCCTGGCGGCTGGTATTTTCGCCACCTCCGCCATGAATTCCGTCATTGGCATGGCGGCATCATCGGCTTTTTGGGCGTCTGCCGTAACCAGATACTCCTGCCCATCGCGAGTAAAGCCGTGGCCCGAAAAATGAATCCATACCGTGCGCTCTTTAGCCTGTGGTTTTGTAGCGATTGCAAGACGTTGCAACTCCTTGGTGATGTTTTCACGAGTCGGTTGTTGCTCTTTGCGGCTGCTTTCCTTCAGCACCGCTACCTGCTTCTTGCGGTAGGCACCTCTGGCAGGATCAACTAGGTGATGGGCCAGCGTTCCCACATCGTTCCTCGCACCGCTCAATTCTGAAAATTTTGGCAGGCTTGTTTTGCTGACTCCAATCAACAACGCGTGGCCATGTTCGAAGCCGTTGGTTTTATGAGGAGGTGCCATTTTTTCTATGAACGCGCTGGTGAATTCTGTCTCTCGAGTTTGGAGGCCGGTTAAGTATTGTAAGAATTGAATTTTGTGCGGATTTTGGTCAAACACGTATGATTTGGCAATGGAAATCACTTTATCCCTCGAGTACACGGTACTGTAGTTCCAAATCCGCACGCAATACGCCCAAATCGTGGCACCGAAAGGCCAAATGACCGCTCAGAAGGCCCAAACCGCTGCGCAGAACGTCCAAACTGCCATGCAGAAGTCCCAAATCGACCCGCAGAAGGTCTAAATCACCACGCAGAAGGTCCAAACAGGGGCGCAGGAGTTCCAAATCGGTGCGCAGAATGTCCAAACCGCCACGCAGAACGTCCAAACCGTTCCGCAGGTCGCCCAAACCGCCACGCAGAGCGTCTAAACCGGTGCGCAGGAGTTCCAAATCGCCACGCCGAGCGTCCAAACCGTTGCGCAGATCGTCCAAACTGGTCCGCAGAACGCCCAAACCGCCACGCAGGTCGTCCAAACCGGTGCGCAGAAGTTCCAGATCGCCACACAGAACGTCCAAACCGGTGCGCAGGGTGTCCTGAGGTCGATCCAGATGGGAAGGACAAAATCATGGAGGGTGAAATCATGGGGCGCGGTGCCGGGTGGGAGAAGCTGGAACGTGATTTTACCCTGCCCATGATTTTGTCACTCTTCCCTGCCTGATCAGCGCCCGCAGGGTCACCTGGGCCTGAGGACATTTTTCGACGGGGATGAAAAAAGCTGTTGCCGAAAAGGAGGCGATTATTTTAAATTTGCGCCCTTATGAATATCGAACTCGATCTCCGTTTGAAGGCTTTTAATCGCTCCCTGGGTGTGCTCGATCTGGCTGAGCATGTGGTGCTGTGGAAGGACAAGGCACCGGTGATTTTCACCACCAAGCATGATGAGGCGACCAGCATGGCGGCGGCGCTGGAAGATGCGGCGAAAAAGCAGGAGGCCGGCCTGGGCGGTGTGGCCGATGAAAAGGACCGCGAGGAAGCCGAACTGGAGGACGCGGCCTTCGTGGTGGCGCAGGCGCTGCTGAGCTGGTTCAATGACCAGAAGCAGGAGACCGAGGCCGGTGAGGTGGACTTCGCCAAATCCTCCTGGCAGGGCCTGCGGGACCAGCAACTGCTGACCAAATCCCAGCGCGTGATCGACTTGGCGGCGACGGTGGTGGGTGGCCCGAATGCGGCGAAAGCGCTGGACTACGGCATCACCGCCGGGGCCGTGACGGAGCTGACGAAGGAGCGGAAGGACTATTGGGAGATCGTCAACGAGCCCGGCGTGGCGCAGAGCGTGCGCAAGGCGCTGACCAAGGGCTTCCGCCCGGCCTTTGCCCTAGTGGAGAAGAAGTTCAAGGAGCTCGACGGCCTGATCCTGCAATTCGGCAAGACCGCCACCGGCAAATCCATGATCGCCGCATGGAAAGATGCCCGTGTGCAGAAGGGACAGGCCAACGGCGACGAGGAGGAGAAAAAGCCTGCGGAGCCTGTGAAACCGGCGTAAGCCCGGCGGCTCACAATGAGCGCTACCCCTTTACTGCGAGCAGTCCTGCAAGCCATGCAGAAGCATGGTCTTGAGGCTATTCTCATCGGCAACGCGGGTGCGGCTATCCACGGTGCGCCGGTGACCACCATCGACTTCGATTTCATGTTTCGCGACACGCCGGTGAACATGCGCAAGCTCAAGGCCGTGGCGAAGGAACTCAAAGCGGTGATCCTGCGTCCCTACTACCCCGTTTCGAAGCTCTATCGCATGGTGGACGACGATCTGGGTCTTCAGGTGGATTTCATGCCCGTAGTCGATGGCGTGAAATCCTTTAATAGCCTGCGCTCGCGTGCGGCACGAGTCATCGTTGAAAATGCACCATTGCTGCTCGCCTCGTTGGCGGATATTGTCGCCAGCAAGCAAGCCGCCGCCCGTCCGCGTGATGTCGCCGTGATGGAGGTCCTCCAACGCACCCTGCATGAGCAAAGCCAAGCCAGTTCCGCAAAAAAACCGCCGTCCGACACGGCAGGAAGTCCTCGCCGCTCTCAAAGTCGAAAGCGACCATCACCTCACTGATCTCATCCGCCGTCGCCTCGCCATGCCCGTCGAAAAACGCATGAATTTTCTGCGCAAACGTCTCCCCGGTGGTGGATCGTGTCTCTAAACTGATTTTTCTCATGGTCACCGCCACTGACAGCACCGTCACTGCGAACTCGCTGCGCGAGAAGGCGCAGCCTGCCATCGCAGAGGCGACTCGGCGCTTGGTGGAGGAGTTTCATCCCGAGCAGGTGTGGTTGTTTGGGTCATATGCGTGGGGTGAGCCGACGCCGGATAGCGATTTGGATTTCGCGGTCGTGGTCCCTGCGAGCGAGGAGACACCCTTACGGCGTGCTCAACGAGCGCAGATGAGTGTTTTTGATATACCCATGGCGGCGGACATCCTGGTGCCAACCAAACCTGAGTTTGAGCGCTTCCGGCATGTGAAAGCGTCGCTGGGCTATAAAATTGTGCATGAGGGGAGGCTGCTCTATGGATCAGGCCACGATTGATTCTGCCCGACGTTGGCTGATCAAAGCATCTCACGATTTACTCGCTGCCGAGAGGGGTAGCGTGGGTGATGATGAGGCGCTGGACACATGCGTCTATCACTGCCAGCAAGCAGCTGAAAAGGCGCTCAAAGGCTTTCTCCTGGCCCATGCCGTGAGCTTTCCCAAGACACACAGCTTGGTTTTGCTGCTGCCGATGTGCTCAGCCGTCAATCCCAGCTTCCAACAGTGGAGAACGGAGGCCGCTCTGCTTTCGCCACTCGCATTCATGTTTCGCTACCCGGACGACTTCGCGCCGCTAAATCCTACTCGTGAAGAATTCACCGAAGCCCTCGCCGCCGCCCGTCGCATCTACAACTTCGTGCTCTCCGTCCTTCCGCCAGAAACACACCCAACTTAACGTTTAATCACCATGGTCCAAGACCTCTCCACCTTCACTGCCTTCATCGACGGCGAACCCTACCGCTTCGACTCCGACGACACCCTGCTCAACTTCATCGACCGTCACAAAGGTCGCGGCTTTGTGCCGACGCTGTGTGATGCGCCGCAACTTGAGCCGTATGGCGCCTGCCGTGTTTGCAGCGTCGAGGTCGCTTTGCAGGCCGATGGGCCGCGTCGTGTCGTGGCGAGCTGCCACACGCCTTTGGCGGCGGGCATGCATGTGTTCACCGAGTCCCCGAAGGTGCGGAAGCTGCGCAAAAACATCGTTGAGCTGGTGCTCACGGACCATCCGCTGGACTGCCTGACGTGTGAGGTGAGCGGCAACTGCGAACTGCAAACCGTGGCAGCGAAGGTGGGCATCCGGGGGGTGCGTTATCCAGCGGGGGCGAATCATCTGGATCGGCCGAAGGACCACTCGCATGCTTACATGACTTCGGAACTCGCGAAGTGCATCAACTGCTCCCGCTGCGTGCGTGCTTGTGATGAAATCCAGGGGCAGCATGTGCTCTCGATGCACGGTCGCGGCTTCAACGCGAAGATCATCAAGGGCCTCGACCAGTCCTTTGAAGACTCGGAGTGCGTGTCCTGCGGTGCCTGTGCCCAGGCTTGCCCGACCTCGGCCATCAGTGACAAGTTCTTCTCCAAATCCATCGAGGCGACGAAGAAAACGCGCACCATCTGCACCTACTGTGGCGTGGGCTGCAATCTCAATGTGGCGACAAAGGGCGACCAAGTGCTCTCCATCCAAGCGCCGGTCGATGCGGAGGTGAATCACGCCCACACCTGCCTCAAAGGCCGCTACGCCTTCAAATTCTACAATCATCGCGATCGCCTGCGCAAGCCGCTCATCAAGCAGGCGGATGGCTCCTTCAAGGAATCGACTTGGGATGAGGCGTATGATCACATCGTGGCGAATTTGACCCGCATCAAAGCGGAGCACGGTGGCAACGCGGTGGCGGGCATTTCTTCCGCACGCTGCACCAATGAGGAGAACTACCTCATGCAGAAATTCATCCGCCAAGTGATCGGCACGAACAACATCGACTGCTGTGCCCGCGTCTGCCATTCGCCGACCGCTTGGGGCATGCAGAAGAGCTTTGGCACCGGCGCAGCCACGAATTCCTACGAGGACATCGAGCACACACGCTGCGTCATGGTCATCGGCGCGAACCCGACCGAAGGACATCCCGTCACCGGCGCACGCCTGAAGCAGCATATCATGAAAGGCACGCCGCTCATCGTGATCGATCCGCGCAAGATCGAGCTCGTACCGTATGCCAAGCATCACCTCCAGCTCCGTCCCGGCACGAACGTGGCGCTGCTGAATATGTTCGCGCGTTGCATCCTCGATGCCGGCTTGGTCAAAACCGAGTTCGTGCGTAAGCGCTGCGAAAACTGGGATGAATTTGAAACCGGCCTGCGTGCGCTAGATTTGGACGAACTGGCCAAAATCACCGGCGTGGAGCTGGAAGCTGTCCGCGCCGCCGCTATCGAATACGCCAGCGCAGAGGCCGCCATGAGCTTCCATGGCCTCGGCGTCACGGAACACGAGCAGGGAGCCAAAACGGTCATGCTGATCTCGAATCTCGCCATGATGACCGGCAACATCGGTCGTCCCGGCGTCGGCGTGAATCCGCTGCGCGGTCAAAACAACGTGCAAGGAGCCGCCGACATGGGCTGCCAGCCGCATCAAGGCGCAGGCTACTATGAAATGGACGATGTCGCCGTGCAGCAGCGCTACAAAGACTTCTACGGCGTGCCCTCGCCCACTGAGCCCGGTTGGAAAATCCCGCAGATGTTTGACGCCGCCATCGCGGGCAAACTGAAGGCCCTCTGGCTCATGGGCGAAGACGTCGTGCAGACCGATCCCGACGCTCATCACGTCCGCCACGCGATGGAAAGCCTGGAGTTCCTCGTCGTGCAGGAGATCTTCATGACCGAGACTGCCAAGTACGCCAGCGTCATCCTGCCCGCGTCATCCTTCCTCGAAAAAAGCGGCACCTTCACCAATGCCGAGCGCCGTGTGCAGCGCGTGAACGCCGTGGTGAAGCCCCTCGAAGGCACCAAGCCCGACGGCGTCATCATGACCGAGATTTTGCAGCGCTTCGGCTTCCCGCAGCCCGATTACACGCCCGACGGAGCACTCGCCGAGATCGCGCAGATCGTTCCGTTCTTCAAAGGAGCCACTTGGGAGAACCTCGACATCAACGGCAAGCAATGGCCCGTCAAAGAAGGCGGCGTGGACACGCAGATCATGCACCAGGAGCAGTTCAGTCGCGGCAAAGGCCACTTTCATTACTTTGACTGGAAGGAATCCACCGAGCTCAAGACCAACGGCGCCGAATTCCCCTTCATCCTCACCACCGGCCGCATCCTGGAGCACTACAACTGCGGCACCATGACCCGCCGCACCGGGAACAGCGAGATCGTCGTGCAGGACTATCTCTCCCTCAATCCCGCCGACGCCCAGCGCAAATCCATCCGCACCGGCGACAAAGTCCGCCTCTTCAGCGCCCGTGGTGAGGTCGAACTCGAAGCCCGCGTCACCGACGAAGTGAAACCCGGCATCCTCTACACCACCTTCCACTTCCCCGACGCCATGGTGAACAACGTCACCGGCCAAGGCTGCGACGGCGACACGATGTGCCCCGAGTACAAAGTCGTGGCCGCGGATGTGGAGTTCGTCAGCGCCGGCAAGCCGAAGAAGAAGCGGATGATGGAGATGGTGTAAACCTGATGAACTTCGAGTGAGCCTGACGCCGTCATTTGGCTCGCGACACTTCCACGATTCGCAGTTCATCGACGGGACCATCGATCCAGAAGCAGACACGCCATTTGTTGAACTTGGCACGTTGGATCAGGCGTCCGTCTGTGGCGCGGATTTGATCTTCGACACCCGTAAGCGGGTACTCGGCCAGCTTCTCGAAGATGGCGATGATTTCGCGCCGGGATCGTGCCGGCAGTCGCCAGAGAGACTCGGCGAGATCGCTGTCGAGGATGACCTTGTAGGGCTTCACTCAGCGCTCCTCAGCTTCGAGCTGCTGGTGCTTTTCTTTGAAGGCATCCAGCGAAATGGAGCGGCCTGCATCCATGGCCCGCATCCGTTGGGAGAGCAGCATGCGATGCTCATCTTCCGTTTCGAGGGCGGTGAGGTAGCGCGTCAGTTCGATCCGCTCCGCGAGTGGCAGCAGCGTGGCTTGGGCCTGGATTTCAGTGTAGCTCATGCGCGAATTGTATTCGGAGGGCTGGGCACCGCAAGTGTTCCGTAGGCATGTGTTCCGGCGGGTGATTGTGTCCGTAATGATTCTGTCATTGGCTTGTACAGTCATGAGGGACACAATCATGAAGAGCTGGTGACACGGATTCAATCAACACCGCAGAGATTGGAACGCCGCAAAGGGTTTGATTAAATGATTCAGAACTCTGCGGCGTTCCTGCCTCTGCGGTATTAATCCGTGTTCCTCGAACCTGCGGAAAGATTCTGTGGGCTGGAGCACTGCGGAAGATCACGCGGCGCATTCGCCAGAATGCGAGCATCACTCAAAGTTCTGGCGAACGTGTCTCTAGCTTGCATTGATCCGTTCGACTGCATGGTTTCGACTACGGTCCGCTTTTGAACGCGAACAGCTTCGTCGCCGTGCGCACCAGCAGCGTGTCACCAGCGATGGCGGGCGTGGCGGCGATGCTTTCTTTGAAGTCGCTGTTCCACACCACGTTGAGTTTGTCGCCAGTGGCGAGTGTCGTGGCTTTGCCGGCGAGGTTGACGAGGTAGATGTGGCCGTTTGCGGCCACGGGCGAGGCGTAATAGGAGCCGCTGGTGCCGATGCGTTCCTGCTCATACTTGGCAACACCAGTTTTGGCATCAAAGCTCGAAGCGAGGCCGCCGTCCTTCACGATGAAGAGGCTGCCGCGATACAGCAACGCGCTCGGCACATAGGGCAGGCCTTTTTTCTTTTCCCAGGCGATGTGCGAGGCCGTGATGTCGCCGCTGCCGCCGGGTTTTACGGCGATCAGGCGGTTGGTGCCGCTTTTGAGATACGCCACCAGCGCGTCCCACTCCGACTGCGTGATGAAGCCGTCCTTGTCGGTGTCATTGGGGCGGAAGAAGCCTTTGAGGAAAGTTTTCTCGGATTCCTGCTCCGAGATTTTGCCGTCTCGATCCGCGTCCGCCGCCAGCAGTTGTTTGAACTCCGGCATCGGCGCGTCTTCGCCTGCGGGTGACCAACCGGCGAAGAACAACATGCCATCACCCGCCACCGCCGAGCCACAGTTCACGGCGGGCAGGTCGCGCACCAGCCAGCGTTCCGAGCCGCTGGCCAGATCATAGGCCTTCATCGCCAGTCCGCCGGGGGCGATGAGTTCCTTCACGTCGTCATGCTCCCAAACGATCGGCGTCGAGTAACCGGTGGCCATGCCTGGACGTGCCGTCTTCCATAGCGGCTGCCCTGTTTTCACATCCAGCGCCAGCACGGTGGAATCTTGCCGCAAATCACGCACCAGGATGACCTTGCCATCCGCAATGATCGGCGAGGTGCCGCTGCCGAAGTCGTTGTTCGTCTCCGCGATGGGCAGCGTGTGCCGCCATAGCTCCTTGCCATCAAAATCATACGCGATGAGCCCGCAGGAGCCGAAGTACACCACCACACGCTCGCCATCCGTCGCTGCGGTGGATGCAGCGGGACTGCCCTGGCCGGCGAGAAAGGCCTCGATTTTCTCCGTGCCCGCATCACGCCGCCACAGCTCGCTTCCAGTCGTCAGGTCGTAGCAAAGTGTCCACAGCTTGCCAGCATCGAACGCGGTGAGAAACACCCGCTCGCCCCACACGCAGGGCGATGAAGGGCCCGCAGGCACCTTGACCTGCCAGCGCACATTTTTCTGCGGCCCGAACTCCACTGGCGGCATACCTGCTTCAGACACGCCGGAGCCATTCGGCCCGCGAAAGCGCGGCCAGTTGGAGTCGGCGGCATGCAGTGAAAAGGAGAAGAGCAGGGCGGTGGTGAGGCAAACTTTCATCGTGGTCGCGTATAGCGAGGACGGCGCCACTTGCGAAGCGAGAATTCAAATGGCAGTGAGGCACATGCCTGCCCGCATCCTCATCGCCACCGATCTCCATCAGCGGGCGGTGCTTTATGAGTCTTTGACGCGCCTCTCAGCCGAGACAAAGCCAGACGCGATCATCCTCGGTGGCGATTTCCTGCACGGCACCGGCCTGCTGCCGTACGGTCGCACGCGGCAGCTCACGCCGACGCAGTGTGCGGTCGAATTGCATGCCATCACGGTGCCGATCCTCTTCGTGCGCGGCAATCATGAGGATGAAAACTGGTTCGAGTTCCGTGATGCATGGAAGTCACTGCATGGCAGCGCTCCGCATCGCCTCAACGGCAGCTTTGCCATGATCGGTGATGTCGGCGTCGTGGGCTTTCCGTGTGCGATGGGGCAGGAGGAGGCGTTCAGTGAAGGCCAGCCGCTCGGTGGCGAGCATTATGAGTATTGGTTCAAATACCTGCTGGAAGATCACGGTAAGGCTGCACGGCAACTCTGGATCATGCACGAGCCACCTACCGGCACGCGACTCTCCTCGCCCGGCTCCGTGGTGGAAGGGCATCCGTGGTGGCGTGATGCCATCGAGGAGCATCAGCCCAAACTCGTCGTCTGCGGCCACGATCACTTCACGCCGATCAAAAATGACGTGTGGCAAGATCAAATCGGCCCCACCACGGTCATCAACGTCGGCCAGCACATGGACGGGCCGCTGCATGCGACGTTGATCGCACATTTGGCAACCGATGGACTTCGATTTGATCGAATGGTGCTGGTTTGAGCCGACTTCAACCAAACCGCACGCAGTAAACCGGCGGCAGGTCGGCGCTGAGCCGCTGCCAGTGGTCACCGCCATCTTCGCTGAGCCACACCGAGCCGGTGGTGCTGCCAAAGGCCAGCGTGCGGCCATCACTGGTCACGTCGAGGCAATGGCGATAGACGAGATGGTAGGCATGCTGCTGTGGCAGGCCGTTGCGCAATGCTTCGAAGGTCTTGCCGCCATCGCGGGTGCGCATGACGCACAGCGAGGCGTCCACCGGCACGCGCAGATCATCGTTGGCACCAGGGACAAACCACGCGGTGAGTGGATCCTGCGGATGCACGGCCACGGCGAAGCCGAAATCGGAGGGATTCGCCGTGGTGATGCGCTCCCAGGTCTTCGCGGCATCGGTGCTGCGAAAGATGCCGTTGTGATGCTGCATCCAGACGTGATCGGGATTTGCCGCACTGCACGCGATACGGTGCGCGTCCTGGATGTTCGGGTTTTCTTGCTCACCCGGCGGCATGAAATCGGCCACGAGACCTTTGCCGAGCAGATGCCAGGAACCGCCGCCATCACGAGTGTCCCACACCCCACCGCAAGAGATGGCGAGCGTCACATGACGGCTGTCACGCGGATCGACGCAGATGGAATGGATGCCCGGCCAGTCCATGCCGCCGCCGAACCATGCTTTCCTCTCTGGGCGGTTCCACAAGTCCGCCACGATTTGCCAGCTTGCGCCACCGTCGGTGGATTTGAACAACGCTCCCGGCACCGTGCCGCACCACAGCACGCCGGGTTCATCGCTCCCGCCAGCCTCCAGCGCCCAAATTTTCTCCAAACTCTGCGGAATCGGCTTCTGGCTCATGGCGCAGATCACCGGTTCCTCGCCGTTTGGATAAACCGGCACCGCGATCTCGTTCCAGGTCGCTCCATCATCGCCCGAAGCGTGCAGTTTGCCGCCATAGTGCCCATGTTCGACCGCTGCGAACAATCGCCCATCCCGCGCGTCCGGCAGCAGCATCGGCACTGGCACGCCGAGGAACGAGGTGCGCGTGATTTCCCAGCCGTTCGAGCCGCGCTCGACTTGAATCAGCCCCTTGCGTGTACCGAGATACAATTTCGTGCTCATGATTTCATCCTCCTGAAAGTGCCTGCATGACAAAGATCTCCGACGCGGGTCTCACCGCGTCTGAAAGCCGCATACGATCCGAAATCACCGTGCCATCCACAAACACGACGACATGCTTCCGCACCGCGCCCTGGTCATCCAGCACATAACTGCGCAGGGCTGGATGCAGCGCAAACACCGCGTCCAAACACTCGCGCACCGTCTCGCCTGCGACCTCACAGGTCGGTGCCGCTGTCTGTCGGGCGAGGTTCGCGGTGAATTGGACTATGGGCATGAGGTGCTGCGCAAATGACGAATGACGAGCCGAGCAAAGCGAGACAGACAGCCAAAGGTTGCCCGCAGGGTGAGCACAGCGAATCAAATCAGAATGACGAATGAAAG
Organism: Prosthecobacter sp.; assembly: GCF_046154365.1. Classification (GTDB taxonomy): domain Bacteria; phylum Verrucomicrobiota; class Verrucomicrobiia; order Verrucomicrobiales; family Verrucomicrobiaceae; genus Prosthecobacter. The sequence goes on from NZ_JBJXFV010000114.1 coordinate 75,744, forward strand.
CCGGAGCCGCAATGCTGAAAATCTTGTTTCAGGCATCTGGCAAATCCTGTCCCTTCGTCTCTGGTAGGAAAGACAGCACGGCGATTCCGATCACAAACAGGCCAGAGAGCATGGTGATCGCCACAGGTAGATCGAATGCGGCTTTGAGCTTGCCGGAGGTGAACAAGATCGGCGCGGCGAGCAGGCGACCGGTGTTGAAGCAGAAGCTGGCCCCGGTGGCCCGCAGATGATCGGGGAACAGTTCCGGGAAATACACGGCGAAGCCGGCGTGGATGCTCAGCGTGACGAATCCCATCACCGGCAGCGCCAGGAGCATCTGCCAGTGCGTTTGCGGCAGGAAGCAGACGATGGGGATCACGATGAGCGACAGCACCTGCATGAGATAAAAGGTGCGCTTGCGACCGATGCGCTCGCAGATCGGTCCGAAGGCCAGCATGCCCAAGCCGCCGCCGGTGGCCTGCACGATGCCATAGGCAAACTTCGCCTCCGTCTCGATGTCGGCTTTGTCCCAACCGAGTTTGGTCAGCAGATGGCTCATCAAATCCTGCCCGGCCACGGTGACGCCCCAAAAGGTGCCGAGACCGACAGCGGCGAGCGTCATGCCGCACAACGCACGCAATCGCCATGTCGGGTGGCTGAACAATTCACGAAAACTGCCCACGCGATCACCCATGGTTTTCTGCGCCGCTTGCAGGCGCTCCGGCTCCTTGATCGAGGCCCGCACCCAGAGTGTGAGCAGCGCCGGAATCACCCCAATGAGATAGCCATAGCGCCAGTTTGCGCCCACCCACATGCCCGTGATGCCTGCCATCCACGTTGCGAGCACGCTGGTGGAATGGAAGATGCCGGAAGCACGCGCCCGGGCCTCTTTGGGAAACACTTCGGCCACCAGCGCTGCCGCCACGGCCCATTCGCCGCCCACTCCCATGGCCACGAGGAAGCGCAGCATGCAGACATGCCACAGGTCCGTCGCGAAGTAGGTCAGGCCGGAAAAGATCGAGTAGAACAGGATCGTGACGATCATCGTCGGACTGCGGCCCCAGCGATCCGCCAGCATGCCAAAAATCCAGCCACCGAGCGTGCCGCCCACAAGGAAGAAGCCGAGGACGATGTCACCCCATTCCTTCACGCCCGCCGAATCTGGTGCCTGATGTAAAATCTCTGCCAGCATCGCCTTGCGTGTGATGTTGAAGATCTGGCCTTCAAACGCATCGAACACCCAGCCGAGCGACGCGACGATGAGCACGAGCCATTGGTAGCGGGTGACGGCGGAGTACCATTTGGCGGGAGTGGAGTTCATCAGGCTGGAGAAAAAGAATGACGCGAGAGCAAATCCGAATGACGAAGGAATGTCGAAACCAGAACGCCGAAAAAGAGCCGCTTTCTCCTGCCCATGTCTTCACCCGCCTTTTTGTCCGAACCTCGCGTCAGCGTGGTCGGCAGTTTTGCGGAACTCATCGCCACCCCTTTCAGTGATGGGGTGAACGCCTTGTGCTGGCCGCGCACGCTGGTCGGCGATTTCGCTGAGGTCGTGGCTAGGCTCGGCCTGGGGCAGGGGATCACGACTCTCGATGCCGGCATGCTGCGCGCACTGCCGCTGAGCGCTGCGGGCAAGGCCGCCGTCGAGGCGATGCTCGCGGATCATCACCTGCTCACCGAGCAAGGCCTCGAGCCCGTGCTGAATGGCATCAACGGCTATGTGCAGCCCGAGGAAACCGGCCCGGTGCGCACGGATGTCTGCTCCTTCCATGTCGATAGTGCCACCGCCGAGGTGGATACCTGGCTCTGCACCTACCACGGGGCTTCTTCCGAGGGTTTGCCCAATGAACAAGCCATCCGCCGCGTCGATGTGCCGGGGACGCGGGCGTTGCTCCTCAAAGTGTACGGCGGTGCCGATGACGAAGGCTTCCATGAATGGATGAACGACCACTATTACGACCTGCACTACGCCCCGCTCCCCGACGCGAAGCCCTACTCCTTCGGCATCGGCTGCCTCTGGCGCGTCGCCACGCTGCATGATGGCTGCCCCGTGCCGCCGTGCATTCATCGTGCGCCTGATCCGGTGCGGGGGCAGCAGCGCTTGCTGCTCATCAGTTAGGCTGCATTTTCACACGCCTTTGTGAATGTGTACCGCGTGCCGGCCGCCTTTGTTGTAGCTCGGTATTCCAATACCGAGTCGGTGCCGTCGCGGAATCGGAATTCCGCGCTACAACCCCGCGCCGCAGCAGACTTCATGTGAGAAGTCCAGGTTTTGGCTTCAAAGCGGCAGTGTCGTCCCCGGAATCGCCACGGGATACCAGCCTTCGTTATCGGGTTTCACGGGCGGCTCGGTGTTCCAGGTGAGGTTGTCGGGCACGAGCATCTCTTGCGAGTTCAGCGCCTGCTCCCAGGTGATGACCTGGCCCGTGTAGGTGGCCATGCGGCCCATGACGCCCATCAGCGTGCTGTGCGCGGCGTAATCGGCGTCGTTGCGGACTTTGCCGGTGCGGATGTTTTCAAACAAGGCGTCGTGTTCGAGCTGATACGGGTCTTCTTTGTTGCGCGTGCGTTTGCCGCCCGGTGGCTGACCGTTGAGGAGGAATTTGCCGCCGTTGGCGAGATCTGCCGCGCCTTTCGCGCCGTGGAAGTGCTCGCTCACCTCACGCGCACACTTGCCGCCGATCTGACAGCATTGGCTGAGGATGCGCATGCCGCTTTCGTATTCAAACTCGACGGTGTGGTGGTCGAAGATGGTGCCGTTCTCCTTCGCACGACGCACCTGACGGCCGCCCTGGCCGACAGCACGCACGGGCATCACGCCCTGCATCACCCAGTTCGCCACATCCAGATTGTGACAGTGCTGCTCCAGGATGTGATCCCCGCTCATCCAGGTGAAGAAGTACCAATTCCGAATCTGATAGTGCAGCTCGCTTTCGTCCGGCAGACGTGGGAAGCCAGGACGCGAGGTGCCATTCCAATACACGCGGCCATAGACGAGATCACCGATCTCACCGGCGTGGATGCGCTGGATCATGTCGATATAACTCGGCTGGTAGCGACGCTGAAAGCCCACGCATACATTCAGCTTCTTCGTTTTCGCCTCCGCCGAGGCCGCCAGAACACGCCGCACTCCTGCGGCATCCACCGCGACCGGTTTCTCCATGAACACATGCTTTCCGGCCTTGATCGCCTGCTCAAAGAGAAATGGCCTCGGTCCCGGCGGTGTGGTGATGAGCACCACATCCGCCAGCGCAAAAGCCTTCTGCCAGTCCTCGAAGTTCGTGAATACCTGATCCGGCGGTACATCGACTTGGCCCTCATGCTTCGCCTTCAGAATATCCAGCGTCGCCTGCGCCTTGCCTTCGAGCGGATCGACGACAGCCACCAGCTTGATTGTAGAACCCGCGCTCAGCGCCTGATTGCACGCCCCGGTGCCACGTCCGCCGCAACCGATGAGCGCGATCTTTATGTCGTTGTCCGTTGGGGCCGCAAACGCATGCGTGGCGGCGGTGAGGGCGGTGGTGGTGAGGAAGGTGCGGCGGGTGGGCATGTTTCCTCAACCGCAACCTTCCCCTGCATATTTCAGGCAGAAACGAGTGCGCTCCAGGCTTGTCGGCCAGACCAGCGCAGGCAGATGACGAATAGAATGAGTGAGATGGCGTTAGCTTAGCTGACGAGTTCGACGAGTTGATCGAACGCCTTACCCCAGCCTTCCATGAAGCCCATGGCGGCGTGTTTTTCGCAGGCTTCCTGGGTCCAGTGCATGGCACGGGCGGTGTAGCGGGTGTTGCCACTGGGCAGCATTTCCCAGGTGAGCACGGCGGTGAAGAAGGGATTCGGGTTGGGCTCCCAGTTTGGCAGGTAGCCGTCGGTGAAGACGAGTTTTTCGTTCGGCACGATTTCGAGGAAGACACCGACATTCGGGAATTCCTCGCCATCAGGGCTGCGCATGATCGTTTTGCAAGTGCCACCGGGGCGGAGGTTGATCTCACATGAAGTCGTGATCCACGGCTTCGGCGTGAACCACTGCATGAGCAGTTCCGGCTGCGTCCAGCCGGCGTAGAGTTTTTCACGCGGCACGTCGGTTTCGCGGACGAGGATGAGTTCGCGCTCGGACAAGGGGGATTCGATGAGAGATGGAAGGGGCATGACAAATCAGGGCTTCGGTGCGGCGGCGACCTTGCCAAGATTCGCGAGACCTTCGCTGAACTGGTCGCCGCACATCTTTTCGCAGTCCATGAAGAGGCCCATGACTTTGCCGAGGAAGGGCTTCTTGCTCTGCATGGCCCAGGTGACCTTGGTGCCGCTGCCTTCGGGTGCGAAGGTGAATTCTACATCGCTGCTGCCTGCAAATGGGCGCACGAACTCCAGTTTCATGCCGATTTTGGTGCTGGGCTCGCTCAGGATGAGACGTGTGTTGCCTTCGCCGACTTCGTTGTTGCCGGACCACTTGTAGATCGCGCCGACACCTTCCGGCGGGCCTTCGAGAGTCTTTTTCATGTTGGGATCGAGCTTCGACCAAGGCGACCACGCATCCCATTGGCGGAAGTCGTTCACGACTTTGAAGGTCGCATCAGGGGCAGCGGCGATGGTGGCGGAGCGGGTGACGTTCATGTCATCGGACTGGAAGGAGGCGACGACGAGGATGATGGCGATGACGGCGACGAGGCCGAGGAGCAGTTTCTTGATCATAGTGGTGTTGCGTTGGGTATTATGGGTGAGGGAAATGCGTGATGCGTTGTCAAACTGACCGTCCATGTAGCTGCGCGCCAGCCTGAATGCGTGACAAATCATTTTCTGCGACCAGAAGTTAAGTCATCGGGCATGGCTTCTGCCGATGGTTGTCGTAGCCGACGAACTCACTTGGCTGCCGTCGGCTTCATCACGCCCGCCAGCGGATGGGTGCTCACCGTGTCCCAGGCGATTTGTTGGAGCAGGGTGTTGAGCTTCGCCTGGTCCTCGGCGCTCATGTCTTTGAGCAGCTTGAAAGCGCTGGGTACGGGAAGTCCGGCCGGGCTGCGGCGGTAGATGGTGGCGAAGTGGCAGTAGCTGGAGAGGATTTGCAGCGGCGGGTTGGCGTGGCCCCAGTTGTCGCGGAAGAGATCGGCTTGTGCTTTGAGGCCGGGGGCTTCGCCTTTGACGATTTTTTCGCGCAGGGTCACCGCTGCCAAGCCGACGGGCACGATGACGACAGCGTCCTTGCCGAGGCGTTGATTGATGCCTTTGACATAGTCTTCGATGTCCTTCGCGTAGCGCGTGGTGGCATCGCGCAGCTTGACGAGGTCGGTGGCGTTGTGATCGACCTTCTTCTTGGTTTGCAGCGGATACACGGGTTCATACTCGTCATTCGGCATCCAGTATTCCTGTACGGCGATGCGTAGCGCGGGATTGTGTTCGATGCCGAGCTTCACGAACTGCTCGATGGCCTCGTCAGGCAGCCAGATCGGCGAAAGCGTGAGCACATCGGCCTTCGCAGCCTTCAGCGCCTGTTTGGCCGCGCTTTTGTCCTCTGGCACGTCCCAATGCTTCTGCAATGTGGAGCCGCCGATGCTCGAAAGGCCAGCGAGTTGGTGCTTGAGGCCTGCTGCGAGCGCCATCTCAGCGACCTGACGATAGGTGAAGATATGGAAGCTGTGTCCGCAGGTGGCGATACGCTGCCCGACGCTGATCGGCGGCTGCAAATCATCTGCGCGGGCGATCTGGCTGGTGAAACAAAGGGCGGCGAGGAGGAGAGTGGTTCTCATGTGGTGATAACGCTGCATCAGGGCCGTTCACTCGCCCACACACCACAGATATTCCTGCCGTGTCGGGCGGGCTTTCGCGGAGCGGAGGTAGATGCGGTTGTCGCAGATGGCGGGGGTGCTGAAGGACTCGTCGCCGAGCGGATTTTGCGCGAGCAGGGTGAACTTCTCCGGCGTGGCCTCGAAGACGGAGGTGATGCCGCCTTTGCTCGTCACGTAAATGCGTGAGTCGGCCATGACAGGCGAACCGTAGAATTCGCGGTCCACTTTCTCCGACCACAACTCTTCGCCAGTGGCGGACTTCCAGCAGGCAGCACGGCCGGCATCACCGACGGCGAAGACGTGGCCGTTCTTGACGAGCATGGAGGGCACGTAAGTCTGCGTGACGTTTTCCCACGCGATCTTGCCGCTGCCGTCGGCTTCGAGGGCCATGGTGTGGCGCTTTGGATAACCGCCGCCGAGGAAAACGCGGCTGCCATCGGTAACGGCGGTGACGACGGTCTCCTCGGTGCTGCCATCGATGCTCCAGAGCTTCGTGCCGGTGAGAGGATCAAAGCTTTCCACCTTGTTGCAGCCTGCGAGCACGGCCTGCGTCTTGCCAGCGGCGGTGAGGACGGCGGGTGTGGCGTAGTTTGCCACGGGCGGGCGATCCTGCTGCCAGACGACATCGCCGGTGAGTTTGTTGAGGCCAGTCATCTTGCCGCCGCCGCGATGATCGGCCGACACGAGCACGATGTTTTGATAAACCACTGGCGACGAGCCAAAGCCCTGATGCACCTGGAAATCACACACGCGGCGCTGCCAGAGCTGCTTGCCCTTCAAATCGAGCGCGGTGGTGAAGATGGCGCCGTTGTTGAGGAAGTTGACGAACAGCCGCTCGCCATCGCTCACGACGTCGGATGAGGCCTGCGAGGAGATTTTGTGGCCCTTCGTGTTGAGATTGCCGCGATGCACCACGCTCTCCCAGAGCTGCTTGCCCGTGGCACGATCAAAGCAGAGCACGAGTTGCTCCTCCGTCTCCACATCTGCCGTCGCCAGCAGCACCTGACTGCCCACCACGATCGGCGAACCATGCCCGCGACCACGCACTTCGGCCTTCCAGAGGACGTTTGCGCTTTCGCTCCACTTCACCGGCAGTTTTTGGCCCGCTGCCGCATGACCATCCATCGTCGGTCCACGCCAAGCGGGCCAGTCGGCGGCGAGAATGGGGGTGGCGACGAGTGCGGCGGCGAAAAGCAGAGTGCGGGTGTTCATGAAGGTCGTTGATTACGCGAGGTGGCGCGGAGCGCTGTCATCAAAGAGATGACAGCAGCTTCATGCGTCAGAATTTCAACAACTCGCCCACCGGCAGCGGCTTGCCTTGGCGGATGGATTCTTCGGCAACGAGGCACAATCCGGCAGACCAGAGGCCGTCGAGGCCGGTGGCGGCGGGTGGCTTGCCGCTGCGCACCATTTCGACGCACTGGGCGATTTCTTCGCGGAGTTCGAAGACTTCGCCGCTGTGTTTTTCGAGCTTCACGGTTTCAAGCTGCTCGCCGTCGAAGACTTTGAGAAAGTATTCGGGTTCCAGGGTGCGGTCGAGTGCGCCGCTCCATGCCGCCCACAGCGCGCCCTTAGTGCCGCTGACCTTCACCGTTTGATGATGCTCAAAGGCGGCGAGCGTTTGCGACACGACGGCGTAGCTGCCGTTGGCGTATTTGAACATGGCGCTGAAGTTGTCGAACAGGGTGGGGCGCTGCGGATCGCGCGAGTTGGCGTAGGCGTGGAGTTCGACAGGATCGCCGCTGCTAGCGAGATACCAGCGGGCGAGGTCGAAGAAGTGGATCGGCTCCTCCAGCACCCACGAGCCGACACGGCTCTGATCGTAACGCCAGCCTGATGCGCCGAGGCGGTAAGGCTTGCGCGAAAGTTCGACGAGGACGTACTGCGGATCGCCGATGGTGCCGGCGTCGATGATTTCCTTGATGCGGCCCCACTGGCTGGAGAGGCGCAGCTCATGTCCGACCGCGAGATGCACGCCGTGTTGCTGCGCTCCGGCGACGATGGCTTTGCAATCATCGAGCGTGATGGCCATCGGCTTCTCCAGCAGCACATGCTTGCCCTTTTGCATCGCCGCGAGCGCGATTTCGCGATGCGTGTGGCTCGGCGTGACAATGTCGATGAGGTCAAACTCAGCCTGCGCGATCATGTCGAGGCTGTCGGCGAAAATTTGGGCCTCGGGATAGAGCTTGCGGGCTTCTGCGCGTGATGCTTCAGAAGGTGCCGTGATGGCGACGAGCTTGGCGTCGGGGTTTCCAACGATGGATTGAGCGTGAAATTTGCCCCAGGCACCGAAACCGGCGAGGGCGAAGCGAACGGGTGGCATAGGCGGGGAGCTAAAAATCAGAAATCACTTCCGCACAGTGGGCGGGCGGACTCCTGAGCGTGAAGAGGCAGGATGCATGGAGCAAGGCGCAGGGCGCAGAGACTGGCTTTCATGGTGCTTTGGGAGAGCTTTAGCTCGTTCATGTCGCTGTGAGTGTCGGGAGGAACGAGCTGAAGCTCATGACCACGTTACTCAAACACGATCAAGCTGCGTGCAACCTCGCCGCGTTGGAGCGCATCATAGGCTTCGTTGATGCCTTCGAGCGGGTAGCGCTTGGTGACGAGTTCATCGAGCATCAGGCGGCCGTACTGATGCATGCCGATGAGCAGCAGCAGGTCGGTGCGGGGTTGGGTGCTGCCGTAAAGGCTGCCGCGCAGGGTTTTCTCGGCATAGACGAGCTGGTTGACGTTGATGGAGGCACGATCCGCTGCGCTGGTGATGCCCACCATCACGCACATGCCGCCCTTCTTCGTGGCATCGAAGGCCTGTTCGGCGGTTTTGCCGGAACCGTAGGCTTCAAAGGCATAATCCACGCCTTTGCCGTCGGTGAGGTCTTTGATGGCCTGCACGGGATCACCGGCGTTCACATCGACGTAATCCGTGGCACCGAACTGGCGTGCATCGGCCTCCTTGCGGGTAAATTTGTCCACGGCGATGATCTGCCGCGCTCCGGCCATACGAGCGCCTTGAATGACGTTCAAACCGATGCCACCGCAGCCGATCACGGCCACGGTGCTGTTCGGCTGCACCTTGGCGGCACGTTCGACCGCACCTATGCCAGTGATGACACCGCAGCCGATCAGTGCGGCCTTCTCGAAGGAAAACTCGCGCGGAATCTTCACCACCGAGGCTTCCGGCATCGTCGAGAGCGAGGAGAAGGCCGAAACGCCTGCGTAATGCCGGATGCTATCGCCCGCCGCGTTTTGAAAGCGTGTCGTGCCGTCGGGCATCAGGCCGGTGAAACGCATCGCCGTGCCCATGTCACACAGCGCGGGGCGGCCGCTGCTGCAATACTCGCATTTCCCGCACGATCCCCGCCAGACGAGGATCACATGGTCGCCGATCTCCACGGCGGTCACGCCTTCGCCCACCGCTTCGATCACGCCGCTGCCTTCGTGACCGAGAATGATCGGCATCGGCATGGAAAGATCACCCTTCATCACATGCAGATCGCTGTGGCACACGCCCGCCGCTTTCATCCGCACCGTGACCTCGCCTTTCTGCGGCGGCAGCACGCGCACCTGCTCGATGCTCAGGGGCTTCTGCGCTTCATACAAAACGGCGGCGGGGGCGAGTGTGGACATGGGACGGGATGAGAGAGCATCCACACGCACGGGCAAGCGATTCATGCGCGCAGGGTGATAATAGCGGCGCAAACGTTCTCGCCAAAGCCTGCTCTCAGCAAACGCAAGGGCAGGCGTGCCGTTCGTAGCCGGGAAGAAAACGGTGGCCCAGCCTTCGCTCTCCGAGCTACGGAGGGCATTCTTCGCCTCCTAAGGCGGCGAAGAATGGCGGACAGGGAGGGAGAATCACCCAAAAAGCGCCATTCATTGTGTATCAAGGGATTCCAGAGAGGACATCCTGCCGCAGTGTGACGCTTTGGTGTGACAGTGCAACCAGATTCAAGCCGCGCTCGCTCCAATCATTCACGCAAACGGGCAGGCGGCTTGTTTGCTGATTTAGCATTCGTGCCAGAAGGGAGGTTTTTCATGGCTGCTTCTGCTGCCTCTTTTTCTTGCTGCTGCTTTTCCAAGATGAAGGCACCAAGTTTTTCAGTGAGTCTTCTGACTCCCGCTTGTTTGCGCATTCGCCGAAGCACTTCGTAATCCCCTTCGGGAATTGCCGTCGCGAGATTTCCACCCGGCCTCTTGTGTTCGATTTGCTCTCTGCCGAATTCGTCGGGGAATCGCCTCTCTAGCATCCACGCTGCGGCCCGCCAGTCTCGCGATGCTGCTTGATGGATGTAGGAGAGATTCACTTGCATGGCGACAGCTTGAGAGCGGCGCAATAGCTGGCAAAACTGGCGATACTCAGGAGGGGCGCATTCAACCTCTCCCCGGTTTCGCCAGTGGTTCAGCGTGTCGTATGAAATGCCTGCGATTTCTGCGGCCTGCTTGAGTGGCATTCCTTCCTTTATTGCGCTCAAGAGCACAGCCTGCCGCGCTGGATTCAAAAGCGTAGGTCTGCCGGGCTTCTTGGGAAGCGTGACTTGGATGAACACGGGCTTGGGCATCGTGGCGGGTGGCTAAGTTTTTCTTCTCTGCTCCGCATTCGTTCCCGCTCTGGTTTGAACGCTCTGGCGAGCCTTTTTCAAATGGCAAATGAGACACAATGCGGCGCGAACGACAGCGGGACACAACCCGAAACAACCACACGCAAGGCAAAGCCTTGGCACACATTACCATAGCAGAAGGGCGGCCCCCTCTCAACTCGTGCAAGCACTCCGAAAAGCATTCTGTTTGGACATCTCGGAAACCTGAACGAAAGATTTTGACCGCTTCACCAAATGGAAAATCGCAGCAACCGCTTTCTTCTAGGCCCATTTTTTATCAGTCAAACATGCTCCGATTTGTGCGGTGAGGGTGTTGATGCGACTGGCTATGCTTTGCAATTCAGCACGGAACATGATTCCTACACCGTTCGGATTTTCAAAAAGCAGTCTTCTTTTTCAAAACAGCCGACGACTCTTGATTACTTGTTTCACGAAAGCGATTCCCCTTGTGTTACAGTCCATTTTTTTCCTTCTTTAGCCAAAAGAACATCCAAGGGGCAGTTCATAGGCATTACCAATTTAATTGCGGCACTTTATGAGGAGTATGCCCCCGCAACTCCACTGCATGAACTGCTAGAGGAGTTCTCAAGATGCTTTCCCTTTCAATGTGTATCAGCTTGGGAACCCCCTCAATTTGACATTCTTAGTGAATCACTGACGCGAGTTGGATATGCTGTCAGTTCATTAGTCTCCGATGGCGATTGTGTCAGATTAGACCTTTGTTGGCTTTCCAAATTCGCGAGAGAAAGCGGGCGATTAGCACAAAACATACCCGCAGGAGTTTTTCAATTCAGACCACGACCTGACGGCACGCTTGGAAAAGGAACCTGCCCAGCATTATGGGAAGTCTCGATTCAACTCCGTTTGTTTGAGCTTATCAAGGCAACGGAGATGAAGCATCCGATAGATTGCTTGAGCGAAAATGGCATCAAGCGCTGTCTGTCGGTCTTTGAATGGCAGCCAAAACACAAAATGACGAAGGCAGAGCTTGCTGAAAAGCGGTTGTGTTTTGTCAGGGAAAAGCGGGGTTTGTGGCCGGACATCAAAGCCCTTTCCGTTCTATTAAAACAAGAAGGTCTTTATTCTCCTTCCACGTCTGAATCTCAAATCGCCAAGACTGTGAAGGCGATGATTGCAAAGCTCAACACAAGCGGTTCATCACTTAGCAAAACAGACGGCTAGGCAGTCTCATTTAACCTTTTCAGAAGACGATGAACAGAGGTGCTGTGCCATTGCTTGCCTTGTGGAGTGGAGATGCTGCGCGCATTTAACGCAGTGGCGATTTCACGAACGGTGGTGATGCCTTCCTCTTTGAGGGTTTCAATCGTGGCCTTCAAGTTGTGGGCTGTCTTCATGGCCTGCTTGTGATTAGCCTTGCCCAGCTTTGCGCCATGCTTGCCCAAAATGACGCCTCTTGCCTTGGCGCTGGCGAGAGCCGCTTTGGTGCGGGCGGAGATGGCGCGGGCTTCATCTTCTGCGACTGCCGCGAGGATTTGCACCGTGAGGCGGTTGGCGGTCGGGTTGTCCACGGCCAAAAACTCGATTCGGGATTCCATCAGGCCGGAAATGAAGTGAAGATTACGGGCCAGCCTGTCCAGCTTGGCGATCACGAGCGTTGCCTTCTGCTTTTTGCAAAGGGCGAGTGCCGTGTTTAGCTGGGGGCGGTTCTTGCGTTTGCCGCTCTCTACTTCCACGAACTCGCCAACGAGCTTCCAGTTGCCGCCGTTCAGATAGGCTTCAACGGCTGTCTTCTGTGCTTCCAGTCCAAGACCGCTCTGGCCCTGTTTGGCTGTCGAAACGCGGTAATAAGCTACAAATTTGCCGTCCATGTTCACACATATACGAGCGTATATATGTGAACACAAGCCGAAAACGTCATTTTGAGCCGAAAATCAGGTTTAAGGACGTTGAAGGCTGTTTTGAACACATGTGCGAAGCGGGAGCGGCTTTGCGCTTTCTCTAGTCATCACTCGCGAAGCCTGCGCATGGGCGTTTTTGCCTTCTCCGCTTTGAATTCCCCCCGCTCCAGCCCGAAAATCGACAGTAGAGGCTCGCCAGTTGCGGAAACAAGGGCATCTGCGGCCTTGGTGTAAGGCGGTGTCAGGGAGTAAAACAACCGCGAACGATCAAATTTAAGCACTCCAGCAGTTTCCAACGCCTGCAAAGCCTCTGCCATCGGCCCTTCCTTGCGACTGCCACGAAAACCGCGCTGATAACAGAGCATGTAGAGCAGGCTTTTGATGTCTTTGAACTGCTCCGGTTTGCTTTTGAGGCCAGCGCGAACGGCAACCGCGACATGTGCCAGCAGATTCACGACGGAACAAGCCTTCACGGGCTTTGTTCGGCCCTTCCTTAGCTCATCCATGACCTTGTTCATGTGAGCGGCTGCCCGACAGCGTAGCGCTTTCAAGATCATGGGCAGCTCGTTGGGAGAACAATGGGCCGGAGAAAGCCAATGGCCTCCCGCAGCCACTTCTTGCCACAGGTCTGATATTCCAAGAGCTTCGTCCCGCAGCTTTTTAAGCTCCTTCCGAAGGCCGGATTGCACGATTTCAAATCGAATGCGTTTAGTGGTTTTGGCGTAAAGGCGGAGTTTCACGCCTTGCGCGAGAGGAATGGAAAAAGAGGGGGCGTTGTGAATGCGGCCCGTCTCCTTGACTTCGTATGGATAGGCTTTCGTGACGGCCTTTCCTTGTATCAGTTGCATCAACTTCGCTCCAATTTCCAAGGTCTGTCCAATCGGATCATCAGAAGGAAATTCCCACATTGTTTCGACCACGGACAATGCGCAAGAAGGGGCAGGGCGTCTGAGTTTAGCCTCTGCATATTTGCAGGCCCGGCCCAAGTCCGCATCCATCTCCTTTGTGATGAGGGCGAGGTAATGGGCAAGGTGTTCTCTTGCGCCAAACTTGATCCATTCGGATGAATTCGGGAGCCAGTTGTCTTCCCCGTCCAAGGATTGCTCATTGTCGTGAAAAATGCGCGCTTTTCTACGCCGTTGAAGCCGGTATGCCCAAGGCTTGCGAGGGTCATCACCTTGCGGTTGATGGCGTATGAAGCGTTGCAGGTTTAACGAAAGTGTGAGCTTGGCGCGAAACAGAGGTTTTCCGGTTTCAAGATCGGGTTTCGCCGCCTTGGAGAACCGGCAAAAGCCACCACAAAGCGGGGCTTCGTGGCGGCGGTTCGTTGCCTTGTGCGTGATGCCCTCCTCTCGAATCCACAGTTTGTTTGTGAAGTCTTTGAGTCCCGGACGGCAAAAGACTCTGCCATTCTGCGGCGGCTGGCCGTTTGCGGGCCATGCGAAATCTTCGCTGCCAGCGGGCGGGCCGCCCATCCGCTGTTTGAACGCATGGACAGTTTCCCTGTGAGTCTCCAGCTCCAAGACTTCCCAGCCGTTCAATTCTAAATCAAACTTATCCTCCCCGGCATCTTCGGGGCGGAAGGTGGTGCGAAGTGAGAAGGGAGACGAATTCAAGCAAGAGCGAGGGGAAGACGAAACGAACATGCCTGTTCTTTGATCGTTGTCTCCGACAACTCCTGTCTATAGTATCGCCCTCGCACATGTGTTCAAAAAGCGGCCTCTCTGCCGCCATGAGAATGAGCGTGCATTCACCAGCCTTTGCCAGCCAGCTTTTCCTCAATCGTGAACGGCTGGGAAACGACCGTCTCCCGCTTGGTAGTGAGGTTGATAAACTTCACGCTGCCGCTGGGCATGATCTCGTAAGCCCAAGTGTGGTAACGGAAGGGCTTTGGTAGAAGAGCGGTGATGAGGTAGAATTTTTTGGGTTCGTCTTTCTCTGCCGCTGGGGAACCAAGGGAGGGCTGTTCAGCGGGCGCTGCCTCCGCCGGTTTAGTGTCGGCTTGATTCAAGCCGCTGCCTCCCCAGCAGCCTTTCAAAAAAATTGCCACGGCTGCCGCCACGAGAACGAGACAGACAACAGCTTGAACGGCTGTCCGCTTGCCAGCCTTTTCAGCAGGCTCATTCCCGTCTGTTTCAATTCCCGCCATCAGTATTGCCCTTTCTCCAGCCATTCACGGGCATATTGGAGATTGTTTCTCATTGCCTTTAGTTCGTTGGCATGAGCGCCAGCGTGGCTTTCACGTTCATCTGCGGAAGTTGCCGTTGCGAATCGTTCAAGGCGATCCCAAGCGAATTTCATGGATTGCAAAGCCGCGTGAGTCGCGCTCATCGCAGTTCCACTTGTAGCAAGACCCGGCTTGAACCCTGTTTCCTCAACTTCACTCAAGATAAAATCGACACCATGCCGCCAGCTCTTTGCCTGGCCCATCATTTCAACGGAAATGACGCCCTGATTTGCATGGCTCAAAAGTTCATCCAGTTCCTTCTCAAGCTGCTTTGCATCTCGATATTTCATCTCAGCAAGCGACTTCCTGAGTTCCAAATCTAGCTTTAGCCAAGGGTCTGTTGCACTTTGGTTTTCAATTTGGGGCGTTTCTTGAACGGTAGGATTTGCGCTTTCCGCATCCTCCGATTTCCCCATGAGGTCTGAAAAGGTTAAATATATGCCAAACGCCATCACGGGCAGCAAGAACCCAAAGGCCAGAATCTTGTCTCGCGTATTCCACTTTGGCTTACTGATTGAGGCTCCCAGAAATTGGAGAGGGGATTTTTGATCGTTCATTTTTTGCGGTGCTTGAAAAACTTCCACCACCACGCCCGAAGGATTCCGAACGGGTGGCCGGAGAGTTGATAAGCCGCGTAAACACGACCGCGACGGCCTTTAGCCGGAGGCTTGGACATAACCGCCGCCTCCCGGCCATTTCTGGTCTGGGAAGCGGCGTGTTTGCGGCACACGCCCGCCGGTTTACGCGAGCTTATCAAGTCTCGGCTGACATCTCTGCCAACGTGCGGACGCTACAGAAGCGGCGGAAGACGCGCAACTGTGAAAAACTGTCTTCTCATCCCTCACGGAGCCGATGAAGCGGGCGCTTTGGCATTGCGGCAGAAGCCGGGTAGAGATGCGACAAATCAAGGCCGGGATATTGCACCTTGGCGAGGTCTTCCGCGAGAATACGCAGGTAGTCCTTGCCTCTGCCATACTGGTGCATTTGCAGCTTTGCGATACCCCAGCCGTGTTCCCATCCCGCAAGTCTTCCAACTGATTCATCAGGCAGGCGGGCGGCTCGTGTCGCATCGCGGAACTGATGCCGAAAACTGTGCATCGTGGCTTCGCATTCTTCGCCCAACACGCGATGTTTGAAGCGTCCAAACCACTTGGAAAAGGCGTCAGAGCAATACCCTTTATGCCCTGGTGTCAGCTCCGGGAAAAGGCGGGGTGATTCTGCATCACGCTTGCGGGCTTCCACAAAGTCAAGAAAGCCCATTCTGATGAGTTCAGGATGAACAGGCACGTTGCGAATGCTCTGTTTGGTCTTGAGTTTCTTGATCGAAGGGCCGCCGTCTTCCGCTTCCTCTCGAATGGCGATGTAAACAATCTCATCCGCTGTTTTCACATCAGCCGTGTAAATTTGACATGCCTCGTTGCAACGAGTCCCGTGATACAATGCCAGCAAGGGAACCCAAAAGCGGCCTCTGCGGGGGCGTTCCGGCCCCGGCTTGGC
The DNA here is from genome assembly GCF_046154365.1 of Prosthecobacter sp. Classification (GTDB taxonomy): domain Bacteria; phylum Verrucomicrobiota; class Verrucomicrobiia; order Verrucomicrobiales; family Verrucomicrobiaceae; genus Prosthecobacter. Next base: position 91,684 of record NZ_JBJXFV010000114.1, read on the forward strand.
GTATCCGGCTCCATCATTGACGCAACCCGTGTAAAGTGGGGCGTGGAACAGCCGATTAAGCTCATCAATGGTGAACTGTTCCCGTGGTTCCACGTCTTCTTTTCGGAACATCCCTTGGAAAGTGGGTGTCGCTGCTGGATTCTTGCTCATCAGTCCCTCGCCCACGGCATATTTGAACAAGGCGGAAATGTGAAGGTAATGTTCGGCAAGGGTGTTGTGAACCGGTTTGCGTTGATCGTTCGCCAGCCGTGCGGCTTCGATGGCCTGTTTCAGCGTCATTCCGGGGTATCGCTGTTGCGCATTCAACGGAACGTCCTTCATCAGAGAGAAGACTTGCCCCATGTCTTCGCGGGAAATGGATTCAATGGGTTTGTCTTCTCCAAGCACTTCCAGCAACAGGCGGGCGGGCAGTTTGAATGCAGACACCGTTTTTACGGAGCGTTCCACATCCACGTTATAAAGCTCTTTCGTGTGGATCAACTCAGCAAGGGTCTTTCCTTTTGGCTTTTCCATCGCTGGCGAATGTGAGTGAATACCTCGAAATAAATTGTCCCTTTCCTTTGCCGGAATGCCTTTGAGCATATCTTGGCAGCGTCCCAAATGTTCAAGATGCGCGGCCATCACGAGCGGGCGGAGTTTTTGAAAGGCGGGACTCGTGGCGGGACAATCAATGCCTTCTGTTTCAAGAAAACTCTGCAATTCAAAGGTTCCGTCCAGCGGTTCACCTCGGAATTCATCGCCCTCTGCGAGCGCAATGCGGTCTTGAACGATGTCGCTGAGAATATCGCCTTGCTTGACTTCATCAAGCAAGCGTCCCTCGCTGTCCATCCAGCCTCGAAACTCACGCTCGTTCAATACGAGATAACGGGTGGCATACTCGAATGCCTCGCGATCTGAAATCGCTGTCATAAGCCGCTTTGATTTCGCCGCTGCGGAAGGTTGGGGCGGCGCGGGGTGAGGTTTAGACGGCGCGAGTTTGCTACGCGCACTCTCAAAAATCAAAGTCCAGCGGTGACGTTCAGAAGCGATCTTCCGAACTGCCTCGCGGTAGTCGGACGTTCCCAGCGTTTCCCGAATGTGCTCTTTCCCAAAGGCATCACGAAGGGCAGGAGGGACTTTGAAATTGGAATACCAGCGTGAGCCGCGACGCAGCAAACCCTGTTGGCGGGGCATGTCTTTGGGGTGTTGAAGTGTGACAGTCTGGGGTGACATGTCATCACTTTAACCCTTGAACCACAAGGCTTTCCACGCATTTAAGGTGCGTGGAAATGGGGTGGCGGACAGGGAGGGATTCGAACCCTCGGTACCGGATTAGGGTACACACGCTTTCCAGGCGTGCTCATTAGACCACTCTGACACCTGTCCAAATTCTTCCCTCTGAGAAAGGAGAGCGCGGATAGTGGCGCGGGCACCGGCACAGGCAAGCTTATTTTGCCTGCGGAGCGCCGTTACTCAGACTTCTTCCACACATGCACGACATAGGTGGAGGCAGAAGCGCCGAGGGCGGCGACGGCCTGCTCCTTGGTGAGCGCAGGTGAGGTGGAGGTGACGGTGACTTTCTGCGTGCCGGGTTTATCGCCCGCCACGATGGCGACATTGGAGACGCCATCGAGCTTGGTGAAGGCGGCGGTGACGTGATCTTTGCAGCCAGCGCAGACCATGCCGGTCATCTCGGCGGTGTAGGTCACAGGCTGGTCAGCGGCGAGAACAGGCAGCGTGACGAGAGAAATGAGGGCGAGGAGGCAAGCTAGGCGTGTCATGGGGCGGGCGGAACAGATAGCCGATGACTTTGTTCAGCCAAGTCCAAGTTTGCAGCGGTGCGGAACGTTGGGAGAGAAGATTTTCGCCGTGGAGGATTTTTTCGTGCTTCCGTCTGCGTTTTGCCGTGTTTACTGCTCCCAACCATGAAAACGACCCAACTCCTGCCACTGCTGGCCGTGCTGCTGGCATCTCCCGCCATCGCACAAACTCCGGCGGCACCCGCTGCTCCTGCTGCCGAAACTCCCGCCGCTCCGCAGGTGATTCTCACGCCGGCTCAAACTGAGCACATTCTCAAGGAACTGGAGAAAGTGGAGGCGCAGATCGGCCAGGGACGCAATG
>NZ_JBJXFV010000120.1:0-6642 GCF_046154365.1 Prosthecobacter sp.
CAGCGTCATCAGTCAGGCGAAATACAGCGGCCTGCGCATCGTGATGGTCATCGAGCCGGACTCGCTGCCGAACCTCATCACGAACCTGAGCTTCCCCAAAGTAGCGGAGGCAAACACAACCGGAGCCTATGTGCAGGGCGTGCAGTATGCCATCGGCACGCTGCGTTCGCTCACGAATACCTACGCCTACATCGATGTGGCTCATGCGGGCTGGCTGGGCTGGTCAAACAATCTCAAACCCTTTGCCGAGCTGCTCAAAAAGGTCGGCGCAGGCATCCCTGGCGGCAACGGCAAGGTGGATGGCTTCATCAGCAACACGGCGAACTACAACGTCTTCGTGGAGCCTTACATGAAGGCAGAGCAAAAGGTGAAAGCGCGGCAGGTGCGCTCGCTGCGCGGTTGGTATGACATGAATGATCACATCGAGGAGCAAAGCTTTGCCAATGCGTTGCGCACGGCCTTGATCACCGGTAGCGACGCGTATCCGGCCAGCGTTGGATTGCTGCTCGATACCTCGCGCAATGGCTGGGGTGGCCCGAAGCGTCCCACCGGGCCAAGCACCTCCACCGACCTGCGCACCTTTGTGACCGAGACCACGCTCGACAAACGCACGCACAAAGGCAACTGGGGCAACCAAAGCGGCGCAGGCATCGGCGCGCGTCCCGTGGCGAATCCTGCGCCGAACTACGATGCCTTTGTCTGGGTGAAGCCGCCCGGGCAATCCGACGGCTCCAGTTCGCTGATTCCCCAAGGCCCCGAGAATCCGGATGGCAAGGGCTTCGACCGCATGTGCGACCCGACCTATAAAGGCAATGCGCTGAATGGCCACACGCGCACCGGCGCTCTACCGAACGCGCCCGTTGCTGGGCGTTGGTTTCAGGCGCAATTCGAGGAGTTGGTGCGGAATGCTTATCCACCTTTTGAACCATGAAATCATTCAGCCTGCCTCTGTTCATCGCCATTGCTTGCAGTGGCACGCTCGCTTCTGCCGACTGCTTCGACGCCGACTTCATCAAGACCACGCTGATCAAGGTCGCGGAGTGGCAATTGCAGCATCTGCCGCCGCGATGTGGGCCGCCGGAGCCGTTTTGCTCTCCGGCAGTGAAGTGATGAAATGCTCATTCGTCCCTCACACGCACCGCGAAAAAGTATCTCCATGAAAATCACGCTAATCCTTGTCACCGCCCTTCTGCTTTCGCCACTCGGCGGACGAGCCGCCACCGATCCATCCAAACCTAACATCATCCTCATTCTCGCGGATGACCTTGGTTACGGCGATCTCGGCTGCTACGGGGCGGCGAAAGTGAAGACGCCGAACATCGATAAGCTCGCCAGTGGTGGGCGGCGGTTCACGGATGCGCATTCGGCTTCATCCGTATGCACACCGTCTCGGTATGCGCTGCTGACGGGCGAGTATCCATTTCGTAAAAATCTGTGGGGTCCGGTGATGAATCCCAGTCCGCTGGTGGTCGATGTGACGAAACCGACGGTGGCGAGCCTATTGAAGGCGCAGGGTTATGCCACGGCTTGTTTTGGCAAATGGCACCTTGGTTTTGGTGACAAACCGAATCCAGATTGGAACACCGATTTGAAACCGGGGCCGTTGGAGTGCGGTTTCGATCACTACTTTGGCATCCCGGTCGTGAACAGTCATCCACCCTTCGTGTGGGTAGAGGATCACCGCGTCGTCGGACTCGATCCCGCCGACCCGCTGAGGTATGGCGGCAAGGCAGAGACGCAGAGTTTCCCTGAAAAGATGCTCAAGCCCGCCATGTCCGGTGCCAAGGCAGCTCATGCGCTGTATCGTGAAGAAGAACACGGCACCACACTCACGGAAAAGGCCACTCACTGGATGCGTGGGCAAAAAGACGAGCCCTTCTTTCTCTACTTCGCCACGCCGCACATTCATCATCCGTTCACTCCGGGCGCGAAGTTCAAGGGCAGCAGCGAGGCGGGCCGCTACGGCGATTTCATCCAAGAGTTCGACTGGATGGTCGGCGAGGTGATGCGCACGCTCGATGAACTCAAGCTGCGCGACAACACGCTCGTCATTCTCACCAGCGACAACGGCGGCATGCTCAACGAAGGCGGCCAGGAAGCATGGAAGGCCGGCCATCGGCTCAACGGCGAGCTACTCGGCTTCAAGTTCGACTCATGGGAAGGCGGGCATCGCGTGCCATTCATCGCGCATTGGCCAGGCCATATCCCCGCTGGTTCGGTGTCGAATCAACTCATCTGCCAAATCGACCTGCTAGCGACTCTCGCAGCGCTCACGGGGTCCAAAACAACCGGACCAGACAGTGTGAATGTGCTGCCAGCCATGGTCGGCACGCCCGACAAACCCTTGCGTGACCAGCTCGTGATCGCTCCGCACAAAGAGAAGAACCTCGCCCTTCGCGAAGGCCGCTGGCTCTACATCGGCGCACAAGGCGGCGGCGGCTTCAACGGCACGAAGGTCGGCGATCACATGCTCGGTGGCCCTGGAGCACTCAAATTTACTGGTGAAATCAACAGCGACATCGCCAACGGTAAAATCAAAGCCGACGCACCCAGCGCCCAACTTTACGACCTTGAGGCCGATCTCGCCCAATCATACAACATTAGCCAGGAACATCCCGAGCAGGCTTCAAAAATGGCCAAACAGCTCAACGAAGTGCAAAAGCATCTCCACAGCACACCATGAAACAAACCATCCCACTCCTTGCAGCATTGCTGCTCGCGCCACTTCTCGGATTGGCAGCCGCCGAGCCGGCCAAACCGAACATCGTCCTCATCTTCATTGATGACTTGGGCTATGCCGACATCGGACCCTTCGGCAATTCCAAGGTGCGCACACCGCACCTCGACAAGCTGGCAACCGAGGGCATGAAGTTCACCAGCTTCTACGCCACGCCGGTCTGTTCCATGTCTCGCGCGTGCCTGATGACTGGCTGCTACAACGCCCGTGTCTCCATTCCTGGAGTGCTATTTCCAAAGGACACCATCGGCCTGCATCCAAACGAAGTCACACTGGCGGAGATCGTGAAGCAAAAGGGCTATGCGACCTGCTGCATTGGCAAGTGGCATCTGGGCTGGCAGCCGGAGTTTTTACCCACGCGCCAAGGATTCGACCACTACTTCGGCCTGCCTTACAGCAATGACATGGGAGCTGGGAATAGAGGACGAGGCCTCCCGCCGCTACCTTTGATCAAAGGAGACAAGGTCATCGAGACAGAGCCGGATCAATCCCAGCTCACACGCCGCTACACTGAAGATGCGGTGGGTTTCATCCGCGAGCACAAGGCTGCGCCGTTCTTCGTCTATCTTCCACACACGATGGTGCATCATCCGCTCGCTTCGTCCGCAGCGTTCTCGGGCAAGAGCCAGCAAGGAGATCTCGGCGACGCCATCGAAGAGGTGGACTGGTCAGTCGGGCAGATTCTGGCGACGCTCCAGGAACTCAAGCTCGACGACAACACGCTCGTCATCTTCACCTCCGACAACGGCCCGGCGAGTGGTCGCGCAGCACCGCCGTATCGCGGCAGCAAAGGCAGCAACTTCGAAGGCGGTGTCCGCGAGCCCTGCATCATGCGCTGGCCCGGAAAGATCCCCGCAGGCACAACCTGCAATCAGATCGCCGGCAATATCGACATCCTGCCCACCTTCGCCAAACTCATCGGCGTCGAGCCTGTAAAGGATCGCGTCCTCGATGGCCGTGACATCACTACCCTCATGTTCAATGCCAACGCCGGGCCCGTGCGTGATACACATCTCTACATCGGAGGCGATAAGGCCGCCGCCATTCGGCAGGGCGATTGGAAGCTCTTCCTCAAGGGCGACGGCGCCGACAAGAAGACTAAAAAAGCCGCTGGAACAAAAACCAAGCCCCCAAAAGGCGGCCCCGTCCCCAGCCTCTACAACCTCGCCACCGACCCTGGTGAAACTCAAAACGTCGCCGCTGCCAATCCCGAGATCGTCGCCCGCCTGAAAAAGGAACTGCTCGCCCGCGATGCTGAGATTCAGGCCAACAAACGACCGGCAGGACAGGCGGAAGGGACAAAGTAGGCCAATCGAATCCCAACCATTCACGCCTCTGATCCCTGTCTATCTCCTCTATTTTTATGCACCCAAAAGGCACGGTAACCGCCCTCCTAATTCTCACATCCTTCACCGCGATGGCGGCAGACTGGATACATCTCCCCTCCAAAGGCACCGCCAACGGCAATAAGATCGTCTTTGTCACCGGCGATGATGAATACCATTCGGAGACTTCGATGCCGATGATGGCGCACATCTTGGCCGAGCGGCATGGGTTTGACTGCAAGGTGCTCTTTGCCATCAATCGCACCACAGGCGTCATCGACACGAGTCAGCGCGACAACATTCCAGGCCTGGAGGCATTGGCAGATGCTGACTTGATGGTCGTCTATACGCGCTTCAGGGCGCTGGAAGATGCGCAGATGAAGATGTTTCAAAACTACCTGGATTCCGGCAAACCAGTCATCGGCATCCGCACCGCCACTCACGCCTTCGACTTCAGCAAGCTACCCGACAGCCCGTTCGCGAAATACAGTTACTCCAACAAAAGCGAGACCTTCACCGGCGGCTTTGGTCGGCAGGTGCTTGGGCAGAACTGGATCGCGCACTGGGGCGGGCATGGCAGGCAGAGCACACGCGGCAGATTCGCGCCAAATGCCGCCGCACATCCCATTCTGCGAGGCATCGCCGATGGCGAGGTCTGGGGGCCAACGGATACCTATGAAGCCAGCGTGCCTCTGCCCGATGGCTGCCAGACTATCCTGTTTGGCGAAGTGTGTGAGTCGATGGAGCCGGACGCTGGGCCTGCGTTGGCTGTTGCCGGTCGGGTGGATAAGAACAAGCCGATGATGCCGATTTCTTGGACCTATCAGCGTCCCGTGGGAGTCAAAGGGCGCGTCTTCGCCAGCACCATCGGCGGCGCGATGGCCGGCAAGGACGATTGGGCCAACGAAGGCATGAGGCGCATGTTCGTGAACGCCTGCTTCTGGACTTTGCAGATGGAACCTCCAGCCAAAGCGGATGTCACGCCGGTGGTTGATCAGAACCACTTCAAGCGCGGTGTGAAGCCAGAGGAAGCCCTCAAAAAGGCACTCTCGGGTGCTCCAGTTGAGAAGCCAGCCGCGCGGCCCCAGGGCGGCAACAGAAAGGCTGCAAAAGAGGTGCCCGCATCTGTCACCAAGGCACCAGACGACAACATGATCCTCTTCTACGGTAACTCGATGATCGAGCGCCTGCTCGAACACGGTGAGCTGGAAGCACGGCTACAAATCGCCCAACCCAAAGCCAAGCTCGCCATCCGCAGCCTCGCATGGACAGGCGATGAAGTCGGCAATCGCCTGCGTCTCGAAGGCTACGCCAAGCACATGAAGAACCTCCTCGCTGAGTGGCCGGCGAAGACCATCGTGCTGGGCTACGGCTTGAATGAGTCCTTTGCGGGTGAAGCCGGATTGAAGGCCTTCCGCGAGCAATACGCCGTGCATCTCAACCAACTCGGTCGCAGCCATCCAAGCGCTCGCTTTATGTTGCTATCGCCCATCGCCATCGAAGGCGCTTCGGAGGCTCAACAAGCCAATGTCGAGCGCTACAGCAAAGCCATCGCTGAGATCGCCGCCGAGACCAAAGCCGAGTTCATTGATCTCTTTTCGCTCACCCGTCAGGCCTACGCCGCCTCCGACAAACCGTTGACCATCAACAACGGCACTCACCTCAACACCGAGGGCAACAGCCTTGTCGGCAAAGCCATCGCTGAGGCTCTAGCGGTCGCTCGCGGATTGAGCAGCTCCGATGTCAACGCACCGGATCCAGCGCATCTGCATGAGGTCGGCTTAGCCGCTGCGGCAAAGCATGATCGTGTGGCCGAAGTCGTGCGTCCGAAGAACGGCGTCGTGTATTTCGGCGTGCGTGCACGGCCCGATGAATACGCCGAGGAAATGCCGCGCTACCACGAGATGATCCGCCTGACCGATGCTGTGGTGCATCAGCTCGCCGCCGATCCCAAACTCACCTTTGCCAGCATCGCCAAGCCATCGCTGCCGCCACTGCCCGAGCGCCCAGGCCGCGATGACGGCCCGAAAACAGGCATCCCAAAGCCCGTCGCCGAGTCCATGGCCGAGTTCAAAACAGCTCCGGGATATGAAGTCAGCCTCTTCGCGTCCGAGGAGCAATTCCCCGAGATGCGCAACCCCGTGCAGATCGCTTTCGATGCTCGTGGCCGACTCTGGGTGGTCACCATGCCGTCCTTTCCCCACACCGTGCCAGGCCTCACGCCGCCGGACAAGATCATCATCTTGGAAGACACCGACCGCGATGGAAAAGCGGACAAGCTCACACCCTTTGCCGAGGGACTCGATGCGCTCGATGGTATCGCGTTTCATCATGATGGCGTCATCATCTCCGAGCAGCCAAGGCTGTGGCTGATGCAGGATACCAATGGCGATGACCGCGCCGACACGAAGCGCGAGCTGCTGCGTGGCATCGACGTCACCGACTCGCATCACGGCGGCATGATCGCGTCCGATCCCCTGGGCGCGGTGATCTTCAGCGATGGCGTGTTTCATCGCTCGCAATTGGAGACACCCTTCGGCGTGCATCGCGGCATGGATGCCACCACCTATCGACTCGATG
>NZ_JBJXFV010000131.1:0-7798 GCF_046154365.1 Prosthecobacter sp.
AGCCTTATCCCGGCCAGATCCTTTCTGCTCCAACCCAGAAACCCAAGAAACACACCATGCCTAAATCAGACTTCATGCCCACCGACGACAATGGCAAAGCCAGCCTGTTCGTCCTCTTCCGTGACAATGTCGGCCAGTATCTGGCCACGCTTGGCATCGCTGCCAATGACCCCGACATCGTGCAGCAGGCCGCTGATGCCACCCGCTTCCGTGCCATCGTGGACTTCTGCGGCAACATGCAGAATGCCGCGCAAGGCTGGACCGCCGAGAAAAACTACGAGCGCGACGGCGGCGACACCGCCCCCGCCGGACAAATCGTGCCCGAGCTTCCCGCCGGCTTCCCCGCTGCGGTGCCCGCCGGCATCGTGCGTCGTTTCCGTGAGCTGGTGAAGCGCCTCAAGGCCTGCAAAAACTACACGCCTACCATCGGCCAGGCCCTCGGCATTGAGGGCACCGCGCAGACCGGCCCGGACCTCGCCATCATCCAGGCCATCATCGCGCTCGCCATCGTCGGCAACGCCGTCCTCATCACCTGGGGCTGGCAGGGCTTCAGCGCCTTCCTCGACATGCTGGAAATCCAGGTGGACCGCAACGACGGCAAAGGGTTCGTCTTCCTGACCTACGACACCACCCCGAACTACACCGACACCACCCCGCTGCCCGCCACGCCGACCAAATGGAAATACCGCGCCATCTACCGTGTGGGCGACCATCAGGTGGGCGTGTGGAGCAGCACCGTGGAGATCATGGTGGGCGGGTGAAGATCAGCATCAAAGACAGGGGGCATACAGTCCCCTGTCTTGTTCGAAGCACCCGTCTACCCGCAATCCTCCGCTCCAAACTCCAGCATGTTCATTTTCAAAATTTTTGAAATCTTCGCACATTGTGCCGCCGTTGTCGGCATCGGCATTGCCGCTTACCAGCTATGGCAGACACGGCGGCAGGCCGAGACCTCCTTTGAGGACACCATGGCGAAGGAATACCGCGAACTAGCCTCTAGATTTCCGACCAAGGTATTCTACGACTATCCGTTCTCGGAGGAATTGACGGCGAGGGAAAAAGCCAGAGCCCAGGACGAGTTTTATCGCTACTTTGACCTGACCAACGGGCAAATTTTTCTTCGCGAGGTGGGCCGCATCAGTGAGCAGACGTGGGCGTTTTGGTGCGACGGCATCAAGACCAACATGCAAAGAGCAGCCTTCGAAGCCGCTTGGGATGATATTGGCGGCAAGGCACAACTGGATTTCGCCGAGCTTCGGCTGCTCATCGAATGTGATTACGAGATGGATCCAATTTCGCCCAATTGGATGCACAGAATCACCATCAAGCGCCAGGAAGTTGAGGCCAAGGGCCGGAAACTCAAAGCCGAGGAGCGCGAGGCCAAGAGGGCTGCTGCCGCAGCATCTGTAAACAAGCTAGACACTCCCACTGTATGAACATGCGTTTTCGATCACTACTTCTTGCCTCGCTGCTCATGGCGGTCGTCTCGTCCGCTCAGGTGCCGCAGCTCATCAATTACCAGGGGCGCGTCGCAGTCGGCACAGTGAATTTTGATGGCAGTGGCCAGTTCAAATTCGCGCTGGTTAATGCCAGTGGAAATACCACCTACTGGAGCAATGACGGCACCAGCACTGCTGGTAGCCAACCAGCAGCAGCCGTAGCGCTTGTCGTCACAAAGGGGATCTATTCCGTCTCATTGGGCGAAACCACTCTCACGAACATGGTGGCGGTTCCCGCCAGTGTGTTTTCAAATACAGACGTGCGTCTACGTGTGTGGTTTAATGACGGAGTGAATGGCTTTCAACTATTTACGCCGGACCAAAGAATAGCTGCGGTTGGATATGCGTTCTATTCAGGGACGGCAAGTGTTGCCCAATCTGTCCCAGATGGATCGATAACAACGGTCAAATTAGACTCATCGCTTCAGGGAGTTGTTACGCCCATACCACCAAGCCCTGGCTTTGTTCGAGTGGGTGATGTTAGCAATCCAGCCGACTCTTTAAACGCTGGATCGGTCTCTGGAATCGGGTCGGTATCATATTCTTACCAAATCGCAAAACACGAGGTGACTAATGATGAGTATAACGCATTTTTGAATAGCGTTGCCTCAAACGACACTTATGCATTGTATAATTCAAATATGTCAACCAGCGGATCCGGTGGAATCGTGCAGTCCGGAACATCTGGCAGCTACACATATGCAGTGAAATCGAACATGGGAAACAAGCCCGTAGTTTTTGTCAGTTGGTTTGATACTGCCAGATATTGTAATTGGTTGCATAACGGAATGCCTGTAGGACCGCAAGATTCGAGCACGACTGAATCAGGAGCTTATACTTTGACCGGCCTTAGTAGCATTGCCACAGGGAGCGATTCTGTGAATGGAGCCAATGGACGTAATTCCGCCGCACGATTTTTTCTTCCTAGCGAAAATGAATGGTATAAAGCGGCTTATTACCAGCCCACAAGCATGGGTGGAGATGCCGACAGCTATTGGCTTTACACAACTCGTTCAAATGCACCGCCGACGGCTGCCGCAGCCAATGCCGCGATTGCCAACGGAGCAAATTATTCGAACGTTTTTGCCAACATCACCGCTTGCGGGAGCTACTTATCAGCATCGAGCTATTATGGAACGCTCGATCAAGGTGGAAATGTGTACGAAAGAGTCGAGCAAAAACTTGGAGGCGTATTTCGAGGGTTGCGTGGAGGTTCTTGGTCGCACGGTTCGAGCGACATTGCCTCTTCCACTCGCAATGGCCTTAGTGTCACAAGTGAGGATATAAGCTCAGGATTTCGGGTGGCCAAACCATAACTTTCATCATGCAAGCGTATTTACCCAATTTTTGTGTTTTATACTTTGCATTAGTGTCGTCTCTCCATGCTGGTCCGCGTACCAGCGTGAGCTACAGTATCACCACCGACAGCTTCGCTGCCGGAGGCGCACGAAACACCAGCACAAGCTACACGAATGACGGCAACGTCGGTGGAGTGGGTGGCATTGCCACTGCTTCCGCGCCTGCGGAGACGCTGAAGGCGGGCTACGTCGGCCAGCTTACGGAAGTGAGCACCGTGCAACTGGCCGCCACGCCCGCGACCGTGAACGAAGCTGCCACGCTGCAGCTTGCCGCCACGGCCACACTGGATGATGCGACGACGGTGGTGCTGCTGGGTGGCGATCTGAACTGGAGCGTGGTCAGCGGCCCGATCACCAGCATCAATGCCAGCGGTCTGGCGACAGCGACCAACGTGTATCAAGACACGGCGGCGACGGTGCAGGGGAGTTATCGCGGCGTGAGCGGCACGCTGGGTCTGACAATCGTGAACGTGGGCACAGATGATCTGGGCCTGTATGCCAGCGACAGCCTGCCGGATGCGTGGCAGGTGCAGTACTTCGGCCAGAACAACCCGCTGGCGGCACCCACGGCGGATGCGAGCGGTACGGGGCAGAACAATCTCCTCAAATACACGGCGGGCCTGATCCCGACGGACCGCAACTCACGCCTGCTGACCAGCGTGGGCGGCAGCGGAACCCACACGATCACCATCAACCCCCGGCTGAGTGACCGCACTTACACGGTGCAGTTCAGCACCACGCTGAGCGCGGGCAGTTGGCAGACGCTGAGCGGTGCCACCATCCAAGACAACGGCCAGACCCGCACCGTGACAGACCCAGATGCGGTCTCGACGCGAAAGTTTTACCGCGTGCAGGTGAGCTACCCGTGAGGAAGGGATGAAGGACACTTGCGCCCCGCTCACTCCAGCCTGTTCTCGACGCGCAAGCCGGGGATTTGGTCGAAGTCCGACAGGTTGCGGGTCAGCAGCATGGCGTCATGCGCGAGGCAGATGGCGGCGATTTTGAGGTCCATGGTGCCGGTGCGGGGCTGCTCTTTCGGCAAGCGCTGAAACGTCAGGGAAGCACGGATTTACACCGCAGAGACAGGAACGCCGCAGAGGAAGCCCTTCTGAATCAAGCCTCTGCGGCGCTCCAATCTCTGCGGTGTGGGTTGAATCAGTGGTGCCTTAGCCATAACCATGCAGTAGAAAGCGTTCACGCTGCCCATGAGAAATGATTCAGCATGAACCACAGAGGCACGATGGACACAGAGAATGAGGAAGAAGGAGGGCACCCTTGAGTGCTGAAGTGGCAGGGCGGCATTGCCTCTGTGTCCATCGTGCCTCTGTGGTTGATCAACTGCATGGTTACGGCTTAGCGGCGTTTGTTTTCCCGCGCCCGCCATGCGGCCCCGAGCCGCGCAGCTTCGCGCTCATGGGGCTGAGTCTAAAGCACCGGTGAAAACCTGACCACGGAAACTTTGCGGCTCCTCGCTCTCTGATCATGCTCAAGACGCTTGGAAAACACTGATTTACACCGCAGAGTTTTGGTGAGCGCGGGGAAAAATCTTCGGCATCAATCCTCTGCGTTCTCTGAATCTGCGACAAATGAATTGCTTGGCGTGCTGACTTGCTCACACCTACGTTTTAGCCATGCGCATCGCCATCCTTCACTACACCAAACTGCCGGTCATCGGCGGTGTGGAGCGGGTGATTGGTGATCAGGCGAAGGTGCTGTCGGTGCTCGGGCATGAGGTGGAGGTTTTGACGCGGAACGAGTGGCATGGCGGGTCTTACGATGTGGTGATCGTCCACAACGTCTTCACGATGCCCTTTGATCTCGCATGGACAGCGGAACTCATCCAACAAGCCGCCGAGACACCCCACATCCGCTGGATCAACTGGGTCCACGATGTGCGCTGGTGCGAAAAGGTGCCACCGGCCGTGCATGTGGCGGTTTCGGAGGTGCGGAAGCAGGAGTATGCGCGAGTGACGACCGACCCCATCACGGTGATTCCGAACGGCGTGGATGCCGGGAACGTGCTGGGAATCATGGAACGGGTGTGCGGTCTGAAACTCGAAAACGAGGCGCTCATCCTGCTGCAACCGACACGGTTCGTGCGGCGAAAGAACATTGAGCTGGGGCTGCGGGTGCTCGCGGAACTACCGGAGGCGATTTACAACGTCACGGCGGCTCCCGACCCGCATCAGGACGACGGGATCGTCTATTTCAAGGAACTGGGTGAACTGGCGCAAACGCTCGGGGTGCGGGATCGTGTGTGGTTTCTGGGCGAAACAGCCCCGTTGAGCGATGCGGACGTGCGCAGTCTGTATCAGATGGCGGATGCATTGTTTTTCCCGAGCACGGCGGAGGGCTACGGGCTGCCGTTGATCGAGGCGGCACTGCATGGTGTGCCGGTGTTTTGCTCGGACATCCCGGCGCATCGCGAGGTGGCGGTGGGAGCGGAATTTTTTGCGCTGGATGAAGAACCACGGCTGATTGCGGCCAGGATTCGTGAGCATCCCGCAGTCAAGCAGCGGCAGCAGCGGCGGGGGCTGATGCGGCGGCTGTCCTGTGAGGGAATCGTGCGGGAGTTGCTGGAACCGTTGCTTTTGCCGCCGAACGCTCCATGAATGAACGCTGATGAGTCAATATTCGAACAATGCCGAGATTCAATCCGTGCTGGCAGCGCGGCACCAAAACGTGTTCGCTTTTCTGGGAGCGCATGATGTGGGCGCCGGCCAGCAGGTGGTGCGCACCACGCAACCTTACGCGACCAAGGTGGTGGTGATCTGCGGTGGTGAATCAATCGAAGCGACCAAACAGCATCCCGATGGTTTCTTTGAAGCGGTCACACCGCGTGGTACTTACGAACTGGAAATCACCGATAACGAAGGTAACACGAGCCGCACTAGTGATCCCTATTCGTTTGGCTTGCTGCTGGGCGATCAGGACATGTACTTTTTCCGCGAAGGCACGCATCAGCGGCTCTGGGAAGTGCTCGGCGCACGCCTGAAGACGGTGAGCGGCGTGGCGGGCTGTCAGTTCTCGGTGTGGGCGCCGAATGCGCAGCGGGTGTCGGTGGTGGGCGACTGGAATCGCTGGGACGGGCGCGTGCATGTGATGCGCAATCGCATCGAAGCGGGTATCTGGGAGATTTTCATTCCCGGCATCACCGAACTGACGCACTACAAGTTTGAGCTGGTGGACAAGTACGGGCAACTGTGTATGAAAAGCGATCCGTATGCGGTGTTCGGCCAGCATGGCACGCAGACCTCGAGCCTGACCTTCAATCTGGAGCGCTATCGCTGGTCGGATGGCGAGTGGATGCAGGCGCGGGTGAAGCATGATCTCTACCACGCGCCGATGAGCGCGTATGAGGTGCATTTCGGCTCGTGGAAACTCAAAGCCGATCAGGGCAACCGCTGGATGTCGTATCGTGAACTGGCGGATGATTTGATTCCTTATGTGAAAGGGCTTGGCTTCACGCATATCGAGATCATGGGCATCGCCGAGCATCCGTTCGATGGCTCGTGGGGCTATCAGGTCACAGGGTATTTTGCGCCGACGAGCCGCTTCGGCAATCCCGATGAGTTTCGCGAGTTTGTGGACCGCTGCCATCAGGCGGGCATCGGCGTGATCCTTGACTGGGTGCCGGGCCATTTCCCGAAGGACGCGCACGGCCTCGCGAAGTTCGACGGCACCGCGTTGTATGAGCACGAAGATCCACGCCTCGGCGAGCATCAGGACTGGGGCACGCTGATCTTCAACTACGGGCGGCATGAGGTGAAAAACTTTCTCATCTCGAATGCGCTCTACTGGCTGGAGCAGTTCCACATCGACGGCCTGCGCGTGGATGCGGTCGCGTCGATGCTCTATCTCGATTACTCGCGCAAAGCAGGCGAATGGGTGCCCAATCACCTCGGGGGACGCGAAAATCTCGAAGCGATCTCCTTCATGCGAGATCTCAACCGCGTGTGCTATGAGAAACATCCTGGCACCACGATCATCGCGGAGGAAAGCACGGCATGGCCGGGCGTGTCGCGGCCGGTGAGCAGTGGGGGGCTGGGGTTCGGTTTCAAATGGAACATGGGCTGGATGAACGACAGCCTGAGCTACATGCAGCACGAGCCGGTACATCGGAAGTATCATCACGGCGAGGCCACGTTCTCGATGATCTATGCCTACGACGAAAATTTCATCCTCGTGCTGAGCCACGATGAGGTGGTGCATGGCAAGGGATCGCTCATCAACAAGATGCCCGGCGACCGCTGGCAGAAGTTCGCGAATCTGCGCATGTTCCTGGCATGGATGTGGATGCATCCGGGCAAGAAGTTGCTCTTCATGGGCGGTGAGTTCGGCCAGTGGAACGAATGGAGCCATGAGCGCAGCCTCGACTGGCATCTGTTCCTTGGCGAAGAGCACTGCGGCCTGCAAAAGCTCGTTCGGGATCTCAATCATCTCTACACGACACGGCATGCGCTGCACATGAAGGACCATGAGGCGGGCAGCTTCTCCTGGCTGGATGCGAACGACGCTGACAACAGCATCTTCGCCTTCACTCGTTCTTCCCCGGATGGCGACAAGGTGTATGTCATCGTCAATGCGACACCGGTGACACGAATCAGTTATCGTGTAGGCGTTGCGGCTGCCGGCAGTTATCGTGAACTGCTCAACAGTGACGCTGCGGCGTATGCAGGTTCGGGAGCGAGCGCGGGAGCTGGCTTCCAGGCGCAGCACACCGCGTGGCAGGGGCAGCCGTGGAGCCTGGTCGTTGATCTGCCGCCGCTGGGCGTGCTGGTGCTGGGAAGATGAGTCTTTTGCGGAACCACAAAACTAGTTCTGCTTTGTTAGGAGGTTGAAGCCTTCGCCGGAGCAACTTTTTCCCGTTTGCGTTGGCGTTTGAGGGCGTTGGCTGCCGCACGACGACGTTTCTCGTGGCGACGCTCGATGCGCTCGATC
>NZ_JBJXFV010000132.1:0-5007 GCF_046154365.1 Prosthecobacter sp.
CAAGGACAGCCGAGTCAAAGAGGCTGTTTTGTGCGAGTGAATCGGGGGCGTTGAAGTGGCGCATGAGTGAAGGTGTGCCTTCTTGTACCAGCTCCCCGAGGCATGATCAAGCACCTTGGACTTTTTGCGCTCGCGTCTTAAAAGGCGTGGAGAAATCCGGGAACAGGATTACCGCCGTTATTTTCGAGAACGGGAATCGGGTTGAGGCGAAGATGTTCATCGACGCCAGCTATGAAGGCGATCTGATGGCCCAAGCGGGTGTTTCATTCACCATCGGTCGCGAGGATAATTCCAAGTATGGCGAGACAATCAACGGCTTCTATATTCCACAGCGTAATAATTTCAAATCCCCGCTGGATCCGTATCGCACCCCTGGCGATCCCAAGAGCGGCCTGCTGCCAGGCATCCAGTCCGGCCCACTTCCAGAGCCCGGCACGGGGGATAAACAAGTGCAGGCTTATGGTTTCCGCATGTGCGCCTCGGACGCACCCGATCGACGCCCTTTTCCCAAACCAGGGGATTTTAATCGCGACACCCATCTGTTACTGCTGCGCTATCTCAATTCCAAATCCGATTCCTTTTGGAATTTCGCCTATTCACGGGGGCCGATGAAGCTCAACCGCGGGGACTGCAACAATGCCGGGCCGATGTCGATTGACTACGTGGGGGAAAGTCGGGGTTGGTGTGAGGCGGATTATGCCACTCGCGAGCGCATTTTTCAGAAGCATGTCACCTATCAGCAAGGGCTGATGTGGGTTATGGCCAACGACCCCGAAGTGCCCGCGCTGGTCCGAAAGACGGTGGGGAAATTTGGCCTGACCACCGAAGAATTCAAAGAAACCGATGGCTGGCCACATGAACTTTACGTGAGAGAAGGCCGCAGAATGATCTCGGACTACGTGATGACACAGGCAGACTGTTCTAGCCAGCGTGTTGCGCCTGACAGTGTCGGTTTGGGAAGTTATATGATGGATTCCCACTTTTGTTCCAGAATTGTGGCCAAGGGAGTGGTTAAGGCTCAAGGCGGTCTGGGCATGAAGATACCGAAGCCCTATCCGATTAGTTATCGTTCCATCGTCCCCCGGGAGTCGGAGTGCGCAAACCTGCTGGTGCCGGTCGCACTCTCCGCTTCGCACGTCGCTTTCAGCAGCATCCGCATGGAGCCAGTCTTCGGCATTCTAGGGCAGTCCGCAGGCACTGCCGCCGCGTTAGCCATTGATACTGGAGTGCCGGTGCAGGAGCTTGATTACGCGCGACTGCGCGAGCGCCTGCTTCAGGATAAACAAAGGCTGCTCTGGAATGGGGAAGTTCCAGCCCCGACCAAAGAACCGTAAATTGAAGACCATGAAACACGTCCTCACACTCCTCACCGCCCTGCTGCTCGCGCCGCTGGCGGCGCTGCACTCCGCCGACTCTTCAGCAAAGAAGCCCAACATCCTCTTCATCCTCACCGATGACGAAGGCCTCAGCGATGTCGGGTGCTATGGCTCCGACCGGTTCAAAGGCAAGACGCCGAATGTTGATGCACTCGCTGCGACGGGTGTGCGGTTCACGCATGGCTTCGCGCCGCCGCTGTGTTGCCCGTCGCGCACGACGCTCAACACGGGGCGCTATCTTTTTCGCAACGGTGCGCTGAGTAACACTTCACCGCACATTCCCTCCGCGAAGGATGAGCCGTCGCTCGCACGCACTCTGAAGCAGGCGGGTTACGTCACCGGCATGGCGGGCAAGTGGCGCCAGATGAGGGATACGCCGGGCGAGTGGGGCTTTGACGAATGGCTCACCGATCCGTCCGGCACTGGTTGGTTTTGGGAGAAGAGCTACGTCAAGAACGGCCAGACCATCGAGACACCGGAGCCGGTGTATTGCCCCGATGTGTGCATGGATTTCACGCTCGATTTCCTGCGGAGGCATCGCGAGCAGCCATTCTATTTCTACTTCCCGACCCATCTCGTCCACGGCCAGATCCATCGCACGCCCGATAGCAAACCGGACACGAAGAAGTTCTACAACGACGACATCGCCTACGCGGACAAACAAGTCGGCCAGATCGTGGCCGAACTCGACAAGCTCGGCCTACGCGAGAACACGCTCATCGTCTTCAGTGGCGACAACGGCAGCGTGCATCCCGACAAAATCAACGGTCGCATGATTGACGGCCACAAGCACACACTGCTCGAAGGCGGCAGCCGCGTGCCACTCATCGCGAACTGGAAAGGCACCACGCCCGCAGGCCAGGTCTTGAACGACCTCGTGGATTTCAGCGACTTCTTCGCGACCTTCGCCGAACTGGCTGGAGCAAAAATGCCCGAAGGCGTGACCTTCGACAGCCACAGCTTCGCGCCGCAACTGCGCGGCGAACGCGGCACACCACGCGAGTGGGTCTTCGTGCAACTCGGTGCCGAATGGTATGTCCGCGAGCAAAGCTTCAAGCTCATGCACAACGGCGAGCTGTTCGACATGAGCGACGCGCCCTTCGCGCAGAAAGCCGTTCCCGCCGAGTCAGCGAGCGCCGACGCCAAAGCCGCCCGTGTGCGCCTGCAAGCCGTCCTCGACCAACTCAGCCCCGCTACCGGAAAGACTGATTCTGCTGCGCCGAAGAAGGGCAAAGGCGGCAAGGGAAAGCAAAACGCAAAGACTGAAACGAAATGACACACGCCCTCACCCTCCTCGCCGCCCTGCTGCTCGCACCGCTGGCCGCGCTCCACGCCGTCGAGCCGCCACTCAACGTCCTGCTCATCACCGCCGATGACCTCGGCTATGAGGCCATGGACTTCCTGGATGGCAAGGTGCCGGATGTCACGCCGAACCTCAGCAAGCTCGCTGCCGAGGGCCTCAGCTTTCAGCATGGCTTCGTCAACAACGCCATTTGTTGTCCGAGCCGCAGCATCATCGCCACGGGACGCTATGGACATAACAGCGGGCTGTTTGGCTTCAACAAGCTGAGCAAGCCGATCCCGACGGTGTTTGGCACGTTCCAGAAGGCGGGGTATCTCACCGGCGTTCTCGGAAAGGTCAGTCACTCCACGCCTGATGCGGCGTTCAAGTGGGACTACGTGCACGATTACGCGGAACTCGGCGCGGGTCGCAGCCCGACGAAGTATCACGGCTTCGCGCAGGAGTTCTTCGCCCGCAGCAAGTCGGAGAACAAACCCTTCTACTTCATGGTCAACTCCCATGATCCGCATCGCCCGTTCTACGACCCCAACGGGCGCAGCAAGAATGGCGAGGAAGTCCCTTCGCGGCTCTTCAAGCCCGAGGAGATGGTCATCCCGAGCTACCTCGCTGACCTGCCGAAAGTCCGCGAGGAATACTCGCATTACTTCAACTCCGTGCGCCGTCTCGATGACACCGTGGGCCGCGTGCTCCAGGCGCTCGATGACGCCGGACTCGCCAGCCGCACGCTCGTTGTTTTCATCACCGACAACGGCTCATCGTTTCCCTTTGCCAAAGCGAACACCTATCTCGCGAGCAATCGCACGCCGATGCTCGTGCGCTGGCCGGGCGTGACGAAACCCGGTTCCGTGGACAAGACGCACTTCGTCTCCGAGGTCGATTTCTTCGCCACCTTCATGGACGCCACGGACCTGCCCATTCCCAGCGGACTCGACGGACGCTCCATGGTCCCGCTTCTCAAAGGTGGCGAGCAGGACGGACGCGATGTCGTCTTCACTCAGATCGACTACACCATCGGCGGCCCGCCCAAGCCGATGCGTAGCGTGCAGGACGCGCGCTACGGCTACATCTTCAACGCCTTCTCCGACGGCCAATTCAAATACAAGAACAACAACGAAGGCCTGACCTTCGCCGCGATGGAGGAAGCCGGCAAAACCAATCCCGCCATCCAGGCGCGCGTGGACATGTTCCGCTATCGTGTGCCCGAGGAGTTCTATGACCTCGAAAAAGATCCCGGCTGCACGAACAATCTCATGCACGATCCGCAGCACCAAGCTCTCCTGAAAAAGTATCAAGATCGCCTGCGCCAATGGATGATCGAAACCCACGATCACTGCCTCGCCTCCTTCGATGTCCGCGCCAATCCCGCACAACTTGCCCAAGCCGTAGCCAGTTACCCAAAGCTCGACAAATCCGGCGGCACTGCGACCGAAGCAGGCGAGGAACCCGAAGCCAAACCCGCCGCAACCGACGACAAAGCCGCGAAGCGCAAAGCCAACCGCGCGGCGAAGAAGGAAGCGGCAGCTAAGGATGCGAAATGATGAAATCGAACCTCGGACTCATCGCCGCAATTGCGCGTGGTGCCGCTGGCTATGTATGCCGAGCGATGACGCGCCCGTGGTAGGCGAGCAGATGAACGGCAAGTGGAAGAAGACGGTGAACGTTAACGATCCCATGATGCCCGTCGCCTGGACTTGGCAGCGACCCGTTGGTGCCAAGGGCCGGGTCTTCACCAGCACGATTGGCGGCGCGAAGGCGAGTGGCAGTGACTTTGCGAATGAGGCGATGCGCCGGATGCTGGTGAACGCCTGCTACTGGACGCTCGGTCTGGAGAATGCGATTCCACCGAAGGCGGACGTGACGCCAGTCACGGTGCCCCATCCCTTCAAGCGGGGCGTCAGGGTGGGACCGTGAAGCGAAAGTCTTTTTGAGCCATCGCATTTTCTCGCGGCAAGTCCGCGCCTTGATGACGTGTTATTAGCGTCATCATGAACTTCTCTCTCCATCGCCGAAACTTCATCGCCCGCGCGGCCAGCACGCTGCTGGGAGTGCATCTGCCGCGTGTGTTTGCTGCGGATGCCAAGCCCGCGAGCACCGCGAAGGCGAAAAACATCATCTACCTCTACATGGACGGTGGCATGAGCCACATCGACACCTGGGACCCGAAGCAGGGCACGACGGCCGGGCCGACGAAGGCGATCAAGACTAGTTCTGCTTTGTTAGGAGGTTGAAGCCTTCGCCGGAGCAACTTTTTCCCGTTTGCGTTGGCGTTTGAGGGCGTTGGCTGCCGCACGACGACGTTTCTCGTGGCGACGCTCGATGCGCTCGATC
>NZ_JBJXFV010000147.1:0-7786 GCF_046154365.1 Prosthecobacter sp.
GCGCCCACCCCGGCGAACCTCCCGTTCCTCTTCCACCCGTCCTACGCCATCCCCCCCGCCGACCTCCGCAAATCCATCCTCACCCTCGCCGTCCAAGGCAAACTCGTCCCCCAAGACCCCAACGACGGCGCTGTGGAAAACTCGGTCAGAGATGCGCGAAAGAAGGCGGGCTTGGCGGTTCGCGCGTTAACCGAGCTGGCATCTGATGAAGTTCCCTTTGAAGCGCCAGATTCTTGGCGCTGGGTCACGGTCGCGGATGTTGCGGACACGCGTCTCGGCAAAATGCTCGATAAGGAAAAGAACCGAGGAGAAGCGCACCCTTACCTCCGCAACACGAACGTGCATTGGTTTCGCTTCGAGCTCGAAAGCATCAAGACGATGCTCTTCGAGTCCGCAGAATTGGACGAGTATCGCGTCGAGTCCGGCGACGTTCTGATATGCGAGGGCGGGCATGGGATTGCCCGTTCCGCAGTCTGGGACGGTCAAATACCGGGCATCATGTTTCAGAAGGCGCTTCACCGTGTCAGGCCGCTGTCGTGCTTGAATGGGCACTTCCTCACGTTCTGCCTTTGGGTCTATGAGCGCGACGGGATTCTCCAGCGCTACTACACCGGAGCAGGTATCCCGCATTTCACGGGCAAGGCTCTCGCACGAGTCACATTTCCACTCCCACCCCTCGCCGAACAACGCCGGATCGTGGCCAAAGTGGAGCAACTGATGGCCTTGGTGGACGCGTTGGAAGCGCAGCTCGCCGCCTCCCGCGCCACCGCCGCGAACCTCCTCTCCGCCCTCGTCGCCGAACTCACCGCCAACTCATGCATGGGGTCTTGAATCACCCACCCATCCGTGAGCTAGGCTCACTCGGCCGCCAGCCGATCCATTTCGTTGAAGGTGTTGCTGAAGACGAAGGGGGTTGATGATTGATCCCAACGTTTGAGCGAACTGATCACCGGTTTACAACCAAGGCCCGAATGGCTATGATCGGCACTGTGCAAACGGAAACCCTCGCTCAGAAGCTCGGCACACGCGGGCATGGTTCGCGTCTGCTGCTCAAAGCGCAGCAGGCGGGCCTGCATGGACCGCAGGCACTGCTCGATGAAGCCATTGCACGCGGCTGCTTTCATTATCTCCAGGGCCGTACACCGCCGCTGCAACGCGTGAGTCTGGAAGCGCTCTCCAACATGGAACTTGCACTCGCGCTGCTGACACCTGCCAATCTCTATGATCCATGGCTGATCCGTGTCGGAGCCATGATGCAGGGTGCGGAGGGCAATGATCCGGCGCAGATCGCTCAACTTGCCGTCGATGAAGGCTGCGAACAGGTCGTGCGGGCGATAGCCGAAGCTGGTGTGCGCTATGAACCCGACGCCGCCTTTTGGAAAACGCTGCTGGACCTGCTGCCGCCTTCCTTGGCGCTCAAACCGGGCGTGCTGCCGCACCATTCGCGTTATGTATCCACACCCGGACTGACCGGACCACGCACTCGCGGCAAGGCCGTCTGGCTGCGCCCCGCCAAGCTCAAAGCCTTCGGCTATGCCGGCTGACAATCCCAGCCTGATCCTGCAAACGCTCGATGCGCGACTGGATCATGACGTGGAGCTGACGCTGGAGACTCGATCCCAAAGGGATCAAAGAGGGTAGCCAGGGATCAACTCGCGTAGCGAGTGCCACCCCTTGAAAACAAATGAACGTTGTGGGGTTCAAGATCGCATGCCGGAGGTATGCGAGAAGCGTTCGTGAATCCAGCGTGGACGTTGGGACAAAAAAACTCTCGCATACCTTCGGCATGCGACCTTGGGGATTTTTCACGCGCTATTTTCGTCCGGGAGTGGTCGCTCGTGCCTCGCTCGACCCCCGGCTACCTTCTTTAATCCCTTCGGGATCACCAATCACCCACCCATCCGTGAGCGATGCTCGCTCGGCCGCCAGCCGATCCACTTTTTGAAGGTGTTGCTGAAGACGAAGGGGTTTTGGTAGCCGACTTCGTGAGAAATCGTCTCGACCTTCAGATTCGTGGTGGAGAGCAGTTCGGCGGCCTTGCGCATGCGCAGCCAGGTGACGTGATGCATGGGCGTGCGGCCCAAAGCACGACGGCAGAGACGGCGCAGGTGCTCAGCGCTGACGTGGGCCTGACGGGCGAGTTCATCAAGTGTCCAGTCATGACCGACGTTGGCGGAGACTTTTTCCCAGATGCGGTGCAGGCGGTCATCGACCTGCCAGGGTTGCGCGAAGCGCTCGATGTAGTGCTGAATCAGCTCGACCCAATGGAACATGGCAGCGGGTTTGGCCGCGTGGCCGGCTTCTTCGATGAGGCCTTCGATGGCGTTGTAGAGCGCGGTGCCGGCAAACGGGGCCATGAGCGGTGAGCTGCTGCTCAGGATCGGTGTTTGCTCCGGCTGCTGCTCGTAGCGCACCCAGCAGCAGCGCCAGATCTTGCCGGGCACGGCATGAAAGGCGTTCACCATGAACGGCGGCAGCGCCACGGCCATGCCGGCGCTGCATTTTTTCCACGCGCCATCGACGAGCACGCGGCCCTCACCTTCCAGGCAGGCGAGAAAATACAAGCCGCCCTGATGCATGCGCACGATACGGTAGGGCGCACGCGCTGTCATGACGCCTGCATGAGCGATGCGGTGCGTGCCCAGCGTGCTGCACACCGGCGCACCGCGCAGCCAGGGCCGTGGATCACGCTCCGAGGCCCGCACCACGCGGAACTCCGTGTCCGGCCCATGGGTGTGGGTTTCGGATAGCTCTTGGATGGCAGTTCGGGCGTGCATGTGGCTGAAGTTTGCGGTTGTTTGCCGTTGTTGGCGGTGGTTTGCAATGGTTTACCAAACAACTGCAAACGCGCGAAGCGCCAACCATCGCAAACAACCGCCAACTCATCACTACCATGCCCAATCCCTGGACCGGAATCGGAAATCCCTACACGAAGCAAGAAGTCGTTGATCGCCTCAAGGCGACGCTGGCGAAAGGCGAGCCGATCATCGCGGCAGGAGCGGGCACAGGCATCAGCGCGAAATTCATCGAGAAGGGCGGCGCGGATTTGATCATCATTTATAACAGCGGCCGCGTCCGCATGATGGGCCACGGCAGCACCTGCGGTCTCATGGCTTATGGCGATGCGAATGCCATCGCCATGGAGATCGGCGAGTATGAAGTGCTGCCGGTGGTCAAAGAGATCCCGGTCGTGTGCGGCGTGCATGCCACCGACCCGCGGCGCCGCATGTGGCACTGGCTGGGCCGCGTGAAGGAGATGGGCTTTAGCGGCGTGAACAATTTCCCCACCCACACCATCGTGGACGGTCACTTCCGCGGCGTGCTGGAAGAGACCGGCATGAGCGTGGAGAAGGAATTTGAAATGGTTGGATTAGCCACGCGCATGGACTTGTTTAGCATCGTCTATGTGGCGACGCCGGAAGAAGCAATCAAGATGGCCAAGAACGGCGCGGATGCGATCATCGCACATGTCGGCACGACCGTCGGTGGCAGCATCGGTGTGACCAATGCCGTGGTGAGCTGGGATCACACCGTCAAAGTGACGCAGGACATCATTGATGCGGCCAAGAGCGTGAACCCGAACGTCTTCACGCTCACGCACGGCGGCCCGATCAACACGCCGAAGGATGCGGAATACATCCTCAGCAAGACCACGGCGGACGGTTTCGTCGGTGCCAGCAGTCTGGAGCGCATGGGCGTGGAGGATTCACTGACAAGCCTCACGCGTGAGTTCAAGCGCGTGCGACTGGGTCGCTGAGTCCCCTTCCCTGCGCTGTAAACACCGGTTTAAGGCGGCTTAGGCCCGGAGGAATCGCATTTTGCAAAAAAATTACCGGCATGTATGCTCTGACTCGCGTTACTACGTGTAATTACCCCCGCCCATGTCCGACGACCCCTTCAACAACCGCCCCGACGGCCCAAGCCGCCGCAATCAAGATCCGCAGTTCAACTGGCGCGGTTTCATGCTCTTCGCCCTGGCGATCACCCTGCTGATCTCTGGCTTCATGATGAACAAGGGGCTGACCGGCAGCCGCAAAGTCTTCAACTACGCTGAATTCAAGGAGCACGCCGAAGCCGGACGCATCGACGAGAAGAAGAAGCTCGAACTCGTCAATCTCGACACCACCTCCGAGCAGACCATTCGCGGCTACTATTTCCCCATGCCTGCCGTCAAAGCGGGTGAATCCGAACCGTCCGCGCCTAGTTTGAGCAAGCCGGTCCTGACCGAACCCGCCAAGGACAGCACCGACAAGCCATCGGCTTTCGACAGCGCCAATCCCGATTCCAAGCAGTTCTCCGTCGCGGTGAACATCGAGTTTCAAAAAGAGGAACTGCGTGATCTGCTCAACGCTCACAAGCTGGTGCTCATTCCGGTCTATGAAAACGAGATGTGGTCCTCGCTGCTCGGCTTCCTGCTACCGCTGCTGATCATTCTCGCGTTCTTCTACTTCCTCGTGCGTCAGCAGCTTCGCAGCGCGGGCCGTGGCGCGATGAGCTTTGGCAAGAGCAAGGCCAAGATGCTCGCGCAAGATCGCAACAAGGTCACCTTCAAGGATGTGGCTGGTGTGGAAGAAGCGAAGGAAGAAGTGCAGGAGATCGTCGAGTTCCTCAAAGACCCGAAGAAGTTCCAGCGCCTCGGCGGCAAGATCCCCAAGGGCGTGCTCATGACCGGCCCTCCCGGCACCGGCAAGACCCTGCTGGCCAAAGCCATCGCGGGCGAGGCCGATGTGCCGTTCTTCAGCATCAGCGGCTCGGACTTCGTCGAAATGTTCGTCGGTGTCGGTGCCATCCGTGTGCGCGACATGTTCGAGCAGGGCAAGAAGAACGCTCCCTGCCTCATCTTCATTGATGAAATCGACGCCGTGGGCCGCCATCGCGGTCACGGCATGGGCGGCGGTCACGATGAACGTGAACAGACGCTCAA
This sequence comes from Prosthecobacter sp., assembly GCF_046154365.1. Lineage (GTDB taxonomy): Bacteria > Verrucomicrobiota > Verrucomicrobiia > Verrucomicrobiales > Verrucomicrobiaceae > Prosthecobacter. Next base: position 4,925 of record NZ_JBJXFV010000147.1, read on the forward strand.
CGCGTTGCTCGTCGAGATGGACGGCTTCGACACGCAAGAAGGCATCATCATCATCGCCGCCACGAACCGTCCCGACGTGCTCGATCCCGCCTTGCTGCGTCCAGGCCGCTTCGACCGACAGGTCACCGTCAATCTGCCCGATGTGAAGGGCCGTGAGGAAATCCTCCGCGTTCACGCCAAGAAAGTGAAGCTGGCCGACAGTGCCGACCTTTCCAAGATCGCCCGTGGCACGCCCGGATTCTCCGGTGCGGAGCTGGCGAACCTGCTCAACGAAGCCGCGCTGCTCGCCGCCCGCAAGAACATGAAGTCCATCACCAATCCCGAGCTGGAAGAAGCCCGTGACAAAGTGCGCTGGGGCCGCGAACGCCGCAGCATGGCTCTCAGCGAGAAGGAAAAGGAAAACACCGCCTATCATGAGGCCGGTCACGCCATTCTCATCGAGGTTTTAGAGCACACCGACCCGCTGCACAAGGTCACCATCATCCCGCGCGGCCCTTCTCTTGGCTCCACCATGTGGCTGCCGGAGGAAGACAAGCACAACGACCGCAAGAGCGAACTCATCGACGATCTCGTCGTCGCCATGGGCGGTCGTGTGGCCGAGGAAATCCAGTTTGGCGATGTCACCAACGGTGCCAGCGGCGACATCCGCATGGCCTCACGCATCGCCCGCAGCATGGTCTGCTCCTGGGGCATGAGCACGAAGCTCGGCATGATCGAATACGGTGAAAACGAAAGCACCGCCTTCATGGGCCGTGGCAGCAGCAACTACAGCCAGGACACCGCCAAAAAGATCGACGAGGAAGTGAAACGTCTCATCGACGAATCCTACGCCCAGGCCAAGGAGATCCTCCTCAAATACAAAGACAAGCTCGACGCCATCGCCCACGCGCTGCTCGAATACGAAACCCTCGACGGTGCTCACATCAAAGAAATCATGGAGCACGGCCGCCTCATCAACCCACCCGAAAACAAGAGCAAGCCCCCTCCCCCGCCGCCGCTGCCCAAAGCCAGCGACCCACGTCCAGTACAACGTGAAGACGAGGACGAAGGCGGTCTGGCTCCCGGTTTGACCGGCGTGCCGGCGTAAGCGGAGCGCGAGTTTTTAACTCGCCTGTCTTTCCTGCTGCGAACGCTTCACGAAAAAAGTGGCGAGTGGTATCCGACACACTCGCGCTCCATTTCATCGCAGGCGCAGCACCAATCGCACGGCATCAAGGCGCAGATTCGTCGATGCTATCGCCGAAGCCAAGGCATCGCGCTGATCACTCAACGCGGTAATTTCTTCAGTGCGGACATGCGGATTGCGTGTCTGCAAATCCTCAAGGCGGGCAATTTCATCGTCGAGGTGTTTGCGCATCGTGGCGAGGGCGCGTTGCTGGAGAGTCTTTAGCTGCGTCTCGGCGAGCTGCTGCGCTTTGCCGAGCATGGTGGGCAGCAGCTTGTGGCGGACGGTTTCGTTTTCGACGGTGCGGGTGGGATCGCCCAAGGTGAGTTTGGCGCGGGTGAAGGCGGGATCGGCGGTGAGATCGCGGCCTTGATGATCGATGGCGATGCGGATGGGCGTGGCGGGCAGGAAACGTGACGCGTGCAAGGCTGGCGGGGCGATGCATTCGGCGATGAAGCTGACTTGCAGCACCAAACCTTCGCCACCAGAGGCTTTCCAGAAGGCGAAACCGGCGTTGCCATCATGGGAGCCGAGCAGAACATCGAGAGCGCCACACACGAGCGGGTGATCCCAGGTGAGGAAGGCTTCGTGCTCGCGGGAGAGGGCGCGTTCGCGGTCGAAGGTGAAGGTGAGGCCTTCATCAGGCAGCGCGGGCAGGGCGTCGGTGATGAGGTTGTCGGGACGGATGAACCAGGTTCGGTTCGTCATCTCTTCGACATGCATGCCGAAGTGATCGAGCAGGCGAATGAAGAAGCGCTCGAAGTCGAGACCGGCATCGACATCGCGGATGCGCTCGATGAGGCGTGCAGCGAGGCGCGGCTTGCAGGAGTTGAGTTCGAGGAGGCGGTTGTGGCCGCGTTCGAGCTTGGCGCGCACTTCGAGACGGAGTTTGCGGCTGCGTTTGATGAGGCGGTCGAGCTTGGCGGCATCAAAGGTGGTGCAGAGGGCGTCGATGTCAGCGGCGAAGCTGTGGAGGAGCTGCGTGGCTCCCTGGAGGCTGTGCTCGAAGGCGTCGAGGCCGTCGTGATACCAGCGGGCGAGGATTTCGCCTTCGGTGCCGGCGATGTAGGGCACATGGATGTTGATCGTGCCTTTCTGGCCGATGCGGTCGAGGCGGCCGATGCGTTGTTCGAGGAGTTCAGGATCGCGTGGGAGGTCGAAGAGGACGAGGTGCTGGGCGAACTGGAAGTTGCGGCCTTCGCTGCCGATCTCGGAGCAGATAAGCAGGCGCGCGCCTTCAGGATCGGCAAAGGCGGCGGCGTGGCGGTCACGCTGCATGAGGGTGAGGCCTTCGTGGAAGAGAACGGCATGCACGTTGATCTCGCGCAGCAGACGCTCGTGGATGTCTTCGGCGAGTTTGCGGGTGCGGCAGATGAGCAGGACTTTGGCCTCACCAAGTTCGCGCAGCGTGGCGGCAAGCCAGCGGATGAGCGTTTCTTCCGAAGTTGAATTTGGCTCGATGCCAAGCAGCCGGGTATGGCATTGGCGGGGCGGGAATCCCTGGATGACAGCACGGGTGTTCCGAAACATGACGCGACCGGTGCCGAATTCGTCGAGAAGATCGCTGACAAGGCGTTGGCGGGCGGATTCATCGCCGGCGGTGAGTTCGGCGGCGTGTTGTTGGACGCGTGGCGAGTGGCGGGAGAACAGACCGCGTTCTGGCGAACGCAGCCACGACTCACCACCTTGAAGAATTT
>NZ_JBJXFV010000152.1:0-67722 GCF_046154365.1 Prosthecobacter sp.
GCGAGTGATGCGCTCATCACTTTGCGTGCCCTATACCTGACGCCCTCACTTTGGAAACACTTCTGGACTCAGAACAACAAACCCACCCGCGACTGCCTATAAAGAACATCATTCCGGCGATGCACCCAACTGCAACCGCCCACCGCGCTTCACGAAGATGCTTTCACGATGAACTCCCAACCCGACAACGACGCCCTATTTGGCAACAACGTCAGCGACCTGTTTCGCGGCGCTCTGGAGTCGCCTATCTCACAGCCTTGGCAGCCGCCGACGCCAGAACATCTCGCGGCGATGCTGCCGCAGTATCAGATCGAATCGCTCATCGGCCGGGGCGGCATGGGCGCGGTGTATCGGGGCCAGCAGGCCTCGCTGAAGCGTGCGGTGGCCATCAAGCTGCTGCCGGCGGAGTTTTCGGCGAATGCGGAGTTCATCTCCCGCTTTGAGCGTGAGGCGCAGACGCTCGCCAGCCTCAGCCATCAGGGCATTGTGGCCATCTTTGACTTCGGGCAGACGAGCGAGGGGCATTTGTACTTCGTCATGGAGTTCGTGGATGGCACGGACCTCGCACATCTGCTGCACGCACAGCGCTTGGAGCCGGATCAGGCGCTGGATCTGACCATGCAGATCTGCGAGGCGCTGCACTACGCGCATTCGCAGGGCGTCGTTCACCGCGACATCAAGCCCGCCAATGTCCTCATCACCCGCGATGGCCGCGCGAAGCTCGCGGACTTTGGCCTCGCCCGGCCGCTCAGCGCCATCCACACCCAGCTCACCGCCACGAATGCCATCATGGGCACGCCCGACTACATGGCCCCCGAGCAGTGGCAGGGCAAAGCGGATCACCGCGCCGACATCTACGCGCTCGGCGTCATGCTTTACGAGATGCTCACCGGCACGCGGCCTCAGGGAGCCTTCGATCTGCCTTCCATCAAAACCCACGTCGATGCCCGGCTCGATGAAGTCGTCGTCAAAGCCATGCGCCAGGAACCGGAGCGCCGCTACCAGCGCGTCAGCGAGCTGCGGGAGGCTGTGGACCGCATCCGCACCACACGCCCGCCGCAGCCTGCCGCCGTGCCGCGTCATCCCGTCCGCGCACCCGTGCCGAAAGCTCCGCCACCGCAGAAAAAACGCTCCGCATTCGCCGCGATCATGTGGGCCGTGCTCATCCTGCTGCTCCTCGGCCTCGGCTATGGTGCCTACACCTTGCTAAATCACCCGCCCAAGCCTGCACCGGAGGCAGACACCTCCGCAACCGTCATCACTCCGCCCGCCACACCACCCGTGACCAAACCCGTGCCGGTGGTGCCAAAGCCAGAGCCTCTTCCAGTCACTCCGCCTGTAGTGGTGGTCACACCACCGCCATCACCGATGCCCGTGCCTGCTCCAGCCCCGGTGCCAGCGCCACCCACCGCTGAATCAGCCTCCGCCTGCATCGACATCCTCAAGGCTCAGGCCCCCAATTCCATGAAGTGGGTGCTCGCTCCGCTCGATGAAACCGTCCCCAGCGACATCCGCCAAAACCTCACCCTGCTGCGCGAAGACCTCGTCGATGAAGGCAAATCCGCCAAGGCTGCCGCGCCCACCACCGCCTACAGCGCCGCCTGGCAGCTCTGCCAGACCCTCCTCGCCGCCCTCGACGAGCGTGACCGCGCCCGCGTCGCCGCCGGTTATCGCGATGCCCAGGCCGCTGCGAATCAAACCCACACCAACCAAGCCCTCAACGCCCGCCGCAACTACATGATGAGCTGGCCCCAATACGCCCGCGAAGGCGATCAACGCGGCGAACTCCAGCGCCAGTCCGCCAACCACACCGCCCTCGCCAGCGAAGCCCAAAAAGTCGCCTGGGCCACTCAGGGCGCCAAACTCAGCCGCAGCCTCGACACGCTCTATGCCAGGTTCCGCGAAGCCATGCGGCAGTAGCACGGCTTTGACCTTACACTGATGTTGAACCGCTGATATGACGCTAACGAGACGCTAATCCCAGACATCCCAGCCTATTTTCTTCATCAGCGTTAAATCAGCGTCTCATCAGCGGTTAATTATTCTGCCTCTTTGCAACCCTCCCGCCCGCTTTGCGAATCACTCTTTGAGAATAAACTCTTTGCCCATGAACTCCCGCCGTTCCCCCCTCGCCTTCACCTTGTTGTGCTCTTTGCTTTTTATGCCGCTGTGCCATGCGGCTGAGACTACCGAGCTGGAACAAGTCCTCCCTTCATTCGTCTGGTCGTGGAATAACCCCAAGTCCGCAAAGAATGGTTGGGGCGAGGGGGCTACGATGCGCTTTTCACCCGATGGAAAGTTAATCCAAACTAGCACAAAAGGTAAAACGGCTGTTTTTGACTGGAGAATTGAAGGGCCTCGAACCGTCGTCTTTGGCCCCAAGGATGGAATGAGGCGGGTTGAATTCGACGACTCCATTTCGTCCTACAAGGCGGCTGAGGTTTGGAATGGAAATGACACAATCACAGGCATTCGAAAACAACCGATTACAGCGACAATTCCATCACCCGCCCCCCAACAACACCCCATTAACCCGACCGCCGCACTCACCCTCGACACCAACCAACCCCTGCTCGACACCTTCTCCCAGCTCGCGCCGAATGCCAGCGCGTGGGTGCTCGCGGCTCTTGACGAAGGCGTGCCGCCGAACGTCCGCCAGAATCTCACTTACCTGCGGGAGGACTTGCTGGATGAGTACAAGCAGAAGCCCAAAGCCAGCCAGGACGCCTACAAAGTGGCGCACCAGCTCTGCAGCACCATGATCGCCGCGCTGGATGAGCGGGACCAGACCCTCGTCCGCGCCGGCTTCCGCGCCGTGCAGGCAGATGCCAATGCCACCCTCTCCGGCAACCAGGCCCTCAACGCCCGGCGCAACTACATGATGAGCTGGCCCCAATACGCCCGCGAGCAATCCCAGCGTGCCGAACTGCGCAGCGAGGCCTCCAATAAGTCCCAAGTCATGAAAGAGCAGCCCAAAGTCGAATGGTCCACCCGCACCGCCGCCCTGCGCCGCACCCTCGACGACCTCTATGCCAAGTTCCGCGAGGCGCTGCGGCAGTCAGTGAAGTAGCATCGAAGCCCACTGCCATTCTCAACCGCTAATTTGACGCTAACGAAACGCTAATCCCAGACATCCACCTCCAATTCGTTCCTCATTAGCGTTTCATCAGCGTCTTATCAGCGGTTAAATCTTCTGCCTCTTTGCAACCCTCCCTCCCGCTTTGCGAATCACTCTTTGAACATGAACTCCTCTCCTATGAAAGCACTCCTCTCCATTCTCTTCGCCACTTCACTCCATGCTGCCGTGGAACCTGGGTTTGTTTCGTTATTTGAAGGACCAAATGCTTCGGCTTGGCAACAAAGCGGTCCGGGGCAGATGAAGATCGCAAACGGAATCGCCACTTGTGTCTCTCCATCAAAATGGGGAGTCGCTGTCTTTGGCAGCAGGTCTTTCGCCGACTTCACTTTGAAGCTCGAATTCAAAGGGATGAAAACGGAGTTCAATTCGGGAGTGTGGCTGCGTATCCCTTCCATCTCAGGTGAAATCAATGCGTTGGCAGCAAGCCGCTATGAAGTAGGCATTCGTCACTCCAGCGCCGGACTCGGCAGATCAACTGGGGCCATCTGGGGCCTTCAACCTGCGTTTTTGGACACCGTCCGCACTGGAGACTGGAACGAGATGGAAGTTACTGTCTCCGGCCAGCGCTATACAGTGAAGCTCAATGGCCAAACCGTGAATGACTTCACTGGGAGCAAAAGCCTGTCCGGTTACATCGGCCTAGAAAGCAACGCAGAAGGCCCCGTGCAATTTCGCAATGTCCGCATCAAAGACCTCACCGCACCATCAACCGAACCAGCCGCTCCTTTGGCGATGATTCAGACCGACGCCAACCAGCCCCGCATCGAAGTCATCAAAGACCAAGGCCCCAACGCCACCGAATGGGCGCTGACGCCGCTGGATGAGGCCATCCCCGCCGACATCCGCCAGAACCTCACCTTCCTGCGCGAGGACCTGCTCGATGAAGGCAAGAAGGCCGCTAAGTCCTCTCCAGAGGCCTACAAACTGGCCACCGACTACTGCGACAAGCTTCTCGCCGCCCTCAGCCAGCGGGAGATCGCCCGCGTACAGGCCGGCTATCAGGCCGCGCAGGCGGATGCGAACAAAGCCACCTCCACCCAAGCCCTCGACGCCCGTCGCAACCACCAAATGAGCTGGCCGCAGTTCTCCCGCGAGGAGTCCCAACGCGCCGCCCTGCGCGAAACCGAGACGAACAAGGCCGACGTGAAGAAACAACGCCTCACAGTCGAATGGGCCACCCGCGCCGAGCAGATGCGCTCCTACCTCGACAACACCTACCGCCAGCTCCGCGAGGCGATGCGCTGAGGCGTAGAACGAACTTTCCAGTTCGTTCGTCCCACAAAGCACGCAAGCGACCGGCAGGAACGAGTTGGAAAACTCGAAGCTACAGCTTCGCGATGCGGCGGCAGACTTCTTCGACGTTGGCACGGCTGTTGAAGGCGCTGATGCGGAAGTAGCCTTCGCCGGCGCTGCCGAAGCCGCTGCCGGGGGTGATGACGACGTTCGCCTCAGTGAGCATCTTGTCGAACATCTGCCAGCTCGTGAGGCCGTTCGGACAACCGACCCAGACGTAGGGGGCGTTCACGCCACCGAAAACGGTGAGTCCGGCCTGTTTGCAGGCCTCGACGAGGAGCGCAGCGTTGCCCATGTAGTGCTCGATGAGCGCATTGACCTGCGCCATGCCTTCGGGGCTGTAAATGGCCTCCGCACCGCGCTGGACGATGTAGCAGGCACCGTTGAACTTCGTGCTGTGGCGGCGGCTCCAGAGCGAATGGATGGCTTGTTTGCCACCGGCCTTGGTTTTACCCATGAGGCCCTTTGGAATGACGACGATGCCACAACGCACGCCGGTGAAGCCGCCATTCTTGGAAAAGCTGCGGAACTCGATGGCGCAATCGCGCGCGCCTTCGATTTCATAAATCGAGCGCGGCAGTTCAGGATCGCGGATGAAGGCCTCGTAAGCGGCGTCGTAGAGGAGCGTGGTGCCGTTGGCGAGGGCGTATTTCACCCAGGCTTCGAGTTGAGCGCGGGTGGCGACAGCACCGGTGGGGTTGTTTGGATAGCAGAGGTAGGCCAGATCGACGGGCTCATTCGGGATCTCCGGCACGAAGCCGTTGGCGGGAGTGCATTTGAGGTAATGCAGGCCTGCATAGGCACCGCTCTCGTCCGCTTCACCGGTGTTGCCGGCCATGACGTTGGTATCGACATAGACGGGATACACCGGGTCGGTGATGGCGATCTTGTTCCCAGCGCCGAAGATGTCGAGGATGTTGCCGGTGTCACACTTGCTGCCGTCGGAGATGAAAATCTCATCCGCCTCAATGTTGAGGCCACGTGCCTTGAAATCATGCGCCGAGATGGCGTTACGGAGGAAGTCGTAGCCCTGCTCCGGGCCGTAGCCACGGAAAGTGGCACGGTCGCCCATTTCATCGACGGCCCGGTGCATCGCATCGCGCACGGCCTGGGGGAGCGCCTCGGTCACATCGCCGATGCCACAGCGGATCAGGCGCTTCGCCGCCTCCGTGTTGGCCTCCGTAAAGACCTTCACGCGGCGGGCAATTTCGGGGAAGAGGTAACCGGCTTTGAGCTTGTTGTAGTTTTCGTTGATGTAGGCCATGGCGGGGAAAAGGGCTGCCAGTGTGGCGAGTCGTGGCGGGGATGCAACTGTAGGACGAGTGTGGCGACAGCCCGCTCGTCTTTGGAGCGTTCGTTGGGCCAACGAGCACCCAAGCTGTCGGGTGGGCTGTCGCCACACCCAACCTACGGCCAGCGGAATACAAGCCCTGACGCCAACGTATGATCCACCATGCATCGCAGCCTTCTCTTTCTCCTGCCGCAGGCCCTCTTTGCCTTGGATTTCCCCACCACGCCACCCGTGGAGCCGCAAGCAGCCGCGAAGACCTTCCACGTGCTCGATGGCTTCGAGATGCAGCTCATCGCCGCTGAGCCACTCGTCACCGATCCCGTGGCGATGACGTATGACGCGGATGGCCGCGCCTATGTGAGCGAGATGAATGATTATCCCTACACCGACAAGGAGCATCACAAGCACGCGCAGGAAAACCCCACGGACCAAGCCATTGGCAAAGTGCGCCTGCTCACCGACACCGATGGCGACGGCACCTTCGACAAGGCCACCGTCTTCGCCGACGGCCTTTCCTGGCCAACCGGTGCCGCGTGCTGGAAAGGCGGCATCTTCGTCACCGCCACGCCCGATGTCTGGTACCTCAAGGACACGAATGACGACGGCGTGGCCGATGTGCGGCAAAAGGTCTTCACCGGTTTCAAAAAGCTCAACGTCCAGGCCGTCATGAACAACCCCATCTGGGGCCTCGACCACCGCATCTACATCGCCGGTGGCTCGAACGGCGGCGAAATCCAGCGCGTGCCCGGCAGCGAGAGCGTCATGCCGCTGCCAAAGGACTTCAAACCGCTGTCCATCAAGCGCAACGACTTCAGCTTCGATCCCAGCACCGGCGATGTGCGCCTCGAAAGCGGCGGCGCACGCTTCGGCAACACCTTCGACGACTGGGGCAATCGTTTCCTCTGCAACATCCGCAATCCCTGCCAGCACGTCGTGCTGCCGTATCGCTACCTCGCGCGGAATCCGTATCTCGTCGTCCCCAGCGCCCTGAACGACTGCGCCGAGGCCGGCGACCAGCTCCCCGTCTATCGCACCAGCCCCGCCGAGCCCTGGCGCGAGTTCCGTGCGAAGCGCTGGGTGCAGGAAGGCAGCACGCTGCCCAAGAGCGAACTCGTCGGCGCCGGCGTCGTCACTTCCTCCAGCGGCATCACCGTCTATCGCGGCGATGCGTATCCCAAAGAGTATCGCGACTTCGCCTTCGTCGCCGATGTCGCTGGCAATCTCTTCTACCGCATGAAGCTCGTCCCCGACGGCGTCACCTTCAAAGCCGTGCAGGTCGATGGAACGAAAAACTTCTGCACCAGCGACGACCTCTGGTTCCGCCCCGTGAACTTCGTCAACGCCCCCGACGGCTGCCTCCACGTCTGCGACATGTATCGCGAAGTCATCGAGCACCCCTGGAGCATCCCCGACGACATCCACAGCGCCGTCGATCTGCTGCGCGGACGCGATAAAGGCCGCATCTGGCGTCTCACGCCAAAAAAAGTACTCCAGGGCTTTAGCTCGTCCCCATCCGGGCTGAAGCCCAGGACCACTCTGCTCAGCCAAGCGAGCACGAAAGACCTCGTCACCCTCCTCGACCACGCCAACGCCTGGCACCGCGAAACCGCGCAGCGTTTGCTGTTTGAGCGGCAAGACAAAACCGCTGCAGAGCCGCTGCGGGAACTGGTAAAGAGCGGGAAGACTGCACAGGGGAAGATCGTAGCGTTGTGGGCGCTGCAAACTCTCTCACAGCTCAACGCAGAGCTTGTGAACGAAGTCTGCAATACACGCGATGAGCATGTTCAAGAGACAGCCGCAGAACTCTTTGAGCCTTTTGTCTCTGCTGTCGAGTGGCATGACAACGGTGAGAGGTTGAGCAACTCCAACCCTCCCTTTGCGAACTTGTTGGGCAGTGGTTCCGAACGAGTTCGGCTCAAAGCCATGTATGCGATCCGTGATTTGAGTGTTCAAAACGGCAAAGGAAATGCAGGAGGATTTTGGACATCTAGCATGCAGAACGCAGCCTTCTTCACCAGTGATCCGTGGTTTCGCTACGGCTTGCTTGGCGTTGCCTCTGATCGTAGCAAGCATGTGCTCACCGGCCTGCTCCTTAACCGCACGGCAGAGGATCGCTCGTCTGGTACGATGATCGAATCGCTCGTCGATCAGGTCGCAGCACGCGATGACAAGGCTGCCATTGGTGTGATTGTCACTGCGCTAAGCCGAGATCGCTTCTCGAACGAGCTTCGGGCGGGCCTGCTCAGGATTCTTCATCGCCACTCCAGCCGATGGCCGTTCACACTCACGGACACTACCGAAAATACTAAAACGCTAAACCGACTGCTCGTGCTCGGAGCACAAGCCCGTCGAGCGTTCGACCAAGAAAGCTCGAGTGATGGCAAGCTTCGTGAACTTGCCATCGCCGTTGCCTTACTGCCGCAGCCAGACGCTTTAAGTTTGACCAAGTCGCTTATCGCCCCAGCACAGCCGCAAGATCTTCAACTCGCCGCCCTCGAAGCCCTCGGCAGCTATCGCGAGCCTGCTGTCGCCGACATGCTCATCGACGCTTGGTCGAAGCTGACTCCCACACTCCGCGACAAGGCCACCACCATCCTGCTGTCTCGCACGGATCGCATCGCGAAGCTGCTGGATGCCATCGAGGCGAAGAAGATCACGCCCGCGCAGCTAAGCGCAGCGGCGAAGGCGACACTGGGGCGGCAGAAAACACCGGCGTTGGCGGAGCGGATCGCGAAACTCATCGGCGACGGTGGTTCGTCGAATCGCAAGGAGGTGATCGAGAGGTATGCGAAGGAGATGGGACTGAGGGCGGATGAGGGTATCCGCGCTCCTGGGGATGCCACTCGCGGCGCGAAGATTCATGAAATGGCCTGCATGGTGTGCCACAAGTTCGCGGACAAGGGCAACGATGTTGGACCGCACCTCGGGACGATCAAGGCGTGGCCAGTGGAGCAGATTTTGACGAACGTGCTGGACCCGAATCGCGAGGTGTCGCCGAATTTTGCGCTCTACATCGTGGAGACGAATGATGGGCGGACGCTGTCGGGGTTGATCGCGAGTGAAACGGCGGGCAATCTCACGCTGAAACGCGCCGACGGCGGCACGGACACCGTTTTGCGCAGTGAGATCAAGTCGCTGACCAGTCCGGGTATCTCGCTGATGCCCGAAGGCCTCGAAGCCGCCATCACGCCGCAGCAGATGGCGGATTTGATCGCGTATTTGAAGCAGTAGGCCGGAACAAAGGATTGCCGGAACTGGCCCCAGGAGATATTCTCCGCTCATGGACGCAGCCCTCAAAGCCAAGTATGCGAATCATCCGCTGGCGCAAGCCATCTTGCAGGATGCGCTGGCGATTCAGGATCGTTTCGCCGCCGAGCCAGTCTATGCGAAGACGGGCAAAGGATTTTTGAGGCGTGCGGGCGTGGAGGAAATCAAACAGGCCAAGGCAGCAGAGAAAAAATCGAAATCCTGATCGCCATGAGCCAGGTGAAAGCATGGCTGGCCGAGGTGCCGTGGGATTTGGTGATTTTCCAGAACGCATCGCTGTGCGAGCAAAAGAACGCGCTGCACAAACCCACCTCGGATGGCTACGAAGCCACAAAGACACTCTGGGAATCGACACACCAGCAACCGATGACGCTGATGGAGGCGCTGGAGGTCTGCCGCCGCTGCCATCGCATGGCACCCTTCTGCTTTTACAACGGCAACACCTAGGCGGCGATTGCCCGCACTATGGTGGAGCAGTTGGGTCTCTCAGGATCGGAAGCGGCGGCCCTGCGCAGTTTGGCAGGCCATATCGTGGCCGGGGTGGCGACGCCAGAGCAACAGGCGGCGTTTCGGAAGTTTTGTGAGAAAGACTGAGAGAGGCGGCTCAGGACTTCTTCATCTTCTTGAACAACATCACGAGCAGTCCGCCCACTGCGCCAACGATGGCACCAATCACAGCCGAGTTCCCAACCCCGTCGAAGATCGAAGTGCTCGCCGGTGGGCCTTCCACACGCGGATTGGCGGCCACCACGGATTTGCGCCAGGCCATCACAGCTTTTTCCGCCCATTGACGGTCGGCTTCGGATTTGAGGTCGGCGTTGGCATAGAGATAGATGAGACGCCCGTTGGTCGGTACGATCATGGTGGCCACCACCGCTTTGAGCTTGGCGTCATTCCCGCCTTCCTTCGCGGCAACATTCATCGCCATCGTGAAGCCGAGGCTGTTCGGAGAGTCGTCAAAGTAACCCAGCACCGCCACATCACTGACACTGAGGGCCGCGTCAGTGCCACTGGCGTCCTGCAGTTTCTTTTGTGTGTTGCCGAGCTGCTTTTCGATCTCCTGGCTGATGGTTTCCCGCGCCTTATCGATCTCCGCCATGGTCTGCTGCTTCATCTCCGCGAAGGTGCGATCACCGATTTCGCGGGTTTCGAGCGAGCGTAGCACCTGCGCGTTAAAACTGCGGCCGGTGTCGGCGGGGTTGGCCTTGAGCGGGTCAAACCGGGCCAGATAGCGGTTGGAGGCACCCAGCATGGACTCAACCAAACGATCCGCGTCGGGGTTCAAGCCATCAATGCGCTCAAACCCGGCAGGCGGCGGCAGTTTGATTTTCTGCCCGCCCACATCCACCTCCTCGCGCGAATCAGACTTCGACGCCTCCTGGCCGTGGCAGAGCAACAAGCTGAACGAGAGAACAACGAAGAGCGGCAGTGTGAATCGCATGCCGCCGAGCATTCGCAGGCCACAGGACAAATCAAGCCACGATCGGCGCGATGACCTCGCCATACACATCCGTGAGCCGGAAATCACGACCGGCATAGCGATAGGTCAGCTCCTCATGGTTGATGCCCATGAGATGCAGGATCGTGGCGTGCAGATCATGCACGCTGGTGGGATTGTCCTGCGCGGCGAAGCCGAATTCATCGGTGCTGCCATGCACGGTGCCGCCTTGGATGCCACCGCCGGCCATCCAGACGCTAAAGCCGTAGTGGTTGTGATCGCGACCCAGTTTTGATTTACCGCCAGCGAGTTCCACCGTCGGTGTGCGGCCAAATTCGCCGCCCCAGATGACGAGCGTGTCTTCAAGCATGCCACGTTGCTTCAGATCGGCCAGCAGCGCCGCAATGGGCTGGTCGATCTGCGCGGCGAGCTTGCGGTGATTGGTTTCAATGTTGTCGTGATTGTCCCACGGCTGCCCCGCACCGTGCCAGAGCTGCACCATGCGCACGCCGCGCTCCAGCAAGCGCCGTGCGATGAGCGTCTGCCGCGCATGCACGCCATCACCATACAGCTCGCGGATGTGCTGCGGCTCTTTGCTCACATCAAAAGCATCTGCGGCCTCGATCTGCATGCGGAAGGCTAGTTCGAAGCTCTGAATACGTGCCTCCAGCCGCGGATCACTGCGCTGCTGACGATGCGATTCGTTGATATGACGCAGCAGTTCGAGCTGCCGGAGCTGCACTCGCGAATCCGCATGCGGACTGCGGATGTTTTCGATCAAGCGGTCCACCGCCTCATGCTTTGAATCGACATACGTGCCCTGAAACGCACCCGGCAGAAAGGCGGACTGCCAGTTCTCGGCGCTTTTGATCGGCATGCCGCCCGGACACATCGCGATGAAGCCCGGCAGGTTCTCATTCGCGCTACCGAGGCCATACGTCAGCCATGCGCCCATACTGGGACGCGCCTGGATCGAATCGCCGCAGTTCATGAGCATCAGCGACGGCTCATGGTTCGGCACCTGTGCCTGCATGGAGCGGATGACCGCGATGTCGTCGATGTGCGCCGCTGTTTTGGCAAACAGCTCGCTCACCTCGATTCCGCTCTGCCCGTAGCGCTGAAACTTGAACGGCGAAGGGAACGCCGCGCCCGTCTTTCGCTCCGTGATGCGATGACTCGGCACTGGTTTGCCTTCGTAGAGCTTCAGCGCCGGCTTTGGATCAAACGTATCGACATGTGAAGGCCCGCCGTTGAGGAAGAAATGGATCACTCGCTTCGCCTTCGGCGCGAAGTGCGGCTTCGCCGCCTGCAAATCCGCCAGTCCAAGCGACGCCATGCCCATGCCGGAGCGGCGCAGAAAATCTCGGCGTGTGAGAGGATGATTCATATCAATCGACAAACATGAACTCGTTCGAGAGCATCAGCACCTGCACGAACTGCTCCCAGGCATTGAGTTGGGACTTCAGCAGGGTGGAAAAGTCCTTCTTGGCATCCCAGGTGTCGTTTGGCGAGTCGCCGCCAGCTCCCGTGATCGTGGTGACAGAAGGCGTGATCTTGAGAGACCACAAAAACTGATCGCTGTTCAGACCGTTGCCGATATCGACGATGAAATCGAACGTGTCGCCAGCTTGGAAGGCGATGGCGTCGAGTTGGAGGTCAGCTTTGGAGCCGAGGAGAGTCGTGCTACGCAGCTTGCCGAGGCGGGAGTGGCTCAAGAAGCCGCGAATGCCGTCACCCACCTCGGGTTCGTGGATGAGCGTGGAATGCAGATCGTAGCTGCCGCCGGCTGGCGCGATCCAGCGACGCACGACAGCGTGTTTGCGGTCATTGCCGGGATGACCACCATCGGCGGTGAGTTGTGCCCAGCCGAGTTTCTCGTTGGGCCACGCTTCATCACCCTGCCAAGCGCTGCCGGTGAAATGCGGCAGCGGCTTGAAATTCTTCACGCGACCCGTGCTCTCATCCCATTCGCCGTATCCATAGTGCCAGGACTTCGAGTGATCAGCTTCGGCGATGACAGGCGTGGTGTCAGCTTGAACAAAGCGCTGTGCAAAAGCCAGTTCGTCAGATGTGGGACTGCGTTGGAAGAGCTTGGCATAGATGAGGCGAATCCTTGCCTCGTCTGACTTGGCTGCCGCAGCATTTTGGACAAGCGACTTCGCCTGCTGCACGACAAACGGGTGATTCATGCCGAAGAGTGCCTGCTGCGGCACGGTGGTCTCGGTGCGCTGCGGGATGGAGAGATCGGGATTGGCGAAATCGAAGGTGCGCATGACGGTGGGCACGTTTTCGCGGTCCACGAGCGCGTAAAGCGTGCGGCGCGTGTTGCTGCTCGCAAACAAAGCATCAGGACGGCCACCCATGCGCAGGTTTAGTCGTCCTGCGGCGGCAAGCCACGCATCGCGGGCTTCCTCGAAGCTGAGGCGATGCGGATTCATGCGGGAGAGCAGGCGGTTGTCAGGATCGAGCTGCTTCGCGGCGGAGAATTGGAGTGTTGGAGTCGTGGAGTGTTGGGATGCCTCACGCCATGACTCCACCACTCCATCACTCCTCTGCTGGTAGGTCTGCGACAGCATGATCAACTTGTGCATCGCCTTGATGCTCCAGCCGGAGTCGATGAAGCGTTGGGCAAGCCAGTCGAGCAGCTCTGGATGGCTCGGCGGGCTGCCTTGCTTGCCGAAGTCGCTCGGCGTACTCACAAGACCGCGGCCAAAGTGATGCTGCCAGATGCGGTTCACCATGACACGAGCGGTGAGCGGATTGCGCGGGTCGATGATGGCCTGCGCGAGTTCCAAACGCCCGCTGCCCTTCGTGAAGGGCGTTGGTTTGCCGAAGGCGCTCAGGAACTGTCGCGGCACCTCGTCGCCCTTCGTGAGCGGATTGCCGCGCGTAAACACGCGCGGTGTGCTGGGCAGCGGACGATCAACCAAAATGGTCGCGTGAGCAGGCGTTGCGTTGTTTTTGATGAGGAAGCGATCCACGTCGCCCTGCGACTTCCACAGCTCGGTGATGACGCCGGTTGGGAAATACCTCTCGTTGTTCGCGATGTGTTCATCGGGCACATGAGCGGGCGAATCGTCACGCTTGAGCACTTCAGCGGTCGGTTGCGTGGTGGGATGCTTTTCCCGCCATGCCTTCCAGGCATGCACGATGAAGGGATTGAGGTCCTTTTCGTCGATGATCTGGTCGAAGCCTTCTTCAGGATACTTTTCCAGCTCCGACAGCGCCTGGAGATAGTCGGCAGCACGCGCACGCGTGCGCGCCATCTGCTCTTCGCGGCGTTGCGTCATCAGATCGCGGTTCTTTTGCACCAAGACGGCCAGCTCTTTGGTTTCACCCGTCCCACATGGCACCAATGCTTCCGCACTGCTCTGAAACACGCCGTAGAGCGCATAGTAGTCACGCGTGGGAATGGGATCGAACTTGTGATCGTGACAGCGCGCGCACGCGACTGTGAGACCGAGCGTGCCGCGCGTGACGACATCAATGCGATCATCAATGATGTCATGGGTGACGCCGAGAAAGCGCCGCCCGACGGTGAGAAAGCCCATCGCAGCGAGATCCGGCGACTTCGGCGACACGACCTGATCGGCGGCGATTTGCAGCAGCAGAAAGCGGTCATACGGCATGTCGTCGTTCAACGCGCGCACCACCCAGTCGCGATAAGATGTGGCATGCACCCAGTTTTTTTCCTCGCGGGCATAGACGTAGCCTTTGGTGTCCGAGTAGCGTGCCACATCCAGCCAGTGCCGCGCCCAGTGTTCGCCGTAGTGGGGAGAGGCCAAAAGGGAGTCCACAAGGCTGGCGTAAGCCTGATCCGTCAGATCAGCCGGATCGGACTGATCTGGCGGGAGGCCTGTGAGATCAAAGGTGGCCCTGCGGAGAAGCGTGCGCGCATCGGCACGCGGAGAGGGTTTCAGGCCGTGCTCGCTGAGCTTTCTCTGGATGAATTCATCGATGCTGGCCTCTTTGCCCGGCTTCAACGGCTGAAAGGCCCAGTGGTCCGCCGAGAAGACGCTCGTGGAAATGAGGGTGCCAAGCTGGACGATGCGGCGGAACATGCTGGTACTACGTGTCTGGCCTGCTTTGTCCTTTCCATCTGCGGTTTGCCCGGTTATTTCGCCCTATGTTCACGGGTCTCGTCGAAACCACCGGTAAAGTTCTCGCTCTGGAACCACGCGGCGAAAGCGCGCGTCTGACGTTGAACGTCGGCACGATGGCCGCCGAGCTGGCGGATGGCGATAGCGTGGCGGTGAACGGCTGCTGTCTCACGGTGACGGTGAAGGATGCCCCGGCGCAGACGGCGTGTTTTGATCTGCTGATGCAGACGCTGCAGGTGACGAGTCTGGGCGATCTGAAACCCGGCTCACTGGTCAATCTGGAACGTGCAATGGCGATGGGAGCAAGGTTTGGCGGGCATTTCGTGCAAGGGCACGTGGATGCGACGGTGAAGGTGCTGGACTGGAGCGAACACGGGCAGGATCACCGGCTGGAGGTGGAGATTCCGGCGGAGCAGCGTGGGTTGATCATTCCGAAGGGATCGATCTGCCTCGAAGGCATTTCATTGACCGCCGCCGAGGTGAGGGAGAGCACGGTGGTGTGCTGGATCATCCCGCACACGTTTCAACTCACGAATCTGCACACGAAAAAGCCGGGCGACCGGCTCAATGTGGAGTTCGACATGCTGGGCAAGTATGTGCGTGAGCTGATGCGGCGACAACCGCACTCCTGAAATCCAGATCAGGAATATTTTACGTCCTTACGCGGCTCCATCTCGAAGGAGGTGGATTCCTGCTCTGAGATGTTCGGTTTGAGGACGTCCTCGCGAAATTTGAAGTAGTTGGGGTCGTCCTGGCAGATGGCGAGCTTGTCCATGCTTTCTACCTCGAGATAAACGAACCAGGGGTAGGGATCGGAGGGATTGACCCGCTTGCCGGTTTTAACGGTGAGCACCTCGGGCACGCGAAGGAGCATGACGCGGGTCTGGGACATCATCTGTTCCAGTTTTTCCTCGGTCACCTGGGGCTTGAGCTGAAACAGGCTGAGGTAGGCGATCATGAGGGCAAATGCGGACGGCGAAGATGATGGACTAGGATTTCCAGTCGAGAACACCCTTCTTCCAGGCATAGATGAAGGCGACGAGCAGGATGGAAACGAAACCGGTGGCTACGGCGAGGATGGCGGGGCCGAAGGCGGCGAGGTAGTCCTTGTAGATGATGGCCCAGGGATAGAGAAAGACGACTTCGATGTCGAACAGCACGAAGAGCATCGCGACGATGTAGAACTTCACGCTGAAGCGCGGCTGACTTTCGCCGACAGGAAGCATGCCGCACTCGTAGGCGGAGTCCTTGATGGCGGTGCGTTTGCCAGACTTCCCGAGCAGAGCGGAGGCGATGAGGGTCACGACGGCGAAACCACCGGCAATGACGATCTGGAGCAGGACGGGAATGTAATTCTCAAACATGGGGGGGAGTGACCACGGATGGGTAGCGAGAGGCCGTGCAGCGTCAAACTCTGAAACAAAAAGGGCCGCCCTGTGCGAGACAGGGCGGCCTTGATTGGAAGGAAGATTAACGGGCGGCCGCTGCGGCCGTAGTGCGTGAGACGACCGCTGCCGTACGGGCGGCGATCGCCGCATTATGGGCGGCACGCAGGCCTTCGAGACCGCGGTAGGTCTTGGCAACTTTGGCGCAAAGGCCGCGGCTGACGAGGTTCTGCAGCTTCTCGTAGGAACGCAGGCGGAGCATCTCTTCCCCACCGCTCACCGCGTTCTTCAGTTTGAGATTGTCATACACCAAGCCAAAAAGCGTGTTGAACTCGTATGTCTCAGGCTTGGATAGTACATTGACGAGTTCGTCGGTGACATGATCAGGCACTCGGCGAGAGAAACGTGTCTTGCGTGTCGGTGTAGTGGTAGGCATAGAGAATTCCAAAGTAGCACGCTTATGGCATCTTTGCGACGGTTTTGTGAGAATGGGCAGCTTTTTCTCCTACGCCGCATGTGCAACGATAGAAAACGGCGATTGCCTCCGTTCTGCACTGCCAGAGATTCCGCTACGGTAGATACAAAGCGTGGGTGGATTATAGTAATTTGAGGATGCCGACCCCAAAACCGAGTGAGCAGTTACTTCACTGCAATCTTGTAGAGTGCCTTTTTGGTGCGGATGAACAGGGTGCCGTCAGCCACGGCAGGCGAGGAGGAAATGGGCTCGGCGAGCTGGTTTTTGCCGACCAGTTCGAATTTTTCCGCCGAGGCGCGGACGAGGAAGGTCTGACCGCGATCATTGGAAAAAAGCAGTTTGTCTCCCACGACCACCGGTCCGGGCAGGTGCTGACCCTCCATGCGGTCCTCCCAGAGGTCTTTGCCGGTCTTGGCCTCGACAGCACTCACGATGCCGCCACGGGTGGTCTGCAACAGGATGCCCATCACCAGCACCGGAGCGGACTCGCTGGCGTTGCGCTTTTCGCGATCCCAGAGGACGTGGCTTTCGGTAATGTCGCCGCTCATCTTGTCGTCAATGCGAACACCGAGGGTGTGGGCGCGTTCGGAACCGGTGTTGAGAATCAACAGATCGCCGAGACGCAGCGGTGGAATGGCGGCATTGAAGCCGCCGTGGCGGATGGTCCAGAGTTCCTTGCCGGTTTTGACTTCGTAACCAAACGCGGCACGCGAACCGATAGAAACGAGCACTTCTTTGCCGCCGATCTCAAAGACCGCAGGCGTGTGGTAGGCCTTGCGCATGTCACCATCGCGCGTGGGTTTGCCTTCCTTGTCGAGATCGCCGTAGTCGGTGGTGCGGGAGGTCTTCCAGACGCTCTTGCCGGTCTTTTTGTCGAGTGCCGTGACGTATTGCTGGTCGATGCCGTCGAAGGTGAGTATCAGCAGATCCCCATGGATGATCGGTGAGGAGCCGGGGCCGCGAAAATGACGTGCGTTGATGTCACGACGCTCCCAAACCTTCTCGCCAGTCGCCGGATTGATGCGTGCGGTGCCGTAGGTGCCGAAGTGGACATACAGCGCGTCCTCTTCGAGCACGGGTGACGGGGCGGCATAGTTGTTGAGCGGATTGCCCAGGATCTCGGGGGCAGGATTTTCAAAGACCAGGTTATGATGCACGATCTTGCCGCTGTGGCGGTCGATGCCATAGACGAACATCTTTTTACCATCCGTCGTGGCGGCGGTGATCCAGATCATGTCACCACCAATCACCGGCGTGGAGTGGCCTTCGCCTTCGAGTTCGACCCGCCAGGCGATGTTTTTGCCGGATTCACCATCCCACTCCAAAGGAATGCGTGCAGCCTCCGCCGCAGGCACGATGCCGTCATGCGTGGGGCCGTTCTTCGCCGGCCAGAAGAGGGGTTTTGTAACGGGCTGGGCGCTCGCAAGAGCGGACAGCAGGATGAACGAGAGGGTGGTGAGGGCTGGCGTGCGGATCATGGGCGTGAAGTTGACGTTGCAACGTAGAAATTCTTTCGCACGAGAAAACAGCATGCATGGTTCGCGGAAACCTCTCGTAGCCTTTGCCATCATGAAAAAGACCACCCTTGCCTGCCTCATCCTCAGCCTGCCCCTGTCTTCCCTCCACGCCGAAGACAGCCTCAATGATCAACTCCGCCGTGCCGCCGAGAAGTTGAAAAATGAATTCTCCAAGGTGAAGGAACAGACCGAGGTCAAAGGCCGCGAGTGGTACAAAAAAGCGAAAGAGCATCTCACCACCAGCCGCGAGGAGTATTTGAAAAAGGCCGGTGACGCCCTCACGCGCTGGAAGGCGGACATTGACGTGCTGAAAGACCAGGTCGGTCGTGAGTACTTCAAAACCCGCATCAAAGCCCTCGAAGAGCATCACGCGTTTGCTATAAAGGAGATGGAAACATTGAACGCCGTCACCGAGGAAGCCCAGTTCCGCGCCCGGCAGAAGTCCTTCGACAAAACGCTGTGGACACTCGAAGCCGCCATCGAGCAGGCACAGGAAGAAGCCGGGTTATAGGCGCAAAGCCCGCCCACAGAGGCGCAAATGCCGCGCGGCATTGTCTGCCTCGGGTGATTATGCTGAAATCACTCAAATCCAACCATCACCATGAAAAAGCTCCATCACATCATCGCCGCCATCGACTTCACCCCGTCCTGCCGCAATGCGTTGCGTGAGGCTGCGCGACGCGCCTCTCTCGACGGTGCCGCCATCACCGCCGTGCATGTCATGGATGAATTCCTTGTGCATGAACTCAAGCGCGCGCTTTCCACCGACCAGGCCACCATCCGCGCCGACTGGCTCAAACGCCTGCAACAGTTCGTCGCCGAATGCGAAGTCGGAGCCGTCGCAGTGAAAGCGGAAGTGCGCATCGGCCACCCCTTTACCGAACTCGTCGAAGCCTGCCGCGCTCACAGCGCCGACCTGCTCGTCATGGGTGCGAAGGGCTCGAAGAACGAGCCGCATCGCATCGGTGCCATCGCCGCCAAATGCGTGCGCAAGGCCCCAGTCGATGTCCTCGTCATGCGTGAAGACGCGCAGGGTCCATTCAAGAAGATCGTCACCTGTGTCGATTTCTCCGAAAACTCCGCTAAGGCCGTGCAATGCGCTCTGCATGTGGCGCAGCAGGACGGCGCATCGCTCGACTGCCTGCATGTGTATCAGAGCGCCCTGGCCATGTCGCTCGACTACGGCGGCTTCGTCCCTTCCCTGCCAGCGACGATCGACCCCGAGGCCGTGGACAACTGGCGCAAGGATCTCGACGCCTTCCTCGTCCCGCTCACACGTGATGCGGCGGCGGTGAAAGTCACCGCCCTCATCATCGAACGCGTGAACATCCGTGAGGCCATCCTCGAACATGCCTGCGAGGTGCACGCCGACCTCGTCGTGCTGGGCACCCGCGGCAAGACCGGTTTGCGCGAGCTTTTGATCGGCACCACGGCGGAAAAAATCGTGCAACACGCCCCGTGCTCGATCCTAGCCGTCAAACCGGATGGATTTGTCACGGCGGCAGACTGACCACTGCATGAGCCGGACCACAGGTGCCGCCCTCCGCGTCTCCTCATTGGCGGCCTTTTTCTTCTTCGGCTTCAGGGGCTTCCTCTTGCTGACACCAGGGTTGTTCTCGGTCGGAAGCTGCCTGGCGATTTCCGCTTTCAATGCGGCATGCGCAGGCAGCGCGGCGAGGTTCTGCCACTCTTTCGGGTCAGCCTTGTGCTCGTAGTCTGGATGGCGGCTTTGAGATCGAGGCGCATAGGATTGATCACGTCGGGTCCACTTTCTTGCCACGCCGCAGCAGCCACGCAAACGGTTCCCACAACTGACCGAAGTAGCCTTTCGGCATGGGTTCGCAGATGCCAAAGTTTTCAGGATAACGGCCCGTGGGCATGTAATAGGTGCCAAAAATGATGTCCCACAACGGCAGCAGGCCGGCGAAGTTTTTGTCCCAGGCCGCACGCTCCTTCGAGTGATGCCAGCGATGAAACACGGGCGTGGCGATCACGCTGCGCAGCGGGCCGAAGTCCCAGTTCACATTTGCGTGCAGGAAGATCGCATAGAACGTGAGAATCGGGGCGCTGGTGAGCGTTACCAGCGGATTATAGCCCAGCAGCAACACCGGCGTCACTTGCGCGAGTTTGTTCACCAGGTCATTCACCGGATGCACCCGCAGACTGCCCAGCCAGTCGAGATCCTCCGAAGAATGATGCACCGCATGAAACGGCCACCACCGACCGCGATGAAACAGGCGGTGCGACCAGTAGGAGAAAAAATCGACCAGCAGATAGATCTGCACGGTCTGGAGCCAAACCGGCTGGCGGCTCAGCGGCCCATAACCGGCATACGCACCAAGTTTGAAGGCCTCTGCTGGCACCACCTGCGCCAACACCAGCAAGACCGCCGGTAACAACAACAGCACGCGCACCAGCGGCTTGGTGAGCAGCACGGTGGCAAACCAATAGACCACATCGGTAAACCAGCCGCGGCGCAGCACTGGCTGCACGCGGTTGCGGCCGTGTCCGGCGATGCGCTCGATCACAAAAAAGATCACGGCGAGAAGGAGCAGTGTGACCAGCACGCTGGTGAAGGTTTGGGCGTTTTTCATCGAGAGGTGGATGGCAGCAGTCGTGCGCTTCAACCACGCTGCCGCCGGTAGGTTTGATGATTTTGCCTGCGCGCCTGACGCCTCAGCGGGCGGCACCCGCATTCGTGGCTGGCGGCGCGTCTAAAACCACCGGGCCGGCCGCACTCTGCTTCAGCGCTTTCACGGAGGGCGCGGTCTTGAGCTTCGCCAGTTCCGCCGCCACGACCTCTGCACGCTTGGCAGCCTCCGCTTTACCGGCCGCAGCACGCTCTTTGGCCTTCGCCAGCACCAGCTCACACTGCGCGGCACGCATTTGCGCAGCGGCGGCATCTGCCTGGGCCTGGATCACGCTGAACTGCGTGTCGTAGGCCTTGCGCAAGTTGCTCAGCGCCGACGGCCATGACGGATCGGGTTCACTCAACGGCTCCTGGTTCGCCACATGCGAGATTTCACTGAGAATGTGATCGCGCTGCTCGGGCATGAGGCCGGCCAGGCTGCGCTGCAGCGCAGGAATGTATTTGCTGGTCAGTTCTTGGACTTCGGGAGCGGTTTCGATCATTTCGTTTGCCGCCCATTCCTCGCCAAAGGCATTCACCAGTTGTGCCAGTTCAGGATCTCGTTCTTCGAGTTTTTGCAACGCCTCACGCGGGTCTTCCGGCACAGGCACAGGAACAGGCACAGGAGGCGGAGTCATAGCGACCACAGTCGGAACCGGTACAGGCACCGCTTCTGACTTTTTCTGCGGCTCAGGCACGGGCACTGGCATGACCACCACTGGCGCCGACTTCTTTGGCTCCACCTCGACCTTCGGCTCCGGTGTTTTTTCCGGTTCTGGGGGAGGTGTCGCGGTGGCGACGATCTCAGGCACCGGTTCTTTGTCCGGCTCCCCTTTGAACATCACCCCCAGCACGATGATCACCATCGCCGCCGCCCCAAGTATGCCGAAATGCAGCGGCGCGAGACCCCTCTTTTTCTTCGGCTTGGTCTCCTCGACCACTTCCACGACAGACACCGCCGCCGCTGCCTGCGACATCATCATGGCAATTTGCGCCCGAAAATCACGCACGTCCTGAAAGCGCTTCTCGGGATCGGGATGCGTGGCTTTGTCGATCAGTCCATCCCACTTGGCTGACACGGGAGCGTACTCGCTCACCGAGCGGCGTGGATGCTGCGGCACCCGGCCTGTGAGCATTTCATACAGCACCACGCCTGCGGCATAAATATCTGCGCGTTGATCCACCGCGCCCTTGCCGAGAATCTCCGGTGCCACGTAATCCGGCGTGCCATACGGATTCTCTTCCGCCTCACCAGTGATCGGCCGCGCCAGGCCAAAGTCGGCCACCTTCACCTGGTCGTCCTCATTGACCATGATGTTGCCCGGCTTGATGTCGCGATGCAGGATCTTGTGATTATGCGCATAGGCCAGCGCCTCGCAGAGCTGCATGGCCAGGTTCGCCGCCTTGCGCACCGGCACGCAGCCTTTGTGGATGATCTCGTGCAGGGTGTGTCCCTCCACCCACTCCATCACCAGATACAAATGCCCGCTCGTCGTGATGCCAAAATCATACACTGCCACGATGTGCGTGTGGTTCAGCTTCGCCATCGCCCGCGCCTCGGATTTGAAGCGGTCGGCGAAATCCTTCTCCGCGCCAAACTCCGGCGGCAGGATTTTGATCGCCACCGGCCGATCCAGGCTCTCCTGCCGTGCCTTGAACACCGCCCCCATGCCACCGTAGGCCGCCAGCTTTTCAAACTCATACTGCGGCAGGAGCGCAGACATCTCCTCGACGCTGGGAACGTCAAACGGCGGCGGGTGATGATGCGGAGCTTCCTGAGACATGGAAAAGGCGACGGACAGTAGCGAAACGCACGCGCACGGCGAGTACAATCACCACGGCTTTCATTCCCATCCTTGCAGTGCTTCATGCCGCAGTCATTTTCCGGTCATGATGCGCTCCTGCTGCCTGTTTTTCATTTTCGCCGGTATCACCACCGCTGCCGACCTCACGCTGAAGCCCGGCAACCTCGCCGCCGTGCTCGAACAGGCCCGCAAGGCTCCCAAGCCGGTGCGCATCCTCATCGAGGACGGCGTGCATCCAATCACGCAGACGATCACACTCGGCAAAGATGATTCGCAGGTGACGTGGAGCGGCAAGAACGCCGTCTTCACTGCTGGGCAGCCGATCACCGGCTGGGTCAAAGACGGAGCAATGTGGAAAGCCGTGCTGCCGGACAAGGCGTGGAAGTTTGAGCAGCTCTGGATCAATGGCCGCCGCGCCACACTGGCTCGTTCGCCGAACAAGGGTTACTTCCACATCACCGAGGCCGTCGGCGCGGATGTGTTCGCGGATTTGAAGGAGAACATGAACTTCCACGCCTTCTCCATCGCGCCGGAGCAGTATGAGGTGCTCAAAAGCATCCCGCAGGCGGAGCGCGACGACGTCTTGCTCACCGTGACGCATGCCTGGGCCGTGGGGCAGTGTCGCATCAAGGCGCTGAACGAGGAATCGCTCGCGGTGCAGATCAAAGGCCGCTCGCGTTATCCCTTCGTCGAGTTCGAGCCCGATCAGCGCTTCTGGATAGAAAACTACCGCGCCGCGCTGGATGCGCCGGGCGAGTGGTTTCTCGACAAAGCGAAGGGCGAGGTGCTCTACCTCCCGCTGCCCGGCGAGGACATGACGAAGGCCGAAGTCATCGCGCCCGTGGTGACGAAGTTCATCGTGATGAAAGGCGCACACGATGTGTGCTTTGAGGGCATCTCGTTTCAATACAACCAGCATCTCTATCCCGCCGATGGCCTACACGACGGCCAGGCCGCGACGACGAGCGATGGCTGCATCGAGATCGAGGACTCGCGCGGCATTCACTTCGAGAACTGCGAGATCGCACACACCGGCCTGCACGGCATCTGGTTCAAAAACGGCTGCGCGGACTCCTCTGTGAAGCATTGCCAACTCCACGACCTCGGCGGCGGCGGTGTGTATGTCGGCGAAACGGGGCGTCCGGCGGATGATCGCGTGAATCATCACGTCGTGGTCGATGACTGCATCATCCAGCACGGCGGGCGACTGCATCCAAGTGCCTGCGGCGTGGTCTTCACGCATACGCAGCACTGCGCGGTCACGCATTGCGACATCACCGACTTTTATTACACCGGCATCAGCGCCGGATGGAACTGGGGCTATGGCGACACCGCGTCGCGTGAGACGCTGGTGGAGAACAATCACATCCATCATCTCGGCTGGGCTTACCTCAGCGACATGGGCGGCTTCTACGGCCTCGGCACCTCGCCCGGCACGATCATTCGTGGCAATCACGTCCATCACATCGCCAGTCATCGCTACGGCGGCTGGGGCCTCTACAATGACGAAGGTGCCACCGACACGCTGATGGAGAACAACCTCGTGCATGACACCTGGAACGCCGGCTTTCATCAGCACTACGGCTACTTCAACACCGTGCGGAACAACATCTTCGCCTTCGGCAACTCCGCGCAAATCCAGGCCAGCCGCAACGAAGCACGTCTGCGTTTCCGCTACATGAACAACATCGTCGTGTGGGACCCCGCGTCGCCGCTGCTCGATGGCGGCGAGTGGAACTGGAAGCTCTTCGACAAGATCGATCGCGGCGATCCGAAGGACAGCCTCCTCTTCCGCAAAAACCTCTACTGGTCCACCGACGGCAAAATCCCCGCCAAGCTCACCAAAAGCCACTTCACCTGGGAAGAATGGCGCAAGATGGGCCGCGATCGCGAAAGCCAGTTCGCCGACCCGATGTTCGAAAATCTCGCGAAACGCGATTTCCGCCTCAAGCCCGGTTCTCCGGCCGAAAAGCTCGGTTTCAAGCCCTGGGACCTCACCTTGGCCGGAGTCCGCAAAACCGAGGCAAAGTGGCAAGAACTCGCCGCGAAGGGTCACGACTACCCAAATTGGCAAACCGAGGCCAAACCCTGGCCCGCGCCACCTTACAAGGTCGATCAGAGCTTCGAACGTGCCTCTCTCGGCACCCTCGGCATTCGCAACGCCAAATACTCCACCGACAACAAAGGCGAAAGCATCGGCGTGACCGACGAGATCGGTTCCCCCATCGGCGGAACCTCCAAGCGCAGCCTCAAAGTGCAGGACGCCCCCGACTTGAAGCACAGCTACGATCCCGTGCTCGACATCTACCCGAAGTGGGCCGAGTCCGGCACCTACCACGTCAGCTTCGACATCATGGCCCAACCCGGTGCCGACTGGTTCTTCGAGATGCGCAACAAAGCGGGCGAGTTCGCCGCGGGTCCGTATGTGCGTTGGCAGAATGGCAAGATCGCCCCCTGCTTGCAGAGCGGCCCTGTGCCCTTTGAAGTCGAACCTAACCAATGGGTGCATGTCTCCATCACCGCCACTCCCGAAGTCGCCGCCACCCCAACCACGCCCACCAAACCCGGCACCTGGACCGTCTCCTTCACCCGCCAGGACGGCGAGAAAAAAGGCTATCTCACCTTCGCCACCAAACCCGGCTGGACCGACGCCCACTACCTGCTCTTCAGCGCCCTCGGCACCACGAAGACGGCGTTCTTCATTGATAACGTGAAGTTGGAGCAGAGGTGAGTGAACCCAGACAAACTGAGCTGTTCATTGACGTGAATCACGTTGCTACCTTGTGTTAAGCGGACATTGATCCAGCAAACCAACGCCACAAGCCATGAAAGACGTATTGACGTCCTTCGCCCAATTTAGTGGCTGGCCGATCCCGAAGGCCTTGAATTGGGGGGAGCGCTGTTGGGGTGCGGAGCCACACATGAGACCGGCTGTCGATGCGCCGGTGTGGTTCCGACGTCGGGACAGACGCCCGGACGGCTGTCGCCAGCCACTAATTTGGGACAAGAACCTTGCACACTTAGGGCCGTATTTCGTTGATGGCACCGACGACGGTGTTGATGAAGAAAAGAAAACTTACTTCATACTCAACACGCCAATGCCTTGCCCTCCTCGGAACACTTTCCCGGGTCACCGGCTTTCCATCTCCAGACGCAGGTGTTGGGAGATCTCAAGCCACGACTTCGGTAGGCGTGCGGCTGTCCTGACGATGGTTCGCCTCATGGCCTCAAATCACGCCGAACGCAAGCAGCCGGGTTTCCGGCTTGGCAATGGACGGGCGTATGGCAGCGGACTTTGTATTGACCAGAAAACTCCGGGATGGGTTAGACCATCACAGCAGCGCTTCGTGCGCACGGCCATCCTTGGCCTCGCAGTAGAGAATGAAGGACTGGTTCACGACGGAGTAACCGCCGGGCGTCGGATAGTCACCGCTGAAGTACCAGTCGCCGTATTCGGCGCCGAGGGCACGGTGCAGGTTTGGGATGTTTTGATAGATGACCTCCACGTCGCCGTGCCACGGCGTATCCTCGGGGCTGATCAACTGGGCGACCTTGGCGGAGATTTCTTCGTCAGTGAAGGGCGCGTAGATGGCCTTCACGGCATTGCGCATTTCTTCCTTGGGCTTTTTCAGCTCGGCCTGACAGGCGAAGTACGTCTCGCGCACGATGTGCGCCATGCCACGCGAGCGCAGCAGGCCGATGGCGGCCTGGAAGGCGATGAACTTGCCGAGTTCGGCCATGTCGATGCCGTAGCAGTCGGGATAACGAATCTGCGGGGCGGTGGAGCAGACGATGATGCGGCGTGGATTGGTGCGGGCGAGGATGCGGAGCAAACTTTTCTTCAAGGTGGTGCCGCGCACGATGGAATCGTCGATGACGACGAGATTGTCCTTCGGCGTGACGACGCCGTAGGTGATGTCATAGCTGCCGGAGACGAGCTGGTCGCGCCCGGTCTCCTGCGCGATGAAGGTGCGCATCTTGATGTCCTTGAGCGCGATTTTTTCGCCACGCGGCCAGTTGCGCAGCACGAGATCGTCGAGCTTCGCTTCATCGAGTTCGCCACGCTTGAGCATGTCCATGAGCGCTTCTTTGACGACACCACGCCGGCTTTTGCGCAGGCCGTCGAGAAAGCCGAAGTAGGCCGTCTCGGCAGTGTTGGGGATGAAACTGAGCACGGTGTGCTCGAAGTCGTTGTCGATGGCCTTCACGACCTGCGGCACGAGCTGCTCGCCGAGTGCCTTGCGCTGACGGTAGATGGCGGAGTCGTTGCCGCGTGAGAAGTAGATGCACTCGAAGGAGCAGGGCTTGAACACACGCGGCTCCGTGAACTGCTGGATGCTCATGCTGCCGTCGGCCTTGATCACGGCCACATGCGCTGGCGGCACTTCGCGAGTGTCATCTTCACCGACGCCGAACACGGACATGAGGGCGACGCGTTCGGAGGCGAGGGCGAAAATTTCATCATTCTCGTAGTAGTGACAGGGGCGGATGCCGCTGGGGTCGCGCATGGCGAAGAGATCGCCATTGCCGATGACGCCGACGATGCTGTAGCCGCCGTCCCAGCGTTTGGCGGATTCTTTGACGACGCTGGTCACATCAAGCTCCGCGCTGATGCGCGCAGGGATGTTTTCCCCCGGCATGCCGGAGTCACGCAGGACATGGTAGAGCTTGGTATGCGCCTCATCGAGCTGGAAGCCGATTTCTTCGAGCACGCTCTGCGTGTCGGTGCCGAAGACGGGGTGCTGCCCGCGCTTCATCATGACCTCGTTGAGTTCGCGAGTGTTGGTAAGGTTGAAATTGCCCATCACCATCAGCGTGCGCGTGGGCCAGGTGGTGCGGCGCATGTAGGGATGCAGCGCACCTTTGCCAAAGTCACCGCTAGTGCCGTAGCGCAGGTGGCCGATGTAAATCTCGCCCGCCATCTCGAACTCGCGTTTGATGGCCTCGGGATCGTCCTCAAAGGACACAAATTCGCGG
Organism: Prosthecobacter sp.; assembly: GCF_046154365.1. GTDB lineage: Bacteria > Verrucomicrobiota > Verrucomicrobiia > Verrucomicrobiales > Verrucomicrobiaceae > Prosthecobacter. The sequence goes on from NZ_JBJXFV010000152.1 coordinate 27,317, forward strand.
CCTTCCTGGTCGCGCTCGTCCTTGCGCTGCTTGTCAATGCGGCGGGCGATGCGTTTGAACTCCTTGCGCTCGTCATCAAAGACCTGCGCGATGCGTTCCACGCTCTCGGTGCTGCGCACGCGGAACATGTAGGGCAGGCCGGGGGGCATGCCCAGCTTGCTGCAACCGATGCCGATGCCGTCCTGTCCGCGGTTGCGCTGTTTGGTCATGAGCGCCTGCAACGCATCGAGGCCGTAGAGGGCGTTGCCGTATTTTTGATAGTAGTATCCCAGCGGCTTTTTCAGCCGCACCACTGCTATGCCGCACTCGTGCCTGATTGGGTCGCTCATCGGTAAGGAGCGCCCACCTTTGGCAGGTGGTGGCAGGAGTGCAACCGGTGGAAAATGTTTCTCATTTGGAGCTTCTTTGCCACCATCCCAGCGCAAATCCTATTCCAGCCCCGAAGCCAAGCCCGTGGAACAACCCCCAGCCCAGTTTGGCCACGATGGCGACCTGCGGCTTCGCCCAGCCCTCGATGCCCGAGGCCAGGATGCCATACATCCATTTGCCACCGATGAAATAGCCCGCTGTGTGCAACACGAACAGCATGAGAGCCGCGATCCAGAATCCTCGGGCAAGGCCCAACGAATTCCAGGCAACAAAAGCGAAGAACAGCGTTCCCGCTGCTGCACCTACCCACTCGCCGGGCCGGCCCTTGATCAAAAACCACGCCAGACTCCACAACAGCGCGTAACCGAAGAACGCCGGCAGAAACATGCGGTAGAAACGCCCCAGCTTGTTTTCTCCGTGCAACAGCCCGCACAGCGCCAACCCGGCCCCGCCGAGATAAACCAGCGCGATCAGCGCATACATGCCGATCTCACTGCCCGCGATGCGCGGCGCAAAGGCCCAGATGGAATACGCGGCGACGCTGACAGCGGCGAAACCAAGGCTGCCGTGCAGCGTGGAGCGGAGGATGGGGTTCATGCGTGATGAAACGCCGGAGGAGCGCAAAGTTCAGAAAATTTTCTTGGCTTCGCCAATGCGCTGCCGCCAGTAATACGGACGGCGCTTCGCATGCGCGATGGCGAGGATGACGACCTGCTCACGCCAGAGCATGTAGGCGATGTAGTATTCGCCAAAACGGGGCGTCAGGTTCACCCGGCGAACGATGCCAGCGCGGATGTTGTAGAGCAGCGGGTTGCCACAAATCTGCTGCCGGTAACTGAGGTAGTGATGGTTGAACCACTCCGCCAGCTCTGCGTCGATCAAAAGGTAACGCTCAGCGGCCTGCTCCAGCTCTATCTGAGCCGCTGGATGAATGTGCCAGGGTTTCATGCGACTTTTTTGCGCTGGATTCCATGCTTGGCGTACAAGGCATCCATCATGCGGTCAGATTCCTCACCCGAAATCAGCTCCACCGTGCCGTCCATCACTTCCTGTGCTCGCCGGTTGATTTCTTCATCCCAGGCGGCAGCGACAGATTTTTCATCGTCGTCGAGCGAGGGCAGCACATACTCAGATTGAATGTCGCGCAGCAGGTCGTCGAGATCGTCCTTGGGCAGGCTGCGGATTTCGTTTTTGAGGCGTTCAACAGTGGCGGTCATGGCGCGATAGTAATGAATCGCGCTGAGTTTGTCGAGTCCTCACCGAAACCACCCGCGAATGCGGTCAAACAGACCGCCGCCACGCTGGCCGGGCTGCTGCATCTGGGGTGGTGGTGCGGCGTAGCCCTGATGCTCCACGCAGAAGTTTTGCGGCACCAGATCATAGGGCAGTGCCTCCTCATACGCGGTGCCGGCGCGACCGCAGCCGTCGGTGGCGAGCTGACTGGTGACACGGCACAGCGACACGCGTGAGAGTGGCAGCGTGGCTTTCGGAGCCTCCGTCTTGTAGCCGAGGGCGACGGCTTTTTTCATCACGTCGGCCCAGATCGGCAGTGCGAGCGTGCCACCGTAGCCTTCCTCGACAATCGTCTGCGGTTTGTCGAGGCCCACCCACACGCCGCAGCTCACACGATCGGTGTAGCCGGCAAACCATGCGTCTTTGTAATCGTTGGTGGTGCCGGTCTTGCCGCCGCCGGGTTCCTTGAAGCCGTAGGTACTGCGCAAGGATGCCGCCGTGCCGCGGTCCAGCACCTGCGCCAGAATGTTGCGCATCATGTAGGCCACGCTGGGGGTGATGACCTCGGCTTCGAGCACGGGGGTCTGGTAGATGACGTTGCCGGCCTTGTCGATGATGCGGTCGATGAGGAAGGGACGCCTGCGCAAGCCTTGATTCGGGAAGATGCTGATCGCGCTGGTGAGCTGGCGTGGATTGCCGCCGATGTTGCCGATGAAAATCTGCGATGTGCGTTCAGCGGGCCGGGAAAAACCGGCGTTGGTGAGGAGATCGAGCACACGATCGAGACCGGCATAGTTGCCGAGGCGCACGGTCATGGTGTTGCGGCTTTTGACGAGGCCTTCCGTGAGTGTGGCGAGGCCGAGGAACTTGCCGTCCGAGTTCTGCGGGCTCCAGCCGGGCTCAGAGCCGTCGATTTCACCGGGCTGGATCGGTGCGTCGTTGATCAAGGTGCCGGGCATGAAGCCAGCGGCGACACCGGCGGCGTACACGAATGGTTTCACCGTCGAGCCGATCTGGCGTTCACCCTGCGTGGCGCGGTTGTATTTGCTGTGGTGATAATCACGCCCGCCGACGACTGCCAGAATGGCACCAGTGTTGTTGTCGAGCATCATGAGTGCGCTCTGAAGGTAAGGCGTGGCGGTGATCTCGTGTGTGCCGTCCCAGGTCTTGTCAAAGTCGGCTTTCTTGGGGTGCAGGTAGCCTTTCTGCTTTTCCACGGCGGCGAGACGCTTCTCCACCGACTCCTCGGCGGCATCCTGCAAATCCTTGTTCAAGGTGGTGAACACCTGCAGGCCGCCGTCCTCGATTTCCTGCTGCTCCAGGATCAAATCGAGATCGCGCCGCACGGCATCGAGCGCATAGCCGCCCTGGTTTTGGAACGCGGGCTGTGCGTGCAGAGCGATGTCGGCATAGCGTGCGGCCAGTTCTTCCTCCGGCGTGATGACCTTGGTCACGAGCATGCGCTTGAGCACATCATCGCGCTCCTTGATCGCGCCGTCGTAATTGCGGAAGGGCGAGAAGCGCACTGGGCTGCGGATGATGCCAGCGATCATCGCCGCCTCGCTCAGATTGAGCTGGCTGGCATGCTTGCCGAAGTACACCTGGCTGGCACGCTGCACACCGTAGATGCCGGGGCCGTAGAAGATGCGGTTCACATAATGCTCGATGATCTGGTCCTTGGTGCAGGCCTTCTCGATGCGGCGGGCCAGCATCATCTCCACCAGCTTGCGGTGGATGCTGCGGTCGTCGAGATCGGGGAAGCTGTTACGCGCGAGCTGCATCGTCAGCGTGCTGGCGCCCTGCACCACGCGCATGTCCTTCACATTGCGCACCATCGCACGCGCCACGCCCTTGTAGTCGATGCCGCCGTGGTCGTAGAAGCGCGCATCTTCGCGTGCCAGCAGCGCTTTGACGAACCAGGAGGAAACTTCACTCAGCGGCACGATGATGCGATTCTCACCATGCATGCGGCCGAGGATCTCGCCCTTGTAATCCATCACGATGGTGCGCTCCGGCATCTGGCCGAGCTGAGTGAGATCGTAGGCCTTCGCCAGATGGCTGTAGATGCCGATGACCACCGCCGCCGTCACCGTGCAGAGCAGCGAGCCGCCCATGACCACGATCAGCGACAGCCGCTTCCATCGCTGCCAGCGCGACAAGGTTGGTTTCGCCGGCTTGCGGGTTTCAGAGGGCGTTTTTTTCATGGGGGCGCACATCGGGTCGTTGTTTTCGACCAAAGATCAAGCCCCGGACAATGAACTCCATGTGAACTTCGTTTTCACCCGGGCCGCCGAATCGATCTGGAAGAAGTGCGCCGACGACGAAACTGCATCATCATCCCCGCCACGGCCAGCAGCAGCGCGCTGGAAGGTTCAGGAGCGCTGGTGACCGGACCGAAGCCGCTGAGGTCGCCGTTGAGCATGCTGAGATCGCCGTCGATGGACGCGAACACGGCATTGGGCACGGTGCCGGTGGTGGTGGACTCGAAGTCGAGGCGGAAGTGGCTGGTGTTTTCATAAGTGAGGATGAAAGCGCCGCTCACATCGGTCTCGGCGTAGTTGGTCCCTGGTCCGGTGAAGAGCACGCCGCCAGTGAAGATGGAGGGAGTCACGCTGGCGGCATTGCTGCCAGTGCGGTAGGAAACCAGGCCCTCGGCGGTGTAGGCGCGCAGCTTTTCGCTCTGTGAAGCTTCGCCATCGACATCATAGATGAGCAGGTCGAGCTGGCCCACGGTGTAAGGCGTGGTGAAGCCCGTGCCGCCGAGATAGAAGGACAGGTCATAATGCACACCACCCAGTCCGGTGGTGGTGGCGGTGTGATAAACGCCGAGATCGTCGTTCGGCTCGCCGGTGTTCGAGCTGTAGTCCGCGTAGTAGCCGGAGTTCGCGGCGGAGCCGAAGGTCATGCCGCCCCAGGTGCTGGCGGTGACACGCAGGTCGAGCACCACCGGGCCGGAGGTGGCAACATCGAGGAAATCGAGCGTGCTCGTGCGGTAGTAGCTCATGCCGCCGAGGCCGTTGGTGCCGGTCGGTGTGCCGACTGGATTGCTGAAATCCAGTGACACGGACTGCGCGTGCGCGGTCTCCAGTGTGAGTGCCAGAGCGGTGAGGAGGAAGAGGTGGAGTTTGCGAGCTTTCATGAGCGTGGCTGATGCTAGAAGCACCGCCTTGATGCGAACAGCCCCGCGACTGCGGGGAGAACCCCACCGCCGCAGGCAACGCTGCATCTTTGTGCGTGACATTCACGCTGCGAATCCCGTACCATGCGGTTGAAACCAATCATCCAACCCATGAAAGCACTCTGTCTCTCCCTCTTGCTTGCCACCACGCTTGCGGCCTCCGCCGCGCTCATCGAATCGCCCCAGAAGGGCGGTTTGAAGCTGGCTTCACTCAGTTCGATCAGCTTTGGCCCAGAGGGGCTGCTGCTCGTCGCCGAACCGGCCACCGCCAGCATTCTCGCCATTCAAACCGGTGACACCGGCGCGACGAAGGCCGTGCTCAAAAAAACCTTGGCTGATGTCGGCGGGGCGATTGCCGACGGCCTCGGTGCGAAGAAGGAGGACATCACCGTCAAGGATCTCGCGGTGAATCAGGCCAGCGGCCGCATCTATCTGGCGGTGCAGCGTCGTCCGGACAACGCGGTGATCATTGTCACCGTCGATGCAGCGGGCAAGGTGGCACCGCTGAACCTCGATCCCCTGCCCTGGGTGCGCGTCACGCTGCCCGGCGGCACGACGAGCAAGGTCACCAACATCACCGACGTCGCTTTCGACAAGGACCGCGTGTTTGCCACCGGCACCTGCAACGAAGAATTCGCCAGCCGCATCTTCACCATTCCCGTGCCGATCAAGAACGGCGCCACGGCCAGCGTGTTCAGCGCAGAGACCTATCATGTGGCGCATCGCAAGTGGGAGACGAAGGCCCCGATTCAGAGCTTCGTCCCGTATCAATCGAAGGAAGGCACGTTTGTCGTCGGCGCTTTCGCCTGCACGCCGGTGGCGAAGTTCAAAGTCGATGACATCCAGAGCGGCGCACAGGTCAAAGGCGTGAGCATGGTGGAGCTTGGCAGCGGCAATCGTCCGCTCGATCTGTTCAGCTACACGGACAAGAGCGGCAAGGAGTGGCTCGTGGTCCACACGCAGCGCTTCAAGCAGAACGCCTTTGGCCCCAGCAAGATGTGGGGCGCGCGCATCAGCATGGACTACCTCGACGCCAAGACGCCGGAGAAGACGAACGAAAACGCCGCACGACGTGATGAGAAGGAGTCCAAAGGCCCCGAGGGCATCGAGATCGTCGATGCGCTGTTCGGTGCCGTGCAGGTGGACAAGCTGAGCAACACCGAGGCCATCGTGCTGCGTGACACCGAGGGCACGCTGAGCCTCGAAGTCGCCGCGCTGCCGTGAGGAATCCAACGAGCAGGGCTATCCTCGGCCCGTTTCTGGCGTTCGCTTGCATGCTATGTGTCATGACCGCTCATCATTGGTGCGCGCTTTGACGCGCCAGCGTTTTGGAGCTTTGCGTGTGCCGTCGGATGTTCGAAAGCGCCGGAAGACCGGCGCACTCCAGGACGCTGCCGCGCTTTTCATCGTTCTTTCCGAGTCATGACGCTTCCTTCCTGTCTTCATCGCCTGGGTTGGCTCGTTTTGAGCGGCACACTCTGCCTCACACAGGCGGCCGAGCTGCGCGTGAACGAGGTCGGCCAGATCGAGGTGCAGGGCGGCGATGTGCGTGTGTTTCGCGGTGATGCGGCCACGCCGATGTTTGGCACTGTGTCGAAGGAGCGCGACGCCGTTCGCTTCGCACCTGCGCTGCCCTTCGTGCCGGGCGAACGCTATCGTGTTGAGTTCCAGAAGACCGACGGCTCGTGGAGCACGCAGCGCCTGCGCATTGAACTGCCGAAGGCGGAAGCGCCCACCGCCGCCATGCTGCCCTCCGACACACCGTTTCCGGCGAACGCGTTGAAGTTCTACCTGCACTTCAGCCAGCCGATGGAGCAGGGCGTGTTTCTCGACCGCATCAGCCTGCATCGCCTAGATGGCAGCGTGGTGCAGGGGGCATTCCGTGAGACAGAACTGTGGTCGCCCGATGGCAAACGCCTCACGCTCTGGCTGCATCCGGGAAGACAGAAGACCGGCGTTAATTTGAACACGGACGAAGGCCCGGTGCTGCAGGAAGGGGAAACGTACACGCTGAAGCTTGCCGCGAACTGGCGTTCCGCGGCGGGAGTGCCGCTGGGACAGAAGTACACGTTCTGGATCACCGCCGGGGCCGTCGATCACGCCTGTCCTGAGCCGCAGCGTTGGAAGGTTACCGCGCCGAAACGCAGCACGCGTGATCCACTGCACCTCCTGTTCGATGAAGCGCTCGATCCCGCCATGCTGAACTCTGCGCTGCACGTCCGCAGTGGCGATCAAGCGGTGAAGGGAGTGATCCATGTCGCCACCGATGCTCGTTCGTGGTCGTTGATCCCTGCGGCTGAGTGGCCGCCCGGCCGCTATGAAATCGTCATCGACCCACTGCTCGAAGACCTCGCCGGGAACAACCTGCTCGGCCCCTTTGAGGTGGATCGGGATCAGCCGGCGCAGCCAGCGCAGGTGACGCTGCTGCGGTTTGAAATTGGTGAGTGAGGGCCGCCCGGCGCGGCGGTTGTATTCGCGGTTGCGCTCCCTTCGTTCACTCCAGCATCGCCCGCGCCTCGGCTTGCACGGCATCGCGCAAGACTCCGGGCCGCAGCACCTTGGCATGTCGGCCCCAGCTCAGCACCCAGCGGGTGATTTCCTCCAACCCGGACAGGTCGGCCTGAAACTCGATGACGCTGCCATCGGGTTTGAGCTTTCTGATGGCCTGCGTGGAGTGCCACAGGCGCTCGGCCACCACGCGTGCGGCATAGCCTTCAAAGCGGATGTGGACCTCGTGCTTGCGCTGCTCCTCGCCCGCATAGCTCCACACGCCAAAGCCGCCGCCGAGATGATCGCGTGCATTGAAGCGTGGATCGCGCACGAACTTCGTCTTCAGCAGGCTCAGGTTCGTGATGCGTTGCAGGGCAAAGGTCCGCACCGCTTTCCGTGCTGGATCGTAGGCCAGCAAATACCAACCGTGCTCGATCTGGCCCACGTGATAAGGCTGCACCGTGCGCTGCTCGGGTTTGCTGCCGGTGAGCTTGTGATAATCAAAGTTCACCTCCCGGCAGGCCCGCACCGCATCCAGCAGATCGCCAAACAACGTCACATCTGCCGGCAGCACACCCGATGCCTTCACCGAGAAAGCCTCGTCCAGCTCATGCCACTCGATAGAAATCTCGCCGGGGCATGCTTCCGCAATTTTGCTGAAGCTCTCGCTCAGCATGCGCTCCAGACGCGTGCCCCGCAGCGGCTCCAGCGCATGACGTGCCAGGAACAAGGCCACCAAGTCATTGCGCGAGAGATGCAGCATAGGGAACTCATGCACCGGCCGCGTGTAGTAGTAGCCATGCTTGAGCTGATCATACTCCAGCGGCAGATCCAACTGGTCCCGCATGAAAGTGATGTCGCGCTGGATCGTCTTCGGCGTCACTTCGATCTCTGCCGCCAGGCTGGAACAGTTCGGATGTTTGCCTGTCTGCACGATCTTGTGGATCTCCAGCACCCGCCACATGGCGACTCGACTGGTGCCTTTGCGGATGACCGAAGCGGGAAGAGGATCTTTGGTTCGTGATCTTCGGGAGGCAGATGCTTTGGACATGTTAGCGAAGAAATACCGCAGAAAGTTCGTCTGTCGCCCCGCAAATGTCCGACCCCCTGTGCGAGGATGCGTGTGTTCAGACCACTCGCACATGCGCTCCCACATTCTCGCTCAACTCCAGCCCCTGCTCAGCAGCACGACCACTCCCGTGATCCTGCTGGAAGGCACCCGCCAGCTTCCTGCCGAGAAACGGCAGGCACTCGCTGACGTAGGTCGGCGTTTGGCAGAAGCTTTCCCCCTGGCCGTGTTCCGCAGTGGCAATGCCATCGGCACCGATGAAGCGTTTGCCGCAGGCGTCGCCACCGTTCCGGGTGCAAAGCTGCAGCTCGTTCTGCCCACACCTGGCATGGGTCGCTCACGCCGTCCCGCTTCCGCCTCCTGCCTAGCCTTGGACGATCTGCCCTTGGAAGAGCGCCACCACCTTGCTCGTGAATCTTTTGCCGCATCGCCCGAGAATCATCGCCTCTTCGATCTCTATCTGCGCGGCCAGTCCGGCAATCCCGCCTACGCCAAGGCGCAGTATCTCGTGCGCGACGCCTTGAAAGTCTTCGGCAGTCCTGGTTTGCGCCTTGCTCCTGCCACCGTGGCGCTCTTCTTCATCAACAACATCGGCCCCACCAGTGGCGGCACCGCCCACACCATCCGCCTCTGCGAGCGCCAGGAGGTGCCCGTCTTCACCCAGCGCGACTGGCTGGCATGAGCCTCTCACCATTCACCACTCCACGCCCTTTGTTTCCGACCCCTCCATCTACCATGGCCCTTCTCCCCTCAGGCATTCATTATTGCATCAACAGCAAGCCGCTCGATGAACTGCTTCACAGAGCGGGCAACGGCAGCGGTCTGCACATACCGGACGTGCGCATGATTCATGGCACGGACGACCTGCGCCGCTACATGCGCCTGATGTGGCTGCTGCCATTGGGGGCGGACTGCGCGACTGCTCCCGAGCTGAATGCGCTCTCGTTGCCAGTGCCTGCGCATTTAACGCTCGTGGACAGCGGTTACACCTTCCACCGTCTGCCAGAGCACCTCGACGAGCGTGACCGCCAGTCATTGGCGCTGTTTTGGCAAAGTCCGCGCTGTCAGGCCTTTTTGGAGCAGCAGATGGAGAAGGTGCGTCCAGTGCGAAGAATCGCGCTCGATCATCTCGAACCGGAGGACTCCCTCATCAGCCAGTGGTTTCCCGTGCCACCACCGCCGCCACGATCTGGTCCGCCACTGACGCAGGCAGAAATGACAGCCAAACGGAACGCTTCCAGAGCCGAGCTTGAAGCCGCTGTGGAGGAGGAAATGGCCGAGCAGGCCGCCATCTCACAGACCGATAACCCCTAACTCACCCATCCCAATCCCATGAACCCACACCTCACCGAAATCGCCTACATCCTCGACCGCTCCGGTTCCATGCAGCCCATGCAGGAACCCGCCGTCACCGCCTTCAATGACTTCGTCAGAACCCAGCTCGATGTCCCTGGCGAGGCCCGCCTCACGCTCATCCAGTTTGATGATGCCTACGAGGTGCCCATCGCCGCGCTGCGTTTGCAGGACGTGCCACAGCTCACCGCCGCCACCTACGTCCCGCGCGGCAGCACCGCGCTGCTCGATGCCATTGGCCGCACCATCAAAGATACCGACACGCGCCTGCAAAAACTCCCTGCCGCCAGCCAGCCCGACAAGGTCATCATCACCGTCTTCACCGACGGCATGGAGAACGCGTCCAGCGACTACACCGTGAAGCACATCAGCGATCTCATCCGCCTCTACCGCGATGACAAAGGCTGGGAGTTCATCTTTCTCGCTGCAAATCAAGACGCCATCGCCACCGCCGCCACCATGCGCATCGACGCCTGCACTTCGGGGAACGTCAGCTACAGCATGAAGGGTGTGACCTCCACCGGCAGCGCCATGTCCCGTAAAGTGCGCGCCATGCGCATGAAAAGCAGCGGCACCATGGATGCGCAGGCTGTGGAGGACGACGCCAAGCCCATGGATCAGATCGTCAAAGAAGAGGAGGCAAAGCCGGAAGAAGAGCAGAAATGAAAAAAACAAAAAATCAGACCTTCAGCACTTCAGATTTCCAATTTCCAATTTCCACTTTCCCATTTCTGCTTTTCCCCCTTCTCCCATGACCTTCATCACCGAGACCATCGCCATCGGCAACTTCATCGACGCCGAAGACCGTGTCGCACGAGAAGCAGCCGGCATTCGCTCCATCCTCTGCCTCAATGGTCTGCTCTCTGGCTGCAAGCCGGAAGACTGCGGCGTCGAGGCGCTGACCTGCCTCAACCTGCACGACGGGCCGGGCAATGATCCATACATCTTCGCCCGTGCCGTGAAACTCGTGGGGCAGTATGCGCTGAATCATCCGAAGCTGCTGGTCCACTGCCACGCGGGCAAAAGCCGCTCCGTCATGGTGGTGGCCGCTCATCTCGTGCGGCAGAACGCTTGGGATCTGCGGCAGGCGTTGGCATTCATCCACGCAAAACGGCCAGAGACCGTTTCACCGGAAGAACTGCTATCCGTGTGGGATGTGAATAATGATGGGAGGATCGCATGACCAACCGCCGCCGCCCTTGGCATCAGCGCCTTGTCCGTAGAGTGACACGCCATGCTCCGGTCAGGGCCATCCTGACGCCCTCTCCCTTGAGCTTCATGGCAGCCTTCACCCTCCTCGGCAGCCTCATCGCCCTCCTGTCGGGCATCTTCGCCGTCGCACTCGTGCTTGCAGCCTCAAGCATCGGCTGCCTGGCCTGCCAGCTCCGTCAGCAAGATGACCTGCCCACTTGAACCCATATGAAACTCCAAACCTCCGTCCATGATCTCCTTTTTGATGTGGATCATGTCCCTATCGAAGCCGTCGTCGGCTCGAACGGCAGCACCCGTCGTATCAACATCCCCGGCAAGAAAGCTCTCGTGAACAAGCTCACCGGCCTCGTGCTCGGTGTCGTCAGTCGTGACTACCGCGTCGTCACCAATCAGGAAGCGGTGAATCTGGCTCGTGATGTCTGCGAGAAAGCCTTCCCTGGACTCTCATCGGTCGAATGGGAAGCCAAACGTGCCGCCGCACCACGCACCCTCAGCTACGCCTTCATCGACCTCATGCATAAAACACATGTGCTGAACTACTGGGACAGCGAGATCAAAAAAGACGATCCCTTCACCCCCTTCCTCCGCGTGGCCAACAGCTTCAACGGTGCCCGTGCCCTCCGCTTCGACATCGGCTTCATGCGCAAGCACTGCTCCAACGGCGTCATCTTCGAGGAAGAAGTCGCCACCATCAAAGCCTCCCACAGCAAGGAGGCTCTGGCGCAATTGAAGATCGAGATCACCTCCCGCAGCCTGCCGCAGATGTGGGACGAATTTTCCAAGTTCCTCACTAGCGTCCGCAGCATCGGCATGACCACCGACCAGTCCACCCTGGCTTTGAACACCGTCCTGCGACTACCAGCCGCCAAATGCGACGACAAACCAACGCGGAGGGAGGGGTTGCAAGTCTTGACCGACGACTTCGCCGCACGGTTGGGTGGCTACCTGAAGGAACTCGGCTCCAATGCATACGCCGTCTTCAACACCCTCACGGACATCGCCGCTCGTCCACCGGACAGTCCCTTGTTCCAAAAGGATCGGGACACCATTGAGAAACGCTCGGGCCGCTGGCTCAAGGAGTTAGCCCGTCACAGCCAGACAGCCGGATTCGATCTGAATGGGTGGATTCCAGCATGGGAGGCAGGTTTGGCAGGTCGCTCGATTCCGGGACGGAATTAAAACCGATTCCTTGCCTCTTCCTCGATCACCCGCTTTGATCGTTCAGACGCTCCTCTGAACGTCTCCCCCCGAATGGCCATCAAGAAATCCGACCTCTACTCCTCCCTCTGGGCCTCGTGCGATGAACTCCGGGGCGGCATGGATGCCAGCCAGTATAAGGACTACGTCCTGTTCATGCTCTTCATCAAATACGTCTCCGACAAATACGGCGACAGCGATGACTTTGCCCCGCCGGTGGTCATTCCGAAGGGTGCGTGCTTCAAGGACATGGTCGCCCTCAAGGGCAAGGGCGACATCGGCGACAAGATCAACACCCAGGTCATCCAGCCGCTCATCGATGCGAACTCCCGCCTCGCCCGCAGCGACTTCCCGGACTTCAACGACTCGAACAAACTCGGCGACGGGGCGCAGAAGGTCGAGAAGCTCGGCAACCTCATCTCCATCTTCGAGAACCCCGCCCTCGATTTCTCCCAGAACCGGGCCGAGAACGACGACATCCTCGGCGACGCCTATGAGTATCTCATGCGGCACTTCGCCAGCGAGAGCGGGAAGAGCAAAGGCCAGTTCTACACCCCATCGGAGGTCAGCCGCATCATGGCCAAGGTCATCGGCATCGGGCCGCATAACTCCATCGCCGCCACTACCGCCTACGACCCCACCTGCGGCTCCGGTTCGTTGTTATTGAAGGTCGCCGCCGAAGCGGGCAAGCACATCACGCTCGAAGGCCAAGAAAAGGACGTGACCACCGCCGGTCTCGCCCGCATGAACATGATCCTGCACGACTTCCCCACGGCGAACGTGCTTTCAGGCAACACCCTCTTCGACCCCAAGTTCAAGGACGGCGAGGCACTCCGCACCTACGACTACGTCGTCGCCAATCCGCCCTTCTCCGACAAAGCCTGGTCCACCGGCCTCACCACGTCCGCAGATCTATTCCAGCGCTTCACCTGGGGCGTGCCGCCCGCCAAGCAGGGCGACTACGCCTACCTCCTGCACATCATTCGCAGCCTCAAGAGCACCGGCAAAGCCGCCTGCATTCTCCCGCACGGCGTGCTCTTCCGCGGCAATGCCGAAGGCGTCATCCGACAGCAGCTCGTCCGCTCCGGCTACCTCAAGGCCATCATCGGCCTGCCAGCCAATCTCTTTTACGGCACCGGCATCCCGGCCTGCATCCTCGTGCTCGACAAGGAAAACGCCCAGGCGCGCAAAGGCATCTTCATGATTGATGCCTCCAAGGGCTTCAAGAAAGACGGCCCGAAGAACCGCCTCCGCGAGCAGGACATCCACAAGATCGTGGACACCTTCACCCGGCAGGAGGAAAGCGACCCGCGCTACGCCCGCATGGTGCCCGTCGCAGAAATCGCCGACCCGAAGAACGACTACAACCTCAACCTCCCGCGCTACATCGACAGCACCGAGCCCGAGGACCTCCAGGACATCGACGCCCACCTGCGCGGCGGCATCCCCGAGAACGATCTCGATGCCTTCGGCGGTTATTGGAAAATCATGCCCGGCGTGCGCTCCGTTTTATTCCAGACGCTCCGTCCCGGCTATTCCGCACTCCGCATTCCGCATTCCGAAATCAAGGCCACCATCTTCGCCCATGCCGAGTTCACTGCCTTCACCACCAAGGCGAAGAAGCTCTTCACGAAATGGCAGACCGCCAGCGTGCCGCTGCTGAAAGGCCTCGCCAAGGACGGCCACCCGAAGCCGCTCATCGAGACCATCGCCGAGGACCTGCTGGCCACCTTCAAGTCCGCGCCGCTGCTGGATGCCTACGATGTCTATCAGCACCTCATGGACTACTGGGCCGAGACCATGCAGGACGATTGCTACCTCGTCGCCGATGTCGGCTGGATCGCCGGGGCCAGGCCGCGTGAGATCGTTCAGGTGAAGAATAAGGAGGGCAAACTCATCTGGCCCGAGAAGGAAGACTTCAAAAAGGGCAAACGCCGCTTCAAGTCCGACCTCGTCCCCGCCGCCCTGCTCATCGCCCGCTACTTCGCCGCCGAACGCGATGCCATCGCCGCCCTGGAGGCCGAACTCGCCAGCCTTGAGCAGCAGCTTGATGAGATGCGGGAGGAACACAGCGGCGAGGACGGGCTGCTCGCCGAAGTCATCGAAGGCGAGGGCGATAAGCAGAAAATCACCGCCAAAGCCCTCAAGGCCCGCCTCAAGGACATCGGCAAAGACAAGGACGATGCCGAAGAACGCCAGGCCCTTGAAGCCTACGCCGCGCTGCTCGACCAGCAGGCCGACACCAAGACCCGGCTCAAGACCGCGCAGGACGACCTGGAGGCCAAGCTCGACGCCAAATACCCCACGCTCACCGAGACCGACATCCAGATCCTCGTCGTGGACGACAAATGGCTCGCCACCCTCGCCGCCGCCGTGCAGGGCGAGCTGGACCGCGTCTCCCAGACCCTCACCGGCCGCATCCGCCAGCTCGCCGAACGCTACGCCACCCCGCTGCCGCAGCTCACCGATGAAGTGGCCGCCCTGGCCGCGAAAGTGGACGGACACCTCAAACGAATGGGAGCCAAGCTATGAACTCACCGATGAATTTCGAGCAACTCGTCACCCTTTGCCAGCAGACGCATGAGGAAATCCAGAAAAGAGCCGTCCGAGCAGTGGACCTCTCTCTCGTTGTCCGAAATTGGCTCTTTGGCTGCTACGTCGTCGAGTTTGAGCAGAATGGGGCGGATCGGGCAACTTATGGAGCAGGCCTCATGGATGCACTGACGGCACGGCTGAAGCCGCTGGGGATCAAGGGTGTCTCTGCCACCCGCCTCCGCCTCTATCGGAGTTTCTACCGTGAGTATCAGCAAATTGGTCCGACGGCGTCGAACCTATCGTCAGCGCAGGATCGAGTCATCCGGATTCAACAGACACTGTCGGTTGAATCAGCGTCGGCAATTCAACCGACAGCGTCGGCTGAATTTAACCTTGCCAGCTCCGTGCAGACCCTCTCACGCCACTTCACCCTCGGCTGGTCCCACTACGTCGAGCTGCTCACCCTGGACGACACCGCCGAGCGCCGATTCTACGAAATCGAGGCCGCCGCCAACCAGTGGACCGTCCGCGAACTCCAGCGCCAGATCGCCAGCAGCCTCTATCAGCGGCTCGCGCTCAGCCGGGACAAGGATGAAATCCGCCGCCTCGCCAGGGAGGGGCAGATTGTGGAAAAAGCCGCCGACCTCATCAAGAACCCGCTCGTGCTGGAGTTCCTCGGCCTGGAGGACCGCCCGCATTACTCCGAGGATGAGCTGGAATCCGCCATCATTGACCAGCTTGAGTCCTTCCTCCTCGAACTCGGCAAAGGCTTCCTTTTCGAAGCCCGGCAAAAGCGTTTCACTTTCGACAACGACCACTTCCGTGTGGACCTCGTCTTCTACAATCGCCTGCTGCGTTGTTACGTTCTCATCGACCTGAAGCGCGACAAGCTCACGCATCAGGACCTCGGCCAGATGCAGATGTATGTGAACTACTTCGACCGCCATATGAAGCTGCCGGACGAGCTGCCCACCATCGGCATCCTCCTCTGCCATCGCAAAAACGACGCCCTCGTCGAACTCACCCTGCCGCCGGACGCCAACATCTTCGCCTCCAAATACCAGCTTTACCTGCCATCCAAAGAAGAGCTGAAGGCGCGGCTGGAGAGCATCACTACCAGCCTAGAAGGGGGACAATCATGAACCCGGAAACTTGTGAAACTCTTACCGGCCGCATCCGCCAGCTCGCCGAACGCTACGCCACCCCGCTGCCGCAACTCACCGATGAAGTGGCCGCAATGGCGGCCAAAGTGGACGGGCACCTCAAAAAGATGGGATCCGCTGCCGTTATTCAATAATGTGACGCTATTCTTTAATAGCCGCTGCGCTTATTCAAGCTTCGCACCATGATTCGGACCGCTACCGGCACCTACCACACGACAGCCACCGCTGGCGAGACCGTGCGTGCCTTTGTGCCGCACGACCTGCCGCCGGAGCCCGCCTTGGATGTTTCCGGGCAGCGCCAGCGCCTGCTGGAGCGTGCTACCCTCGCCGTTGGTCGGTTGGACAGCGTCAGCACCCTGCTGCCAGACCCCCAGCTCTTCCTGTATGCCTATGTCCGGCGTGAAGCCGTGCTCTCCTCCCAGATCGAGGGCACCCAGTCCTCCCTCTCCGACCTGCTTCTCTTCGAGTTGGAGGAGCTTCCTGGAGCGCCGTTTGATGACGTCGTCGAGGTGTCGAACTACATCGCCGCCCTGGACCATGGCATGGCCCGCCTGCGGGAGGGGTTCCCCCTCTGCAATCGTCTCCTGCGGGAGATGCACGCCAAGCTCATGTCCCGGGGACGTGGTAGCGACAAGGAGCCCGGCGAGTTCCGCCGCAGCCAGAACTGGATCGGCGGCACCCGGCCGGGGAATGCCCGCTTCGTCCCCCCGCCACCGCATGAGGTGGAAGCCCGCATGGCCGCGCTGGAGCACTTCCTGCATGACGAGGCTGGCGGGATGCCCCTGCTGCTGAAGGCCGCGCTCGCCCACGTCCAGTTTGAGACCATTCACCCCTTTCTGGATGGCAATGGCCGTCTCGGTCGCCTGCTCATCGCCCTGCTGCTGCATCAGGGCGGCCTGCTCACCCAGCCGCTGCTCTACCTCAGTCTCTATTTGAAGCAGCACCGCCCGGTGTATTACGAGCTGCTGGACCGCATCCGCTCCCAGGGCGACTGGGAGGCCTGGGTGGACTTCTTTCTGGAAGGCGTGGAGCAGACCGCCCTCGGTGCCGTGCAGACCGCCCGCCGCCTCGTCGAACTCTTCGACACCGACACCCGCCGCACCCAGGACATCGGGCGCGGAGCTGCGAATGCGCTCCGCGTCCTCGCCGCCCTGCGCCACCGCCCCATGCTCAGCCTAAAGCAGCTCTGCCACACCAGCACCATGACCTTCCCCACCGCCTCCAAGGCCATGCAGCAACTCGTCAGCGCAGGCATCGCCCGCGAACTCACCGGCCAGCGCCGCAACCGCGTCTTCGTTTACGACGCCTACCTCACCATCCTCAACGAAGGAGGCGAACCACTATGAACACGATCCCGCTGCCGCAGCTCACCGACGAAGTGGCGACGCTCGCCGCCCGCGTGGACGAACACCTCAAAAAGATGGGAGCGGTATGGAAGTGAAACCCGGCTACAAACAGACCGAGGTCGGCGTCATCCCGGAGGAGTGGGAATGCCCACGCATTCGTGACGCGGCTGCCAAATCATCAAATGCTACTGTGGGAGGCCCATTCGGCTCGGACCTTGTATCCGCTGATTACGTCGAATCAGGCGTGCCCGTAATTCGCGGACAGAACATGAGTTTCTCCTTCGTCACGGGCGATTTTGTCTTTGTCTCCGAGAAGAAGGCTAGATCGCTAAGCGCGAATTTAGCACACCCGAAAGACTTGGTATTCACGCAGCGCGGAACGCTCGGCCAAGTTGCGATTGTGCCCGACGGTTCGTTTGAGTCCTACCTCATCTCGCAGAGTCAGATGAAGGTTTCGCTCGACCGTCCGAGACACGATCCTCACTTCCTTCATCAGTATTTCACGAGCGCGGCGGGGCAAAAACAGATCGTCACCAGTGCGATTCAGACAGGAGTTCCCCACACCAATCTTGGGATTCTACGTGCGTATCGGTTTCCAGCTCCACCCCTCCCCGAACAACGCGCCATCGTAGAGGCGTTGAGCGATGTGGATGGGCTGCTGGGCGGGCTGGACCGGCTGATCGCCAAGAAGCGCGACCTCAAACAGGCCGCCATGCAGCAACTCCTCACCGGCCAAACCCGCCTCCCCGGCTTCCACGGCGAGTGGGAGGTGAGGCGGCTCGGGGAGATTGCGAAGATTCAGCGCGGCGCATCACCTCGCCCCATTGATAGCCCCGTCTGGTTCGATGATAGCTCTCCAGTTGGCTGGGTTCGCATTTCCGATGTCACTCGCGCCGGTATGTTCCTTCTCGAAACGACTCAACGCCTTTCCCCACTCGGGGTGAAGCACAGTCGCCCAGTTGCTACCGGCAGCCTTATCATGAGCATTTGCGCGACCGTGGGCAGGCCCATTATCACCCAGATCGACGTTTGCATTCACGATGGATTCGTCGTTTTCGACAACCTCGAAGCCGACCAGCGCTTCCTTTATTATGTGCTCAAGTGGATCGAGCCCGATTGGTCGAAGCACGGACAGACCGGTTCCCAGATGAACCTCAACACGGGCCTGATCAACGGCACTCGCATTTCCGTCCCACCCCTCCCCGAACAAACCGCCATCGCGACGGTGCTGAGTGAGATGGACGGGGAGCTGGCGGTGCTGGAGCAGCGGCGGGAGAAGACCCGCGCCCTGAAGCAGGCCATGATGCAGGAACTCCTCACTGGGAGGACGAGACTCTTATGAAACGATACAATCGAGTGATGGCGGGGCGGCAAAGCATCCACGCGGCCCAGTGTTTTCAAGAAGGCTGGATCGGCGTGGACTATGACTTTGTGGTCGATTTCACCGGCCAACTACCGGACCACTGGCGAGACTTCAACCGCACCTATGTGCCGGTTTACCTCGCACAGCATCCTGGCAAGACCAAGATCGCTGCGGGGCTGGCCTGTGGCTTCACCTGGACTCTATGCAAGGGCCTGAAAGAGGGAGATGTCATCATCACCCCGGATGGCAGTGGACGTTATCGGGCCGGGGAGATCACCGGAGCGTATTTCCACGCTCCCGGCCAGATCCTGCCGCACCGCCGTCCCGTGCACTGGCTGAGCCAGCCCTTTGACCGCAGCGACATGAGCGAGGAACTGAAGCGCTCGACCAACTCGACAGGAACCTGCTGTGACATCACCTCGTATTCGGCGGAACTGGAAAAGCTCATCGGCGGACAGGCTGCACCTGCCCTGATCGCCACGGACTCAACGGTGGAGGATGCCTCCGCCTTTGCCATGGAAACGCACCTGGAGGACTTCCTGGTGAAGAACTGGGCGCAGACAGAGCTGGGCCGCGAATACGACATCTACACGGAAGATGGCGAGCAGGTGGGCCAGCAGTATCTCACCGACTCGGGGCCACTGGACATCCTGGCGGTGAGCAAAGACAAAAAGCGGCTGCTGGTGGTGGAGCTCAAAAAGGGCCGCACCAGTGATGTGGTGGTGGGGCAGACGCTGCGTTACATGGGCTTTGTGCAGGACGAGTTGGCGGAGGATGGCCAGACCGTGTGCGGTGCCATCATTGCCCTAGAGGATGATTTCAAACTCCGACGCGCGCTCACCATGGTGCCCAGCATCACCTTTTACCGCTACCAGATCAGCTTTAAACTCGTCAAGTCGTGAGGAACGATCCTGCTATGAGTGAAACATTCGAATCCCTCTGGTCCTACTGCACGGCTGAAAAGCGCCTCGTGCCACAACCGACGCTGTGGAGCGAGCTTTACGCGAAGCTCCACCACACCCGCCAGAAGCCCTCCGGCGGCTGGGAGCCTGCGCTGCCTCTGATCCTAGCTGCTTGGCACCACTCCATGCCCATCGAGAAACAGCTCCGCTTCAAAGAACACCTCGAATGGGCCGCCCAGCAGGGACAGCTCGATGAGATTGGTGCGTTTCTCCGCTCGCTGACCGAAGAGCAGTGGTGTCATTTCGGGGAGGTGTGAAGGTAATTCAGTTCTTGCACTCAGACAGTCCGAGAAAGTATAAAGAACCCACGTCATGACCGAGTCGCCCCACCCAGATGAGATCGAGTTCCGCATCCTGCCGGAAGATGGCGGGCATGAGGTGCCGGTGGCGCTGCTGATGCAGGGCTTGCAAGGTTTGCAGCAGTTGATCCACTTCAGTGCTCTGTCCGTGGAGAACAAGGCGGTGCGGCAGCGGGTGCGGGTGTCTGGGGAGATGCAGCGAAATTACACGTTTCACTGTCGGCCACCTGAGAAAGGCAGTTTCAAAGTATCAGGCCGTGTGGGGGATCTGAACCGGTCCACTTTGATCAACCCCAACGTGGCGCGCGTCGTCGGCCTGGCCCTGGCCTTTTCCCACGCCACCATGGAAGGGAACGAGGAGAAGCTGGTGTCTCTGGTGACTGACAGCCGCCTGCGCGTGCGGATGCTGGACTGTCTGCGCGGCATGGCCCCGCCTCCAGGTGCGGGCTACGCCTTTGAGTTCCAGAACAGTGTGGGACCAGCCGTGCGGCTGGATGAGGTGCTGAAGCAGCGCATCGAAAGCGTGCTGAGCCCGGAGGAAACCCGCCAAAGCACACGAACGATCACGGGGCAGCTCTCCAGCATCTCCTTTACCGAGCACCGTCTGAGCCTGTTTTATGCGCCCAAGGAGCGCACGCTCGAATGCCTCTATGATGGGTCTCTGGAGCCGATGCTGTTTGAGAACCGCCGGGCGCTGGTGCAGGTGACCGGGCAGGTGGTGGATGCGGAGGACGGACATCCACGGCAAATCGTCGAAGTCTCCCAAATTGAGGAGCTGGACCTGTCGCCCTTTGTGGTGACGGAGTTTATGCCAGAAGTGCCGCTGACTGCGCCGCTACGGCTGGAACCCTTCTTGAGCGATGACGAACAACTGCTGCGACTGGAGTACCCAGAACTCGATATTGATGTCTTCGCCCCGACGCGTGGCGAGCTTTTGAACGAGCTGCGGGAGCAACTCGCCATGCTCTGGACCGAGTATGCTCTGGAGGAGGATGAAAACCTCTCCGAGCCTGCCCGGCAGCTCAAAAGCCGCCTGCTAACCCTTACCAACCTCCAAGCCTATGCCGCGCGACAAAACTGATGTTGAAGGCGGCCTGACCCGCAAAGGCTTCCAGCCGATCAAGCCGGGGGCGGACCACAATTACTTCATCTACCAGTCCATGGCTGGGCAGAAGGCTCGTGCGTCCACCAAGACGAGCCATGGCAAGGGCTTTGACATTGATGACAACCTGCTTTCGCAAATGGCGCGGCAGTGCGGTCTGACGAAGAAGCAATTTCTCGGCCTGCTGGACTGCCCGTTGTCGCGGGAGGACTATGAGAAATTGCTGAAGCAGAACGGTAAGCTGTGAAAAAGAAGCCGGTGGATATAGGTTTCGCTGGTCGTGAGACCCGAAACACACGGCGCTGAGGCCGAGTTTCATCCACCGGCAGATTGAAGCTGCATTCCTGCGTTCCAAAGTCAATCCCCCACCTGATGCCTGAAATACCCCGCTCCGAACGCAAGACGCAGAACCGCGTCATCCAGCTCTTCACCGGGCCGGGTGGGCTGGGCTACGGCTACCTCGGCGAGTGGAACAAGCGGGAGAACAATCGCTGCATCGAGGTGGACCTGCTGCGCGCCAACCTGCTGAAGCGCGGCTATTCCGAGGCGCACATCTCCGCCGCTGTGCAAAAGCTGATGGCCGCTGCGGATGCCACGGGCATCACCCTGTATCAGGCCAACCTGCGCACCTACCAATTGCTGCGCTACGGCGTGTCGGTGCAGATCGCCGCCGGGAAACCGAACGAGCAGGTGCATCTGGTGGATTGGGAACACCCGGAGAAGAACGACTTCTCCATCGCTGAGGAGGTGACGCTCAAAGGTGGATATGAGCGGCGGCCCGATCTGGTGATTTACCTGAACGGCATCGCCGTCGGCGTCAACGAACTGAAACGGAGTTCGGTTGAGATTGGGGATGGCGTGCGCCAGCTCATCACCAACCAGGAGGAGATTTTCAACAAGGGGTTCTTTGCCACGGTGCAGCTCGTTTTCGCGGGCAGCGACTCGCAGGGACTGCGCTACGGCACCGTGACCACGAAGGAGGAGTTCTTCGTGGAATGGAAGGCGGTGAACACGGGTGAAGTCACCGCTGGCGCTTTGCTGGACCGACCACTGGCGGAGATGTGCGAGAAGTCCCGCCTTCTCGACCTGATCCGCAACTTCATCATCTTTGACAACGGCATCAAAAAGGTGCCGCGTCCGCATCAGTTTGCCGGTGTGAAGAAGGCGCAGGAACGCATCCGCATCCGCGAGGGCGGTGTCATTTGGCACACGCAGGGCAGCGGCAAAAGCATCCTGATGGTGCTGCTGGCAAAGTGGCTACTGGAACATGATCCCGCAGCCCGCATCCTCATCATCACCGACCGCGATGAGCTGGACAAGCAGATCGAGGGCGTGATGAAGAACGCCGGAGTCATCGGCGAAAACTCGCCTTCGCCCCGCATCCTGAACCGGGCGGAGTTTGTCGCCAAGCTCGGCGCCACTGCTCCCCGACTGCTGTGCGCGCTCCTCCATAAATTTGATCCCGCTGACCTCGAAGGTGACCCGCCGCACATTCATGGCCGGTTCTATGTGTTCGTGGATGAATGCCATCGCACCCAAGGCGGCGACATGAACAAACAGATGAAGCGCTGGCTGGAGAACGCGCTCTTCATCGGCTTCACCGGCACGCCGCTGCTGAAAAAGGATGCGGCCAAGCTGCGGACGCAGGACATCTTCGGCACCTACATCCACACCTACAAGTTCCACGAGGCGGTGGCAGACAAGGTGGTGCTCGATTTGAAATACGAGGCCCGCGATGTGCCGCAGCGCCTCACCTCGCCGAAGGACATCGAAGACTACTTCGCGCGGAAGACCAAAGCGCTGAACAACTTTCAGAAAGCCATCATCCGCAAGCGCTGGGCGACGATGGAGGAGCTGATGAGTGCCGAGGAACGCAAGGCACGCATCGCCGCCAGCATCATCCATGATTTCGACACCAAGCCGCGCCTGAACGACGACCGTGGCACCGCCATCCTCGTGGCCGCGAGCATCTACGACGCCTGTCATTACTACCGCATCTTCCTGAACAAGCCCTTCGGCGAGTATTGCGGTGTCATCACCTCCTTCGAGCCGAGTCACAACGCCATCTCACGCGAACCGGCCAACAGCGACGAACGCTACAAGTTCGATACCTATACGAAGCATGTCCTGAAGAAAGGCCAGACCACCAAAGCTTACGAGGACGAGGCGAAGCGCCGGTTCATCGAGGAACCTGCGAATATGAAGCTGCTGATCGTGGTGAGCAAACTCCTGACCGGCTTCGACGCCCCAAGCTGCTCCTACATCTACCTCGATAACGAACTCTACGACCACAACCTCTTCCAAGCTATCTGCCGCACCAACCGGCTCGACGGTGACGACAAGGACTACGGCCACATCGTGGATTTCAAGAAGCTGTTCGATGACGTGCAGGAAGCCATCGCGGTCTATAGCTCGGACGAGCTGGACATTGATCAGGGGAGCGGCGGCAGCAACAACGTGGACCTCAAACAGTGGCTGGTCGAAGGGAAGAAGGTGCTGGATGCCGCGAGGGAAGCGCTCCGCTATCTGTGCGAACCCGTGAAGCTGCCGCGTGAGATGGAGCAGTTCCTCCACTACTTCTGCGGTGACGCGGCCAATCCGCTGGCGCTCACGGAAACGGAGCCGCTGCGCATCACGTTCTACAAGACTGTGGCGACCTTTGTGCGCGCCTATGCCGACATCGCACAAGACCTCACCGAAGCGGGATACTCCGATGTCGATGCGGCTGCGTTGCAGCAGGAGGTCGATTTCTACAGTGAAGTCCGCTCGGCTATCAAGAAGCACTCCGGTGAGGAGCTGGACATCAAGCCCTATGAGGCGGACATGCGGAAGCTGCTCAACACCTATGTGCAGGCTGATCCAGCGAAGGACGTGGGCAATCTCAATTCGCTCTCGCTAACGGAACTGATCATCGAGACCGGCATCCATGACGCCATCGCCCGCAAGCTGAACGAGAAAGGCAAGCTCTCCAAGAACGCCATCGCCGAAGGCATCATCAACAACGTCCGCAAGACGATCATCCGCGATCAACTGACCGACCCACGATTCTACGCGGAGATGTCGAAGCTGCTGGATGACCTCATCAAGCAAAGCCGGACCGACGCTGCCGCCTACGAGGCGTTCCTGAAAAAGGCAGAGGAACTGGTGAAGCGCATGGCAAAGAAGGATGTGATCGCTGGCATTCCCACGATCCTTCACGGCAAACCGGAGGCCACAGTGATCTATTCCAATCTATATGATATTCTTGCAGGCAATACATCCGTGCTGCGTGAGGAAAGCCCGCTGGAAAAAGAGGCGCGTGCGGAGCTTGCCCTGCGGATCGACCAAACGATGCGCGAGAAGGCCCCGGCAGGCTGGAAGAGCGACATCGAAGGCCCACGGGGAAGCCAGGTGATCAATGCGCTGTTCCCAATCATGTCGCGGGATCGCACGGCGACTCTGGCGATCTTCGAGATCATCAAGAACCAACCCGGCTACTGATGACTGAGACGATCCAGATCGGAGAGATTTCCATTCAGGTGACCCGAAAAGCCATCAAGAACGTCCATCTCTCCGTTCATCCGCCTGATGGCCGTGTCACGCTGGTCGCCCCGAGCGCGACCCGGCTGGATGTCGCCCGAGCGTATGTCATTTCCAAGCTCGTCTGGATTCGACAGCAGCAGCAGAAGCTGCGCGGACAGGCGCGGGAAACACCACGCAGGTTCATCGAGCGTGAAAGCCATCACATCTGGGGCCGCCGCCATCTGATGACGATCAAGCATGCCCATGCGAAGCCTTGCGTCAGACTCGACCACAAGCGCATCACGCTCACCGTGCGTCCTGGTGCCGACGCCAAAAAGCGAGCCGAGGTGATCCACGAGTGGCACAAATCCCTGCTTCACGAGATCGTTCCGGCGATCATCAAGAAATGGCAGCCCAAGCTGAAGGTGCATGTCTCCAGCTATTTCCTGCAACGCATGAAAACCAAGTGGGGAAGCTGTAACCACAAGGCTGGTCACATTCGGCTCAACACCGAACTGGTGAAGAAGCCGAAAGACCTGCTCGAATATGTGATCGTCCATGAGATGGCCCATCTGCTGGAGCCGACGCACAGCGAGCGGTTCATCACCATCTTACAAAAGCACTACCCGTCTTGGCGTGAAGCGCGGGCCGAATTGAACGAACTGCCACTGAGTGCCGAGGCTTGGAGGGGGTAGCATCTACGTCCTGGTGCACTTTTGTCTCCATGCACACCTTCGCCGATCTCGCCAAAGCCCTGAACCGGTCCACGGTTTATGTCTCCGGCCTGCAGTCGCGCTTTGAGCTGCCAGTGAAATGACAGATATACCGATCAAAGATGTTGCTTCAATGAGGCTGGATCGTTAAAATTGCCAGTAACAGGCTTTTATGCCTGATTTATCATGCTGCCATCCGCTCTAGCATCACTGGTCACTTTTCACCGCAAGCGAGCCAAGCTCTCGCAGGCGGAGCTGGCACGTCATGCAGGG
The DNA here is from genome assembly GCF_046154365.1 of Prosthecobacter sp. Taxonomy (GTDB): domain Bacteria; phylum Verrucomicrobiota; class Verrucomicrobiia; order Verrucomicrobiales; family Verrucomicrobiaceae; genus Prosthecobacter. The sequence goes on from NZ_JBJXFV010000152.1 coordinate 52,675, forward strand.
GTGAGTCGCTTCGTGGTGCAGGACATCGAGGCGGGTCGGGATCGCACGACGTGGCGCAATCTTCTGGCCGTGCTGGCCGTGCTGAATCTGAAGCTGGAGCCTAAAGGCCCGCTGGTGGCGGAGTGGCAGCAAACGCAGATCGTGGAGGAACCCAAACCATGAGCAGGAGCGAGCCGAGCCGTCGAGCACGGGTGACGCAGCACGGCGTGATCGCCGGTGACCTGGAATCACTGGCTGCTGGCGGCTGGCAGTTTCGCTACCTGGAAGCGTATGACGGTGAGCCGGTCTCACTGACGCTGCCGGTGCGGTCGGAGTCCTATGTTTTTCCGAGTTTCCCGGCGGTGTTTGAAGGTCTGCTGCCCGAAGGTCCGCAACTGGAGGCGTTGCTGCGCCTGCACAAGATCGACCGTCATGACAGCTTTCGTCTGCTGCTGACGGTGGGGCGTGATGTGGTGGGATCTCTAACCGTGGAGGAGGCGACCTGATCTCATGGCGGTCTGCCCCATCACGCTGGATGAAATTCCCGCTGGCAGCGCCTTTTCGGCCGCAGGCCTGCGCTCGCTGCACCCACGCCTGAAGCGGCTGGCGGCGCTGGAACTGACCCATGAGGAACAACTGCGGCAGGCGCGATTGCGTGCGGACAAGATGTCCGTTCAAGGCGTGCAGCCGAAGCTGTCTGCCGTGCTGAACATCGCTGAGGGCAGGCTGGAGATCGTGGATTCGGGTGGACGCTTCATCTTGAAACCCAATCCGCCGCCTTATGCCGAGGTGCCTGCGAACGAAGCGCTGACGATGACGATGGCTGCCGTGGCAGGCATCGACGTGCCACCGCATGGACTGGTGCCTGCCGTGGACGGGAGCTGGGTGTATGTGGTGAAGCGGTATGACCGCACGGGACGCTCCAGCAAAGTGCATGTGGAAGATTTTGCCCAGCTCTGCGGCGAAACCCGTGACACGAAGTACAACAGCACGCTGGAACGAGTGGCCAAGGTGGTGGAGGACTTCTGCACCTTCCCGGCGATCGAAAAAGCGCATCTGGCCCGCCGGACGCTGTTCTGCTTCCTGACCGGCAACGAGGACATGCACCTGAAGAACTGGTCGCTGATGATGGACCAAGGACGTGTCACCCTGTCGCCCGCTTACGACCTTCTGAACACCACGGTCGTGCTGGAACGTGCCATTGAAGAAACGGCCCTGCCGCTCCATGGACGGAAAAGAAACCTCACTAAGGCGAACTGGCTGGACTACTTCTGTAAAGAGCGCCTGCAACTGCCGGATCGCATTCTGGCAGGCATTGTGAAAGATCTGTCGGATGCCGTGCCGCGCTGGCGGGAACTGATCGGACGGTCGTTCCTGTCTCCCGCCGCACGGGCAGCCTACACCCATGTGCTCAATGACCGACTTGAGCGCCTTGACTTGAACCCCTGATGCACGCAACCACGACGAAGCATTGAATCATGAACGACCTCATCATCTACCAGTTCAGCCGGGATCTTGTGGAGGCCGGTGATGCCAAGAATTTTCACGCGCGATTCGGCAAGCAGCGGCTGCCGGTGGGGAAGCAGCTCGGAGCCATGATGAACAGCCTAACCCTGATGATCGAGGGCTATGACCACGACCCACGGGAAATCTACGCCATCCCGGAAGTCAGGACGTTTTATCAGCAGCTTTGGCAGCGCTGGCCCTACTGGCTCTATTTCTGCAATCTGGACACTGAGAACCTCATGATGATGGTGATGTGCTGCCTGGACTCGCTGGACGCTCTGAAAGTGCAAGGCCAGAGCCAGGTCAAGGTCAGCATCAGCCCTTTGGATGTCGTCCAGTTCATCAGCGGTGGTTTCGTCCCGATGAACGAAATGTGTGAACGAGCGGGAATGAGCGAACGCCAGATTTTTGACCGGACCAAAGCGGTGTTCGAGTATTTCCATCTGCCTTTCGATGTTGAGCCGCTATGAACTCTTCCCTCCAATCCCTCATCGCCGAAGCCAGTCGCTACACTCCATGAAGAAGAGCGGGTGCCTAGCTCAACGCAACTCGACGAAGTACACCCGCTCGCGACGTACCAGTTCGATCATGAACTACCCTCCCTCACTCCCCGCCGGTCACTCGCCTGGACGTTTTTCAGCAGTCTTGGTTGTCACTGCCTGGCTCTGCTCGGCTGTGATAGGACAGGAGGCGGGAGTCTCTGCGCCGGTGCGCATCGAATCCGGCGTGAGCGGGCACATTCATCCGGCGCTGTGCCGCAGCACGAAGGGCACGCTGGTGGCCACGTTTTGCAAGAAGGAGTTCATGCCGCATCTCATCACGCGCTCGACGGACGGCGGCAGGACGTGGTCGCCGCCGGCGCTGTTCCCGCCGACGGACAAGATCGCGATCTACCCTGGTTCGCTCACCACGTTGGCCGATGGACGGCTGCTGCACTGCTGGAATGTGTGGTTTGCGCCGGAGGAGAAGCTCAAATCGCGTTACGTCGCCTTCTCGCTGAGCAGCGACGATGGCCTGACGTGGAGCACACCGGTGAATCTGGCGAAGAATGCCGACCCGAAGATTCACAGCGTCATCCGCCATCCCATCGTCGAGCTGTCGCCGACCGCCTGGCTGCTGCCGCTGGCCGACCGCACGGTGCTCTACAATCCACAGACCGGTGCGGAGAAATCCTTTGGCGACGGGACCAGCCACGGCCTCGTGCCGTTCGTGCGCACACCTGCGGGGACGCTCATAAGCGGCAAAGGGCAGCGCTCAACCGATGGCGGCCAAACGTGGCAGCCCATCAAGCCCTTCCCGGATGTCTTCACGCAAGGCTGGCGTCATCAGATGATGGGCCTGAAGAACGGCTGGCTACTGGCTTCGCAAATCGTCGGGCCGGGTGTCGGTGGTGACGTGATCCACTTCATCGTCTCGCGCGATGATGGGCAGAACTGGGACCTGGCGCATCCCGTGGAGTTTTACAACCCAGGCCGCCCCATCGGCGGCCGTGCCTGCCCGCGCACGGTCGAGATCGACGCCGGGACGCTCGGCACGATCTATTATGACACCGATGAGAAGCAGCCCGGCGGTTCCGGTGTGTTTTTCAGGACGATGAGGTTAAAGCGGTGAGCGGCAGGCGGTGAAACGGTCGGACCACTGATGACTGAGCACTGAGCACTGAGCACTGAGCACTGAGCACTGAGCACTGAGCACTGAGCACTGAGCACTGAGCACTGAGCACTGAGCACTGAGCACTGACTACTAACTACTAAGCACCGCAGAATGCACGCTGCTCAGGCGGTGACGTGGCCGCCTTCGTTCTCGAAGGTTTGCACGGCCAGATCCTTCGCCGGGGCGGCTTTCGCAGCGGCCTGCTCACGGCGCACCTCGCGCATGTGGCGGTAGCCGACGAGTTTGCGCAGGTTTTCATCCCAGAGGCGATAGGCGAGGGATTTGAGGCTGGTACGGATGGTCAGGGGCTTCACCTGCTGGAAGACGGGGCGCGAGTGGTGGCAGCGTTCCAGGTTGTAGGCGAAGCGCTGCCAGCGGGAGGATTCGAGGTACTCCTGCACGGTCATCGTCCAGAGGTCGCCGGTGCTGGCATGATGGATGGAGTGCTCCCAGCGCCAGTGATGGTAAGGGGTGAAGGTGAGCAGGCCGGTGATGAAACCGGTGATGTCATTGGCTAGGCGCGAGGGGAAGAAAGAACCGTGGCCGCAGTCATGGAAGATGATGAACACACGGGCGAGCAACGCCCCAGCGAGCATTGCCATCGGCACGACGAGCCACCACGAGACACTCAGGAAGTGGTGCATGAGGAACCACAGCGCGACATAGGGCACGAGGGTGTTCACCAACTGCCAAGTGGCACGCCAGGTGGAAGGATGCTGGTATTCCGCCACGATGGCCTTCCACTCTTTCACGGAGGGGAAGCGTGCGGCCTGCGTCGGTGGCAAGGACGGAGGTGGTGAAAAGCCGAGGTGGGCTGGCATGGTCGAAAGGAAGATCAAGGTTGGGGTGGTCGGGAGAGCCGGTTCCGGTAGTTCGAGTTCGCCCGGGGAACTCCGTGTGATTGCTTGGACAGTTTTTTTGACGGCAGCCGTTCACCCAGCGGGTTTCCTGGCGGCGTTCGTTGCGGCAGTGAGTGTTCGCAAAAAGGGTACGCCTGACATGAGGCATTGGCGGTGTGATTTTGGCCGCTCTCTCAGCCCGTTCATGAACAGCGGCCCCGTTGAGGCGATTTTATTGCCAAGAACATGATTTGGAGTCCGCTGTTGGAAAAGTTCATGCATCGCACGGCTGTTCTGTTGAACAGCCAATCGGATTGGTGAATGAGTTGGGCATTCCATGCCTGCCTCCACCTCCAACACCGCCGCTCCGCTCGTGGACTGGCTGTTCCTCGACCTGAACAGCTACTTTGCCAGCGTGGAGCAGCAATTGGACCCGTCACTGCGGGGCAAGCCGATCGCGGTGGTGCCAGTGGACACGGATGCGACCTGCGCCATCGCGGCGAGTCAGGAGGCAAAGAAATTTGGCATCAAGACCGGCACGAACATCGGCGAGGCACGCCGGCGCTGCCCGGAACTCATCACCGTGATGGCCAGCCACGATGTGTATGTCGATTTCCACCACAAGATCATCACGGAAGTGGAGCGGCATTTCCCCGTGCATGTGATCGGCTCGATTGATGAAATGGCCTGCAAGCTGGACCCGCCGCGCCGTTCACTGCCGGCGGCGATGGATCTGGCGCAGCGCATCAAACGTGGCCTGCGGGAACGGGTGGGCGAGTGCATCACCTGCTCCATCGGCCTGGCCCCGAACCGCTTTTTGGCGAAGGTCGCGTCGGACATGCAAAAACCGGACGGTTTGGTGGCTTTGTTGCCGGAGGAGCTGCCCGGACGGCTACTGGAGCTGGAACTGCGTGATCTGTGCGGCATTGGCCGCCGCATGGAGCCGCGGCTGCATGCCTGCGGCATTCGCACCATGGCGGACTTGTGGCAGGCGGAGCGTGAGACGCTGCATCGCGCGTGGGGCGGTGTCTGCGGGGACCGTTTCTGGCATGCGCTGCATGGCGGCGCGTCCGAGGATGATCCACCCGCGCAGCACCGAACGCTGGGGCACAGCCATGTGCTGGCGCCTGAGCAGCGTACACCGCCGGAGGCGGGCGTCGTGGCGCGGCGTCTGCTGCTGAAGGCGGCCAGCCGGCTGCGCCGCATGCACTACCGCGCCACGCACCTGCACCTGAGCGTGCGGACGGAAGACGGGCCGCGTTGCGAGGCGCAGACGAAGTTTGAGCCGGTGTGCGACAGCATCGAGCTGGCACGTGTGTTGGCCGAATTGTGGCAGCGTGTAATGCAGCAGGCCCGCTGGCAGCGCGTGAAGAAGGTTGCCGTGACACTGATGGGCCTGGAGGCGGAAGCGCGGCCACAGCAGCTCGATCTCTTCGCCTCCGCCACTGAGACAGCATCACGCGAACGGCGTGAGCATCTCAGCCGCGTGCTGGACCAGATCAATCAAAAGCGCGGTCGTGACTCCGTGGTGATCGGCTTCACGCCGGACACGGTGCGCACGTTTTCGGGCACGAAAATCGCCTTCACGCGGATTCCTGACCGCGAGGAGTTCAAAGAGTAAAAACGAAACGCCCCCGTCGTGAAGATTACGACGGGGGCGCAACGAGGCAGGGTTAGCGGACTTCGACGGCAGAGGTGGCGGAGGCGTTGTTGGCACCGACGCTGGTGTTCACGACGCGAACGGTGGTGGGGCAACTGCCGAGGACCGGATCATTGGAGGGTGGTGTGGTGACGCGGAAGACGAAATTGGCGACGCCGGGGAGGGCGGGATCGACGGTGGCGGTGCCGGTGCCGAGGAGGGTCTGGGTGGCGCCGTCGATGCGGTAAACGATGATGGACTGGGTAATGGCAGTGGGAGCGTGGGTGGTGGTGCAGGAGCCGCGGACTTCGACTTCGTCGCCACGACGATTGTTCGGGGTGCGTTCGCGGCCAAGGGCGCGGGTGATGGTGACTTGGGGTGTGGAGATGACGGGTGTGCCTTGTTCGGCCTCGACGAGGAAAGCGTTGAAGACGCCGTTGGCAAAGTAGCCTTCGGCGCTGGCTCCGGTGCCGACGGGGATGGAGGCGGGGATGATGGCGATGCCGTTGACGTCTTGCACAGGTTTGGCGGGCATGCGGGGGTCATTGAGCATGACGATGGGGACGCTGTTGATGGAGAGGGCGCCGGCGTTGTTGGCGGTGACGATGCCGAGCATGACGTTTTCGGCGGGTTCGACGAAGACATCCTCGGCGGTAACGACTCCATTGGCCGCTACGGTGCCGGTGATGATGGCGGTGCCGCCGGTGAAGCCTGCTTGCGTGCGATTGGGCAGCGGGGCGGGATCAGCGAGCTGGGCGAGGGTGAGCGTGGCGCTGGGAGAAGCGGCAGGCGTGCCTGTGGGGACGTTCACGGTCATGCCCATGACGGTCATGGTGACGGAGCCGTCAAGATTGGCGGTGATGGCGGTGGCGGTGCCTTCGACCTCAGCGGGAAGCGCCTGGGCGCTGGCGTCGATGCCGCTGAACAGCAGGGCTGCGGCGGCGAGGGTGGATTTAAGCAGGGTGGTGTGTTTCATGCGTGTGTTTTAGGGTGGATGATGGCGGATGGCGGATTAACGGGAGGGTTTGGCGGGGAAAGGGTCGAGGTCGCTAATCTGGCAGTGCGCAGCGCGTGCCTGAGGTTTGTGTTTGATGCGGGCGCGGTGGAGCACCTGGTCGTGCAGGGGACCGCGTTTGCTGTCGGGGATGTCGATGAGCGGCTGCGTGTCGGTTTTTTCAGCCGTCACGGGAGCGGCGGCGCTGCTGCCACCGGAGATGCTGAGCCAGAGGCCGGCATCGCCGCGCTGGAGGTGGATGCGGATGATTTGACCGTGGGTGTCGCGGGTAGTTTCGGTGATGCGCCAACCGCCGGCGGTTTCGCCTTCGCTCAAGGTGAACACATGGCCGCTACCGCCGTTTTCGCGCAGGTAGGCGGTGAAGGCGCGGTCGATCTGGGTGGTGCCGACGAGTTGCAGCGTTGGCGGTGGTTCTGCCTCGACGTGATACGGCCATGCCAGGCTGAGCAGGCCGAGGAGGAGCATGGGCTGGAGGCTGTTTTTCACGGTTGGATGACGGCGGCCGTGGTTTTGGGTTTTTCGGACGCTGCCTCGGCCTTGCGGTTTTTTTCGAGGTGGGCGTACACGTCGGCGTAGCGCTGGGCGGAGGTCCAGCCGGCGATGAGGCGGACTTTGCCTGCCATGCGGTCCGGGCCGATGCCGATGGGCATCATGGCCCAGCGGCCGGTGGCCTGGTTGCCGAGGATGAGCATGGCGGCGTGCTGGGTGGGGTCGGCGTCGATCTTGGGATCGACTTCGTAGTAGCCGAGGGCGCGGCGGAGTTTTTTGATGTCCTCGGGCTTGCCGGTGAGGAAGTGCCAGTCGGGCATGTCGGGATGTGCGGAGGGCTTGCGGAAGAAGCCGGCGTATTCGTGGATGGTGGGCACGTCATCGACCTCGGGTTCGACGCTGATGGAGATGAGGCGGACGGATTTGCCGAAATCCTTCGCCAATGTCTCGCGCATCCCGGCGAGGAGGGCGTTGGTGCCGGGGCAGGTGCCGCGACAGTTCGTGTAGAAAAAGCTGATGACGACGGCGTGGTCCTTCACGAGATCGGTGACGAAACGGACGGGTTGGCCGTGATCGTTGGTGAGGGTGAGGTCGGGGATTTTGTCGGCGAAATGCTTGCGCATGAGCTGCGCGGCCTGCTCGGCACCCGGGGTGTCTGTAGGCGGAGCGGCCTCTGGTGTGGCGGCGGCAACAGGGGCTGGATCGACGGCCTGAAGGCCGGTGGCGAGACATAAGACGGCCGCGAGAAGGCTGCGGGTGACGGTTTTCATGTGGCAGAAAGGGCGGGTGAGACGTGCGGAGGCCGTCCCGGCCCGTGAAGGGGCCGGGACAGCGGGATGAAACCGTTTTTCACGGGAAGAACTGCTGCACAGGCTGCGGGGAGGGCGTGGGGGTGACCCGCGGGTCGAACTGGAACATCATGTCCAAGTCCTCGTGCTCCACGTTGTGGCAGTGGAAGACGAACGGCCCTTTGAAGGTGCGGAACTTCATGCGGATTTTGATCTGCGAGTTCGGGCCGAGCATGCACGTGTCCGACTTAAAGCTGTCATGATACGGGATGGGCCTGCCAGTGCGCAGGTCGGCGACCTGCTGGTGGGACTCGAGGTGAATGTGGATGGGGTGCCACCAGCCGCCGCCGCCGTTTTCGAGGGTCCATTCCTCGGCCGTATTGAGGGTGGGGACGACGTTGGCGAGGGCTTCGTCGAAGAACTGGCCGTTGATGGCCCAGGCACCGTTTTTGCGTTCGAATTTGAAGTGCCTGCGGGCGGTGATCTCGTTGTCGCGGATCGGGATGTGCGGGCGGAGCGTGGAGTTCGTGGTGATGGTGGCGTCCGGGTAGCGGGTGTCACGGGCACCGACGACGAATTTGATGAGGCGATGGCGAAAGGCGGGGTTGCCGCTGACGGTGGTGCCGTTTTCGTCTTCGAGCTTGCTGCCGGGGCCGCGGGGATCCTGCTGGTCGAGGATGTTTTCGAGGTAGAGCTCGGTGCCGACGGGATATTTAGCGAAGTCGATGATGATGTCGGCACGCGTGGCAGGTCCGGCGAGCCAGCACTGGGTCTGCTGGGGTTTGGGGAAGAGCCAAGTGTCCTTGGCGATGCGGAGGAAGGAGGAGTTATCGCTGAGGCGGAAGCGCCAGATGCGGGAGTTGCTGCCGACGAGGCAGCGGAAGCGGTATTTGCGACGCTCGACGTTGAGGTGGGGGTAGGCCTTGGCGTTGACGAGGGCGATGTTGCCGAGGTAGCCGTTGTGGTCGTTGCCGTCGTAGCAGACGTTGCCGTTCGGGTCGAAGAGACGGTCCTGGAAGACGAGCGGGATGTCGTAGGGATTGCGGTACTCTGGGCCGACATCCGAGACGCCACGGATGCCAGGCAGAACGCCATTGGTGATGAGGCCAAGCTCAAGATCATCAAAACACGGGGCGATGCCACTAAGTCCACGGGCCACATGCTGAGCGGTGAGGTGGATCGCGTGGTCATGATACCACATCGTGCTGGTGGACTCGGAAACATCGAAGGCTCCCGTGTCTCCGCCGTTCACACGCGGAAGCACATTGGGGTAGTAGTAGTCACGTGCGGCCTGTGGCAGCACGAGGAAGTTCGGATGGCCGTCGCTGTGTGCCGGCCAATGGCCGCCATGCATGTGGACGGACATTTCCTCCGGCAAATCATTGGCGACTCGCACCAGGGCCGGCTGGCCGACGCGGAAACGGAACATGGGACCTGGGGCTGAGGCGGGGCGGAAAGTGCCGTCGGCATCACGGCCGGCGTAGCCCCAGAAGTCCGTCCACAGGCCCATTGAGCTGGGGAGGAACTGCTGGCGTCCGGGGCGCATATTCACCTGATAATACTGGGTGGGTTTGCCATCCCAGTCGGCGGGATGATTCGCCCATTCGGGGGCCACACCGTGCAGTACATCGCCCACCGGGGAGGTGTATTGCGCGGGCAGTGCTCCCGTGCTCAAAGGCGGGAGATAGCTGGGCAGGGGCAGTGGATCGACCCAGCGCGGCACGGTTTGCCCCTGGATGGCGTTCGGGCAGTTGGGGGCGCTCACATTCATCGGGTTGTCTCCCGTGATTCCGCCGCCCCCCGTGCCGCCGCCGTCCCCTTTGCCTCTGGCGGCGATGATATGGGTCGTGAAGGCGGCTGAGGCCGTGGAGACGACGCCCTTGATGATTTTGCGGCGGGAGGTGCTGGCTGACGAGTCGTTTGGATGGCTCATAGGGTATGGCAGGGGGTTGAGTGGACGATTTCGGGCTGGTTTACGGTAGGAAATTTGGCCGCGGCGTGCCGCCGTTGCGGCCCACGGCAGTCAGTTCGCTCAGGTGGTCCAGGGCACGGCCCTGGCCGTCGTTCGCGACGCGGGTGTCATCCCCGAGCGCTCCATTTGGAATAAAGAGTTGTGGATGGTCGAATGGCGCGCGGTCGTAGCGCACGCGTTCATCCGTGAGCGATTTCATAAAGGCGACGATGGCTTCCTTTTCCGTGGTGGAGAGATGAAGATCGGTCACGTCGGGATCGAGGTCGGCGATGTTTTGGTCATGGAAATCGCCGCCGCGGTTGTAGAAATCCACCACCTGCCGCAGCGTGGCCTGGCCTCCGTTATGAAAGTAGGGGCCGGTCAGCTCGATGTTCCGCAAGCCCGGCGTTTTGAAGGCTCCATTGGCCGCGATGCGGTCATTCGGACCCACACTGAGGTTGGGGGCACGGCCCACGATCCTTTGAAAGCTGCCATTGGCCGCCAAACGGGCCTCGGAGAGCGGATTGCCAAACGGATCGGTGGCACCGAGGCCGATGTCCTCGCGATTTGGCCGCACGCCGATGTTATAGAAGCCGTTGTCATAGGTGGCGCTGCCGCCGTCGCCCATGAGCATCGTTTCGATGCGCTGGTTCTCGACGCGATTCACCGAGGCGTTGGTGAACTCCGCGCCGCCGTGGCAGTTCGCGCATTTGGCCGCTCCAAAGAACAAGTCCATGCCTTGCTGTTGCTGCCGGGAGAGGGCGTTGCTGTTCCCTTCGACGAATTGGTCGAACGGTGTCTGGTCGGAGACGAGGGTGGATTCGTAAAGCTGTACCGCTAGGCCAAAGTAGAGGCTGAAATTGTAGGCCATCTGCGGGAACTGATTAGCCGCAGGCGTCGGCGTGAACGGAACGAAGCGGCTGAAACTGCCATCCGCGTTGACCTCCACGAGCAGGGTGCCGCTCCACCACTTTTCCACGAAGGCATCGCGGATCATCTCCGCATACGTCGTTTTGGACAGGCCTGGCAGCTTGTTGCGAATGAGGCTTCCTAGCACGCTGTCATCTTTGTGAACCAACTGCTTTTGTAGTGGCCGCAGCGCGATCATTTTCTTCCCTAGATTTGGGAAACTGCGTCCATCAGCTGACATCTCAAAGGCACTGAGGGGCGGACCCACCGCTTGGGAGGCCAGGCTGGCGTGGTCGATGGCGATCGCGGTGAGTCGCAGGCTGGTCTTGGAATCTGCCACGGCCACCCTCGCATTCGCATCGCGCCGGCCCCAAGGATTCACGCCGTTGAAGATGTCCTGGGCGCGTCCGTCCCAAAAATTCCGCATGTTGAAGACCGCGTTAATGACAGAAGGAGTGTTCCGAGGTTCCACCCGGCGTGTATTGACACCTCCCACCTGGAAGATGGCGTCAGGTTGGACCGTGCGGTTGTCCTCGGCGGAAAGCGGACGGATGCTTTGGAACAGTTCCTTGAAGACGCCCTGTGAGCTGATGGCATCATTGGAGTCCGCCAAGACAGTTGAATGGCGATCGTTGCTGCTCAGCAGTTTGCGCAGCGGGAAATCAGCATGGGTGAGCTGTCCGTTGGGAGATTTCGTCTGGAAGGTGACATCTGGATCGGGGGTTCCGTCCGCCGCCAGTCGCAGCAACCCTGGGCTGACTTGATTCTTGGAGCGGTTGTCCGCCCCGGCATGGAAATGGCAGGAGGCGCAGGAGGTGATCCCGTCGCTGCCGAGTTGCATGTCCCAGAAGAGGGCTTTGCCTAGGGCGATAGCGGCTTTTTTGTTCCTGACAAACTCGGAAAGGTTGGATGGCACGGGGACGGGCCGGAGGCTCAGAGATTCCGGACTCGGCGGTGGATCAGGCGCTAACACGCCTGCTTGGGCAAAAAGGGGGGCGTGCAAGTTTAGGATCAGAAACGCCACTGAGGCAGAAAGCGTTTTAGCCTGCTTAATCAGCCACACAGAAATTACTGTTCTCACAAAACTATTAAAAATAATAATCATAGCCTTTAACTATAAAATCCACCGCTTGATATTTTCAAGAAAGAGTTTCAATTATTTTATTATTATCATATTTAATATCTACTCTGCACATGAAAGCTCGTCTGAATAAGCCTCTAATCTTCCTGATATTATTGTTGTGTCTGTCATTGACAAAAAATGGAGTCGCGCAGTTATCAACAACCAGTCTTCCTGCAAAAAGTGGCACTCTTGTTTTAGCGTCCTCTTCGGATGCACGCTCTCTGTTGCTGACCGGCATCGCGTCTATTGGAGAGCGGAAATTCGTGTACTTGACCGATTCCAACTCCTCTCAGACGATCGAATTGGTGAGTGGTGTGCTGAGTCCGAGCGGCATCGAACTGCTCAAGGTGCAGGATCAAGGGTTTCTAGCGGCCTGGAAGGTGCTAATCAGGCAAAAAGGCACCGAACATTGGCTGAACTTTGCTGCTCCATCCCTACAGGCTGCCTCTGGTGGCACGGCCATTCTGAGCACCACTGCGGCGGTGCCAGCCTTGCCTCTGGCAGATTTGAAACGTCCCCCGCCGCAGAATGCGGGCACCATGTCCAATGACACTCCGAGTGCCGCCGTTCGCAAGCGTTCGCCTCATGTCTTCCCACTTCCTGCCGGCCTTTGATTCTTTCAACTCCGCCACGTCACTGACATGTGGAAAAGGACAGGCTTGAAAATGGTGCAGAGTGCCGCCCCATCCAGCGGCTTTAAGGAGGTGTCCATCGAAGTAGCATCCTCGAGCAAGGAATAAAAACAAACCGCTGCTCTAGCAGTTCTTTAGAACAAGCGTCTCATCACCCGGCGAGAGGCTTACGAAGCAGTTCGAGCCGCTGGGCACGCAGGTCTTCGTAACCGCCTGGCATGGCGTGCATCCCCATGCATTGCAGTTTATCAGGGGCCGTGCGACTCGGCTCTGGAGAGCCAAGCTACTTTGATGCGTGCGCGAATCTACGTCAGCCCCGCAATCGGCGAACCCATGTAGAGCGTGTGCGGGCGGCCGGTGAAGTCGTGCCACATGAGGTCGCGGGGGAGGCCGAGGGCTTCGTAGATGGTGGCAGCGAGGTTTTCGGGCGTTTGGGCGTCGCTGATGGGGTAGCCGGCGATTTTGTCGGTCTCGCCGATGACGCGGCCGCCCTGGATGCCGCCGCCGGCGAGCAAAATGCTCTGCACATGGCCCCAGTGATCGCGACCAGGCAATGAGGTGGCGGAGATGCCTTTGATCCTGGGCGTGCGGCCAAATTCACTGCCCATGACGATGAGCGTGTCTTTAAGCTGACCGCTGGCATCGAGATCTTCAATGAGTGCGCTGACGGCCTGATCCATCGGCGGCAGGAGGAAGCCTTTGAGGTTCTTCCAGGCGGCCTGATGCGTGTCCCAGGTCTCGTTGTTGCCGAGATTGACCTGCACGAGCTTCACACCGCTTTGCACGAGGTTTTTGGCCATGAGCAGCGACCAACCGAAGCTGTGGCGGCCATAGCGGTCGAGCAGCTTGGGATCGACCTTTTCCATGCTGAAAGCATCATGCACGCTGCGATTGGACAGCAGTGAGATGGCGGCCTGACGGGTGGAATCGAAGGCTTCATCACCTGCCAGAGCGGTGAGATCGTCGGTTTGCGATTCCAGCGCGTTGCGCAGCGAGACGCGGTCCATCACGCGATCCAGCGTGAGGCCCTGCGGCAGCGAGAGATGCGGCGCCTGGAGGCGGAGCTTGTCATCGGTTTCAAAGCCGCGCTCGTGATGAAACAGGTACTGCGGATAGGCACCGTAGTGCTCCGGGTGATACGGCGACATCTCCAGGAACCACGGATCATGCTGCGAGCCGAGCATGCCGCCGAACTGGCCGGCGAGGGTGCGGCCGGTGCGATGGATGAGCTTGTCCGGCAGCACGATGGCGGGCGGGAGGTTGTCCTTGCGCTTTTCCAGCAGCGCGGTGGCCAGCGCGGCGATGCTGGGATGATCGGACCGTTTCGGTTTTGATGGATCAAAGCCCAGCGGCACATCCGTGCGGCCGGTGAGCATAATGTGGTGGCCCTGCGAGTGGTCGCTGTTGCCATGCGTGAGCGAACGCACGAGTGACCACTTTTCCGAGATGCGTGCGAGACGCGGCAGGTGCTCGCAGATGTGCGTGCCGGGCGTGCGGGTGCGGATGGGTTTGAACTCGCCGCGAATCTCCATCGGCGCATCCGGCTTCAAGTCGAAGCTCTCATGCTGCGCGAGTCCGCCGGAGAGGAAGATGTAAATAACCGACTTCGCCCGCTGCGGCTTGCCTGCCGGAGCCGCCAGCGCCTGCAAGGCGGTGAGATGATTCATCCCGAGGCCCAACAGACCGACTGCACCCGCCTGAATCACTTCACGGCGGGTCTGAGGATGGGCTGGATGCGGGAATGACATGCGCGTTGAAATACGCCCCGCTGTGCCCAAGCCTTTCCGAGCAGCCTATTTCCGATTCCAACCGCCCAGCTTGACCTTGTAGTCGGCGGTGGGCGAATCCGCGCTCTTTTGCCGCAGAATCTTGGTAACGACAATCGCGCCATTCTGGATGACCACTCGAAGATCAGCTTCATCGCCCTCTTTGAGTGCCAATCCCTCTGGGATGGTCGTTTTGATTGGATACATGCGGCCTTATAAGCTCCGCACAGCACTGGGGCAAGCAACCAAACTGTACGAGATGGCATAATATGCGCCTCACGCAGCCATGGCGGCATGCGGGGCTGCATCACCGGCTTTGAGGCGGCTGCGGAATTCGCTGGGACTTTCGGCGGTAATGCGGCGGAAGCTGCGGTTGAAATGCGAGAGTGACTGGAAGCCGACATCGTAGGCGATCTCAGTGATCCGGCAGGCCGGACGCATGAGGAGCCGCCGTGCTTTTTCGACACGGACGTGGTTGACGAAGTCGGTGAAAGTGAGGCCCGTGGCACGCTTGAAGAGCTTGCAGAAGTGGAAGGGACTCACACTGACGGCAGCAGCGACGGATTCGAGGCTGAGACTGCCGGCGAGGTGGTCGTGGATGTAGGCCTTGGCCTTGCGGATGGCCTCGGGCTGGGTGCATCGCCGGAATGATGTATAGGCCTGATTAAAAACAGTGAAAAATACCGCTGTACTCCATAGTGGTTATATGCCTTATAGTGAGGATGGAGTTAAACATCAAGCCTCTCAGCGACACGGACG
>NZ_JBJXFV010000171.1:0-32995 GCF_046154365.1 Prosthecobacter sp.
TGGCGTCAGCCTGCCGTCTTGAGGGTGCGATCGGCAGGCTGACGCCAGCCGCTACGAACCGAGCGCCCTCAAATAATCAAACGTGTAGAGGCCGGTGTTATGGCCATCGCTGAAGTCGAACTGGATGGCGTAGCCGCCGACCATGCGCCAGTCCTTCACGGTCACGCCGGGGAAGCTTTTTTGATTCGTGCCGCCGATCTTGTTGCCGAGGAGATCGCGTTCGCCGGTGTTTTCGGCGCTCGGAGAAGCAGCGCGGAGCTTTTCCATGGCGATGAACTGTTCCGTGCCATCACTCCAGACAAGAGCGACTTCGGTACCGATGAGTTCGAGGCGGGTGGGTGACATGGAATGACGAAGCGTTCAGAAAGCAAAAGGGACGCTCGGAAGCGTCCCTTTTGAAGATTGAAGGCTGATCCGTGCGGATTAGCGGGAGTAGAGTTCGACGACGAGCTGCTCGTTGGCGAGGGGATTGATCTCCTCACGCACGGGGACGCGATTGACGACGCCGCTCATCTTGTCGCGATCGACGGTCATCCAGTCGGAAGCAGGCGTGCCCTGGGTCATTTCGAGGAAACGACCGACGAGCTGCTGGCTGCGCTGGCTGGTGCTGCGGGCAGCGACGACGTCACCGGGCTTGCACTGATAGCTGGCGATGTTCACGACCTTGCCGTTCACAGTGATGTGGCGGTGGCTGACGAGCTGGCGGGAGGCGAAGCGGGTGTTGGCGAAGCCCATGCGGTACACGACGTTGTCGAGGCGCAGCTCGAGCATCTGCAGGAGGTTTTCACCGGTCACGCCTTTGCGGCGCTGGGCTTCGGTGAAGAAGCGGCGGAACTGCTTCTCCATGAGGCCGTATTGGTAGCGCAGCTTCTGCTTTTCAGCGAGGGCGGTGCCGTATTCGGAAGTTTTGCGGCGGGTGTTGCGAGCGCCGTGCTGTCCCGGCGGGAAGTTGCGGGTTTCGAGAGCCTTGGAGGGGCCGAACAGCGCGACGCCAAAGCGGCGGCAGATTTTTTCGCGGGGACCAGTGTAGCGAGCCATAGTGTGTGGTAGAAAAGGGGCTGGGAAAAATTAGACGCGGCGGGCTTTCGGTGGACGGCAGCCATTGTGCGGCACTGGGGTCACGTCCTTGATGGTGGTGACTTCGACACCGAGGGCCTGCACGGCACGCACGGCGGACTCACGGCCAGAACCTGGGCCGCGAAGGCGAACTTCAGCTTCACGAAGGCCATGTCCCATCGCTTGACGGCAGGCGTCTTGCGCAACGACCTGGGCGGCGTAAGCGGTGCCTTTGCGGGAACCACGGAAGCCCATCTTGCCAGCGGTGGACCAGCCGATGACACCACCGGCGCGATCCGTGATGGTGACGATGGTGTTGTTGAAGGTGGCATAGACGTGAACAATGCCAGAAGGGACGTTCTTGGCACCCTTGGCCTTGACGATCTTCTGTTCGGCGGCTTCACCACCGATTTCGAGCCAGACGCTCTGGGAAACCTGCTTGTCACCGCTGGTTGAGGTGCGCTGATCTGCGGGTGCGGCAGGGGCAGCGGGTGCGGCGGCAGGAGCGGGAGCTGCTGCGGCGGGTGCGATAGGGGTCGTTTCGTCAGCCATGGTATGGGGTCTTTGCTTGAATGCGGATTACTTGGCCTTCTGCGCGCCGACGGTCTTACGTGGGCCTTTGCGAGTGCGGGCGTTGGTGTGCGTGCGCTGGCCGCGCACTGGCAGGCCGCGGCGATGACGATGAGCACGGTAGCAGTTGATGCCAAGGATGCGCTTCATGTGCATCTGGAGTTCACGACGAAGGTCGCCTTCGATCGCAATCTTCATCCCCTGAATGGTCTGGGTGATGGCGGTGATCTGCTCGTCGCTCAATTCACCCGCACGGATGTTTGGGTCGATGTTGGTGGCAGCAAGAACCTTGCGGCTGAGGGAAAGACCGATGCCATAGATATAGGGCAACGAGTATTCGATCTTTTTTTCGTTCGGGATTTCGACTCCAAGCAGACGGGCCATAATGCAGTATTAGATGTGGTGGAAAAAATGGATCAACCCTGACGCTGTTTGTGGCGTGGGTTTTTACAGACAACACGGACAACGCCTTTGCGGCGGATCACGCGGCAAAGTTCGCAGAGGGGTTTAACGGAGGTACGGACGCGCATACTTGGTGGATAAAAGAGGTGAGTCTGGGGGAACTCAAAACCCCGCTTTTGCGGCGGGGGGCGTGATGTCTAACACAGACGAAAACTCGCGCAAGCTAGAATTTTATAGTTTTACACAAGGATTCTGCCTGCTGTGAACAGATGCGGAGAGCAGTTGCCGCCGCGTGGATGAACGGCATCATGCGCGTCTGATGAAAAACGTTCTCTGCTTTGGCGACTCGAACACCTGGGGCTTCATGCCCGAAAGCATCACCGCCCCCTTCCCTGCACGCCACCCGCATGACGTGCGCTGGACCGGCATTTTGGCCAGCGAACTCGGTGCGGGCTTCCGCGTCATCGAAGAAGGTCAAAACGGCCGCACCACCGTGCACGACGATCCGTTTGCCGCCGTCCGCAATGGCAAGGCCGTGCTGCCCGCGATCCTCGAATCGCACAAACCGCTCGATCTCGTGGTGCTGATGCTCGGCACGAACGATCTGAAAAATGTCTTCGGCGTTTCACCCGGTGAGATCGCGATGGGCGTGAAGGTGCTGGCGCAAATGATCCTCTCCAGCGATGCGGGCCTTGCTGCGAAGCCGCCGAAGCTGCTGCTCATGTGCCCGCCTGCCATCGGTGATCAGCAGCATCTGCCCGATGTCGCCGCGAAGTTTCCCGATGGACCCAGCGACAGCCGCAAGCTGCCCAGACACTACGAAGCGCTCGCCGCATCGCTCGGCTGCGATTATCTCAACACGCAGCGGCTGATCGAACCCGGCAGCGATGGCATTCATCTGGATGCAGCGGCACATGCGAAACTCGGCAGCGCGGTGGCAGCAACGGTGAAAGCGATTCTCCCTTCTTGACCCATGACCTTGATCGAAAAATTTTATCCGATGATGAAGCCGTGGCTGTTTCGCCTCGATGCGGAACGCGCGCACACCTTCACAGTGAAGATGATGGTCATCGCCCATCGCCTGGGCATGCTGAAATCCGTCGGACCGATCGGACCAGTCGGCCCAGTCGGGCTCATGGGACTTTCATTCCCGAATCGTCTCGGCTTGGCCGCCGGCATGGACAAATCCGCCAGCGCGGTCGATGCCTGGGGCGCGATTGGCTTCGGCTCCGTCGAAGTCGGCACGCTCACACCGCGGCCGCAGCCGGGAAATCCCAAGCCGCGCCTGTTTCGACTGCCGGAACATGAAGCACTGATCAATCGCATGGGCTTCAACAATCCCGGCATTCACTCCGCCGTGAGCAAACTGCAACGCCGACGCACGAAGGCGATTGTCGGCGTGAACATCGGCAAGAATTTCGATACGCCGAATGAAGGGGCCGTGAACGACTATCTCTACTGTCTCAAGGTCGCGTATCCCGTCGCCGATTACATCGCGGTGAACATCTCCTCGCCCAACACGAAGGGCCTGCGTGATCTTCAGGCCGAGGGCGCGGTGCGACAGTTGATTGCCGCGTTGAAGACAGAACAGGCCGCATTGAAAAAGGAACACGGCAAAACCGTGCCGCTGCTCGTCAAGATCGCCCCCGATCTCAATGACATGCAGATCGAGGCGCTCGCCCGTGTCTTCAACGAGCAGAACATCGACGGCGTCATCGCCACCAACACCACCATCGACCGTGAAGCTGTCACCGGTCATGCTTTAGCGCAGGAAACCGGCGGTTTGAGCGGTGCCCCCGTGCGTGAGCGCTCCAATCTCGTGCTGCAGGCCTTCCGCATGCTGTTGAAGGAGCAAATGCCGATCATCGGTGTCGGCGGCATCTTGAACGGAGCCGATGCGGTCGAGAAGATGAAAGCCGGAGCGGCACTCGTGCAGGTTTACAGCGGACTCGTGTATCGCGGTCCGGGGTTGGTGCGGGAAATCTTGGAGCAGGTCAAGTAAGTCAAGGATTCGTCAAAGTGGGGTCAAGCATCGCCAAGACGCCACCCGCTTGACCACTCTTGACCACTCTTGACCACTCTTGACCGCGCAGCCTTGACCTCCTTGACGCTTCTCTCATCTCCTGCCACACTCCGCCCCATGGAAAACCTCCCCAAAATCTACGACAAGCAACCCGTCGCCGTTGAACTGCCTGCTGGAGACCACTGGTGGTGCGCCTGCGGCTTGAGCGGCCATCAGCCAAGCTGCGACGGCAGCCACAAAGGCACCGGCCTCGGCCCGAAGAAGTTCACGCTGCCCGAGGCGAAGAAAGTCTGGCTCTGCAACTGCAAGCAGACCAAGAACCCGCCCTTCTGCGACGGCACGCACAAGACCCTCTGAATGTGGGACGGGTGTGGCGACAGCCCGCCCGTCATTTGGGTGTGCGCTGACCGGGCGCGGGCCATAAAATCGGGCGGGCTGTCGCCACACCCACCCCATGACAAGACGGCGGCACCCTCCGTTCTCCACCATTTGAGTCATGACAGAATGATGGTTACAAAATGATTCCGATTCAGTTGCCGCCGCCGCCCTCTCGTCTTCCCCATCATTCTGTAACCATCCTTTTGTCACCATCATCATCTACAGCCGGGTGATGGGAATAATCGGCACGCGACGTTCTCATACCCGCACTCTTTTTCCAACCTCATGAATCGAAGCCGTTTCCTGCCCCTCCTTGTCCTACTGGCTGCTCCCGCGTTCAGCCAGAGCATTCCGTTCGACCCAACGCTGCTGGGAGGCGGCGGAGATGGCCCCAAGGCGCTCGTCACTGCGACACTCATCGCTGAAGTCAGCAGCGCAGCACCCGGTGCAGCGTTTCGCGTGGCGGTGAAACTCGCGCATGAAACAGGCGCGCACACCTACGGCAAGGTATTGCCGCCAGAGGTCATCGGCAAGCCCACCAAGCTCATCTGGACGCTGCCCGAGGGCTGGAAGATGGACGAACTCCCCTGGCCTGCCGTGCATCCCTTCAAAGGCGTCGATGGCTCGCCGAGCGAAGGCTACGACAGCATCGTATTGCTGCCCGCCAAGATCACACCACCAGCCAATGCTGCCGTCGGTTCAAAGGTGGCGTTGCAGGTGAAGGTCGATGGTCTCGTCTGCGATGACAAAAGCTGCATGCCCTTCAAACAGGACGCCAAAGTCAGCGTCGCCATCACGGCACAAGCCGTGACGGATGCCGCGCAGAGCACCGTGTTTGAAAAACTGCCGCCGCTGGAAAAAAAAACGACTGACACCGCAGCGGTGACGACCAGCGGAGCCGCAGCACCGCCCACCTTCCTGTTCGTGATGTTCTCCGCCTTCCTCGGCGGTTTGATCCTCAACATCATGCCCTGCGTGTTTCCCGTGCTCGGCATCAAGATCGTCGGCGTCGTGCAGCAGGCGGGTGAAGATCGGAAGCAGGTCGTCCTCCACGGCCTCATTTACACGCTCGGTGTGTTGCTGTGCTTCTGGGTGCTCGGCGGCATCGTCGTCGCCCTCGGCAAGGGTTGGGCTTTCCAGCTCCAGTCGGCCACATTCAATTTCAGCCTCGCCATCATCTTCCTCATCTTCGGTCTGAACATGGCAGGCGTGTTCGAGATCGGCACCTCCGCCATCGGCGTTGGAGCCGGTCTGCAAATGAAGCACGGTCTCGGTGGCTCCTTTTTCAGTGGACTGCTCGCCACCCTCGTCGCCACCCCCTGCTCCGCGCCTTACCTCGCCACCGCGATCGGTGCCGCTGTGAAACTCCCCGCGCCGCAGGCCATGCTCTTGTTCACCTTGATCGGCCTCGGCCTCGCCAGTCCGTTCCTGCTGCTCTCCACTTTTCCGAAACTCGTTTCCATTCTGCCCCGGCCCGGCGCATGGATGGAAAGCTTCAAGCAGGGCATGTCCTTCCTGCTGTTCGGCACCGTTTTTTATCAGCTCTGGGTGCTCACTGCCATGGTCGAAGGACTGTCCCTCCTCATGCTCATGCTCGGCCTGGTCCTCATCGCCCTTGGCTGCTGGATTTATGGTCGCTGGGCACTTCCTTACAAAGCGGCACGCACACGTTTCATCGCAATGGCGCTCACGCTGGCGGCCGTTGGCGGCGGCTTGTGGCTCGGCTGGCCGCAGCAGCGCGACAAAAATAAAATGGTGGCAAAGCCGGTGTTTGAAAACGGCCTGCTGTGGGAACCCTGGTCGGAGGGATCCGTGCAGGATTACACGGCCACCGGAAAACCCGTTTACATCGACTACACGGCGAAGTGGTGCCTCACCTGCCAGGTCAACAAGCGTGTTTACCCCGACCCACGCATTCAAGAACTCTTCAAGAAACACGGCATCGTCGCCATGCGTGCTGATTATACCAACGAGGATGAAGCCATCAAAAAGTCCTTCGAGGCACTCGGTCGCGGCGCCGTGCCGGTGAACGTGCTCTACATCCCCGGCGTGAAGGAACCGCTGGTCCTGCCGGAGATTCTCACCGTGGACAATGTGAGTGAGGCGCTGAAGAAGCTGGAGAAGTGAGCCACGTCCCCGTCGGACTTCAAGCTGCTGACAAACCTCACAATGAGTTACCCACCTTCAATGCTCGCCAATCAAGATGAGTGAGCAGCCACAACACAGAAATCGCTATGTCCTGAGGACGGAGTCAGGCCATCCTGGATATATGAACGTGGTCATTCTCGCCACTCCACCCGACCTGCTAAAACTCTCGGAGGATATTCGTGAGTTGTCGAACAAGAGTGATGGTCGTGTGGATCACTATGTCACCGAGGAGAAGAAGCCAACTTCGCGCGGGTCGATTGCTTTCGAGGTTATTTCAGAGAGAGACCTTGGAGATTTGCAGCGCGGGGATCTGAAGGACTGGTTTTCGAGGAAGTTCGGCTGCACGTTGTTTTTTCTCGTCGTCGCATGTGCCGTTTACGGCGGTTACACGCTGATTTTGAATCTGCTTGGCTCCCTGAAATGAAAGTGTCCCTAAAACACCAGAGGCCTAACGCTTCACACGCCATGAACCGCACGATCTTTGCACTCGGTAGTTATTGGGCGCTGTTCGTCATCGCACCATTGGTCGTGTGCTTCTTTCTTTTTGGAGCTTCGGCGCGAGCGGCGGATTACTGTTTGCCGGTTTTCATCGTCCTGTGTTTGATTGGTGAGCGCGGCTTTCGCCGATGGAAGCGGCTCTGGAGAGTCGAGTGAGTTTATGGTTTTCAGATTCACACAACGCGGCCTTTGCGCTGCAGCGAACCCGGCGGGAGCGTCGTGGTTGCAATCGTTGCGTCCCGTGCGCCGGGTCGCTGAGCTTGGGACATCAGGCACCTCCTCGCGTTTCCCATGAATGAAAGCCAATCAAAGCCCACCAAGAAGCGGGTGCTTCTCGTTCTCGGCAGCGTCTTGCTGCTGGCGGTTGGCGGTTTCGCTCTTTTCATCTGCTGCCTTTTCCCGAGCGTTGATGTCCTCTGCGCCAACGACAATCTGGTCGAGACCGTCTCCCCCAATGGCCAGTTCAAGGCAGTCACGTTCCGCCGCAACTGCGGCGCAAGCACCAGCTACAGCACCGGCGTCTCCATTCTTTCGGCGCGCCGCAAGCTCCCCAACGAGGCCGGAAACGTTTTCACCGCCAACCACGAGCCTTCAATCACTGTCCGCTGGATTGATGATCGTCATCTCAGCATCTCAGGAGAGACGCAGACTCAGTTCCTCCACCTCACCGAGATTCGTGGCATTCGCATCACCTACGACTGAACCGGAATCGCCGAACGAACATGGTTATCATTGCGCGAAGCCGCAATGATAACCATGTTCGTTCGGCCAAACTCGCAGCGTCACGCGCATGACTTCATCTGAGATCATCACAGCGATCACCATCCATCTACTGGTTCCGGCGGCTGGTGTGGCGGCCTATCTCATGCTTTGCCGGCGGCTGCTCGCTGCTGGCACCTCGCGCATGTTCCTGGCACAGCTTTTCCTGCTCTTTGTTTGCTATGGCGGCGTCCTTCTCGTCCTCCTGACCAGTTTGTTCTGGTATTGGTCGGGCATGGCATCGTTGGGCGTTTTCTTCCTGATGCTGGCAGCCCCAGTCCTACTTTTTCCGGTCTTGCTCAGCTTGTGGCAGCAGAAGAGTCCTTCGCCGGCACACCGCGTGGCGTTTCGCGCTTGCGTTGGCTACTACGTTCTTCTCGTCATGGTGCTGTGCTCAGTGCCGTTGATTCGAAGCTTGTCAGGCGGCCCCACAGGTGGAACTGCAAGACCGAACCAAGGCGCTGCTGCGCACACCGTATGAACGCACTATCCACATGACTTTTGACGACTACGTTGCGGTGATCGTGAAGTCCGTCAGCGAGACGGGATACAACGCTTTTCTGCCGTCACTCTGTGCCGTTGAAGGGGACAAGATCGCCATGAGCGTTCTCGATGGTGACATTGCCGAAGACGGCGATGAACTGCTGGCGCAGGAGTGGGCGGCTGAGTTCCTGAAGAACGGGATAACGGTCTTCCTGGCATTTCGGCAGGGGCAACGCACAGTCACCATTCTGGAGTTTCTCGGCACCGAACCCATACGGAAGCAGGAACTCAAAGTGAATCCGTACGAGTCGTGAAACACACTTTCCAGAACGCAACCGCAACGCCCAACCCGCGCACCCAATGAAGCTGACAGTTCTGATGTTCTTTTTTGCGATGCTCATCCCTCACGCGCACGCAGAGACGCCGCGCCAGTTCGCCGAGCGTTTTTACCGCGCTTACTTTCGCTGGCACATCCACGGAGCGCCGAACACCCCCGAACGGCACATGATTTCCGCCTACTTTAGCACAGAGGTGCTTCACCTCTTCAGCGCCGTGGAGCGCCAACGAGTGCGCGAGCGCCAAGGATTTTTGCGCAAGCATCGCAACGCCCCCAATCCCCCGCAAGTGAAGCCCATCTGGTCCAAGGAAGGCGATCCGTTCAGCAGCGTTTACGAGGGCATCTCCACCTTTGCCGCCGGACGCTCCGAAATCCGCAACGGACGCTTTACGGTCCCCGCACATTTGGAGTATCTCAGCGACGGCAAGGTCTATTCGTGGACGGATATTTTGATTCTCGACCGGGCTGGGGATTCATGGGTCGTTGCCGATATCCAATTCAGGGACGGAAAGACGATGGTATCCGGCTTGAAAGCAGGCATTGCCGAATCTGAACCCTACTTGCGGTCTTATTCCAAATGAGCACCACGAACCTCAACGTTCGGCCGCCAGTTCACCCCAGCTAAACCTTCGTCAATTGTCGTCGCAGGCTAATCTCCACGGCGGTGATGGTGACTGCCAGCGAGAAGAGAATGACGATGCTGTTGATCCAAAGGGTGTTGTACTTGGTGCCGAGGTAGGTTTTGCGGGTGCCGAAGAAGACGTTGGGGCTGGCCTTGCTGCGGTAGTCCTCGCGCTCCATTTCGGCCTTGGTGACGAGATCGAGCACCTTGCGGTTCACATAGATTTCCTCGGCGCTGACGCCGTCATTCTGCTGCAGCAGGCTGTCGAGCATCGGCGCCTCAATCTGGCCGCTGAGCACGGCGTCGCGGATGGAACCGAGGCGTTTGGAGATTTCGCGCGGATTTTCAGCGTAGAGGCCGGAAACGACGGCGAGCGACTCCTTGGTGAGCTTGAGTTCGTGAAGCTGCTGTTCTGTCATCTCCGCTCCCGAGGGTGGCAGCAGTGACTGAATGCGCTCGTCGAGGAAATCCTGATTCCGTGTGAGCGGATTGAGCTTGGACTGCGAGATGATGACGCCTTCATACGACCAGCGCAGCGGCATGAACTGGCAGATGAAGGGCACCTTGAGCTTGCTGGCCTTGTCCTCATCGTTGCCGGCTTTTTTGAGCCAGCGGCCCACGGAATAGACGAGATCGAGGTTCTTGTTCATCTCCTCGTATTTGATCAGCGCCCCGCCGAGAATGATCTGCGGAATGAGGATGAGCGGGATGGCGTTCACTGCCGTGCGGTTGTCACTAACGATGCTGGAAATGAACAGCCCGAGGCAGACACCGGTGAGCGAGGTCAGGAACATCCACCAGAGATGGATCATGAACATGTCGCGGATTTCCAGCACCCAGTTGCCGATCATCAGATAGATCACGCACTGCACCAACGCGAAGGTGGAGAGGGAGATGATCTTGCCGCTGAGATAGTAAAACGTGCGCAGGTTGTGATTGCGCTCTCGACTCAGCGTGTGGCGGTCGCGGATGATTTCGTCGGCGCTGTTGGTGAGGCCCAGGAACATCGCCACGACGAGGCTCATGAACAGATACGTCGGGATGTGGAAGGCGGTGGCGAAGGTGTAGTTCTTCTCCTCGGAGTACTTCAGCACGCTGGAGATCAGATAGGCCAGCAATGGCGCCTCCAGCAGCGTGGTGAGCAGGTTCGTGCGGTTGCGCAGCTTGCTGAGGAAGGCGCGCTTCAGCAGCGTGGCAAACAGGATGCTCTCCTCGCGGAAGGTGTGCTTCGGCGGCTTGGGCATGCTGCGGATGCGGTTCAAGCTCTGGCTTTCATCGCGTTTGGGTCGGGCGATGAGGCTGGTGCTGCTGGATGCAGTCTGCTGCTTCGCCATGCTCTCCATGATGAGATGACGCTGATACGAGTCGCGCCAGAAATTCGGCGGGAAACGCCGTGCGGCCACGAGATGCCCGTCCGCGCTGCGTTCATGGATGATGTCGCCGCTGATGTCGCGCAGCGGAGTTTCAAGAACGTCGAAGACGAAGTCGGGCGTCAGATTGTCCGGCGGCGGCGCATCGGCATCGCCCGACTGACCGGTCTCGGTGTGATAGACGCGCCAGAAGTACTCCAGCATGCCTTTCGGCGTGCCGAAGTAGGCCAGCTTGCCGCCTTTATCGAGCAGCAGCGCCTTATCGAACATCGCCAGGAGCCGTGAACTCGGCTGATGAATGGAAGTGATGACGATCTTGTTGCGCGCGAGGCTGCGGATGATCTCCAGCACATGCTCGCTGTCCTTGGAGGACAAACCCGAGGTCGGTTCGTCGAACAAATACACGTCGGAGATGCCGATCATGTCGAGTCCAGCGTTGAGGCGCTTGCGTTCGCCACCGCTGAGGAATTTCTGCTGCGGCGTGCCGGCCAGACGATTGCGCAGGTCGGCCAGGCCGAGTTCGGCAAGCTTCGCATCCACGCGTTTGCGGCGCTCCTCGGTCTTCAGATGCGGACAACGCACCGCGACGGAGAAGTCCAGGTTCTCCTGCACCTTCAACAACGGGTCAAAGGCATCCTCCTGCGGGATGTAGGCGATGTAGGGCGTGAGATTGTGCAGATTGCCATACAACTGCAGGCTGTTCATCAGCACCTCACCAGCCTTGGGCTTCAACTGACCACCGAGAATGCGCAGCAGCGTGCTTTTGCCGCAGCCGCTCGGGCCCATGACGCAGATCATCTCGCCACGACGAGCGAGGAAGCTCACGCCATCCTGCGCGGTGTCGCGTCCATCGAAGCGATGCGTGAGTTCACGCACTTCAAGCTGACGGATGGTGTTGCGCTCTTCCTCGATGATGCGGTCGGCAAAGTGGCAGCGTAGGAACTGGCCTTCGCCCAAGGTGATGGTGTCGCCATCGTTGAGCGCGATGCGGTCACGCACCGGAATCAGGCCGATGTAGAGCGGACGCGATGAGCGCAAGACCTCCAGCACGCCGGTTTTCTGTGCATAGTTGCACTCGATGCGCAGCAGAATCTCGCCGTCGGTGTCCTCGGAGAGCAGGATGTCGCCTTCATCGAGCAGTTCGGGCTTGTTGGAGACGAGGTAGGTGTTGCGGCTGCCCTCCAGGCGGAACTGGCCGCCATACTCCTGCGCCCGCACGCGCAGGTCACGCAGCGCGATTTCGACCGCCCCGTGCGCGATGAGGCTGTCCTCGATGCTGGCTTCAACGACCGTGCCGCTGCTGAGTACGACACCATTGAGCGTCGCCTGCGTGGTGCGCAACGCCTCCACGGTGACACCGAGGCCAAAGCTGAGCCGCAGATTCGTGCCACGCGTGCGCTGCGGGGCGATCTCCGCGCTGCCGTTCTCCGTGAGAGTGAGGTAAATCTGCGTGCCGGAGAGCGTCTTCTTGGAGTTGAAGTAGGTGACGAGGTCATTGTAGTCGAGCGTCACGTCCTCCAGCACCACCCGTTCGCCCGGATACAACCGCGAGAACTCGCCCGGTGGCTGCCGACGGCTGCGCACGAGAATGGAGATGCTGCCAGTGTTCTTCAGCAGCACGAGATTTTGAAAGCGGAACGCCACCACCGAGCAGTCCGCTGAGAGCGAGCGCAGCAGCACATCGCAATTCTTCGTCGAGCCGATGCGCAGCGTGTCGAGCGGTTGGCCGCCTTTGGTGGAAAAACCTTCTTCTGGCGGTTTGTCGCCCGCATTGAGCTGATAAACGATGTCGATGGCCTGGGCGGCGATACCGAGGTTCGTCATGAAGAGATAAAACTCCACCATCTGCCGCTGATTCTGCTGCGCACGCGAGATGAGCAGGTAGAGCTGCACTCCGAGCAGTACTTTCTGCTCCTGCGTGAGCTTCTGGCTGAGTTCCTTGGCACGCTGCGTCAGATCCTGTGGCTGCTGCAGCGCTTCAAAATAGAGACGCCGCATGTCGGCGTAGATCGCCTCTGGATAATCATAGCGCAGGTAGCCGAGGCTGGATTCAACTTCCTCCTCCTCAATGTTGCCGTCCAGCTTGCTGAAGGCGGCGAAAACCTCGATCAGCACCGGCAGCATCGTGTTGGCCGTGGTGGCTGCGGCAGCAGACATCGGCGGCTCACCCGTCCAAAGATGCGACCAACGGTCCAACGACCACCAGGGCAACTCCACCTCACTCTTAACAACCGATGAAACGGCCAGGCGAGACGTTGGGGTGGGCTTGGGGAGCTGGCTCATGCGGGGCATTTCGTGCGCGGCGATTATGGAGTTCGTTTCCACAAACACAACCGGCAGACGTGAATGAATGCGTGCCGGGCATGAAAAAGGCGGCCGGGCTTCCCCGGCCGCCTGTTTGATTCATACACACATCACATCCTCACACGCCACGAAACGGCGCCGGTCCCTCGCGACCCCGCTCATCGCCACGTGGGCCGGATGGCTGCGGACTACGCGGACCTTCGCCACCACGTTGCATCGACGGCACAAAGCCCGGACCGCCTTGCGGTTGCGGACCGCGATCTCCACCGCGCATGCCATCCTGCGGAGCGTTCATGGGCTTCCGCTCGAAGTGCTGCGGGCCGCGCTGTTGATAGCGCGGTTCAGGACCATGCTGCTGATTAAACTGCGGTGCAGGACCACGCTGGCCGTCGAATCTGCCATCCTGACGCGGACTGCCAAACTGCTGCTGGCGGCCCTCGGAACGCTGTTCCGGCCCACGTCCCGTCAACCCTGGGCCACCACGCTGCATGTCACCATGCTGTGGTGCATGGAATTCTTGATCACCACGCTGTGCAAAATTTTGCGGGCCGGGACCGCGTTGGTACTGCGAATTGAAACGCCCGCGCTCATGGTTTTGCGGGCCGGGACCGCGCTCATTGCCCTGCGGGCCTTGCGGCTGGCGAGAATTCTCCGGGCGTCCTGCGTTGGCATGGTCACGACCACGATTCGGATCATGCGGCGGGTTTACCGGACCGCGATTGCCCTCACGCTGCTGCGCTTGCGGCTGGTTGGGCTGACGCTCCCCGCCATTCGGCTGTCCCTGCGGCTGACGGAAACCATCAGGCCGTCCGCCATTGTCACGATTGCCGTCACGCGGTGCATTCATCGGACCACTTTCGCCACCGTTCGGCTGACGGAAGTTGTCAGGCCTGCCACCATTGTCACGGCCTCGATTGCCATCCTGCTGCGGATTCGCCGGACCACGCTGACCATCACGCTGCGGTTCGCCACGCGATGGATTCGCTGGACCACGATCACCTTCACGCTGGCCTTCCATCTGCGGCCGACGCTGCAGTTCACGCGAATTGTCAGCGCGTGGCAGATGATTGTCAGGGCGCGCATTGGCCTGATCGCGCTGCGGCTGATCACGATTGGATGCCGCATTATCCTGTGGGCGGCGCTGCGGGGCAGGCGGCGTGTCCGCTTTGGGTGTTTCAGCGGCGGGTTTGTCCGCAGGCTTCGTTTCCTGGGCTTGCAACGGCGCGACGCTGAGAGCGACGACACCGCAGAGCCAGACGAATGGGTTGGTGCTGGGTTTCATGAGATGAATGCTGGTTCGGGTTGGATGCGGGAGGTGAAACCACCGTCGGCAGCGGAAGTTTCAGAGCCGCAACGCCACCACGCTGCTTCTTTGTATGCGCCTTGTGGCGAACACCGTGACGCATCCTTTGCATCGAACGCATTGCCTTTGCCCGCGCCCCCGTTATTCTGGCGGTCACATGTCCACTCCTGACTTAGAGCCACACATCGAACCGGCCACCATCGAAGACCTCCCGCAACTCGTGGAACTGCTCGTTTCACTGTTCAGCGAGGAGCAGGACTTCAAGCCGGACCGGGCCAAGCAGGAACATGGCCTGCGCTTGATCTTGGAGCAGCCGAATCGCGGCCGCATCTTCGTGCTGCGCACGGATCACAAGGTCATCGGCATGGTGAACCTGCTCTTCACCATCAGCACGGCGGAAGGTGGTCTCGTGCTCATCATGGAGGATGTCATCGTTCATCCGCAGCATCGCCGCCAGGGCTATGGCGGTCTTTTGCTGGACCACGCCATCGAGTTCGCCAAGGAGAAGCGCTTCCGCCGCATCACGCTGCTGACCGACCGCATCAGCGCCGACTCACAATCCTTCTTCCAGCAGCACGGCTTCCAGTTCTCCAAGATGATTCCGATGCGCCTCATCCTTGACCCGGCATAAACGCCCACCGCCATGCACGCGCCTCTCGCCTTTCTCACCCGGCCCGAAGGCGGCACGGCCAAAATTTCACGCGAATGGCTGGAGGCAGCCGACTGGGCCGTGCTCTTCACGCTTGGCACGCTGTTCTTCCTGCTCGGTGCCTTTGCCATGTGGGCCTGGATCCTCTGGCGGCGTAGCACCAGGCCAGAGCCGCACATGAAGCTGCTCATGGAACTCGAAGACGAAGCGGAACAGGAGAAACATGCCGCCGCACGCGAGGAACCGGAGACGCAAGCACCGTGGGAGCAATCCGCCGATTGGTGGAAGAGGCAGAGTTGATAGTTGAGAGTCGATGGTTGATAGCCAGAAGCCTCCAAACAGCCTCTGTTTCAAACCATCAACCATTCACCATCAACTCAGGCATGAGTGAGCCACGTTCCTATTTCCACGGCTGGCGTGCGCGCACGCACTACCTCACGCGTAACCGCCGCTTTCTCCTGCGCACCGCCGCCGCCATCATCGCCATCGGCATGATCATCGCTAGCGTGATCGTCATCAGCAACGCGACCCAGGAAGAAGACTCGCATCGGTTCAGCGTGTCCCCTGCCCTGATCCGCTTGCATGAGGAATTCCATCACCTGCGTCATGCAACGACACCGCAGCCGCGTGAGTTCGCCACCTGGCTGCGCATGCTGCTCGCGCAAATCCCCAAGCTGGTGGAAGGCGATGAAGCCGCAGCGTTCCAAGGCTTCGTTCAAGATGGCAAACTCGGCGGTTACGACGTAGCGCAACTCCTCCAGCAGCACGCCACCACCGATGCCCCTGCCGGTCTGTTCCGCGATTTCCTCGCCGCCGCATTGGATGCGGATGATGCCGCCTTGCAGCGTCTCGCAACCAATGCCCAGGCCACGCCACCGGCCATGCTTGCGGCGGAATTTTTCGCCAGCATTCAAAAACGCCGTGGCAACACACCTGCCGCCATGCAGGCATTCTACACCGAGGGCCTGCACTTTGCCGAGGCCACTGCCGCGCGTGAAGAAGCCGTGCGCCTCGCCGTGACGCAGCGCGATCTCAAGCTCCTGCGCACCATCGCGGCACAGCCCGGCTGGATCGAACACTGCCATCCCCTGCTCCAGCATCACGCTGGTGCATTGCTTGGCGATGTGTGGATGCAATGGCACGGCCTGATCCGCCATCGGCTCAATGAAATCCCGTATGGCATGCTCGCGCTGGCCTTCTTCGTCGCTGCGCTGTGGTACTTCATCCTCGTGCAGCACAGCGACCACGAGCGCTGGCGCTGGGCACGTCCCATCGTGCCCATCATGGCTGGCGTGTGCAGCGTGTGGCCCACGCTCACCATTTTGGCCTACCAGGAGTTCTCGCAAGGCATGACCGCCGACGCTCCGTTCCCGCATGACCTCATCTACTACCTCGTCGGTGTTGGTTTGCGCGAAGAAGGCTGCAAACTCGCGCTGTTCGCGTTCTTCCTGCCGTGGCTGCTATGGCGGCGCACGCCCGGCCTCGCCCTGCTCACCGGCGCCTTTGTCGGCCTCGGTTTCTCGTTGGAAGAAAACATCGGCTACTACCAGGACTACGGCGGCACCATCGCGTGGACACGTTTCCTCTCCGCCAACTTCCTCCACATCTCCCTCACCGGCATCTGCGCGCACAGCCTCTACCGCATGCTGCTCACCCGCTTCGCTCGGGCCGATGAATTCATCGCCACCTTCCTCCTCGCCGTCGCCGCGCATGGTGGTTACGACTGGCTCGCCACCGGCACGCTCGATGACAACGGCTGGCTCTCCATCATCGTCCTCGTCCTCAGCGCCGCGCGTTTCATCGACCTTCTCGGCCAGGAAACCCGACCCGTGCGCCTCACCATCGCCCCGCGTGCCGTCTTCACCTTCGGCTCCGCCATCTTGATCGCCATCTCCTTCATCCTCGGTGCCTGGACCACCAAATCCATGGAAGGCGTCGCCACCGCCGGCCAGGAATGCCTCTCCATCGCCCCCATCGCCCTGCTCTACTGGCGGAAGTTTGAGAATGCGTGAGGGTTGCGTGGTCGGAGAGGCGCTGCTTGCCACCGCCCACACCAAGTGTTTACACTCCGCGCATGGGCCTGCCAAAAATCATCACGCACATGACGCCGCAGGAGTACTACCTTCATGAGCGCACTGCCGTGGAAAAGAGCGAGTACTTCCAGGGCAAGATCTACTCTAGGGCCGGCGGCAGCACGCGCCACAGCATCATCAAGGTCAATCTCATCGGCGAACTCCGCCGCCTGCTCAAAGGCAAGCACTGCAGCACCTACGACTCCGATCAACGCATCCGCGCCCTGTGGAATGGCCTGCGCTGCTACCCAGATGCCAGCGTCATCTGCGGCCCCGTCGAATACGACCCCGAAGACACGCAAAAGGAAACTGCTACCAATCCCACGGTCGTCTTTGAGGTGCTTTCCCCCGCCAACGAAAGCTACGACCGTGGCCGCAAAGCCGAGGCCTATCGCGGCATCGACAGCCTCCGCGCCTACGTCCTCATCCTCCAAGAGCGCCCGCATGTCGAAATTCAGGAGTAACCGAACTCCGCTGCGCTAAAGTGTGGAAGAGGGAGTAACTTTCTTTGTTTGCCAAAGCGGAGCGTTGCGAGCAAAGAAAACGTCTGCCGCGAAGTGTAGGCCGTCCAGCCAATGGTGTTAGCAGCAATGCAAACCCGATCGGGAGTTTGGCCGCCGCTGCCGCGAGTGGAACAATAGTGGCCCGCCCCGTTTGGGCAACCTGACGGGGCGGTGACCCTGTTCAGGAGATTGCCCAATCTCTTTCGGCAGCAGCCTTCGCGTCAGACTTCCATCCAAGCCTGACGCACATGAATAAACCCAAAAAGCCATCCGCCAGCAAGCCCAAAGGCCGCCGCAAAAAGGCAGCAGCCATCGCCAACGTCCCCGCCGCCATCAATCCGCGACACCACCCTGATGCAGCAGGCATCGACGTGGGCGCGGAGGAGTTCGTCGCCGCACTGCCACCAGATCGCAGCGAGCAAACCGTGCGCACCTTCCCCAGCTACACCAGCGGCGTGGAGGCCTTGCGCGATTGGCTGCTGGAGCACGGCATCAAGACCGCGGCGCTGGAGAGCACCGGCAACTACTGGATCATGCTCTACGACAAGCTCACCGCGGCGGGCATTGACGTGTATTTGGTCAACGCCCGTCACGTCAAAGGCGTGCCTGGCAAAAAGACCGACGTGTGCGACTCCCAGTGGCTGCAGCAACTGCACGCCGCCGGACTGCTGCGCAAATCCTTCCGCCCCGCGCTGGAGATCGTGCCGCTGCGCTACCTCATGCGCCACCGCGCCGAGATGGTGGAGCACGCCGCCACCCAGCTCCACCTCATGCAGAAGGTGCTCACGGAGATGAATCTGAAGCTGCATCACGTCTTCAGCGACATCGACGGGGTGAGCGCCCAGGCCATCATCAGCGCCATCCTCGCCGGCGAGCGCGATGCGCACGCGCTGGCCAAGCTGCGCGATCGACGCTGCAAAAGCCCGCTGCAAGACATCCTCGAAGCGCTCAACGGCGACTACCGCGCCGAGTATCTCTTTGTGCTGCGTCAGGCATGGGAAAGCTGGCAGCAGGTGCAAAAAGCCATCGCCGCGTGCGACGAGCAGCTCGCTGCGCTGGTCGGCAAAGTAGAGAGCCAAGTGCAGACCACGGTGCCCGCCGCGCCCACCAAGCAGCAACACCGGCTCGCCAAGAACAGTCCCAACATGAGCATCTTCCAGGCCGGATGGCGTTTTTATGGAGTGGACCTCAGCGACATCCCCGGAGTCTCCGCAGGATTGATCAGCACACTGGTGAGCGAGGTCGGCACACGCGAGCAAATGCTCAGCGCGTTCTGCAGTGCCGGAGCGTTCGCCTCGTGGCTGGGACTCTGCCCGGACAACCGAGTGAGCGGCGGCAAAGTGCTCAAAGCCCGAACGCGCAAGGTGCCAAGCCGGCTGGCGCGAGCGATGAGACTGGCCGCCTTTGGCCTGCAACGAAGCGCTGATCCAATGGGACAGATGCTGCGGCGGTTTAAAGGCAAACTGGGCAAGGCCGAAGGAACCACCGCAACGGCGCATAAGCTGGCGCGAGTGATCTACGGGGTCATCAAGAGCCAGCGCCGCTACGATGAGAAGGAAGCCTTCAAGGTATCGCCCCAGAAACTCGCAAGACGGCATCGCCGCCTCCAAGAAGAAGCCGCCAAGCTGGGCTTCGCGCTAACCCCACTCCCCGCTGCCGCATAACTAGGAAAATCACCAAGTTAGTCAGGGGAATGGAGGGCGTCCGCGCTCCTTCCTTGACGGCTCTTGACCGTTGACCCGATTTCAAACCACGGTCAACAACCGTCAACCATGGCCAACGCCTTGAGCTTCACGCTCTCGCTGGAGGGGTGCCTGCAAGATGTCGCGCCTCGCTGTCGTTCGGATTCGACCCATGAAGTTTCTCACCGCCGCCGCTCTTTCGTTGTGTCTCGTCAGCATCGCTCAATCCGCTCCGCAGGATGATCAGTATGTCCTCGGACCTGATTCGCAGATCAACAAGGACGTGCCGCAGGGGAAGGTGACGCAGATGCCGGCGTGGATGAACTCGAAGATTTATCCCGGCACGTCGCGTGACTGGTGGATCTACGTTCCGGCTCAATACAAAGCCGAGCAACCGGCGAACGTGATGGTGTTCTGCGATGGCGGCGGCTTTGTGAAGGCGGACGGGCAGTTCCGTGTGCCGGTGGTGTTCGACAATCTCATCGCCAAGGGCGAGATGCCGGTGACGATCGCCATCTTCATCAATCCCGGTGTGTTTCCGACCAGCAACCCGAAGGAGAAGCCGCGCAGCAACCGCAGCTTTGAATACGACTCGCTCGGCGATCTGCATGCCCGTTTCCTGATCGAGGAAATCCTCCCCGAAGTCGCCAAGACCTATAAGCTGACCGATGCCCCTGAAGGACGCGGCATCTGCGGCAACAGCAGCGGCGGCATCTGCGCCTTCACCGTGGCCTGGGAGCGGCCCGACGCGTTCCGCAAGGTGATCAGCCACATCGGCAGCTTCACCAACATCCGTGGCGGGCATGTGTATCCCGCGCTGATCCGCAAGACCGACAAGAAGCCGCTCAAGGTCTTCCTCCAGGACGGCAAGAACGATCTCGACAACCAGTTCGGCAACTGGCCGCTGGCGAACCAAGACATGGCCGCGTCGCTGAAGTTCGCCGGTTATGATTACCAGTTTGTCCTCGGCGAAGGCACCCACAACGGCAAGCACGGCGGCGCGATGCTGCCGGACACGCTGCGCTGGCTGTGGGGCAAGTAGAGAGATCAAGGTGTTGGCGGGGAGAAGTGCTCAGTGCTTAGTGCTCAGTCTTTCTTCCGCAGCACTCTCCGCTTGAAACTGAGCACTGAGCACTGAGCACTTAACTTCACTCCAACATGAAACGCCTTCTCTTTACCCTCTCCCTACTCGCCACACCCATCTTCGCCCAAGACACCTCGTTGCACGATTACCTCATCGACGGCGAGCCGTGGAAGGAGGCCGCCAGCGGTTATGTCTTCACGGACGGACTGTGCTGCGATGCGGCGGGGAATCTGTATTTCACGGATGTGAAGGCCGGGAAGGGGATCTACAAGATTGATGTTGCCACGGGGAAGACGGATTTGTTTCTCGACAACCTGCCCGGCATCAGCGGCCTGCAAATCGGGCCGGACGGGCGGTTCTATGCCTGTCACAACAAGGAGCAGCGCATCATCGCCATCACGATGAAGGGCGAAGTCGAAGTCTTGCTCACCGGCGTGAAGTGCAACGACCTCGTAGTGAGCAAGAAGGGCAATCTCTACTTCACCGAGACGCCGACGCTGAGCGTGCATCTCATCACGAAGGACAAGAAGCATCTCGTTGCCGACGCAGGGCATGTGCAGAAGCCGAACGGCATCACGATCTCGCCAGATGAACGCACGCTGGCCGTTTCCGAATACGGCGGCAAGCACGTCTGGGCCTGGCGCATCGAAGACGACGGCACTTTGACCGGCGGTGCGCCTTACATGACGATGTGGCTGCCCGTCGGCAAAGAAATCGCCTCCGGTGATGGTGCAACGACGGAAGCGAATGGACGTTATTTCGTCACGACCGAACTCGGCGTGCAGGTCTTCGACACTGCGGGTCGTTTGGCCGGGATCATCGCCAAACCTGATCCGCTGGGCAAAGTCGTCAGCGTCGAGTTCGCCGGGAAAGACCACGACATTCTTTACATCGCCGCCGGGGAGAAGATTTTCGGTCGGAAGCTCAAGGTGAAGGGGTATTTTTGACTCTGCCCATGAACCGTTGCCGCCATTTCATCCTCTGCTGTCTGTGCAGCGTCGCCGCTGTGGCACTACTGCCGGGTTGTGCCGCGTTCGATGCGGCATGGGAGACGCTGGATCCGATGGGACACCGCAGCGAACACCAAGCACGTCATTACCCGCGTGGAAAAACCACTGGAATCAAGCTGCCGGGCGACAGCGCTTTCTGACAGCACCCGGTCACTTCACCACCTTGCCGCCGAGCGATAGAATCCGTGCTTTTCCTTTGGCGTCTTCGGCTTCGGCGATCTGTTTGTTGGCGACGTACATCTGCGAGAGGGCGGTCCAGGCGAGGAGGTCGTTCGGCTGAAGCGTGGTGGCCATCATGCCGGCACCGATGGCTTCTTTGATCTCGCCATTGCGCAGCAGGGCCATGCCGAGGGCATGCCAGCTTTCAAAGTGGTCAGACTGCAAGGCGACGCAGCGGCGGTAACAAGCAATGGCCTCGGGCAGTTCGCCGAGAGCCACATGGCCGCTGGCCTCATCATACAAGTCTTCGACGGTGGCTGGCGTGTCGCTCATGCGCGTCGAGGGCGGGAATGCATGACGGTGTCTCAGGAGACGCCGAGCTTGGAGACGACGCCGGCTTCGGCGTGCTTCTTTTTGAACCAGGCTTGGAACAGGCTCGTGCGCTCCTGCTGGGAGAGTGACTCGGCCTGGGACTTGCGCAGGTCGGCACCATCCGGGCGTTTGCGGAGTTCCTTGGCGCTGACGTAGATCAGCAGCGTGCCTTTATCATAGTCCACGGCGTTGGAGATGCTGCCGGGGGCAGTCTTCGCGGCAGTCTGGCCAATGAGGAAGGCATTGGGTACGTCCTGCGGCGGATTGGCGACGTCGATGTCGGGCAGGGCGGTGAGCGTGAGCTTCAGTTCCTTCACGAGGTCGTCGATCTTCTTGCCAGCCTTCAAGCCTGCGTTCAAGGCGGTGCGGGCGTCGTTGACGGCCTTGCTGCGTGCTTCAGCGGCTTTCTGGCTCAGCAGCGTGTCTTTGATCTTGTCCTTCACTTCGGCCAGCTCCTGCTGCTTGGGTGCGTCGATTTTGGTGACATCAAAGACGTACCAGCCGCTGGTGCCTTCGAGCGCTTCGGGCGCGGCTTTGGCGTCCTTGCTGCGGGCGAAGATCATCTCGATCAGGTTGCTTTCAGTTTTGAGCGCGGCGGGCGGTTCGCTTTGAGCGAAGGCAGGCACGGTCTCGACCTTCTCTTTGGTCTGCTGCGCAGCTTCGGCAAAGGTCTTCTTGTCGGTGGTGGTGAGCTTGTTGAAGGCATTCACGCGCTCCATCTGCTGGTTCTGCGCCTTCTGGCGTTCTTCGAGCGGCTTTTTGTCGAGATCCTTCGGGTTCTCGAACAGGACATAGCTCACGGCGCGCTTTTCGATGCTCTGGTAGCTCTCTTTGTTCTCCTCGTAGTATTTTTTGATCTCGTCGTCGGTGACTTTGGCGGCCTGCTTGAAGGTCTCGCTTTCAAAGGCGATCCTGGCGCTTTTGATGGTGTGGTGGCTGCTGGCGTACTGCTTTTCAGCGGCGAGGGGCGAGGCGACGTAGTTCTTGCTCACCAGCTCCTGGAGCTTCTGCAG
The DNA here is from genome assembly GCF_046154365.1 of Prosthecobacter sp. GTDB lineage: Bacteria > Verrucomicrobiota > Verrucomicrobiia > Verrucomicrobiales > Verrucomicrobiaceae > Prosthecobacter. The sequence goes on from NZ_JBJXFV010000171.1 coordinate 22,798, forward strand.
GCCGAGCGTGTCCTTCATGATGTTGAGCAGGTCGGCGGACTCGAAGCCTTGCGAATTGGCGATCTCCTCGAGCCGTTGGGCGCGGGTGATGTCGAACTTGCCGTTGTTTTGCATGGACGGCAGCTTTTCCAAGGCCGCACGGGCTTCCGCATCGCTAGGACGGACGCCGAGCTGCTCCATGAGCTGCCGTGCCACGAAGAGATTGATGAGCGTGTTCAAGCCGCCACCGCCGAAGTTGCCGTCGGCGGAAAGCGTCATCAGCATCGAGGGCAGCTCATAGGCCTGCATGTAATACTGGGCGATCTGGAGGGAGGTCTGCGCACGCTGCACATCGCCCATGGAGTAGTCCTTGCCGAAGACGGTAACGGCAAGGTCGGTGATCTGTGCCTGCTTCTCGTTGGTTCCGGCGGTTTGCGACACGCCGTAATAAAACATGGAGAGGCCGAGGAGGATCGTCAGAGTCTTGAGGAAGGCACCACGGTGGTGGCGGAAGAATTCGAGCATGAGGGTACGGGGCGGTTGAAGGGCGCGCAATAAGGCGCTGCGGCACGCAGCGGCAACCGGAAAGTGGACGTTCGGTGCCGGAGAGCGTCAGGCGGAAACATTCCTTGTCGTTCCTTGACAATGGAGGCACCCGGCACACTTCATGCGCCCCCTTTTTCAGTCGTCCGCAACACCCCCCATGCCCAAGGCCCCCACCAAACGCTACTGGACCGTCCGTTCCTCCTCCATCCACAACCGCGGCATCTTCGCCCGCTGCGACATCCCGAAAGATGAGCCCATCATCGAATACATCGGCGAAAAGATCACCAAGGCGGAGTCCACACGGCGTGCGGAAGCGCTGGTGGACAAAGCCAAGAAAACCGGCGGCGCGGCGGTGTATGTCTTCACGCTGAACCAGCGCCACGACGTGGACGGCGCGAAGGGTCGCAATCCGGCACGCTACATCAACCACTCCTGCGCCCCGAACTGCGAGGCCTACGTCATTCGCGGTCGCATCTGGATCTACTCGCTGTGTGAGATCAAGGCGGGCGATGAGCTGACCTACAACTACGGCTTCGACGTGGACACCTGGGATGATCACCCTTGCTGCTGCGGTTCCGAGCGCTGCGTCGGCTTCATCGTCGAGGAAAAGCAGTGGCCCAAACTGCTGCGCAAGCTGGAGAAGCTCGAACGCGACGCCAAGAACGGCAAGTTCAAGGTCAACGGCACCAACGGTCAAACAGCGCCGCTGGTAAAGAACGGCAAGAAGAAGCAGAAGAAGCGCGCGTAACCCGCCTCACACCCGCCGTGCTTCACGTTCGGTGGCACGGGCGGCGGCGCTGTTTTGAAAATGCGTGATCGCGGCGGCGAGTGCGTCGGCGGCATCGGCTTCCGGTGTCTCGCGCAGGTGAAGTTGGGCGCGGATCATGAAGGCCACTTGTTCCTTCTGCGCCGCACCACGGCCGACGGCGGCCTGCTTGATCTCACGCGGAGCGTATTCATAGATCGGCAGGCCATGCTCGGCGGCGGCGATCAAACATGCGCCGCGTGCGGTGCCGAGCACGATGGCGGTCTTGTAGCTCTGCACGAAGATCGTGGCTTCGATGGCGCACACGGTTGGCGCATGCTGCTTGATCACGTCATTCAAACCTTCACGGATGGCGACGAGGCAGCCGGATTGCAGCAGCGCGGGCTTGTTGTGGATGACACCCCAGGCAAGCGCCTTCAAATCACTGCCGCTCCGTTCCACGATGGCCCAGCCGGTCTTGCGCAAAGCTGGGTCGATGGCGAGGACGCGCTCAACCGTGCTCGTGGCAGGCGTTTCGCTGCGGCGGATGATGCGGGCCATCAGCGGCGTTTTTTCGTCCCGCCCTGGCCGATGCGGAACAATTGATCAATCGAGACCGCTCCGGAACCAAACAGCAGCAGCGTCACGGTGATGAAAAGATACAGCCAGGCGGCCTCCACATGCGCCGGGCCGGCCTGTGGCAGCAGCACGAGCGCGGTGATGACGATGGGCAGAAAAATCACGGCAAACAAACGCGTGAGGAAGCCGATGATCCAGCTCAGCGCGACGGCGGCGACGACCAGCGCGACGACTGGCGCGAGCAGATGCGCGTAGGGCAGTCCGGCGTCACGAAACGCCGTCACCCAGGCCCAGGGCTCTTCCTTCCAGAAAAAATGATACGCGCTGAGCGCCGCACTGAAGCCATGCCGCATCATGAGCAGCAAACCGGTGCCGATGCGCAGGATGGCGACGGTCTTGAACAAGGAACTCACGGGATTCTGGGAGGCGGCGGGATTACCGCCGGTGTATTCGAGCATGGCGTCGGGAAAATTAGATGTCGGGGGAGAGCGTGATGATGTCACCGGCCTGGGGCGACCATTTCTCATTCGCGGCTTCCAGGGAGGTGAAGAAATGCCGCTGGCCTTCGCGGGCAATGTACACACCGCGCAGGGTGGAGCCGGGTTTGCGGCCGCCAGTGACCGTCACGGCCTGCTGCACGCTCATGTCTTTGAAAACGGGGATGAACTCAGCCTCGCGCACATCGCCATCGATGGAGATGACCGAGGTGTTTTCCACGGAGATGAGGTGGATGGTGATGGGCCGCGTGTTGCGACCCGCCAGCCGAAACACCGTGGCGATGGCCTCCGCCGCCTTCGGCAGCAGCAGGCCGCCGACGCGTGCACTGCCCGCCTCACCAAGCGCAAGCACGCCCTCTTTATCCACCATGGTGATGCCGCGATAAATGCGGTCCGGATTGCGCGCGCCTTCATAGACTTCGATGCGCAGCGTATGGCCGAAGCCGAGCGTGCCGCGTGAATTGAACGGCACATCAGGGTCGTCAGCGCCCACCTTGTCCTTCTCCGCCAGGCCTGGAATGACTTTGGCGAAGGTATTCCTGCTGGGCATGTGCAGCTTCGGCAGGTGGGGCATCGGGATCTTGAAATCAGGGTCAATCATTTGCAGCATGCTGCAGGCGTTGAGCGCGAGCAGGGCAAAGACGGACAAGATCAGAGAAAGAAGGGCACGCATCGTGGTTGGGCTGGAAAAAGTCCCGCCATGATGGCGGCACGCCGCGTGATGGCAAGGAGCTTTCGCCCCTGCTGCGACGGCTTTTTATGCCCAAGCACCGGTCTCGTAGGCATGCAAAGCCGCAGCGGCAGATGCCGGACGGTCCGCAGGCTGGCGGTTGATGAGCCATTCGACCCAATGAACGAGGTTCGCGGCCAGATCAGGACGCAAGGCGGCAAGGGATGCCACGCGATGATACCGATGCGCCACCACGACCTGCGGCTTTGTCTCACCATCGAAAGGGTGCTGCCGCGTCAGAGCATAATAGAACACGCAGCCCAGCGCATAAAGATCCGTGCGCACATCGACTCCGGCGCGCTCGAACTGCTCCGGGGCCATGAAATACACGGAACCGTGCAGGGTGTTTTGATGGTCCCCGCCTTCTTGGACGGTGGTCGCTAGACCGAAGTCGAGCAGCTTCACTTGAACGCCACCTGCGGGCAGCCGCGTGAGCATGAGGTTCTCCGGTTTCAGGTCGTGGTGGATGATGCCCGCCGCATGCGCAGCCTCCAGGCCTGCCAGCGCCTGCCGCACCAGCGCATCGAAGTCAGCGACGTTCAAAGCCCCGCGACTGAGCACATCCTCCAGCGTCTCGCCTGGCACCAGTTCCATCACAATAAATCCGCCTTCGTCGTCCACGCCCGCCTCATGCACGGCGACGATGTTCGGATGCTGGAGCACGGACTGATGCCCGGCTTCGCGGATCAATGCATCCACCGAGGTGCCGACGTTGCCCGCCTGGTCGGCACGGATGCGCTTGATGGCGACTTCACGGCCAAGCTGGCGATCCCTGGCCTTGAAGACGGTTCCCAGACCGCCTTCAGCAAGCGGGGACAGGAATTCGTAGCGCTCGTTCATCGGGCGCGGATGCTGACACTTTCGTGCTTTCACAGCAATGAAACTTTCGCTCGTTTCTCCACCTGTGCTAAAATAAGCGCTTCCACATGTCGCTGCTTCGCGTTCAAGACCTCAAAATTCACTTCCCCGTGCGCGGCGGCTGGTTGGGCCGTGCCACCGATGTCATCAAGGCCGTGGACAAAGTCAGCTTCGAGGTCGCGGAGGGCAGCACGGTCGGCCTCGTGGGCGAAAGCGGCAGCGGCAAGTCCACCGTGGCACGCGCACTGCTCAAGCTCATGCCAGCGACCAGCGGCAGCGTCATGTATCGTGATCGCGAAGTGCTGTCGCTGCCGGAGAAGGAGTTCCGTCCGCTGCGCAAAGAGATGCAGATGGTGTTCCAGGATCCCATCGGCTCGTTGAACCCGCGCATGACCATCGAGTCGATCCTCGGCGAACCGTTGCAGATTCATTTCAAGGAGAAGACTCGCGAAGAACGTCGTGAAGTCTCCGCCGAACTGCTCAAAAAGGTCGGACTGCCGGAAGATTCGCTGCAGCGCTACCCGCACGAGTTCAGCGGCGGCCAGCGACAGCGCATCGGCATCGCACGAGCGCTGGCCGTGCGCCCCAAGTTCCTCATCTGCGACGAACCCGTCAGCGCTCTCGATGTCAGCGTGCAGGCGCAGATTTTGAACCTGCTCAAGGACTTGCAGGAGGAGTTCAAGCTCACGCTGCTCTTCATCGCCCACGACCTCGCCATCGTGCGGCACATGAGCGACCGCATCGTCGTCATGCATCACGGCAAAATCGTCGAGCAGGGCGATGCCGACCAAGTCTGTGAGCATCCGCGCCACGACTACACCCGCAAGCTGCTCGATGCCGTGCCAGTGCTCAGTTAGCGGCGCAACTGGTGTTTGCGGCGCTGGCAAATGACGAATGACTAAATCCGAATGACGAATGAACCCCAAAACCCGAATGTCGAATGAACCGCCGCCATGCGGTTCGTCATTCATCCTTCGCAGTCTTGCTACGGAGAACGGATTCCTCATTCTGATTTCGTCATTAGCCACCTCCCGACCGCTCCAGCTCTCTCTTTCCTGACCCCATGACTCCGCTCTTCAAGAAATTCCTCGGCATGAACTGGCTGCTGGTGCTGAACATGGCCGCGCTGCTGGTCTTCGGCGTGTATGCGATCTACAATGCCTCCGCCTACCACGAATCACCGGCGCTGGCGCTCAAATGGCGTGATCAAATGCGCTGGGTCATGATCGGTCTGCCGTTTTTCTTCATGGCATCGTTGATCGACTACAAATGGGTGCGCTGGGCCTGCTGGCCCATGTATGTGGGCGGCATCGCGCTGCTGTTGCTGCTGAAACAATTTGGCGTGACGATCCAGGGCAACACCAACTGGCTGAAGTTCGGCAGCATCCAGTTCCAGCCGTCCCAGTTTGCGATCGCCGCCGGCATCATGACGCTGGCCGTGGTGTTTGGTGATATGCCGCGCTACCTGCCCGCCTTCCGGCGGCCATGGCTGCGGCTGATCGTGGCAGGCATGCTGGCCGCCGTGCCGACGGCACTGGTGGCCAAGGAAGATTTGGGCTCGGGCTTGATCTGGGGACCAGTGTTTCTCAGCATGATGCTGGCGGGCAACATCCCCTTTCGTTATATCATCACCCTCATACTGTGCGTGGTCGCCATTGCACCTTTAGGCTACGTGTTTGGTCTCAGCGTGAAGCAGCAGAAGCGCATCGAAACTCCCTGGTATTTTGCCACCAATCAACGGCACAAGGTCAACCTGCTCGATGAGGGCTGGGTGCCGGACAAACTGGAAATCGCCGTAGCCACGGGTGGGGTGGAGGGCAAGGGGCCTGAATCCAAAAAAGTGCCTGATCAGGCATCCATTCACCGCACCTTCTTCCCTGACGAGGCGATCAATGACTTCATCTTCGGCGTCGTCGCCGAGGAATTTGGTTTCCGCGGCTCGATACTGCTGCTCTCCGGCATGGCGCTGCTGCTGCTGCAGGGCGTGTTTGTGGCGTTTTTTGCACGTGACCAGCTTGGCCGGCTCATCGTGATCGGCATCGTGACGATGTTTTTCATTCACACGTTCCAAAACTCCGGCATGAACCTGACCATCCTGCCCGTCATCGGCCTGCCCATGCCCTTCATCAGCTACGGCGGCACGTTTGTCGTCGTGACACTGTTCCTCATGGGCATGCTGCAAAGCGTCTGGGTACACCGCAGCATCTCCTCCGTGAAAAAGCCGCGCTCAGTGAATGCCCCCCGCGATGAGGACGACGAATAGCGTCTGTGTCCGGACTGGTTGAGGTTGGCTGGCCGCCAGAACCGGTAATAAGAAACGACAATCGCTGCTTGAGTGTGTGGTGCGTTGTGTCCCCTTGCTTCGTTTTATGGCAGCGCTACCGCCGCAGAGCGGTGATCAGCTCATCCAGCTTGTTCACGATCTGCTGCATTTCCCCCTGCGTCGGCGGATCGCTCACGGTGAAGCCCAGCGTGCTCACGCCGTTGCTGTTGCTGCTCGTCCCACTGACCGCGCTGATCAGTTGTCCATTGCTCACCTCGCCCGGCGCTCCCGTTTGCCCCGCTTGACCCTCTTGACCTCGGGGTATGCCGAAGGTCAGCCGCACCGCGCTGCCATCAAAGCTCGCGCTCACCGTGGCCGGATCATTCGGGTTCAGCGTCGTCACCCCATCCACCACGAAGTTCGTGAACGGCGCTCCCGGCGGGCCGGGGCCGCCATCGTTGCCGTTGCTGCCCGGCGTTCCCACCGCACCATCGTTGCCGGTAAAGCCACGCGGGATATTGAAAATCATCCGCACGGCGTTGCCATCGAAATTCGACTGCACGGAGGCGGGATCAGTTGGGTTCAGCATGTTCACGCCATCAACGATGAAGTTGGTGAACGGCGGGCCTTGCCCGCCATCATTGCCGTTGCTGCCATTCGTGCCGTCACTCCCGCGTGGAATCCCAAACGTGAAGCGTACACTCGCGCCGTCAAAACTCGTCTGCACCGTGGCATTGTCGCCGGGATTCAGCGTCGTCACGCCATCCACGATGAAACTCGTGATCGGCGGACTGCTCACGCCGTCTTGACCTCTGGGAATCCCAAACGTGAATCGCACATTCGCCCCATCCCAACTCACGCTGGCCTGCGCCGCATCGCCGGGGTTCAGCGTGTTGGTGCCATCAATGATCGCACCGCTGACGCTGGTCCCATCGCTGCCATTCTGTCCCGGTGGCCCGACGGGAATGGTCTCGATGAGGTCTTTAAGGCCGCTGAGCTGGCCGCGCATCTCGGCGGCGACGAGCGGGCTGTGATCGGCGGGCAGGGTGGGATCGAAGGGCATGGCGGCTGGGTGCTGGATGCTGGATGCTAGATGCTCGTCCTCGTCCTCCTACTCGAACTCGTCCTCGATCACGGCGCACGCATCGAAGCCAGCAGAGCCGAGCTTGCCAGTAAGTGCCCTTGGCCTGGGTTTGGTTGTCATGGGTGTCAGCGGAGCGTTAGAATCGAGGAGCGAGTAGGATTCATCCTTCGCAGTAGCTGCTACGGAGAATGGAGGACGAGTAGGAGGCGGCTGCGCCGCCTACAGCACCCGGATCTGCGCAGGATCGCTCCACGCGCCCATCACACCTTTGAGGCCGACGGTGCGGACGCGCACCCAGACGACACTGCCGGGGGTGAAGCCACTCATCTCGGCCTTGCCGCCTTGGAACATGCCCTTCGTCTGCCAGGCGGCCTCGCTGTTCGGATCGCCCGTGGTGATCTGCACCTCGTTGGTGCTTTGCTGGCGGTCAGGCTTGTAGCGGGCCACGATGGCACCGCTGAGGCTGCCCTGGCGCAGACGCAGGTTGGTGGGGGCGGCAGGCGGGGAGGTGTCCGCCGTGCGCGTGGTCTCGTAGGAGGGGAAGCCGCTCTGTTCCACAATCAGCGGGTCGCCTTTGGCGATGCCGTTGACGTAGTTGCCCAGCACGCCCAGCGCCTCCTCCAGCGCGTCGCGTGCATCGCTGAGGGCGAGGACGTCCGCCTTGGCACCGCTGGCGCGGTTGATGAGAGCGGTGTCGAAGGTGGTGATCAGCGTGGCCAGCGCGGTCATCGTCACCGTGGGGTTGGCGAACGTGGCCGCGTTGGTGGTCATCTTGTCATGGATGGTGTGGGCGTCGGGGCCCAGTTCAGGGCTGGTGTAGCCGCTGAAGTCGATGATGGCTTTGGTGTAGTTCATGGTTTTGCGGGGTGGTGCTGCCACGACGCCATCCCAGGTGGCCGAGTCCCAAGTAAGACCCGGCTGGTCCCAAGTTAGCGCCGTTGGCATGATGGTTGAGGTTGAGTGGGCTGAAAGACGAGGGGACTGGGAGACTTGGAGACTGGGGGAAGGGGAGCCCCAGAGGGGAGGGGACGAACCTCACGGCGAAGGTCGAAACCCTGGAGCGGATGGGCAGAACGCTGGAGCGGATTGCCGCAATCCATGAGCCGATTCCCAGAAAGCTTGAGCGGATGGCCAAAACCCATAAGCCGATGGCCAAAAAGCTGGAGCCGATGGCCAAAACCCATGAGCGGATGGTCAAAAAGCTGGAGCCGATGGCCAAAAAGCTGGAGCGGATTGCCAAAATCCATGAGCCGATGGTCAAAAAGCTGGAGCCGATTGCCAAAAAGCTGGAGCGGATGGCTAAAATGCTGGAGCGGATTGCTAAAACCCATGAGCCGATGGGCAGAATGCTGGAGCCGATGACCCAAACCCTTGAGCGGAATCAGCCGCCCCCACCGCGTCCGGCGTGTCGCCAGAGGTGGAGGGCAGGGCAGCAGGCAGGTTGGGGCCGCGTTCATGGGCGCATCGTCCGCCACCTCGAAGGAAAGAAAACCTCGCTATGGCGAAACTTTGGCCGCCACCTCCTGCTCCGCCCGTTGGTCCAGCACGGAGAGCTTCAGCCCAAAGGCGCGTGCCACCCGCCAGGCGTAGTGCCAGGAGAGGCAGGTCTTCACGTTGAGGAAGTCAGACAGGTGGCTTTCGGAGACCTTGGACCGCTCGGCCAGCTCGGCAATCGTCCAGCCCCGCTCCTGCATGAGGGCCATCACCGCGAGGATCTGCCCCGCACGGATGATCTCACGACCACTCCCCAGCACCTGCTGCCAGACCTGCACTGGCGTCAGCGTGAACACCGGCTTCCGGCGCGGCTTCGGGGATGCAGAGACGGGGCGACTTGGGGAAGGGGAGACGGGGGGATGCGGCCCCTCTTCTGCCCTCGGGTCAGAAGACGGAGAATCCGAGTGTGTGGAAGACGCCTGCGCCTGCATGCCCATGCCGTGGTTGGATGGCGCGCGACGGTTCCATGACCGCCGCCATCCGTCTATTGGCAGAACTGCCAATAAACCGCCCTTTTTTTTCAGGTCTCCCAGCATTGGAACAGAAAACAACGGCTCAGGTTTCCGGTCCTCCGTTCTCTCCCTTATCTCCTGTAAAATCCGGCTGAATCCCAGCATTGGAACAGGAGATAACAGACCCGTTCTCCGTAGCAAGACTGCGAAGGATGAAGGCAACGGAGAAGGCCGGAAGCAGATTCTGATCTTCGTTCTCTCCCTTATCTCCTGTAAAATCCGGCTGAATCCCAGCATTGGAAAAGGAGATAACAGACCCGTTCTCCGTAGCAAGACTGCGAAGGATGAAGGCAACGGAGACCAGCATCAAGCATCGAGCATCGAGCATCCAGTCTCCTCGTCTCCCCGTTTTCCATTCTGCGCAATTCCTTGCCTTCGGATTCATTCCCCGCTTGGATAAGTAAAATACCCTCATGGCCCGAAAAGCATCCTCCAAGCCCGAGTCCAGCACCTCCACCGCCACCATCGGCTTCGAGGCCAAGCTCTGGCTCACCGCCGACAAGCTCCGCAACAACATGGACGCGGCGGAATACAGCCGAGCGGAGCGAGACAGATCGCCGAAGGCGACCCGCAGGGTGGGCGCGGAGGCACCCATCGACCACGTCGTCCTCGGCCTCATCTTCCTCAGCCGAGCGGAGCGAGACAGATCACCAAAGGTGACCCGAATGGCGAGCAGGGGCCTGCGAGTCAAATACATCTCCGACACCTTCGAGGAGCACCGCGCCAAGCTCCTCGCCGGCCAGGGCGACTACGCCGGGGCCAATCCCGAGGACCCGGACGAATACAAGGCGGAGAACGTCTTCTGGGTGCCCGCCGATGCCCGATGGTCCCACCTCCAGGCAGGCGCCAAGCATCCCACCATAGTCAAGACCGTGGACGACGACATGGTCGCCATAGAGCGAGACAACCCG
>NZ_JBJXFV010000180.1:0-11730 GCF_046154365.1 Prosthecobacter sp.
ATCAGGTTTTGTGATTTCCCACAGATTCAGAAAACCCGCAGATTTGTTTTCAGACTCATGCAATCTGTGGGTTCTCTGAATCTGCGGGATTCATGCATTTTCACCCATCGTGACGACGTGCGGTATATCAACCAGCCACTATCAACTGAGGTTTCTAGGCTGAACGACGAGACTCCCTGCATGTTCGAGCTTCTCATAACCAAGCGTGAGGGACGTTGACCCAGCTCGGTGGCAGCGCTTTGAATGCCTGATCCAAGCATCGAGGACGAGTGGGAGTGGGGAGGTGAGCGGTGCTTGGTTTGGGTTGGACACCCCATGGTGAGGGGGACGGTGGCGGACTAGTTTGGCACTGCGGGCAGTGTGAACCTGCCATCGACCCATCCTATGAAATCCCATCCATTGATCCTCCTAGCTGCGGTGCTGGCCTGCTACGGCCCTGCTGCCGCCCAGTCTGGCAGCCCACGCGCCCAGGAACTTCAGCCCTGGGCGCAGGAGACGAGCGTGGTGCATGACGGCATTGTGTTCTATCGCGGCCAGACCTACCTCATTCGCCACAGCCGTGCGGTGCTGGTGGATGCGACTTTGGTGCCGGAGGGCCAGGTGCTGACGGCGGCGGGGCGGCTCGTGGTCCTGCCGACCGATTTCGTCCATGATGCCACCCCGGCGGTGCGCGAGGGGCTCTTCGCCATGCGCGGACAGGTGTATCTGATCCGCAACGGCTACATGATGCGGGTGGATGCGGCGCTGGTGCCGGAGGGCCAAGTGCTGACGGCGGATGGCCGGCGTGTGCCGCTGCCTGCGGACTTCAGCGGTTTTGTGCTGGATCGTGCGCCCGATGGCACGGTGCTGCCGACGCCGCCCGCCCAGGCGGGGCTGCAGGTGCTCTCGGGTCAGGCGGGGGTGGTGCGAGCACCCAGCATCATCCCCCAGGGCAGGGAACGCAGGCTTAGGCCGCCAAGCCATGCTTTCCAACGAGCCGTGGCGGCACCGGTAGTCCAACGAGCGGTAGTGGCACCGGTAGTCCAACGTGCCGTGGCGGCACCGGTAGCCGAGGATATCCGCGTCGCGTTGCCACTGCCGATGAGCCTCCTCCCGCCGGCCAGCGCAGCGGCAACGAACTTCCTCCTGCCGGCAGTCCCATTGAAAGCCCCTTGATGGCCAGGAAGCGGCGTCAGGGTGCCAAATCCTGACAGAGCAGACGGAATAGCGGCAATGGGAAAGCGGAAAACTACAGCCAGAGAGTGAATGGAGCGAGGGAGACGAACAGGGGACTGGGAGAAGCGGGGGGCGGTGAACGGTGGACTGTTTGACTGATCACTGATTACTCAATGACTGATTCAAGCATCGAGGACGAGTAGGAGGGCGAGAACGAGGACGAGGACGAGTAGGACTTGGAGTAGGAGTAGGCTGCGCTCAATGCGGCGCATTGTCTGTTTGCCTCACTGTGTTCGTCCTTCGGGCAGCCTTTCGGCTGGCTATACCCAACGTCACCATGATTTGTGAATTTTGACTGCGGAGTACTGGAGTCGTGGAGTGCTGGAATGCAGAACTCCATCACTCCATCACTCCAATGGCCCGGAACTCTCAAATCTTGATGACGCGAGGTATATCTCCACTACGCGTCGGTTTGACTCCTGTCAGCGCCTCGGCTCAGCGCATGCGGAAGACCATGACCCGGCGGTCGCGACTGCGGTCTCTTTCCCCGGCAGTGGCTGGATGGGCGGCTTCCGCTTCACCATAGCCCACGGGCATGAGACGCTCGGGACTGACGCCATGCCGAACGAGTTCACGGGAGATCCGCTCGGCCCGTTCCTGGGACAGCAGGAGATTCTTGCCATAGTCGCCTTCGGCGGAGGCGTGGCCTTCGATGACGAAGGTTTCGGTGCGGAGCGTGGGCGCGTTCATGGCCTCGGCCACGTCGATGACGAGGTCGTAGGAATAGGCGTCGGCAAAGTCGGCCGAGCCTTGGCGGAAGAGGATGTCATCCCGGCTGATCGCGGAGTGGGGATCGACGCGGTAGGAGACCGCATAGGCATTGGCCGCCGTGTAGGTAGGCGGGATGTCGTTGTAGTAGAGTCCTGCCTGCGGTGCTGGGGGCCTGACGCTGTAGGTGCTTTGTGCCTGGGGGAGGACTTGGACGCGGTTGAGCTGCTGGGAGGCGACGAGGACGGGCGGTATTTCCTGCACGGAGGCATAGCGTACGACGCGGCGGTTGCCGTCGTAGAAGCGCGGGGCACGCTGACCCTGGGTGAAGGCAGGGTTACTTGCGTCGCGGGGGTTGGTGCCAGGGGGTGCGGGCGGTGGGGACCGCCCTTGGAAGCGCTGCACCATGCTGCCGACATTGCGTTGCCGGTCCAACTGCGTCCTGCCGGCTTCCTCGACCGGTGGCCGGTAGCCCTGTCTGGAGCGGTCGGTGGGAGGGGGCTGGTTCCGGGGCTGGTTCGCGATTTTACCTGCGACGGCTGCGCCGAGGATGGTCATGATCAGGCGCTTGGCATCGTCCTTGTCCTCGATTTTCCGGGCCTGTGCGGCGTCGGCTTGGCGGTCACGCTTGCCCTGGTCTTCAAGCACCTCGGCGGTCGCTTTCGAAGGGGGCTGCGGTGCGACGGGGCGCTCGGGGCGTTCGGCGGTTTTCGGTTCGACGGGAACTGCGGGCGTGGGGGTGGTGGCAGCAGGCATCGGTGTGCCGGGGGCCGGCGCGGGTGTCAGAGGAGGATCAAGGGGATGCTCGCTCGGATCGGTGGGTTTTTTCCCGGGGAAGGGACGAGTTCCGGTGGCGGCTGGTAGGGCGGCACTGTCAGCGGTCTCCGCCGGGCGTGCTGAGGGCGCTTTCATGCCTGGAGCAGGTGCCGGGGGTTCGGTGGTGGACTTTGGATCGGCTTCCGAGGCTGGAGGGGCTGGAACCGGGACCGTCTGTCCGGGCTTGCCGGATTTTTCTTTGGCACCGGGAGGGCCGGGGCGTTTGAATCCGGGTTTTGCCGGTTTTTCAGGTGGGGCAGCCACGGGTGGCACAGCAACAGGAGGCAGGTCAGGGGCAGGCATGGGCACGGGCGGCACCACGGGAGGCACAAGGGGCGGCACTACAGGAGGTACAAGGGGCGGTACAAGGGGCGGTACAAGGGGCGGCAGGTCAGGCACCGGCACAGGAGTTTCAGGTGCCGGGACGGGTACGCCCGGGGGCAGGGGCTTTTCTTCGCCTGGAGCCGGAGCTGAGGGTGGAGATTGCGCCAGCGCCAGGAAGGGGATGGCAAGGGTGGCGAAGGCGAGGAGGATGGACCGTTTCATGATGGGCAAGGGGCGGGAATGAGACAGGCTAGGGGTGGTCGGCGCGGCATTCCATGGGGACTAACCCGACTTAGCCGTATCCATGCAGTTGAACCACAGAGACAACGAGGACACAGAGGTTTAATGGATACATTTTGAGCGTTCATCTTTTGGTGAAGAGGCTGAAAAAACCGTTCTCTGTGTCCTCGGAGCCTCTGTGGTTTACCTACTGCATAGTTACGGCTTAGCGAACTGGATAAGCCGCCGAAGCTGGAAGCCTTGATCTTGCGACATCGAGGTCAAAAGGTCTGCACTACATGGCTTGCAAATTCACACACTCGGTTGGCTCGGGCCACTACTTGGCGGTGCGGTGATTTTCGGTGGACCTTGCTCGGGTAAGGTGAGTTTCATTTGGTCGAGCAGTAGTTGCAGATCCTTCTCAGGCTGCGTGAAGCGGCTCAAGTTGATCTCCCGTTCAGCGGTCGTGGGGAGATGCACGTCGAGCATTTGCACGGTGGCGAACTTCTCCAGCACGGCTCGTGGCGTCAGCCCTGCGGCGCATTTCCTCAGCCGTGCTTTGAGCGTGACTTGCAGGCAGTAGGCTAAAAAACGGATGATGTTGTGCGACTCGATATGGAAGCAAGTGTGCCACCCGGCGTGCCTGACAATGTGGTGCGTACCGTGACCGAAAACTGCCGCACACTGAAGTTCACGAATCAGGGGTTTGAGATAGAGTGACAAACTTGGTTTGCTGATTTGAGGCATGAAACCGTCACATGCCTCGTTTGGATGCTCTCATGATCCGTCTGCCTCTGTTCTTTCTCCTGCTTGCCGGTGTCACACTTCACGCGGCCTCGTCGAAACCCAATTTCCTGATCATCCTGGCCGATGATCTCGGTTACTCGGACCTCGGGTGCTACGGCAGCGAGATCGCGACGCCGAATCTGGACAGGCTGGCGGCGAACGGGCTGCGGTTCACGCAGTTTTACAACACAGCGCGATGCTGGCCGACGCGGAGTGTGCTCATGACGGGGCATTATGCGCAGCAGATCGGGATGGATCCGCAGTATGGCAAATTTCCAGCCTGGGTGCGCACGTTGCCGCAGCGGCTCGCGACATTGGGCTATCGCAGCTATCACTCGGGTAAATGGCATGTGGGAAACACGCCGAGGGTGGTGGCGGATGCGGGATTCACGCATTCCTACCATGTGGTGCATCAGGACAATCACTTTAGCCCGAAGACGCATGAGCTGGATGATGTGAAGCAGCCGCCGCCCGATGGGCCGTGGAATTCAAGCATCGCGATTGCCGATCATGCGATCGACTTTCTCAAGGAGCATGCGCAGCAGCATGCGAGGACGCCGTTCTTCACCTATTTGGCCTTTACCGCGCCGCATTTTCCGATCCAGGCACTGCCGGAGGACATCTCGAAGTACAAAGACACCTATCTCAATGGCTGGCCGACGACGCGGGCCGCGAGATTTGAGCGGCAGAAGAAGCTGGGGCTTATCTCGACGACACTTTCCGATCCTGAGCCGAAAATCACGGCCCCCAGCGGCAAGGAGAGCGATCTCGAAATCCTCGGGCCGGGTGAGACGCGGCATGCGGTGCCGTGGGAGAGCCTCAGCGAGGAGCAGAAGCAGTTCCAGGCGACAAAGCAGGCGATTCATGCGGCGATGATCGACCGACTCGATCAGGAAGTGGGACGTGTGCTCGCGCAGTTGAAGGCGATGAACGCTTTCGAGGACACGCTGATTCTGTTTCTCTCCGACAATGGCGCGAGCGCGGAGGTGATGGTGCGCGGATTGGGCCATGACAAAGCCGCGCCGATGGGCGCGGCGGCCTCTTATCTCTGCCTCGGGCCCGGAGGCTCCACGGTGTCGAACACGCCGTTTCGCCGTCACAAGATTTGGGTGCATGAGGGCGGCATCAGCACGCCCTTCATCGCGCACTGGCCGCAGGGCATCGCCGCGAAGGGTGAACTGCGTCACACGCCGGGGCATGTGATCGACGTGGTGCCGACTCTGCTCGCGCTGGCGGGTGCGGGCGCTGAGCCATCCGCGCTCTGGCGAGCGCAGCCACAGGATGCGCCGCTGTTTCCGGGGCGTAGCTTGGTGCCTGCTTTTGCGAAGGATGAGACGATCAGCCGTGACTTCCTGTTCTGGCATCACTCCGGCAATCGTGCCTTGCGTGAAGGCGACTGGAAGATCGTCAGCGCCGCCGATAATGGTGATGCGTGGGAGCTTTACAACCTCAGCAACGACCGTGCGGAGTCGAACAACCTCGCCGCGAAGGAGCCGGAGCGCCTGAAGGCGATGGCGGAACGCTGGGAGCGGCTGGAGAAGGAGTTCGTCGCGCAGGCGGGACCGAAGCCGGAGGGGAAGAAGAAAGGGAAGAAAAAGTAGGCTTGTTGCTGCGCAACAAGCGGGGGCATCGTAGGCCGGATGTGTTTGGCGGGAAAGACATGGAGAGACTCCCGGATTATCATCGCCAAACTATCCGGCTCTGGGGGCTGCGAGTGCTTATCAAACGCTCGCTCCCTTCCCAGACTGGCCGGACGGTTCGGCGAAGAGTGTCAGCATGGTTGCCACCGCGCATGCGCCGAACACATCCGCCCTACGATTACTTGATGCCGCCGATCTTGCAGCCTTGTGCCTCGTGTTGAGGTGCGGGGACGGGCTTGCCGGAGAGAATGGCGTCGAGCGCGTCGCGCAGATCTTTGGTGGTCGCGGCACGCTGGCGCTTGGTGGGGCCGAGATAGAGGTCATTGATGCGGCCTTGGTAGAGCGTTTCGGCTTTTGGCGAGAGCACGATGGCTTCGGGGGTGATTTTGGCCTGCACTTGTTTCGCAAGAAGTTGCTCTTTGTCGATGAGCACGGTGGCTTTGACCTCGGAGAGGATGGTATGTTCCATCGCGACTTCGAGAGTGATTTCGGGATCGGAATGCACGAGGTAAACGACGGCCTTGTCGCTGTAATCGGCGGCGATCTGGTTGATCTCCTTCACGAATGACTTCGTGGTGGAGCAGAATGGCGAGACGAAGAAGAGCACGACGGCTTTCTTGTCGCCTGCAATGAGTGGATCATGTGTTTTGCCATCGGTGCTGGGCAGTTCGATAGCTGAGGCGATGCTGCTGAGCAGCAATGAGGTGATGAGCAGGCGGAACATGAGCTTATTGCAGTTGAGCGAGGGCAGCATCAAGCGAGGCAGCGTCTTTGATGCTGATGACCTTCACGGATTTGTCGATCTTGCCCATGAGGCCGGCCAAAGTGGCGTCGGGGCCGAGTTCGATGAAGGTGGTGTGGCCGGCGGCGATGAGGTGCTGCATGCTTTCGACCCAGCGGACGCTGCCGGTGACCTGGCTGGTGAGCGTGGAGCGGATTTCCTCTGGCGTGGAGACGGAGCGGGCTTCGAAGTTGCAGACGACGGGCACCTTGGGGCTCTGAATCGGTGCTGCGGCGAGCACTGCGGCGAGTTTGTCCTGCGCGGATTTCATGAGGCGGCTGTGATAAGCGCCGGCCACGGGCAGGGGGATGGAGCGCTTGATGCCTTTGTCCTTCGATTTGGCCGCAGCGGCGGCGATGCCTTCGGCGCTGCCGCTGAGGACGATCTGACCGGGGGCGTTGAGGTTGGCGACATCGATATCGCATTCAGCAGCGAGTTCGCGGATGGCGGACTCTTCGCCACCCAGCAGGGCGAGCATGGCACCCTTGGTGTTTTCACAGGCTTCCTCCATGAAGCTGCCGCGTTGGAAGACGAGGTTGAGGCCGGTGGCGAAGTCGAAGGTGCCAGCGGCGGCATGTGCGGTGAATTCACCGAGGGAGAGACCGGCGGTGGCGGCGATTTCGAGTGAGGGAACCTTGGACTTGAGGACTTCGAGCAGGGCGAGGCCGTGGGCGTAGAGCGCGGGTTGGCAACGGCTGGTTTTGGTGAGTTCCTCCATCGGGCCTTCGAACATGATGTTCGTGAGCGAGTAGCCGAGGGCGGTATCAGCCTGGTCAAAGAGGGCACGGGCGGCGGGATAGGCTTCGGCAATGTCTTTGCCCATGCCGACTTTTTGGGCGCCTTGACCGGCGAAGAGGAGGACTGCGTTCATTCTGGATGTTGGATGCTGGATTCTTGATGCTGGATGAAGAATGGCATTGAGCACGGTCAGCGTAGCTGTGCAAGTGCTCGCAAGGCGGAGGCTTGGTGGAGGACGGCGTTGTGCAGGAGTTCGGGGCCGCGTTGAATGGCTTCGGCGAGAGGCATGTCCTTGGGTTTGATGGCGCAGAGGAGATCGAAACGGTCGCGGAGCTGATCTTCGGCTTCGATGGCTCCAGCGAAGGCGGCGACGGGTTTGCCGAGGGCGCGGGCCATGTCGGCGACGCCCATGGGGCCTTTGCCGTGGAGCGTTTGGGCGTCGAGACGGCCTTCGCCGGTGATGACGAGGTCGGCAGCGGCGATGCGGTCGCGCAGATGGACGAGATCGGCGATGAGATCGAAACCGCTGGTGAGTTTGGCCCCGCAGAAGCTCATGAGGCCGAAGCCGAGGCCGCCAGCGGCTCCAGCGCCGGGGACGTCGCGATGATCGACGCCGAGATCGCGCTTCACGATGTCGGCGAGGTGCTGGAGGCGGGTTTCGAAGAACTCGAAATCTTTGACGCCTTTCTGCGGGCCATAGACGCGGGTGCAGCCGTGGGGGCCGAGGAGGGGATTGTTCACGTCGCAGGCGACGAGGATTTCAGTAGGCGTGTTCGCCAGAACGCGATTTCCCGTCCGCATTCTAGCGAATGCGCCTACCGAGGGCACCTCGATCTTCGCCAGGCGGTCCATGTGTTGCATGATGGGTGTGAGCGGTTCGCCATCGTCATCAAGGAAAAGGAAGCCGAGGGCGGCGGCCATGCCGAGGCCGGCATCGTTGGTGGCGCTGCCGCCGATGCCGATGACGAGGCGGTCGGCACCGCGCCCGATGGCATCTAACATCATCAAACCGGTGCCGTGGGTGGTGGCGGTGGTTGGATCGAGTGGGAGATCGCTGACCATGGCGAGACCGGACGCGGCGCTCATTTCCATGAGGGCTTCGAGTCGGCTTGCGTCGCGAACGAGGCCGTAGAGGGCGGTGATGGGGCGGTTTTGGGCGTCGAAGGTGGCGGTTTTGCACCATTCGCCGTTCAAGGCGGCGATGACGGCTTCGGCGGTGCCTTCGCCACCGTCGGCGATGGGGCAGAGGTCGCATTCGGCATCGGGAAGCGCCTGTTTGAGGGCTGTTTCGATGGCTTTGGCCGCCACCGTGGCCGGGATGGAGCCTTTGAATTTGTCGATGGCGATGAGAATGCGCATGGGCGGCGCATGATGGCGAGAGTGAGGCGACTTGCCAAGCCAGGGTGCGGTTTGGATCGCCAAGAGTGGCCACAGGGTGTCAGAGAGGTGTAAAAAAACTGGGTTTGGCCTTGCCTTGAGGATGCATTCATTATTAAGTTTACAGTAGTTATGTCTTTAGCCAGTCTGGCAGAGGTCAGCCCGCATCTGATCGCCCACAGTCAGGACCGCTTCATCAGCAGCGGTCCGGTGGCCATTATGCCCCGGTCAGACCGGTTTGAGCGAGAGCAGCAGGAGCTGAATCTGCGCAATGCACGCATGGGAGCGTGGTTCGTGATGATTTTGGTGCCGCTGTGCAGTTTTCTCGACTTCATGGCCTACCCGGAGCGCTACTGGCAGTTTTTGGTACTACGGGTGGCCTGCGCGGCGAGCTGTGTGCCGCTGCTGCTCGCGTTGAATGGTTCGCTGGGTCGAAAGTACTGCCGGGCTTATCCGATCATCCTGCCGCTGCTGCCGGCGCTCATGATTTGCTTCATGATCTACCTGAGTGGTGATCCGGGGTCGGGTTATTACGCGGGGCTGACGCTGTGCATCGTGGCGACGGCGTTTGTGTTCCATTGGACGTTTCGTGAGATCGGCATCACGCTCGGTCTGGTGGTGGTGGCGTACTTCGCCGCCACATTGCCGAATCTGCGGACCAGTGCTGATCCGCGGGCGCTGGGTATCTTTGCCAACAACACGGGCTTCATTCTGCTGAATTGCGTGGTGCTGTACGTCGGCAGCCGCCAGCATCATGCGATCCGGCTGCGTGAGTTTGCCAGCCGCTGCAAGGTCGAGGACCAGCGTGAGGAGCTGGCGGCGCGGAATGATGAACTCACCGCCACGCTGCAACGCCTACGCGAAACCGAGGCGCAGCTCGCGCAAAGTGAGAAGCTGGCATCTATCGGCCGACTGGGGGCGGGGATCGTGCATGAGATCAACAATCCGCTGAACTATGTGAAATCGGCGGTCTATCTGCTGAAGAAGAAAGGCAAGCTGATGCCGCCTGAACTCGCGGAATCGGTGAACAGCATCGCGGCGGACATCGGCGAGGGCATTGACCGTGTGGCGGCGATTGTCTCCGATCTACGCACGTTCGCGCATCCTGAAAACCGTGGCACGCGGCCGATAGACCTGCATGCAACGAGCCGCAAGGCGCTGCGGTTGCTGGCGAAGGAGATCAGTGATCGCGGCGTGACGCTGGTGGATGAAATTCCAGCAGGAATCATGGCGCAGGCCGACGAGAACTACCTGATTCAAATCCTGCTCAATCTCGTGCAGAACAGCCTGGACGCGCTGGCGGACCGGCCATCGCCAACGATTCTTCTCAAGGCACAGGAGACAGCGGCTGGCATCGATTTGATCGTGCGGGACAATGGCATGGGCATTCCGCAGGAGAACCTGAAGAAGATTTTTGATCCCTTCTTCACCACGAAACAGGTGGGGCAGGGGATGGGGCTCGGTCTGAGCATCTGTTTCCGCCTGATCCAGCAAATGGGCGGCGAAGTAAAGATCGACAGCGCCGAGGGCAGCCACACGCAGTTCACGCTGAGCCTGAAGAAGCCTGAGAACCACTAAAGCCATGCCCAACCCGCTGCTATCGCCTTATCACATTCTCTACGTCGATGACGAGGAGAAGGCGTTGCATTACTTCAAGGAGATCTTTGGTGACGAGTACACGATTCACATCGCGAACAATGCGGTGGATGGCTACCGCGTCCTGCAGGAGTATGGGCCGAAGATCGGTCTGCTGCTCACCGATCAGCGCATGCCGGGTCCGAGCGGCGTCGAGTTGATGGAACATGCGCGGAAGCTCAATCCGAACCTCGTACGCATTCTCGTCACGGCCTACACGGATTATCAGGCGGCGGTGGATGCGGTGAATTCGGGCCGCTGCTTCCGCTATCTGCACAAGCCGTGGGACCCCGACGAGTTGACCATCGTGATCAAGCACGCGCTGGATTACTACCACGCGATGGTCGAGCGCGAGCAGTTGCTGGTGGAGAAGGCTGAGACGGTGCGGCACATGCTGTCCTCGGACAAAGTGTCCGGCCTCGGCATCCTGGCGGAAGGATTGAACCATCACCTGCGCAATGCGCTGACGGTCGTGCGTGCATTCATTGATCTGGCACCGATGAAGCTCATGGAGGAGATCGGCGGTGCGCATCCGCGTGATCCGTCGTTCTGGCTCGATGTGCAGCATCAGGCGCAGTCACAGATCGAGCGCATCCAGTCGCTGCTGTCACGCCTTGCCGATGGCTCGCATGCGAAGCGGCTCGACCGCAGTGATGAGGTGACGCTCAACGCCGTGCTGGAGGAGATGATCAATGTCTTCGCCAACTCGCTGCATGAAAAGAACCTGCATGTGGACATCGAGATCGACCCCGACCTGCCGCCTTTGCGCGTGCATGGCGGGCGCTTCCGCCAGATGTGGCGGCTGCTGTTCATGGAGGAGCTGACGCACCTCAGCACGGGCGACAGCATCCAGATCAGCGCCAAGGTCAAACGCGATGCCGCAGGCCAGGACCATGTGGTGATGTATGTGCGCGACACCGGGGCCTGGGAGGGCAAGGACAAGCCGGTGAACCTGTTCGACCCCTTCTACACCCGCAGTCGCAAGCCGGATGACTTCGGCGTGAACATGATGGCCTGCTATGTCACCATGCATCTCCACGGCGGCAGCGCCGAGGCCCGCCACCTCGCGCCACGCGGGCTGGAAATCAAACTCAGCATGCCGCTGGAGGCCGGCGCGGAGCCGAAACAAGAAGATGATTTCTTCCGCCAACTGCTCAGGCACGAGCAGCGCTGGAAGCAGCGCGAGGAAATGGCGGTGGCCTGAGGTGCCGCACGGCATCAAATCCTATGCCAGGCCAGCCGGGCGCACGCAAAGGCATCAAGCCGCTAATCCCAATGCCGTTAAGCAATCCTGCAACGAACGCCGAACTGGCCCCTCACCTAACCTTTCGCTTCGCGGCGCTTCGCGGCGCTTCGCGGCGCTTCGCGGCGCTTCGCTAGCCCCGAAGCTCGCCTGTTTGCGCAACACGTTTCTCGCGGGGAGAGGGACCTGAATATCGTGCGCCAGCGTCAGGCTCCCTCTCCCCGGCGAGAGACTTGTTTTGCGTTTGG
>NZ_JBJXFV010000183.1:0-76049 GCF_046154365.1 Prosthecobacter sp.
GTGATGCTGGAGAAACACGGCATCGCTTGCGACCTGATGCACGGCTTCAACTGGGACAAGTGGACCAGCGGCAAACCCACCGAGCGCCTCGCGCTCATCCCCGCCGGACAGGAGCACATCCTCGAACAGGAGGACGGCAAGAAGCGCTGGGTGCAGGTGGTGACGGAACTTTCCCGCGCCTTTGCCCTCTGCGCTGCGAGCGATGAAGCCACGGCGATCCGCGATGACGTGAGCTTCTTCCAAGCCCTGCAAGCCGCGCTGAACAAGCAAAGCAGCAGCAACCGCAAGACGCCCGAGCAGATCGACGCCGCTATCCGTCAGCTCGTGAGCAAGGCCATCACCACCGAAGGCCAAGTGATCGACGTCTTCACCGCCGCCGGATTGCCCAAGCCGGACATCAGCATCCTGAGCGACCAATTCCTCGCCGAAGTGCGCGGCCTCAAGCACAAGAACGTGGCCGCCGAGCTGCTGGAGAAGCTGCTCAAGGACGAACTCAAGGTGCGCTCCAAGCGCAACCTCGTGCAGAGCCAGGTCTTCTCCGAGAAACTCAAGAAGACCCTCAACGCCTACCACAACCGCGCCATCAGCACGATGCAGGTCATCGAAGAGCTGATCAAACTCGCCAAGGACCTCGACGCCGCCACCAAGCGCGGCGAAGACCTGGGCCTGACGGATGATGAGGTGGCCTTCTACGACGCCCTCGCCGCGAACGACAGTGCCGTGCAAGCCATGGGCGACGCGAAGCTCAAGGTGATCGCCGCCGAGCTGATCAGTCAGGTGAAGAAGAGCGTCACCATCGACTGGACCCTCCGCGAAAGCGCTCGTGCCAAGATCAAGGTCATGGTGAAGCGCATCCTCAACAAACACGGCTACCCGCCGGATTTGCAGGAAGAGGCCGTGAAGACGGTGCTCGCGCAGGCGGAGCTGCTGTGCGCGGAGTGGGTTTAAAGCAGAGGAGAGGAGTCTCCGCGCTCCCGTCTTGCCCCCACGGCTCGAGAAACGGTGTCAGGCTGCAACGGGCTGACAAACGGAGTTGTGAAGAACGCAAGCAGCCGAGGTGAGCCTTGAAAGCATGACCGCGTGGCCTGGGATCAACCGCAGTGGCAGGCAGGCGCGTTGGTGAGCTCGGCAGGGGCGGCCCAACCCTGCCGTTACCAGACTCTTCACGCCGCCACCACCGCCGCGCGCGCATTCTCCTCCGCGCCGGTTTTTTGCAAGTAGTAGTCGTAATCGCCTGAGTAGGTCGTGACCACGCCGTCACTGATGTGCAGCACCTTCGTCGCGAGGCTGCGGATGAAATGCACGTCATGGCTGATGAAGACCAGCGTGCCTTCGAACTTTTGCAGCGCCAGGATCAAGCCCTCGATGGCCCAGATGTCGAGATGCGTCGTCGGTTCGTCCATCAGCAGCAGGTTCGGCGGATCGACGAGGAATTTGACCAGATTCACGCGGCTTTTCTCGCCACCGCTCAGCACGCGGCACTTTTTATGCACGTCCTCACGCTTGAACAGGAATGAACCGAGAATGCTGCGCGCTTCATCCTCGCGAATTTCCGGCGCGACGCGTTTCAACTCCTCCAGCACGCTGCAATCGGGGTCCAGCGTGTCCGCGCGATGCTGCGAGAAGTAACCGAGCTTCACATTCGTGCCCAGCTTGCGCTCACCCTTCTGAAATGGCACTTCACCGGCCAAAATCTTGATCAACGTCGATTTACCCGAGCCATTCGGCCCCACCAGCACGGTGCGCTCACCGCGCTCGACTTCGAGGTCGAGGCCGCGATAGACCTGCTTCGTTTCATAGGCCTGATAGATGTCCGTCAGCGCGATCAGGCGCTGCCCGCTGCGCTGTGGCTGCGGGAAATTGAAGCGGAAGGGTTTCCGCAGCGGTCGCGGCTTGTCGAGCTTGTCCATCTTCGCGAGCTGCTTCTCGCGGCTCTGCGCCTGTGAGGCTTTCGATGCCACCGAGCGGAAGCGGTCGATGAACTCCTGAATCTGCTCAATTTCCTTCTGCTGGTTTTTGTAAGCTTGGTTCGCCCGCTCCCAGTTAGCCTCACGCTGTTCCAGATGCTCGCTGTAGTTGCCCTGGTAGGCAATGAACCGGCCTTCGTCGATCTCATAGACCTGCTGCACCAGCTCATCCATGAAGTCGCGGTCATGCGAGATCATGAGGATCGCGCCAGGGTAGTTCTTCAAATAATTGCGGAACCACATCAGCGAGAGCAGATCGAGATGATTCGTTGGCTCATCGAGCAGCAGCAGATCAGGCTCCATCACCAGCAGCCGCGTCATGTGCGCACGCATCACCCAGCCACCGCTGAACTCACGCGCAGGCCGTGCAAAGTCCTCCTCCTTGTAGCCCAGGCCCTTGAGAATGCGTTTCGCCTTCGCCTCAGCCTGCGGGTTCTCCAGCGCATCATGCTTGGCATGTGCCTCAAAATATTCCGGGCTCGACACATCGCCAGCGGCTTCAAACTCGCGCAGAATCTTCTCCAGCGCCTCAATCTCGCCCGCCTTGCCCGTGGCGACCTCCAACACCGTCTCCTCACCGACGGGTTCGCTCTCCTGCGGCAGGTAGCCGACCGTCGTCCACTCATCACGGATGATCTCACCGGCATCCGGCGTGTCCGTTTTGAGGATCAGCGAGAACAGCGTCGATTTGCCCGCCCCGTTCGGCCCCACCAGCGCCACACGCTCGCCATAGTTGATGGTCATCGACGCAGCGCTGAACAGCGTGCGCGCATTGAAGGTCTTGGTGACGTCGCGAATGGTAAGCATGATTTTGGGACGCAGCACTTACGCTGCAATGCCCGTGATGCAATGCCGATGCCGCATTGACGTGATAGCCGAGAAGGTTATTCTTGCCCCATGATCATCCAGGCACCCACCCAACCGTTTGAGACAGACCGGGCGGGAACGTTGATTTATCCCGTGGACAATGGCGAACCCTTGAGCAACGACACCGAACATCTCAAATGGATCACCTTCCTCAAGAACGGTCTTGAGGACTGGTTTGGTGACCGCACGGATGTCTTCGTGGCCGCCGATCTGCTCTGGTACCCCATCGAAGGCCGGCCAGACATCTGCAAAGCACCTGATGTCATGGTCGTGCTCGATCACCCTGCTGGCGAACGCTTGAGCTACAAGCAGTGGGAAGAGCAGCACCGCATGCCAGACGTGGTCTTCGAGTTCATCTCCAAAAGCAACACGGCGGACGAGATGATGGATAAGCTCGACTTTTACTCAGACATGGGCTGTCGGGAGTTTTTTATCTATGACTATCGGCGGGGCAAATTTTCCTCCTTCCTCCGCAACGGTGGTGTCGGCCTGCATAAAACGCCCCCTGCGGCTGACGGCAGTTGGCACAGCAAGCTGCTCGACTTGACCTTCGGCCTCGACCCCGCAGGTCGTCTCTGGATTCGCCGCCCGGACGGCAAACTCATGGAAACCCAGCGCCAGATCTCCGTGCGCGCAGACGCAGAAGCCAAACGTGCGGATACCGAAACCAAACGTGCGGATACCGCAGCCAGACGTGCGGAACTACTCGCCGCCAAGCTCCGTGAACTGGGTATCAATCCCGACTTGCTTTAGCGGCCCTTCCCCGCCATCACCGCACGCGGTTGGTGCTCCGTGAGGATTTTTGACAGCGGCACCTCCACCGCATTTTCCCGGCCCAGGAACTCCAGCAGGATGCGCACACGCTCCACACCGGTGAGCATCGCATTCACAATGCCCTTCATGCCGCGCATCGGCCCCTCAGTCAGTTCCACGATGTCACCGACCTTCACACCCACTTCCACCTCGCAAATTTCCACGTCCTTCATCTCCGCTTTCAGCAGCGCAATCGCCTTGTCCGGCACCGAGGTGAGATTGCCGCCAAAATCGACCACGCGGATCACGCTCTGCGAGTAGTTCACCGCCCGCATGGACTCGGCGGGGATGAAGTGGGCGAAAAAGTAGCTCGGGAACAGCGCCTCAATGAACCACACCTTCCCTCGCCGCGTGTTCTTTTGAAACCGGATGCGTGGGCAGTAGGTCTCCACGCCTTCGAGTCCAGCCATCAGCGATGCCGCAATGTGCTCACACTTCGGACGGGTGTGGACGACATACCATGCCGGGGTGTTTTCTTTTTTTTCTTTCATGGGGGGAGGCGGCTTCAAACTGTCTCTGCGCACCGCTTGGGCAACCTCAATCCTCCCGCAGGAACATCGCGTTTGCGCATTTGGGCGGTCTGCGCCACCTGTGCGCCCGTTTTCCCCCGCTCGACGCGCATGTTTGCCGATCTCTACGACTATCTCTACCACCAGGCTCCCACCGGCGGCATTCCGCTCAAAGGAACTGGCATCGTCGTGGCGCTGGCGCTGATCGTGACCCACGGCTGGGCGCTGAAAAACACCGCGAAGACCCAGGCCTTCCTCAAAGCCTTTCCCCGCACCTACCAATGGGGCGTGATCCTGCTCACGATTGATTTCATCTGGAGTGCCTTCGCGCTCGCCAACATGGACATGGGCGAGTTCTTCCACATGCGCCGCATCTTCATCATGATCGTCGCCGGCGGATTCGTCGCCGTGCTGATCTATGTGAAGGAGTTTCTCGCCGTGCGGGCATTGGGTTCACTCATGCTACTCGTCGCCGGCCCGGTGTTGACCGCCGCCTTCCTGCAACCGCAGACCAGCCGTCTGCTGCTGCCCATTCTGGCCTATGTCTGGATCATCGTCGGCATGTACTTCATCGGCATGCCTTTCCTCATGCGTGACTGGATCAACTGGCTCCTTGCCAAACCGCAGCGCTGGAATCTGGCGGTGTATTCCGGCATCGCCTACGGCGTGGTGTTGCTCGTCACCGCAATCCTGTTCTACTGATGCAGTCCCGCGTCCTCGTCATTCGTGGCGGTGCGATTGGCGACTTCATCCTCACGCTGCCAGCGATACGGCTGCTGCGCGAAACCATCGCTGGCTGCCACCTTGAGATCATCGGTTACCCCGCCATCGCCGAACTCGCCCGCAGCGCTGGCCTCGCCGATTCCGTGCGCAGTCTCGAACATCGCACCATGGCCCCGCTGTTCGCCAAAACCGCGCCCATCGACGAAGCGCTCGCAGAACATCTGCGCAGCTTCAATCTCGTCGTCAGCTTCCTCTACGACCCCGATGGCCACTTCCGCGCCAGCCTGGAGCGTGTCGGCGTCACAACGCTCATCGAATGTGCATCGCGGGTGCAAAACGACGGCGAACATGCCTCGAAACAACTCGCGAAGGGCCTGGGGAAGCTCGCCATGTTCTTGGAAGACGATCTGCTTCAAAAACCGCTCTATCCTTCGAAAGTTGAGCGATCCGGAAAAATCGTCATTCATCCCGGCAGCGGCTCGGTGAAGAAAAACTGGCCCTTGGAGCACTGGCTTCGCCTCGCCGATGAACTTCCCGACCATGAGATCGTTTTCATCACCGGCGAAGCCGAAGAAGCCCGTGGCGTGAAGATCACGCAGCATACGAACTGGCATTCGCTGCCACTCTCCGAACTCGCGACCCGCCTCACCACCTGCACCGCCTTTCTCGGTCACGACAGCGGCATCTCCCATCTCGCTGCGGCCTGCGGCGTGCCGTCGCTCCTGCTCTTTGGTCCCACTGATCCGGCGGTCTGGGCGCCGCCGCAGCCCTGGGTGCAGGTTTTGCGTGAAGACAGCCATGATTTGTCCGCGCTGTCTTACGAGCGGGTGAAATTGGCCGTCGCGCAAGTTGTGTCAAAACCGTAGCGTGTTAGCATCCCCGCTCATGTCCGACGATAAAACGCCCGCAAAATTTCGCACCTTCCTCATTCTTGGCGCTCCAGGCAGTGGCAAAGGCACGCAGGGCAAGGTGCTTGGTTCCATTCCACGTTTCCATCATCTCGCCTGCGGCGATGTGTTTCGCTCCCTCGACACCCGCACGTCCCTCGGACAGAAGTTCGTCGAGTTCTCCAGCCGCGGCGAACTCGTGCCTGATGATCTGACGGTGCAGCTCTGGCGCGCGAACATCAAACAGCGCGTCGATTCGCATCAGTTCAAGCCGGAGATCGACTTCCTGGTGCTCGACGGCATCCCGCGCAACGTCGAGCAGGCCAAATACATGGAAGCAGACATCGAGGTGCTCAAAGTTTTTCATCTCTCCTGTCCTGACCGCACGGAACTCGCCCGCCGCCTGCGCAAACGCGCCCTCAAGGACAACCGCTTCGATGATGCGAACGAAAGCGTCATACAAAACCGCTTCGCCACCTACGAGGCCGAAACCAAGCCAATCCTCGATCACTACATCGGCGACCGCATCGTCGATATCGACGCCAGCCAGTCGCCCGCCAAAGTGCTCTACGACATCATCGGCAGCATCATGACGTTGGAAGCTTGGCGCGAGCAGGAAAAGCTGCGGATCTAGAGCGGCCATGCGCGTCCTTTTCATCGGCACCGGCGACATCGGCCTTCCCTCGCTGGAATGGCTGCTTAACACGACGAAACACGAGGTCGTCGGCGTTGTCACGCAGCCGGACAAGCCCGTGGGCCGCAAACAAGTGCTCACCCCACCGCAGATCAAGGTGCGTGCGCTCGCCGCTGGCATTCAGGTCATCCAGCCACCGAAAATCCGCCACGCCGTCGAGGAACTCGGCACGTTCAATGCCGATGTCGCCGTCGTCGTCGCCTACGGACAGATTTTGTCACGTGCTGTGCTCGACGTGCCTAAATTCGGCTGCCTGAACATCCACGCCTCGCTGCTGCCACGTCATCGCGGTGCCGCACCGATCCAGGCCGCGATTCGCGATGGCGACTCAGAAACCGGCGTCACCATCATGTTCATGGATGAAGGTCTCGACACCGGTGACATCCTGCTCATGCAGCGCCTGCCCATCGCCGCTGACGACACCGGCGGCAGCGTGCATGACAAACTCGCGCAACAGGCCCCCGCCGCGCTCGAAACCGCGCTCGATCTCCTCACCGCTGGCCACCCGCTACGTGAAATACAGGACACCGCGAAAGCCACGCACGTCCGCAAACTCACGCGCCAGGACGGACGCATCGACTGGACGCGTCCCGCCATCGAACTCCACCGCCTCATCCGTGCCTTCACGCCATGGCCTGGTACATCATGCATGCTCAAGGACGTGCAGATGAAGATTCATCGCGCTCAAATCATCGCCAACGCCGACGCCTGCCCAACACCTGGCACCATTGTCAGTGCCAATGCCGACGGCATCGTCGTCAGTTGCGGCAACGGCCTACTTTGTCTCACCGAAGTCCAAATCGAAGGCGGCAGACGTTTGTCTGCCGCCGACTTCCTGCGCGGCCACCCGCTTCAGGCGGGCGATGTGTTGCTGTAGGTTGGGTGTGTGCTGCGCCAGAAACCTGCGCCAGCATCTTGGAGAACTTCGCAGCACCGCCCGACGGTTTGGGAGCGCATCGTGTTGGCGTGGACGCAAAGAGGCGGGCGGGCTGTCGCCACACCCACCCTACGAACGCTTTACTCCTGCAAAAACACAAACACGCCCTTCTTGTTGCCGACGATCACGTCGGTCTTGCCGTCCTTGTTCACATCACCAGCCGATACTTGTGTGCCGACGCCGCTGTCCGCGTCGATTTGATGCGGGATTAGGTCCGCGCCGCCTTTGCCGTCACGTTTGGTCTGGAACCAGTACAGAACCGCAGGAGCAGCGGGTTCGGCGTCCTTGTTCGGGCCGTGGGCCCAGTAACGCTTGCCGGTGATGAGATCGAGCACGCCATCGCCATCGACATCCGCCATCGTGGTGGCGTGGGTTTGCGTGAACTTCACGCCGTGCGGGCTGTCTTCCGGCTTCTCGCCGAGAATCTGATGCGTGGCGAAGCTGCCGTCGGCCTGCTGCTCATACCACGCGAAGCCGTAACCATGCGCGTCCCAGCTCGTGAGCACGTCGTTGCGACCGTCACCATTCACATCATAGACCTGCATCTGCGAACCACCGCGCGCCCCTTCGGGTGCAAAGGGCACCGGATGAAACACCCATTCTTCCGAAGCCGTGCCCGGCTGCTCGCGCCAGCCGTCCTTGTCGAGGATGTCGGGGCGCTTGTCGCCGTTGATGTCGCCGAAGCCGTAACCGTGCGTGTAGCGGAAGTAGCGCTTGATGTCCGGCTTGGCGATGGCGTGGTAAGTCCCACGCTGCGTGGGATTCGCCCAGTCGAGCGAGGCATAACCCAGACGACCGCCGGTGTGGCAGATCAGTTCCGGTTTGCCGTCGCCGTCCATGTCGCCGAGCTGCGGTGACTCATTGTCCGTCACGTCGAAAATGATGTGGCGCTTCCATGCTTCGGTGCCGCGCTTGCCGGGGTTTTCATACCAGGCCGTGATGTCGCCCGGCCAGGAGAACACCAGGATGTCCATCTTGCCGTCGGCGTTGAAATCGTGCGTGTAGCTAAGGAAGTAATCCGAGTAACCAAGCGGATCGACCGCCTTGCCTTTGAACTCAGGCGCGGACTCGATGAACTTGGCGTGATTCGGCACATACGCCTCGTCAGTCAGCGGCTTGTTGCGTTCCGCCTTCGGCGCACTGTAGGCCGAGCGCTCCTTGAATTCCGGCCCCCACCACACAAACGGCCCGGCGCAGATGTCGTTCTGCCCGTCCTGGTCGAAATCGGCGAAGTGCGCGCCCTCGCACCAGAATTCATTCGAGAGCGTGAGTTTCTTGAACTTCAAATCAGCGGCGCAAAGCGGTAGCGCGAGCAGCAGGGTTGGAATGAGCAGTTTGGTCATGGTGGTTGGCAGGGAACAGGGTGAAGCGTGATGATCTTGCACAGATCAGTCAAGCCGTGCGGCCGTTTGAGCGTCCTAGCGTCGTAATCTCTCGGAGATTTTTCCATGCTAGGATAGCCATCGTTATGCAAGATGACACTCTCAATCTCACTGCTATCTGTGCCCCATAATAATGAAACATCTTCTCTTTCTATATCTAGGTGTCGTGTCGAGTTTCGCCTCCGACACAAGACCGCTCAAGGAACGTGTGAACGAATTCTGTCAGAAGCATCGGAGTATCGCAGAAATCGAGAAGCGCCACGCAGAGTGGATCAAGCAGGAGCCCGACAACCCGGATGCCTACATCCTCCCTGCCAATGCCCTGGCGAAGGCCGCAGAGACCGTCAACATCGTCGCTGGGGATCAAAAAGACGCGATTGCGGTGCTCACCGATCCCAAGACGGGCAAGCAGGTCGGTTCCATCGCTGAGGGACCAGATCCGGCCATCATTAAGCGTGCAGAGGATATCCTCAAGGCGGCGACAAAGAAGTTTCCGCAGCGTCTCGACATCCACGTTGGCCGCATGGCCATGTCACAGCGCATAAAAGACACCGAAGCCGTCACAACCGCAGCTCTCGATCTTCTCGCCACAGCAGCGAAGGATCCGCAAACCTTGCGCTGGATCGACAACGAACAAATCGACGGAGTTCCGCTCAAAAAAGCTCTTGAGGAGGTCGAAGCCCGTATTCGCTGGCTTTACAGCTTTGAGAAAGATGAGACGGATAAATTCGCTCAAGACTGCGCGTTGAAGGCGCTCGAACTTGCGCCCGGCAATGTTGAATTGTTGAACTTTGCTGCTATTCGCCATCTCTATCGCGGCGAATGGAAGGAGGGTCGTGAGTATCTGTTGCGTGCCGAAATAGCTGCGCCACGTGATTGGATCGTACAGCACAACATCGCACGTGCCTCCGCCGAACTCGGCGACAAGGCGGATGCGCTCAAGCGGCTCCAAGCCGTCATCAAGGCCGTTCCTGGCACCGACGATGCCAAAGCTGCTGAGGCTTCGATCAAGTCTCTCGGCTTGGACGTTCCCAAGTAATCGCTGATCCCCGCCTGCAAGGTGCACGTTCGCTGCGCGTTTGGTTTTTGGAGTTCGGCACTAGAGTGCAGTGCTCCAAAACCCCCAGATGACCCCACGTTTCCAGTTTCCCTATCTTGTTTTGGGCGGCCTTGCCGTCGCTTGCTCGTTCGCCTCGGCGGTGGATTCGTTTCCGCCGGAGCAGATCGAGTTCTTTGAGAAGAACATCCGCCCGGTGCTCGCGGAGCGCTGCTACGAGTGCCATGGCGCGCACAAGCATCAAAACGGTCTGCGCCTCGACTCGCGTGCCGCCGTCGTGCGCGGCAGCGATTATGGCAAAGTCATCGAACCCGGCAATCCGAGCACGAGCAAGCTGATCAAGGCCATCAATCACGTCTCTGGCGTCGAAGCGATGCCGAAGAAGGGCGACAAACTCCCTGCGCCGCAAATCGCCGCGCTCGAAAAATGGATCAGCCTCGGCCTGCCATGGCCGGCGGAGAAAGAGGTGACCGATCACGCGGCGGCGAAGGCCGATCCCATGCAGCATTGGGCTTACAAGCCGGTGCCGGGATCAAGTGCTCAGTTCTCAGTGCTTAGTGCTCAGTATCCGAGTGCGAACCCGATTGATGCGTTTGTTCACGCCAAGCTTAAAGCCGTCGGCCTCGACTTCGCGGCTCCCGCTGATGCACCGACTCTCATCCGCCGTCTCCACCTCACCCTCACCGGTCTGCCGCCCACGCATGCAGAACTGCGCACTGAGCACTCAGCACTGAGCACTTCTAACCCCGCTGCCCTCAAATCTCTCATCTCCTCCTTGCTCTCGAAACCGGGCTACGGCGAGCGCTGGGCACGCGTGTGGCTCGATGTCGTGCGCTATGCGGACACGAACGGCTACCAGGTTGCGGGCCGCAGCAATTTCTACCCTTACGCCTACACCTATCGCGACTGGATCGTGAAGGCCTTCAATGATGACATGCCGTATGACCAGTTCGTGAGCTACCAGCTCGCGGCGGATCGTCTCACGGCTGCCACGCCGAATTCGCCGCACCTCGCTGCGCTCGGCTTCTACAATGTCGGCGAGCGCTTCATCAATGACCGCCTGCTCATCACCGATGACCGCATTGATGTCGTCAGCCGCGGACTGCTCGGCATCACTATCGGCTGCGCGCGCTGCCACGATCACAAATTCGATCCCATCCCGAGCCGCGACTACTACGCGATGTACAGCATCCTTAACAGCAGCGAGGAGCCGGAGGAGACCGAGCTGCCTGTCATCGGCAAAACGGCGAACGAAAATGACGCGAAGGATTACGAGGCGAAGGTTGACGTGATCAATCAGAAGGAACTCGACTACAAGAAGCAGGTCTATGACGAGTGCCGCAAGCCGGAGCGCCTCGCTGAATATCTCGTCTTCGCTCAAGATGCGTCTGGAATCACCGACAGGACTGTTTTCAACGGCAAGGCAGGCCAGGCAAAGCTGCGCGACAAGGTGGCGGCCAAATGGCGTGACTTTTTGCAGCGTTACGCACTCAATGCGAAGCCGCATGCCACCATGATCGCATGGAAACGCTTCGCCGCGCTGCCTGCGGGTGAATTTGCCGCCAAGGCGCCCGCCATCACGCAGGAACTCGCGAAGCCTGACAGCGGTTGCTCGCCCGAGATCGCCGCCAGCTTTGCCAAAGCGCCGCCAAAGTCGATGAAGGATGTCGCCACGACCTACGCGCAGATCATGCTCGACAGCAAAGTGGAGCCGGTGCGCCAACTCATGCAGGACAAGCTCTCGCCGATGTCCGTGCCGGTCGAGGGCGCAGACGCCTTCTTCACGCGCAAGGATCTCGAAACCGTGGTGCGCATCAAAAACGAGCGCAACAAGCTCGACGCCACGCATCCCGGCGCACCGCCGCGTGCCATGGTCATGCTCGACAAGTCGAAGCCGCAGGACGGCCGCATCTTCGTGCGCGGCAATCCTGCGCGTCAGGGCGATCCCGCGCCGCGTGCGTGGCTCACGATGTTCGGCGGCGAAAAATTCACCGATGGCAGCGGGCGTCTCGAACTTGCCAAACACATCGCCAGCAAGGACAACCCGCTCACCGCCCGCGTCATCGTGAACCGCGTGTGGATGCAGCACTTCGGCAGGCCGCTCGTTTCACAGCCCAGCGACTTCGGTGTGCAGACACCGAGACCCGTGCAGGCTGAATTGCTCGACTATCTCGCCGCCAGCTTCATGGAAAACGGCTGGAGCTTGAAGAAGCTGCACACGCTCATCCTCACCAGCCGCACGTATCAGCAAAGCAGCCACGCCACGCCGGGAAAACTCACCCAGGACGCCGAGAACGACCTGCTGAGCCGTTTCAGCCGCCAGCGCCTCGATTACGAAACGATGCGCGACGCACTGCTCGCCGCCACCGGTGAACTCAACGCCCAAACCTCCGGCGGACGCGCCGTCGAGCTAAACGCGAAGGACGCCGACACGCGCCGCACGCTTTATCTCAAAGTGGACCGCTACGACCAGGCCAGCGTGCCCGCGATGTTCGACTTCGCCAATCCCGACAGCCACAGCCCGCAGCGTTTCAACACTACCGTGCCGCAGCAAGCGCTTTTCCTGATGAACAGCCCCTTCATGCGCGCCCGTGCCGATGCTGTTGCCAAAGCAACGCCGCTGAACGGCACCACGCTCGATTCTGAAGCCATTCGCGCGATGTATCATCGCATCCTTGCACGCGATCCGCGTCCTGATGAAGTCGAACTCGCCAATCGCTTCGCGGCGGATGCCGAAGCGCTCAATGGTGAAAAACCCTTCCGCTGGAGCTACGGCTCGATGCAGCTCTCCCGCACACCCGATGGCAAACCTGCCTTCGCCGAGTTCCAGCCCTTTGCGCATCTCACCGAGCGCGGTGGTGGCGGGCAGAAGCTCTGGAGCCCGAGTGAGAAAATCCCCAGCGCCGATCCGAAATGGGGCCACGCCTTCTGGGCCAACTACGGCGGCCACGCCGCACCCAAAGACCTCGCAGTCACCGCTCGCTGGCATGTGCCGGCCGATATGAAGGTCACCATCGACGCCGTGTTGAGCCGCGACAGCGACCGTGGCGACGGCGTCCGCGCCTGGATTCACCACAGCCGCACCGGCATCGTCTCTGAATACTTCTGCACGCCGCAAAACAAAAAAGTGCCCACGCATATCTCCACCGACGTGAAACGCGGCGACATCGTGAGCTTCATCGTTCACAACGAAGGCGGCACCGACAGCGACAGCTTCGACTGGCAGCCGCAAATCACCCGCGCTGACAACGGCGAAGTCCTCACCCATGCCAAGAATGACTTCTGCGGCTCCGATCGCTGGCCCTTTGGCCGCCAAAAGCCCCAGCAGCCGCTCAGCCAGCTCGCGCAGGTGCTCATGATCAGCAACGAGTTCATGTTTGTGGATTGAGCCCCCACGCATGAGTTGTGGCGAGTTTGATTTGAATTCAATCTCGCCATAACTCGGCAAATTTGAAGTTGTGGCGAGTTTGAACTTGCCATCAAACTCGCCACAACTTACTTCTGGGCCACCTCTGCCATGCCCGCCAAGAAGAACCGCACCAGCACCAAGCCCGGCCTTGCGCTGGTCGGGCGTGATTATGAGAAGGCGGTGCTCGACCGGCTGTACTGCTCCGGGAAGCCCGAGTTTGTGGCCCTGCATGGGCGGCGGCGGATTGGCAAGACCTACCTCATCCGCCGCCACTTTGAGGGGCGCATCACCTTTGAGCTTGTGGGCAACAGCAGGGCCACGCTTGGCGAGCAGCTCCAAAACTTCGCCGCCGCGCTCAGCGCGGCGGCAGGCATCCGCGCCGCCGTGCCACGCACCTGGCAGGAGGCGTTCAGTGATTTGACCGCCTACCTCGAGCGCCTGCCCGCCGGGAAGAAGCGCGTGCTGTTCTTCGACGAGTTCCCTTGGCTGGCCTCGCCCAGATCACGCTTTTTGCCCGCATTTGAGCATTTTTGGAACGCCTGGGCCTCCAAGCGGCCGGAGCTCATGCTCATCATCACCGGCTCCGCCGCCGCGTGGATGCTGCGCCACGTCGTGGGTGATCGTGGCGGCCTGCACGCCCGCGTCACCCGGCAGTTGCAACTCATGCCATTCAATCTCCATGACACCGCCGCCTTCCTCGAATCACGCGGCGTGCGCTGGAAGCAGGGGCAGATCGTGGAGCTGTACATGGCCGTGGGCGGCGTGCCGTATTATCTTGAGCAGGTGCGCGGCAGCCTTTCCGCCGCGCAAAACATCGACCAGCTCTGCTTTGATCCCAAAGGTGCGCTGTATGAGGAATTCCAGCGGCTTTATGCTTCCCTCTTCGAGGGCTATCAGGAATACCTCCGCATCATCGCCGCGCTCGCCGCCGTCGATGAGGGCCTCAGCCGTGATGAGCTGCTGGCCCGGACCGGCCTCAGCTCTGGTGGTGGCATGAGCCAGATGCTGGAGGAGCTGGAAGCCGGCGGCTTCATCGCCTCCACCGCGCCCTTTCGCAAAGCCAGCCGTGACCGCATTTACCGCCTCGTCGATGAGTTCTCCCTCTTTCACCACGCGTGGATGAAACCGCGCTCCAAGGCCGCCGCCGGGCGCGACCACTGGCTCCAACTGCGCGGCACCCCGCGCTGGCGGAACTGGAGCGGCCACGCTTTTGAAATGCTCTGTCTCAAGCACGGGCAGCAGCTCCGCCGTGCCCTCGGCATCTCCGGCATGCAGACCACCCTCACCGCCTGGCGGCACCGGCCACGCGGCAAAACAGACGGTGGCGCCCAGATCGACCTGCTCATCGACCGCGCGGACAATATCATCAACCTCTGCGAGATGAAGTTCACCGACACGCCCTTCCTCATCGACAAGGCTTATGCCGCGACGCTGAACCTGAAGCGCGACATCTTCCAGCGCCACACCCGCACCCGGAAGACCCTCTTCCTCACCATGGTGACCAGCAGCGGCCTCGTCCGCAACGAGCTGAGCGACCAGCTCATCCACAGCAGCATTGAGCTGAGCGCGCTCTTTGCGCCGGATTGAGCCGCGCAAAAAATCTCGACGCCGGGTCACTCCTCCCGGTATCCTCCTGCGCATGAAATCGCTGCTCCGCTTCATCGCCGTCCTGTCCTCGCTCGGACTGTTCATCGGTTGCGTCTGGTTCACGCACCAGCAGGCCAAACCGGTC
This sequence comes from Prosthecobacter sp., assembly GCF_046154365.1. Lineage (GTDB taxonomy): Bacteria > Verrucomicrobiota > Verrucomicrobiia > Verrucomicrobiales > Verrucomicrobiaceae > Prosthecobacter. The sequence goes on from NZ_JBJXFV010000183.1 coordinate 14,978, forward strand.
ATCATGCCAGGCTCCAAGAGCATCAGCCATCTTATCTCCCCTGCCGAAAGCCAGAAAGCATCGCAAACCGTCATGCCCGGCTCCAAAAGCGGCACGCTGATCATGCCCGGCAGCAAATCCTACACCGGCGGCACCACGATCAGCTCCGGCGCTTTGCAGACCGGCAAACCGTTGCTGCCGCCCGTGAAGCCATGAACCTGCCGCCCAAAATCGCTCGAGTCACCGTGGTGTTGTTCTCACTGACACTGCTGGTGGCTTATGTCTGGCATTCGCAGGTCACGCCGAACACACCGCCGCCGGATCCGCTCGGCCTCAACACTGCAGAATTGGAACTACAGCCGGAGGTCGCCGAGTTCGAGGGCTTCATCAATCACGGCAGTCCAGCGCCGTCGGGTGAACGACCAGCGAGCGACCTCCGCATCATCAGTTCCAAGGTCATCAATCAGCCGGTTTTCTCGGTGAGAAAAACAACGGTTGTCCAGCCTTCAGAAGCCGTTGGCGTGCCTTACATGTATGTTCGCCCGATAATGGCGGGCAGCAAAAGTGGCCCGGTCCATTTCTTCGGACTCGGCGCTTGGCGACGACTGGGATTTTTCGGGTATGAAATTGCGCTGAATCCATATTCGGATGTTAAACCGAAGGTTTCGCAGCCGACACCTTATTCAAGCTGGCAGGCAAAGTTCGAATCCGACAGCAGGAACCGCTTTTCCACTGCCGATCCTTTTCCATCTTCGGCTTCGTTTGCTCCTGGTGATTCGCTTGCGCCGGCTGATCCTTTCTCACCGTCCTCCCCACCATCAAACGGAGATCCATTTGCGAAATCACCTGGCTTGCCATGACCCTCCCCGCCGTCATCCTCTCCTCCGGCCTGAGCATCCTGTTCCTCGTGATGTTGTTCCGCCCTTTGGAAAAGCTGTTTCCCGCTCGTGAAGGCCAGAAGTTCCTGCGTCCGGCCTTCTGGACGGATCTGTGCTTTTTGCTCGGCCAGTACCTACTCTGGAGCGGTCTGGTGTTCTGGGCGCTGAATCATTTTCGTGGCTGGCTCGATGGCATCGTGCCCGCAAATTTCCGCGCGAGCGTCGCCGCGCAGTCGTGGTGGTTGCAGGCCATTGAAATGATCGTGCTCAGCGACTTCATCATCTACTGGGCGCATCGGTTGCAGCACAAAGTGCCCTTCTTGTGGCGCTTTCATTCCATCCATCACAGCGCCGAGCATCTCGACTGGCTGGCGGCGCATCGCGAGCATCCCATCGACACGATTTACACCGTCGGCCTCATCAACCTTCCCGCGTTCATCCTTGGCTTTCCATTGGAGACGCTGGCGGGCTTTCTCGCCTTCCGTGGGTTGTGGGCCATCTTCATCCACTCGAACGTGCGCCTGCCCATCGGCCCGCTGCGCATGCTCATCGGTGCGCCGGAGCTGCATCACTGGCATCATGACAAAGCCCGCGATGCCGGCAACTACGCCAACATCTCGCCGCTCATGGACATCCTCTTCGGCACCTACCGCTGTCCCGATCACGAGCCGGAGTCCTTCGGCATCCATGAACCCATTTCCAAGCACTACCTCGGTCAGCTCTGGCATCCGTTTCGGCGGCGGAGGTGAAGTAGCGGAACTCGTGAGAGTTTCGTCGGCGCGCACGAGAATCACCATTGCCGGAATGCTGACGCATTCCGCTACAGGGGATGGACTTTCCTGCCCGCCGGGGACGATCTGGCCCGAAACGGCAAGATCAGCCCTGCCTGATCGTACATGCCGCTGAAATTGACCCCAAACACTCACCCCTAGCACCCCATGTTCCGCATCCCTGGCGTTCCCGGCAAAGACCTCTGTGACAAAAATCTCGGCTTCTCGCGTCGCGACATTTTGCGCGTCGGCGGCGGCTCGATGATGGGCCTCACGCTCAACAACATCCTGCGTGCGCAGACCGCCAGTGCCGCCACGGCACCTGCGGGTGCAGGCCGTGCCGGCTGGGGCAAGGCGAAGCATGTGCTCATGATTTACCTCCAAGGCGGCCCCAGCCACCTCGATCTCTGGGATCCGAAGGAGAACGTGCCCGACAATGTGCGCAGTGCGTTCAAGACGATCCCGACCAAGGTTCCTGGCAAGCACTTCACCGAGATCCTGCCCAAACTCGCGCAGGTGAACGACAAGTTCACCATGATCAATTCGATGAGCTACACGCCGAATGGCCTCTTCAACCACACGGCGGCCATCTACCAGATCATGACCGGCTACACGACGGACAAAGTCAGTCCATCCGGCCAGCTCGAGCCGCCAAACGCGAAGGACTTCCCAAACTTCGGCAGCAACATCGTGCGTCTCAAGCCGCTCAAGGAGCCCATGCTGCCGTTCGTGCAGTTGCCACGTCCCTTGCAGGAATCCAACGTCGTCGGCAAAGGCGGCGGCGCCGGCTTCCTCGGCAAGGCCTACGAGCCTTACACGCTCTTCCCCGATGGCGATGACCTCGACATGGGCAAGATGGACCGCATCAAGATCGACGACCTCCAGCTTCGTCCCGACCTCTTCAGCGTGCGCCTGGAGCGCCGTGCGAAGCTGCGTGATGCCATCAACGACCAGATGCCCACCATCGAAGCCGCCGTGAAGGACATGAGCCTCGACAGCTACTACAGCCAGGCCTTGAACCTCATCTCCAGCGGCCGTGCGCGCGATGCGTTCGCGCTGGATCGAGAACCCATGTCGATGCGCGACCGCTATGGCCGCAACACCTTCGGTCAAAGCTGCCTGCTCGCCCGCCGCCTGCTCGAAGCCGGCACCCGCGTCGTCGAAGTCATCTGGCCCAAGGTCGCCAACTCCGACAACCACTCCTGGGACCACCACGTCGGCCTCACCACGCGCATGAAGACCCAGAGCGGTCCCATGCTCGACCAGGGCCTCAGCGCGCTGTTTTCCGATCTCGACGCCAGCGGCCTGCTCGACGAGACCATGATCGTCGTCCTCGGTGAATTCGGCCGCAGCCCCGAAAAAGGTGTGTCCACCAGCGGCAACGGCAACAGCGCCGACGGCCGCGATCACTGGCCATACTGCTACACCGCCGTCGTCGGTGGTGCCGGCATCAAGCGCGGCTACATCCACGGCAAATCCGACGCCACCGGCTCCGCCCCGGCTGAAGACGCCGTGCATCCCACCGAGCTCCTCGCCACCATGTACCACGCCGTCGGCATCGATCCCGAGACGATTGTCTATAATCATCTCAATCAGCCGCGTGAACTCGTGAAGGCCAAGCCGGTGACGAAGCTGTTTGCCTGAGAGTAGTCCCGGGCTTTAGCCCGTCCAACGCACCACAAGATCCAAGAACGCTTCTCGCGGCCATTTCGCCCTCACGCGGATGGCCGCGAATCGTTTGAGCGACGGGTGCAGCGGGTACTCCTGCCTGCTCTTCAGGTTGAGCATGTGCTATCATGCTCTCGCATGCCAACCACACCCACGCTCGAATCACGCCTCGCTGTCCGCGAGCGTCCATCGCGTGCGCATGTGATGCATCAGCGCTGGGAGCAGTTGCTGTTCCTCCACTGGCGCTGGGATGCAGCTGAAATCCAGCGCACGCTGCCGCCCGGATTGTTCGTGGACATGTTTCAAGGCGAAGCCTGGCTCGCCATCGTGCCGTTCCTCATGCGCGGCATCCGTCCGCGCTTCTGCCCGCCGGTGCCCGGCATCAGCAACTTCCTCGAACTCAACGTGCGCACCTACGTCCACGATGAACAAGGCCGCCCCGGCGTGTGGTTTTACTCGCTGGACTGCAATCAACCGCTCGCTGTCTGGACCGCGCGCACGTTCTTCCATCTGCCGTATCAGCATGCGCATATGCAAGCCCGCGAGAGCGTCCTGAAGTGCGCCGGTCCTCCGGCGCTTTCGAATGTCCACCGGCCTGCGAAAAGCTCCAGAGGGCTGGAGCACTCCAAAACGCTGCCGCGCGACTTGAATGCCCATATGGACTCGTGGATCGACTACACCTGCCACCGGCGCAGCGAACCGAGCGCAGCGCGCTTCCGTTATCGCCTCCAGCCTCAAACTCATCTCGCCGAGCCAGGCTCGCTCGAATTTTTCCTCGCCGAGCGCTACCTGCTGTTCTCGCAATCACCGAAAGGCATCCGCTGCGGCCAGGTGCATCACACGCCCTATCCGCTGGCGAATGCAAACCTTGAAGCTCATGATGTGAAGCCTCTTCTCCAGGCCGGGTTCGCTCACCCCAATCGTCCGCCGGATCACATCATCGGCTCGCCGGGCATTGATGTGCGTGTGTACGCTCTCACTGCATGAAACTCAGGCTTGCTCTCTTCGTTCTCGTGGTGCCGGTCCAGTGTCTGGCAGACTTGCGCTCAACCAACGACCCTCCGCCACCGCCAACTGCCGTGGATGCGCGCAACGCATTCACAACACTCATCATTCAGTGGCTGCTCCTTATCATCGCGTTGGTGGCACTTGCCTGGATCATCTGGTGGGGAGTGCGCCTGCGTCGAAGGCAATAAGCTCGCTCAGCGCATGAACACCGTGATGCCTTCCTCAACGAGCGGCTTCACCGCACGCAACTTTTTGTCGCCGGAAGAGAGTTGCTTGTCGCCTTGCAGGTAGTCCGGGATCTCCTCGCTGCTTGGATTGAAGCGCACGCTCACCTTACCAGCCAGTTTGCCGCCTTCAAAGTTCGCGTAGCCGCCGTAGTCCCAGCTAAACCCGGCGATCTTGAACGGCTTGCCGTTGATCTTCTCCACTTCCTCGACGGTCATCCCGCTCTTGAGGCCATTCTCGAACTTCCACGCCGTGCCGATGACACGGATGTCGAACACGAGCTTGGTTTTCTCCTTTTCAGGATCCCAGACGATTTCCAATTCTCGCTCCGTGCCCTCAAACAGCTTCGCGCCGGGGAACGTGGACCCTTCGGGGCCGGGCAGATCCATGTTTTTGAGGTTTTTCTTCCCGTAAGCACGCTCGATGTCCACCGAGGTCATGCCGGGCTTGATCAAGCCCACGCGCTTGCCGAGCACGATGGTGTTGTCGGCAGGATCAAACTCATCGGCATGGAGGAAGGCGGTGAACAGCAGCAGGCAGGTGATGAATCGGCTCATGCGGCGATTACACCGGCAACCCTATTTCAAATCAAGCCATCTTTTGCGGCCCGCTCCTCGATCCAGCGCATCAAAACGTTCACATCCGGCTGCTCAGCAAATTCGCCTTGGCAAAACGCGGCCGAATCATGAAACCCGCGTTCGTTAAGCAGACGGCTCAGCGCGGCGGTGACGCGTTCCGGCGTGAACTGCCGCACGCTGAGGCCGATCCCAGCACCGAGGCGTTCCAAACGATCCGCGTTGTCCGGCTGGTCGTGCGCCATCGCCATGATGAGCTGTGGCACACCCGCCGCGAAACCTTGCGACATCGTGCCAATGCCGCCGTGATGCACAAACGCGGTGGCGTGCTGCAACAGCGTGCTGAACGGGGCAAAATCGACGGTCAGGATGTTTGCGGGCAGGTTTGCCGGAACTTGCTTCGGCTCACGCGTGACGAAAACGGCCCGACAGCCGATTTGTTCGACTGCTTTGGCCGCGACGGCAAAGAAACGCGAGGCCTGAACATTCGCGCTGCCCGGTGTGAAGACGACCACGCGCTCAGCAGCGGCCAGAAACGCCTGCAACTCGGGTTTGAGTGCCTGCTCCTTTGCCAAATCTTCCAAGGGAAACGTCCATTGCAGCAAGTTCACCGGCCAGTCGGGCTGTGGTTTGGCAAACCACTCGGGAAACAGCACGAGCACGCCATCCGGCGAGTCCCACCAGTCGCGCCACAAGCTGCGCGGCGGTTTCACACCATTCGCCATGCAGATGCGGCGCACTTTCGGCAGCGCGAAGAAATCGACCGGATTTGGCAGCGCGAACAGCAGGCGTTTGAACCACACCGGCATGCGCCGCAGCCAGCGCAGCGCCGGATGCAGCAGCGGCGTCTCATGCACGCTCATGAAAACGGCAGGCTGCAAATGCACGGTGATCAGCGGGATGCCGTGCTTCTCACGCGCCAGCCGTGCGGCAAACGCCGTCATCGGTGCCAGCATCAAATCAACGTGGCCGCAGCTTTCGATGGCGGTGAGATACGGCTCCACCGACTTGGCGGCGAAATCAAACACGAGCTTCGTGCCGGTGCCGGCCTGCCAGATGCGCGGATCATGAATCATCGCCTCAAAGTCTTCCGCTTTGCCGAGCGCGATGAATTCCAGTCCTGCATTCCGCACATTTTCTTCAAACAGGCACGCCGTGATCAGCCTCACGCGATGCCCACGCGCCTTGAGCTGCCGCCCCAGCCAGATGAAGGGAAACACATCGCCGGCGCTGCCGAAGGGAAGGAGGAGAATCTCAGCCATGATTGCCGTTCAGCCTGCCATGCGACCAGCGTTTGAGCAACGCGGGCAATGCGGTCGGGCGTGACATTGTCACATAGACGCCGCCGATGACCGCGCAGGCTCCACAGAACCAGAAGATGTCACCCGGCGTCCAGCCGAGGCGGATGTTCAGCTCCTTTTGCAGCAACGCCGCCGCGCTGATGCCCACCCACGACAACCATGAAGCCGCGCCCTGCACCGAGCCTTTGCGATCCGCCGGTGGCCGATGCTGCAGCACGGCGGCCAGTGGCACGATGAACATGCCGCCGCCAATGCCCAGCAGCGTGAGGCAAACGGTGAAAATTGACTTGGAAATGTCATCGATGCCAAGAGCGAAGCCCATCGCCGCCATGAGGAAGGCTCCCAGCGGGATGAGGCCATACTCGACATGATCGCCGCTCAGTTTTCCCGCCAGCAGGCTGCCTGCGGCCATGCCGACAGCCAGCGCGACCTGCAAGGCGCTGTTTTCCATCGGCTTGATGTGCATGACCTGCTCTGCATACAAAACGAGGTTCATCTGCAACAGCACGGCGATGAAAAAGAAGCCCGTGTTGCCGAGATTCGCCCGCCACAGGTCGCGATCCGTGCGCATCCAGCGGAATTCACGCCACAGATCGCCGAGGAAGTTGAGGCGCAGCGGTTTGTCAGGACTCGCGGCAGGAACACGCGTGATGCCCAGGCTCATCAGCCAGCCGATCATCGCCAGACCAAGCAGGATGCCACCTGACCACGCCGGTTTGCCCGCAAAGCTCTCCGCCAGCCATGCGGCGGCCAGTGTGCCGAAGATCGCAGCGAGGAAGGTGAGCATTTCGATCACACCATTCGCCCACGAGAGTTTTTTCGGCGGTACCACTTCAGGCAGCGAGCCATACTTCGACGCGGCAAAGAACGCGCTGTGAACGCCCATGAGACAGATGCTGGCGAGTTGCAGGCCCATTTTGCCAGAAGCGAGCGCATAGGTGGCGAAGACCATGATGCCGATCTCCATCGTCTTCACACCGATCATCACATGCCGCTTGCTGAAACGATCCGCCATCCAGCCGCCGAACATCGAGAGCAGCAGGAAAGGAATGGCAAAATACATGCCCGAGTCGGACACCAGACTGTCGAGCTGCTCCTTCGGCATCTTTTGCGCGATCACCAGGTAGATGACCAGCCACTTGAGCACGTTGTCAGAGAACGCTCCTTGAAACTGCGTGCCCATCAGGCACCAGAAGCCGCGCCGCCAGTTGTTTTCGGTGATCGTGGAAGGGGAGGAGTTCATGCGTGTTTGGCGGCAGCTTGTTCGGGCGTGGGGCAGATTTTCTTCAAAACAAAGTGCGTGGGCAGAAACACGAGGATGATCAACAGCACAATCCATGTCACGAGATAAAGTTCCGCGCTCATCCAGGTCTGCGGCTGCGCATCGTCCATGCCGAAGACGTAGTCCACGTTGCGTGGCAGATTCGGATCGGCCAGCACGGCGCCCGCTTTGGGCAGCAGGAAGAAGGCGATCAGGCACAAGCAGATGGTGGTGAGCGTCCAGCCTTTCAGCGCACGCTTGTCATAACCGAGCTTGAACACGAGATACACCAGCAGAAACGGCAGCCAGCCGTGGAACAGGGACAAACCGCGTAGGAACAGCGGTTTCGTTTCATCAAACATGTAGGCCGTCATGCCGGTCATTTTGAAGCCGCAGAGCTGAACCAAGAAATCCACGCACCACAACGCCTGCGGGATCAAAATGCCCACCGTTGGCAGTGAGATGAGCAACGGACTCTCGATCCACACCCCGACCAGAGTGAGCAGCAGCGCGATGTCGCAGAAGTAGAGGAAGTTCGTCGGGCCGTAGTGATACCAGTAAACGGGAATCAAAACCGCCATGAAGGCTGTGTAGAGGATCTTGAGCCACAGCGGGATCGCGGGAGAGGTGCTTGTTTTCATGCGAGGGGAGTCTTCAGCGGGGCGGGGCGGCGGACAAATCGACCGTCTTTGAGTTTGTATTGAGGGAATGAATACTGCTTTTCGTGATGCAAGCCAGCAACGGTGACATGGGCGTGAATGGGTGGCCCCTCACCCGGCCTTTCGCTACGCGGCTTCGCAGCCCCGAAGTGAATCATGGAGCAACAAAGTCTTGGGCGGGGAGAGGAGATTCGTGCTGGACGGCTCGAAAGCGATCTCCCTCTCCCCGTCGAAGACGTTCTTTTCACACATCATTTGCTTCGGGGAGAGGGTTGGGGTGAGGGGAATTCCACAGTTCAACGCAGCCACACATCAATCGCAGGCGAAATGCTGCCCGCGATGTGATAGGCGAAGAAGGCTACCGCAGCTCCGGCAATCACGTCCAGTGTGTAATGAGCCCGCAGCACCAAAACCGTCGCCATTTCACCCACCGCAATTACAGCAACGCCGATACCGAGCCACACGGGGCCGATATGGGCCAGTTCTAGTGCGCCGAGCACTGCCAGGGCCGTGTGGCCCGAGAAAAAGAAGTCATTCCCCACCTCATAGGTCACCAACAGCGACGGACAGCCCGGATGCCGCCAGATCATGCCCGGAGGCGGCGGCAGCGTACAAATGGCCTGTGAAAGCTGCCGCAGCCCGAACAAAATCAGCAGCGCAATGAACGGCGCGAAGCTGCCGCCAAACACCGCCAGCGCGATGACGGACAGCGCCAGCACGTCGATGAAGAACGAACTCACGATGAGCAACCGGTTCGCCGCGCTATCATTGCGGCTGAACCAGCCATGCCAGCGGGCGGTGAGATCGTGAACGAGGTCGCCCAGGCCGTGACGCGGCGCCGTTTTGCGGGCGATGAGGATTTGCGTCCAATGCCAGGCGCCAAGCGCCAGCACGACGATACCGAGGCGGATGAGAATGGTGGTGAGGTTCATGATTTACGATGGGTGAGGGGTTGAACCACAGAGGCACGATGGACACAGAGGTCAGACTCTGTGGTCATCTTGTCTCTGTGGTTGAGTGGATCGGCGATAGTCGAGAGAGACGGCCATGAGCGATTCGAGCCGCTGGCGGATTGCGAGCGTGACGGGATCAGCAGGCACGCCGCGTGGTCGTTCGGGCGAAACTTCGATGGCTTCACCGATCATCACGACGGCCCGCATCGGCGGATGCGGGCGCGCAACGTCCGTGAGGTCTTCTTCAAAGCGCTCCACGGTTTCCAGCAGCCGCTCCGGTGCTTCCGAGGTGTCCAGATAGCTGCCGGGATAGCAGTGCAGTTGCTGCACGAGGTAGAGATCGGCCAGTTGCCGCCAGCGAGCGGTCTTGTCGGCTTCGGAGAGTTTTTCATCGAGCAGATCGGGCACGATGGCGGTGCGCAGGGCCTTGATGCGCTCCATGGTGTCCTTGTCGCGTCTTGGAGCTTTGAGCCAGCGTGCTTCCAAGGGTGAAAGCAGATGGTCGATCAGTGTTCCAACGCGCTCTGCGAGTGATCCAGCGCGGCTGGCACCGAGATACTCGATCTCTTTGAGCGAGAGCAGCGCTTCACCGAGCTTCGCAATGCGTTCCCGCATGGAAAGATGCATCTGCGGCTGCCAGGTGAGTTTGGTTTCGATGTCCTTGAGCACCGGGCGCAGCGTCGCTTCGAGACCGCCCTCGAAAAAATAGCGCAGGAAGGTCGGATGGATCACCACCTTGCGTTTCGGGTCGATTTTCGCCGCCATCTTGGCTCCCAGCCGCGCCATGAAGGCCACCCCGTCCATGAGGTTCGCCAGATGATCGTTGCTGCGCGTGATGAAGCCCTCCGGGAACACGATCAGCGGACGCCGTGCCTCGCCGAGTATCTGCGTCGCATGATTCAGCGACTCACGATCCATCCCTTCGCGATGCATGCTGAAGCCGCCCATGCGCGGCAGCAGGAAGGACTGCATGCGGCTCTGATGAAAAATATGCCAGCTCGCCATCGTGCTGAAATCACAGCGCACATGCGGCCGCAAACTGCGCCCGATCACCATCGGATCACAAGGCCGGCAATGATTCGCCGCCAGCAGCACCCCATGACCCGCGTTCAACGAGTCCCGCAGATGCTCCGCGCCAATGCACTCACAGGACTGGATGCCATAGACCTTCCGCAGATGCCCCGGCAACCAGAGATTGACCAGCACGCTCCAAAAGCGGCTGTTGCGGGAAGGAATGAAACGATAGGGCTTGTCGATGATGAGCTGTTGCATGCCGCAACCCTGCTCAAACCGCTGCCGTTCCTCGAATTGATAAAAGCCGAGGTTGTATTGAGAGCGTCAATGCGGCCCCTGCGCGATCTGACGGCCCAGCGCCAGCTGCGTGACGTGCAGCCGCTTCGCCGCACCCGAAATGCTCAAATCTTCGGCGGCGGCGATGAAGTAACGGAGCTGGTGAAATTCCACAACGGACCAGACCATAGACCGATGGCGTGGGCAAATCTGACCGCAGGCCGGATGTGTTCGGCGGGATGGTTTCTCAATCGCAACACGGCGTTCGTCGCCGAACCGTCCGGCTCTGGAGAAGTGCGGAGGCCTGTGAACTAGCGAACGCGTCGAGACGGGCGGGCTGTCGCCACGCCCGTCCTACGTTCATACAAACCGGCACGGCGGGTGAAAATTCGGCTGTTCCAGACGGGAGCGTCTTGTATGCTCGGCCATGAACACCCGATGGCCATGCCATGCCTGATTTTCCATCTCACGACCTTCCCCCGTTGGTGGGTGATCAATTGAAGTCCTTGGCGGATTTCTACAATGATCCTGGCTTGAAGCCGGGTTGGGCGGCGGCGGCGTATCACGCGATGCTGGCGCATTATTACCAACTACAGATTCCGCCGGAAGCGAGCGTGCTGGAGATCGGCTGCGGCAATGGGCGGCTGCTCAGCCGCTTGCAGGCGCGAAGGCGTGTGGGAGTGGATTTGTCCGAGCGGCTGATCCAGCAGGCGTGTGAGCGCATGCCTGATGGCACGTTTCATGTGCAGGCTGGCGAGACGCTGGCGCTCGATGAGACGTTCGACATCATCATTCTTTCGGAGACGATCAATTTCGCCGCTGATGTGCAGTTGATCTTCGAACGGCTGCATCGTGTGAGCCATGCACGGACTCGGCTCATCGTGAATTTTTTCAACACCCTGTGGCAGCCGCTTTCCTTCCTTGCAGCACTGACCGGCATGCGTACGCGCCAGCCGGAGACCAACTGGCTCTCGCACGACGATGTGCGCAACCTGCTGCACATCTCCGGCTGGGAGACCGTCAGCACCACCGGGCGGATTCTGCTGCCCTTCCAGGTGCCTGGCCTGGATTTTCTGTTCAACCGCTGCCTGGCACCGCTGCTGCCGCCCGTGTGTCTTGCCATCTTTTGCACGGCAAGACCGCTGCCGCCGTCTGCGGCGAAAGCCATGACGGTGTCAGTCATTATCCCAGCGCGCAACGAGGCTGGTAATATTGAGGCGGCGGTGCGCCGGACTCCCGAAATGGGTGGCGGGACCGAATTGATTTTTGTAGAAGGCCATTCCAGTGACAACACCTGGGATGAGATTCAGCGGATGGCACAGGCATTCCCGGAAAAGCGCATCACCTGCCTGCAGCAATCTGGCAAAGGCAAAGGTGATGCCGTGCGCACAGGATTTGCAGCGGCCACGGGAGACATCCTCATGATATTGGACGCAGACCTGACCGTGCAGCCCGAGGAGTTGCCCAAATTCCACGCCGCCATCGCCACGGGCCGCACTGAGTTCGCGAACGGCGTGCGGCTGGTCTATCCGATGCAGCAGGAGGCGATGCGCTTCCTCAATCTGTGTGCGAACAAAACATTTGGCCTGATTTTCACCTGGCTGCTGGGGCAGCCGGTCAAGGACACGCTGTGTGGCACGAAAGTGATGCTGCGTCGCGACTACGAGCGGCTAGCGGCAGGCAGGGCGTATTTCGGCGAGTTCGATCCCTTCGGTGATTTTGATCTTCTGTTTGGTGCCGCACGACTGGGGCTGCGCATCACCGACATCCCGATCCGCTACTGCGACCGCACCTATGGCACGACGAACATCCATCGCTGGCGTCACGGCTGGCTGCTGCTGCGCATGGTGTGGTTCGCCGCGAGAAAACTAAAGTTTGTGTAAAATCGACTCACATGCTTTCCACCGAATCCAAAATCAAGGCCGCACGCCTGCTTTACCGGCTGCTGAAGATCGCGGGTTCCAAGGACGAGCAGGTTGTGACGCGCTCGGGCGTGCGCTTTCATCTGGATCTACGCGAAGGCATCGATCTGGCGATTTTTCTGTTCGGCAGCTTTCAAGATCACGTTGCCGCTGTGTCGCCTGGAGTGGAGGACGCGGTGATCTTGGATGTCGGGGCGAACATCGGAGCGATCACGCTGGCTTTGGCGAAGAGGAATCCGCTTGCGCGCATTCACAGCTTCGAGCCAACGCATTTCGCGCTGACGAAGCTTCGGCGCAATCTGGCGCTGAACCCCGCGCTCGCACCACGAGTGACGGTGAACGCATCCTTCGTTGGCCGCGTCTCGGGTGCCGTGACGCCTGCGGCGGCCTATGCGAGCTGGCGCGTGGACGGTCCGCCTGGAGCAGAGGCGCATGGAACGCATTGCGGACACCTGATGGAAGCCGCAACGAACATGACGACTCTCGACGACTATGTGGCCTCACACGGCATCCCGAATGTGCATCTGCTGAAGATCGACACCGACGGCCATGAGCTGGAGGTGCTGGCGGGAGCGCAAAGGCTCATCGCCACCAGCCGTCCGCGCATCGTGATGGAAATGTGTCCGTATCTTCTCGAAGAGCGAAAACTCACCCTCAAGGACTACGAAAATGTGCTTGGCCCAGGCTACCGCCTGAGTGAACTTCGCACCGGCAGGTTGTTGAATGAGGCGGCCTTCGCACGAGCGCCGAAGCGCGGCGGGATTGACGTGCTGGTCGAGGCAAGTTGAAGTTGGTGCAGACCTCAACCCTCGTTTTTCTCCAGCACGACGAGCAGGCGCACGGCGAACAATGATGGCAGGCACGAAAGGACCGCGTCGATCCGGCGCAGGCAAGGATGCAGCGCCGCCGGGCAAAGCTGCGGCTTTGAAAAACCACCCGATGCCAAATACGCCAGCGAGGCCAGCGGTAGCGTCTTGATGACACGCCATCCCACCAAATGCTCACTTCCCTCCCCCTGTATGAAGATGCGGTGGGCGCGTGACTGGGCAGCGAAGTAAGGCGGATCGTCCGCTTGGAAATCTGGCGGGGCGAACCAGTGGACCGGCTGTTGAAAGGCCACGGGTTCATGGTGTCCGAGCGAGTAAACCAGCCGTCCCAGCAGGCCCATCGCAGGTTCAAACACGATCAGGCGGCCCTTGGGGAGAAGAACCCGGCGGAATTCTTCGAGCGCCGTGCCTGGAAACTCGAGATGGTGCCATACATCAAAGAGAATCAGATTCGCCACGCTGTGATCGGCAAAGCTGAGCCGGCAGGCGTTCTCCTGGCGGTCGAGCCACGGATTGGGGAAGATGTCGGTCGTGATGCATGCGGGGATCACCTGCTTGATGTTTCCCATGCCGGAGCCGATCTCGACTGTCAGGCCGTTCATGCCTTGGCGGAGCCAGGAAGCGATGAGCCGGTGGAAGTCCAGATACACCTGGCGCAGCAGCGGCTTTCGGTGCCAGGCCTCCCGGTTTTGATGAATCTCAAGGTTGTGCTGCTCTTTCACACGCGGACGGCTTCATTTTCAGGGAGGACGCGGCAAACAAATTGCGGCGGTGTGATGCATTGTATAATGGCGGTTCTTGGTTTGTCCATTCACGGAGCATCGCGTTTGACCACGGCGGTGTGAATGTCCAGGCATCCAGAATCCATCTTTGCGCATTCTCTGACATGGCCCTTCGCGACACCCAACCTGCCAGAACCGTCCCGGTCTTCAACCGCCAGCGACTGTTGGTGATGATGGTCTGCATGATGCTGATTTTGATGGTGTTCGTGGTGTACTGGCAGACGCGTGAGTTTGCCTTCGTGAACTTCGACGACGGTTTTTTTGTGTACAAGAACCAACATGTGCTGCGCGGTCTGACCTGGGAGAACGTGCGCTGGTCTCTGACGGCGGGAGTCGGTAAAGATGCGGCGGATTTGGGGGACGCCGACTACTGGCGACCGGTGAGCCTGATGTCGCACATGCTGGACGTGAGCCTCTTCGGCCTGCGTGCTGGTGCTCACCACCTGATGAGCGTGCTGCTGCATGCACTGACGTCAGTGGCTTTATTTATGGTGTTACGCTCGCTGACATCGGCGCTGTGGCGTTCGGCATTTGTGGCGGCACTGTTCGCCGTGCATCCGCTGCATGTCGAATCCGTCGCCTGGGTGGCGGAGCGCAAGGATGTGCTCAGCGGCTTGTTTTTTGTGCTCACGCTTGGCGCTTACCTGCGTTTTGCGCGGCATTCGTTTCGCTGGAGCAACTACATCCTCATGTTGCTGATGGCAGCGCTGGCGATGATGAGCAAGCCGATGCTCGTGACGACGCCATGTGTGCTGCTGCTGGTGGACTTGTGGCCGCTGAACCGGCTTGGCAACGTGCCTTTGAAACAACTGCTGATGGAGAAAATCCCGATCTTCGTCATGGCGGCGATCACCGCAAGCCTCACTCTCAGCGGCGGCGGTGCTGCCAATGACGCCTTGTGGGGCACACTGTCGTGGCACTACCGCGTGGGCAATGCGCTGCTGTCGTACGGCATCTACATCTGGCAAACCGTGTGGCCGGCGGAGCTAACCTGTTTTTATCCTTTCCCAGGAATTTATCTTCCACTTGGCCAGACCTGGCTCGCCATCGCGGTGCTTGTGGTCATCACCGCTCTGGTAGGGTGGCAGCACGCACGTCGTTTTCTGGTCGTCGGCTGGCT
This sequence comes from Prosthecobacter sp., assembly GCF_046154365.1. Classification (GTDB taxonomy): domain Bacteria; phylum Verrucomicrobiota; class Verrucomicrobiia; order Verrucomicrobiales; family Verrucomicrobiaceae; genus Prosthecobacter. The sequence goes on from NZ_JBJXFV010000183.1 coordinate 30,196, forward strand.
GTGGTATCTCGGCATGCTGGTGCCAGTGGTGGGTTTGTTCAGGCAGGCAGGTGATCAAGCGCATGCGGACCGTTACACTTACCTCTCCATGATCGGACTGAGCCTGATGGTGACCTGGTCGGCAGCTGAGTGGGCAGGAAAAGTACGAGCGCGTCGTCTTGCGCTTGGAAGCATGGCAGCGGTTGCGCTGCTCGTGCTGTCGATAACCGCGCACTCCCAGGTCGCGCATTGGCGGAACACGCTGGCACTCTGGACGCATGCGGTCGAGTGCAACCCAGAGGACTGCGCCGCTTATGCGAGTCTTGGCACCGCCTTGATCGAGGCTGGGCGGCAGTCTGAAGCGGTGGAAAGCTACAGACACGCCCTCGTGCTCAGCCCTTATCATGTCCAGGCCCGCATGAATCTAGGCATCACCCTGCTCCGCATGGGCAGGATCGATGAAGCTGAGCTCCAGCTACGCCGAACCGTATTGGATGATCCGCAGTCAACTGATGCGCACAGCACCCTCGGCTTTATCTTTCTGCACAAAGGCGAGCAACCAAAAGCGATCCGTCATTTCATGGCGGCAGCGGACATTCGTCCAGACGTCGCCGCTTGGTGCAATCTCGGCAACGCCCAGATGCAGGCCGGGCAGGTGCCCGCGGCCATCGACAGCTTCCTGCGTGCCCTCAAGGTCAATCCAGCGCATGCCGACTCGCATTTCAGTCTGGGCGTGGCTCATGCCAGCCAGGGAAAGCAGAAAGCAGCGAAAGAGCATTATCAACAGGCCCTCGCAGCCGATCCAAATCATCTGCCTGCGCTCAACAACCTCGCCTGGCTACTCGCCACCAGCAAAGATGACTCTTTGCGCTCTGGCACCCAAGCAGTGGAGCTGATGGAGCATGCGCTGCAACTACCCGGCGGCAGCAGGCTGCATCTTCTGCATACACTTGCCGCCGCCTACGCGGAGGTCGGGCAGTATCCCAAGGCCGCAGCAGCCGCCCAGCAGGCCCTCAGCCTCGCTGCCAGCTTTCCAGGGTTGGCACACCAGCTTCAAATGGAGCGTGGTGCTTATCTCGCCGGCACACCGTGGCGAGAATGAGAATGAGGATAAAGCTGAACAAAACAAAAACGTGAGCTTCTGGGAAGGTCGCCGCCTTAGGAGCGTAATTGGCAGGCCTCCGCACACCATGCCCACTCCCTTATTCCGTCCCGCCATGGACCGCCGCGCCTTTCTCACGGCCTCGACGCTGGGACTGGCGTCGCTGCGCTTCGGGCCTGCGCTGAATGCCTCGACCGGCCCCGCCGTGGCAGCGCCCACGCTCGCGAAACCGGCAAAATCGACGGTGCTGTTCTTCCTCTGCGGCGGTGCCTCGCACATCGACATGTGGGACATGAAGCCGGAAGCGCCGCTGGAGTATCGCGGTGAGTTCAAACCGATCCGCACCACGGGCGATGACATCCGCTTGTGCGAGCATCTGCCGCTGCTAGCCAAGCAGGCGCACAACTTCGCCCTCGTGCATGGCATCACCGACAGCGGTCTCGCCACGGGCGATCATCACGCCGGTTACTATTACAATCTCACCGGCCATGCGCCCGATCCCACCTTCAAGCAGCAGGGCAATGACCGCCGCCCGTATCCTGAAGACTGGCCGTACATGGGCAGCGTCGTCGGCATGAAGCGCCCGCAGCATCCCACGCTGCCGCAGATCATCTCGCTGCCGCACAAGCCCAGCAAGCTGCCCTACACACGCCCCGGCCAGTTCGCGGGCCGCATCGGCATGGAGTACGATCCGTTTTATCTCAACGGCAGCTTCGATGAGCCGCTGAAGTTCAGCGCGCCGACGATCTCCATGTCCGGCAGCATGACCGCCGCACGCATGCAGGACCGCCATTCGCTGCTCAATGCGATGAATCAAGCGCGGCGCGAGCTGGATCATGAAGTCGCGATACAAGACTATGTGAAGCAGCAGGAGCGTGCGTTTGAGCTGCTTTCATCCAGCAGCACCACGAGCGCCTTCGACATCAAAGCCGAGCCGGACAAGCTACGCGAGCGCTACGGCAACACCATCAACGGCACCAGCCTGCTCATGGCGCGTCGTCTGGTCGAGGCAGGCGTGCCGTTCGTCACCGTGTTCTGGAAAGAGGACGAAAGCCTGCATGCGAAGTGCAAGAGCGCCGGTGGCTGGGACACGCACGGCAACAACTTCAACTGCCTGCGCGATGACCTGCTGCCACAGTTTGATCAGGCCTTCTCCGCCTTCATGGAGGACCTGTCGAATCGCGGACTGCTCGATGAAACACTCGTGATGGTCACCAGCGAGATGGGCCGCATGCCCAAGGTCGGCGATCGTCGTTCCGGCGGCCCCCTCGGTGCCGGTCGCGATCACTGGACTTCCTGCATGAGCGTGCTCATGGCCGGCGCCGGCATTCGTGGCGGTCAAGTCGTCGGCGAAACCGATGCGCGTGCCGAACTGCCCAAAGATCGCCCCATTCGGCCCGAGGACATCACCAAGACCGTTTATTATGCGATGGGCATCAGTGATCTCGAAGCCAAGGACAAGCTCGGCCGTCCCTACAACCTGCTCGATGATGGCAAGCCGCTGACGGAGTTGTTTGGTTGATCATCTTCCACCATCTTATGCATCGACCGATCCTTGCCGTCCTGTCTCTCGCCGTCACAATTCACGCCGAGGACTGGCCGCAGTTCCGGGGTAGCAATGGAACAGGAGTTTCCTCCTCGAAAAATCTGCCGCAAGAGTTCTCCGCCGACAAAAACATCGCGTGGAAGGCGAAGATCGGCGACGGCATCGGCTCGCCCATCGTGAAGAACGGTCGCGTGTTAACGACGGCGATGCTGGGGGAACAAAAGCTCGGCGTGTTCAGCTTCGATACCGCGAGCGGCAAGCAGCTCTGGCGCAGCGACTTCGACACCGGCACGCTGCCGCGCATCACGCCGCCGAACAGTCATGCGTCATCGACTCCCGCGACGGATGGTGAGCGTGTGTATGTCTATTTCAGCACCATCGGCCTGCTGGCCTTCGATTTCGCCACGGGGAAGGAAGTCTGGCGTCACACGATGACCCGGCCCGCTTACTTGATGGACTGGGGCGCGGCTTCCTCGCCCATCGTGCATGATGGCATGGTCATTTTCTGCCAGGACGACGATCTCGCACCCTTCGTCGTCGCCGTGGATGCGAAGACGGGCAAAGAGAAGTGGAAAACGCTGCGCAAAGAAATGCTCGCCGGTTATGCGCTGCCGGTGTTGTGCGAGGCCAATGGCCGCACCGATCTCGTCATCGCCGGCAGCGGCAAATTGAAAGGCTACGATCCCGCCACCGGCAAGGAACTCTGGACCTGCAACACACTGCTGCGCACCATCATGACCTCCCCCGTCGTGCATGACGGCGTCATCTACATCGCGGTGCAGAGTTATGGCGATGCCACGCGCACTTTGAAACATGCGCTGCTGGAGTGGCTGGACACGAATCAGGACAAAATCCTCTCCCGCGATGAGACACCGAAGGAATTTCACGAGCGCTTCGATGCCTCCGACAAAAACAAAGACAAAGTCATCGGCCCCGAGGAGATCGACACCGCCTTCCAATCGCCCAACAACATGGCTGCGGGCGGCAACATCATCCAAGCCATCCAAGGTGGCGGCAGCGGCGATGTGACGAAGACGCACGTCCTCTGGAACCTCGATCCCAAGACGCCGTCGAACCTTTCTTCGCCGCTCTTTTATAACAACCGCCTCTACCTCGTGAAAAGCGGCGGCATGTCGAGCTGCTACGACGCAAAAGACGGCAAAACGCTCTGGGATCGCAGCCGTCTCGGCAATTTCGGCGATTACTTCGCCTCGCCCATCGCCGCAGGCGGCAAAGTGTACATCGCGGCCAAGAACGGCTTCATCGTCGAGTTGGAGGACGCCCCGGAGCTGAAAGTCCTCGGCAAACACGACATGGGCGAGGAAATCATCGCCACCCCAGCCATCGCCGATGGCCGTCTGTTCGTTCGCACCCGCGAAAGCCTCCTGTGCGTGTCCGCCAGTGCCGCGCCGCCAGCCTTGGTGGCAGTCGAAAAAGCGGCTTCGATGCCGAACATGATCGAACTCACCTCACAGCCCGTCAGCGGCTCACGCGTGTGGAATGGCTACACCGGCAATGCGATGGGCCAGGAGGCGTGGAGCGATGCGGAACTCGAAACACGACTCGCACAACTCAAGAAGCTCAACTACACCGCCATCGCGATTCCAAAGACAGTGAAGCCCTTCACGCCGATCCGCGTTGATGGCGACACTCCAGGCCGCAAAGCCTTCCGTGGTGCGACCACCTTCGAAAATCCCGATGTGGCGGCCATCACGGCCCGGCTGCGCGAAAAAGCCACCAAGCTCGGCTTCGAGATCGTCACAGCTGAGCCGGTGGAAGCCTCGGTGCTGCCGAAAAACGAGTTCAGCGATGAAAAATCCCTCAGCGACCTCGTCACACCGATGTGCGGCGAAGGTGTGGCCGAGCGCCTCTGGCTGGGCTTCCAGGCCATCGACAAAGCCTCGCAACTGATCGCGCAACACGATCCCAAGCTCGGCGTGCCCGCGCCGGACATGCTGCTGCGTCATTTGAACTCGAAGGCAGCTCTGCCCGCCTGGCTCACCGAGGTCAAAACGCTCTACACCACCGCGATGAATGAGATGTATCGCGCCAACACCCGCGCCCGCGAAGGTTCACGCAGCTTCACGCTCTACAATGCCAAGCGGCTCGAGTTCACCTTCCACTTCATCAGTGGCATCGAGTCCCTCTACAAGTCCCACGATCCCGCCACTCGCGCCGAATCGCTCGAAGCCGCCATGGAGTCGATCTACAACGCGCTGAACTCCTATTCCGACGTCGCCCGCGACTCCACCGATCGCGGCGCCATCGCCTTGCTCAATGAGCACGGCTATCGCGCCCTGCGGAAGGTCATCAAGGGCGAGAAGTGAAATTCACACGACAACCACGGCCCAACGGGCCGCAGGAGCCAGCCCAGGGCGCAAGCCCTGGGTTCGCATCGTGAAACCATGTGCATGAAGAGTGGGCTCTGAAGGAGCGCGGGAACACTTTCGCATGCGCACGACTCCTGCGCCCATTTAGGGCGCGACCTTGGGAAATTGCGGTGCTTGGTCCGAAACCCAGGACTGGCGTCCTGGGCTAAATCCTGCGGGCCGTTGGCCCGCGTTCGATACCATACGCCGCCTTGATTACCCGCCGGCATGAAGTTGTGAAGCAGTAAGCACTGGAGAGATGACGGCGGCTGCGCGAATGCAACGCTGTTATGAAACTCAAACTTCGCCAATCCAACGAACGCGGCCACGCCGACCACGGCTGGCTCGACAGCTATCACACCTTCAGTTTCGCCGACTACCACGATCCGGCGCACATGGGCTTCCGCAGCCTGCGTGTGATCAATCAGGATGTCATCGCCGGCGGAGCTGGTTTTCCCACCCATCCGCATCGCGACATGGAAATCTTCAGCTACATCCTCTACGGCGCACTGGCGCACAAGGACAGCATGGGCACCGCCCGCACCCTGCTACCGGGCCAGATCCAGCTCATGAGCGCTGGCAGTGGTGTGACGCACAGCGAGTTCAATCCGTCGAAGACCGAGCCCGGCAGCCTCCTGCAAATCTGGATTCGTCCGCGTCAGAGCGGCCTGAAGCCCAGTTACACCGAATGGCATCCGCAGCCCGAGCATGAGACCGCCGCCAAAGTGCTCGTCATCTCCGCCGATGGCCGTGAAGGCTCCGCCACCATCCATCAGGATGCTGACATCTACCGCGTTCGTCTTGCCACTGGCAAATCGACCACGCACGAAGTCCGCGTTGGTCGTGGTGCCTGGCTCCAGCTCATCAAAGGCAGCGTCACTGTCAACAGCACCACGCTGAATCCCGGCGATGCCGCCAGCACCGATGATACAGGCACTTTGACTATCACCGCCATCGAGGACGCCGAAGCGCTGCTTTTTGATCTCGTCTGATTCTCCCCAACCATCGTAAACCACCGTCAACAACTGCAAACCATCCATTCTCCGTAGCAGAACTGCGAAGGATGAACTGCAAACTCCCATGAAACACATCCCCACCATCGCCCGCCTCCTCCTTGGCCTCATCTTCGTCGTCTTCAGCCTGAATTTCTGGCTGCACTTCATTCCCATTCCACTGCCTAAAGAGGAAACACCTGCGGCGAACTTCATGTTCGCGATCTATGTCAGCGGCTATCTCACCGTGGTGAAGGTGTTGGAACTCACCGGCGGCCTGCTGCTGCTCAGTGGCCGCTTCGTGAACCTCGGCCTCACCTTGGTCGGTCCGGTCGTCGTCAACATTGCGTTGTATCACTTCCTTCTCGTCAAAGGCGGCTATGAAATGCCCGTGCTGCTCGGCGTGTTGTCCCTCGTGGCGCTCGCAGGCCGCAAGGACTTCACCAGCGCCCTGTTCGCTGCGAAGTGAAACACCTTCGTCATTCGTTCATTCGTCATTCCCTTCTCACCATGTCCCACGCCTTACTTCTCTCTCCCCTCAAAGCCGGTGCTCTCACTCTGCCCAACCGCATCCTCATGGCTCCGCTCACACGCTGCCGTGCCGATGCCGACCACAATCCCACACCGCTCATGGCCGAGTATTATGCTCAGCGAGCCAGTGCCGGACTCATCATCGCCGAAGCCACGATGGTGATGGAGGGCAATTCGTCCTTCTGGCTGGAGCCAGGCATCTACTCCGAGGCTCAAGTCCAAGGCTGGAAAGCCGTGACTGACGCGGTTCATGCCAAAGGCGGCCAGATCGTGCTGCAACTCTGGCATGGCGGCCGCGCCTGTCATCCGCTGCTCAATGGCGGAGCACAACCTGTGGCCCCAAGTGCCATTCCGATCATCGGTGATGAAGTTCACACGCCCGAAGGCAAGAAACCCTACGTCACGCCGCGAGAACTTCGCGACGACGAGATCCCTGGCATCGTTGCTGGTTTCACAAAGGCCGCCGAGAACGCCAAAGCCGCCGGATTCGATGGCGTCGAAGTCCACGGTGCCAATGGCTACCTCCTTGATGAATTCCTGCGCGACGGTGCCAATAAGCGCACTGGCCCCTACGGCGGCTCCATCGAAAATCGCGCTCGTCTCATGCTCGAAGTGCTCGACGCTGTCATCAGCGTCTGGGGTGCGGATCGCGTCGGCCTGCGCATCTCGCCACTGAACAGCTACAACAGCATGATCGACAGCGATCCCGTCGCCATCACCACCTACATCGCCGAGCAAGCCAGCGCTCGTGGTCTTGCTTACCTCCATGTGATGCGCAGTGACTTCTTCCAAGCGCAACAGGGCGATGTCATGACGCCCGCGCGTGCCGCTTTCAAAGGGGTACTCGTCGGCAACATGGGCTACACCGCCGACGAAGCCGAGCAGGCCATCAGCGCCGGTCAGCTCGACGCTGTCGCCTTCGGCACCAGCTTCCTCGCCAATCCCGATCTGCCAGCTCGCATCGCCGCCAAGGCGGAACTCAATGCGCCGAACGCTGCGCGATTCTACTCGCCTGGACCTGCGGGCTACACCGACTATCCCACGATGGCCGCATGAAAACGATCTCCGCCGCCGAACTGAAGACGCTGCAAGCAAGTGTCACGCAGCCCTTGAGCTTCCCCGCCGTCATCGCTGCGGCGGATGCGGATCATCTCACCGGTCAGGCGCAGTTTGAACTCGACCGCACGCAGTTCGGCAGGCTGTTTGCGTTTCTCGGCAAGCATGTCGTGAATGATCACATTCATCTGCATGTGAAATTGCATGCGCACAGTAGCCATCATCGCTCCGCGTGATGAGCACAGCGCCTACGCCAGCATGACGAACGCGAAATGGACATTCCACCCTCTTTGCCTTCAACACACGCCATGCTCGTCACGCGGAGCGATGACGGCTACTTTCCCAAGCCCTTTGCACACTTCGGTGGCAAGGCTGCTCAGTAGATTCGTCACTCTGATGCGCTACATGCCAACCACACCATCCATCATTCCAGCATGAGCACCACGCCGCGTGCCTCACGCTGGACCGCAGTCACCCCATGGTTGTTTGTGCTGCTGTGGAGCAGTGGGTTCATCGGGTCGAAGCTGGGGGTGCCGTATGCGGAGCCGTTCACATTTTTGACGCTGCGGTACTGCATCGTGCTGGCGATCCTGGTGCCGATTGCGCTCGTGTCACGGGCACCGTGGCCGCAGGGGAAGGGACAGATGGCGCATGTGGCGTTCGCGGGGCTGCTGATTCATGCGCTGTATCTGAGCGGCTGTGTGTGGTCGCTGCGGCTGGGACTGCCGGCGGGGATTGTGAGCCTGATCGTGTCGCTGCAACCGCTGTTCACGGCGGCGTTTGCCGGTGTGACACTCGGTGAGCGGGTGCTGCCGCGTCAGTGGACAGGTTTGGCGCTGGGGTTTGTCGGCACGGCGATGGTGGTGGCGCACAAGACGGGCAGCGGGCTGACTTTTCTGATGACGGTGCCAGCAATTCTGTCGCTGATCGGCATCACGGCGGGGACGCTGTGGCAGAAGCGGCATTGCCCGCGTTTTGACCTGCGCACGAGCACGGTGGTGCAGTATGCGGCGAGTCTGCTCATCACAGCGCTGCTCGCTTTCACCACGGAGACGATGCGCATCGAGTGGAGCGGGCAGTTTGTGTTTGCGCTGCTGTGGGTGGCGCTGGTGCTGTCCATCGGGGCGATCAGTCTGCTCAATCATCTGATCCGCAGCGGCACGGCAGTGAATGTGGCGAGCCTGTTTTACACCGTGCCCGCCGTGACGGCGCTGATGGCCTGGAGCATCTTTGGCGAGACGCTGACGGGCTTGTCGCTCATCGGCATGGTGGTGGCGGTGGCCGGTGTGTGGATGGCAAGAGGGAGGTGATGTTCACGCTAATGCCAGCGCATCAGTCGGATTGTGCCGCTCAAGTGCTTTCAAACCCAATCTAGCGATTAGTTTGCGGCAAACCGCTCGGATAGCTTGCCAACACTGGCGCTGCCATCTTAAATCAACCGCATGCAGCCGGTGAAAGATCAAGGCGGTGATGCCATCAAGTTCGAGCCCTTCACTCCCCCTTCGACGGCGGAGCTCGACGCGCTGATTCCCGGCTACACGTTTCTCGAGTTCATCGACTGCGGCGGCATGGGCGCGGTGTACAAGGCGCTGCAGAAAAGCCTGAACCGCACGGTGGCGGTGAAGCTGCTGCCGCAGGTGCATCGCAACAAAGAAAGCTTTGCCGAACGTTTCAAACGCGAGGCGCATGCGCTGGCCCAGTTGAACCATCCGCATATCATTGCCGTGCATGATTTCGGCGAGACGCAGGAAGGCCAGATGTACTATGCCATGGAGTTCGTTGCCGGCATGGACCTGCAGCAGCTCTTGAAGCGTGCGCCGCCTGGACCGAAGCAGATTTTCAAGATCGTCACCCAGGTGTGTGAGGCGCTGCAGTTTGCGCACGAGCGCGGCATTGTGCATCGCGACATCAAGCCAGCGAACATCCTCATCGACGAACGTGGCAATGTGAAGGTGGCAGACTTCGGGCTGGTGAAGATCGTCGGTCCTGAAGCTGATGGTTACACCGCCACCGGCGCGACGCTGGGCACGCCTGACTATATCGCGCCCGAGGCGCTGGATCAAAGCAGCAAGATCGACCATCGCGCCGACATCTACTCGCTGGGCGTGATGATTTATGAGCTGCTCACCGGCCATGTGCCCAAGGGCGCATGGGAGCCGCCCTCGACCTGTTCCGGCTCGGACAAGCGCATGGATGCCGTCGTCAACCGGGCCATGCAGAATGATCCCGACAAACGCTACCAGCAGGTCAGCGAGATGACGCAGGTGCTCGAAAAGCTGCTGGTGAACAGTGACAACTGGAAGAACTACCGCCGGCCCGAGAAGAGTAACATCAGCGTTGCCGGAGACCCTGTCGGCCCGATTTCCACCGGCGCTGTCACGGTGAAGCTCAAGCATGGCAAACTGCCGGCCAAGCACACGCCGATCTGGGCAACTGCAACAGTGCTGCTGCTGGGAGTTGGTTTTTCCGCCGCTTGGCAGGCAGGCTGGCTGTCGAAGCCGGAGGTCATGGCTTCGGTTTCAGTACCACCACCGCCGCAGCCTGCTCCCGCCGCGTCAGAGCAGTTGAATCTCGCCCGCTGGGTGATGGAGCATGGCGGAGTGGTGAATGTACTGACTCCCACCGGCACGGAAAAACAGCAGGGCGGCTATGCCGACATACACTTCGCTCACGAACTGCCCGCCGGACCCATCACCGTCTGGCGTGTCTCGTTTTTGGAAGCCCCCATCACCGACTTGGGTGCCTTTGAAGAACTCGTTGCGCTGATCCGGGCGGCCGGCACGGTTTCAAATCTGAATCTGCATGGCTTGGCAGTGCCCACGGACGCACTCAAGCATCTGGCAGACATCCCGACGCTTACCAGCCTTGATCTGATGTCCAGCCCTGCGGTCACTCTGGAGGCGGTCCCTCTCCTCGCCGCCTGCACGCAGCTAAAACTGCTGCGCGTGGGGGATGCCGCCGTCATTGAGCAACTCCGCCCGCTGCTGCCGGAGTGTGGCATTCATGATGATGAATAATGCTGGCGGCTTTTCAGGCCGCCTGCGGTGGTTTCTAGTGATTATTTTGCGGCACATCGCTCGCTTGCCTTGCCAAGCATGACGCCACCGCCTTAAATCACATCACACCTCATCATGAACAAACGCTCCAACACCAGCAAAACCGCCCAACGTCAGAGCAAGCAACCCAAAGCCCGCAAGCAGCCCGCCTTGAACAAAGCGCCAGCCAAGCAGAAGCCCGCAGCCGCCAGGAAAAAAGTTCTAGTGAAACGCCGTGCTGCTGCCAGCAAGAAGGTTGCGGTGCCACAGCAGGTGGCTCGGTTGAAACAGCAGCCCGCCTCGAAAAAAACCGCCACCACCCGTCCGACCGGCGCGCTTTCGACGCCGGTGATGGCCAGCGGTGAACCTGCCATCGGCACCACGGTTCGAACAGAATCTCCCAAAAAAGGCTGGTTCCGGCGGTTCTTCGGCGTCACCCGCAGCAAGCCGCGCCTGCTGTGGATCGGCGACGCTCTCGTGCCCACCGGCTTCGCCACCGTCACGCATGCCGTGTTGAATCATCTGCAGCATGACTGGGAGATCGTCGTCTCCGGCATCAACTACGACGGCTCTACGCATGAGCTGCCCTATCGCGTCATGCCCGCCTGGCAGGGCGGCGACATGTGGGGCATGAACCGCTTCGCGCACCTCTGCGCCGAGTTCGATCCCGCCGCCGTCATCATCAACAACGACTGGTGGAATGTCGCTGAGTTTGCCAAAATCGCCCCCAAAGGTGTTCCCATCATCGGCTACATGCCCGTCGATGGCGGCAATCTCGATCCGGCGGCCATGCGCGAACTGAACAAGATTCACGCGGCTGTTTGGTACACGAATTTCGGCCATCGTGAGGCCGTGCAGGCCGGATTCAACGGCAAACGCCATGTCGTTCCGCATGGCATCGACACCGGCGTGTTCCAGCCGCTGAACCGCAGCGAAGCGCGGCGGCAGCTTGATCTGAACGTGCCAAAAAACGCCTTCATCGTCGGCAATCTCAATCGCAACCAGCCGCGCAAGCGTCTCGACCTAACGATTCAGATTTTTGCCGACTGGATTAAGCAGCATCGCGTCACCAACGCCTTCCTGCTGCTCCATTGCGCGCAAAAAGACACCGGCTGGGATCTGCGCCGCGTCGCCGCCTTCCACGGCGTCGCTGACCGCCTGCTGCTCACCGGCAGTGATGACATCCGCAGTCTGCAAAGCCCGCAGCACCTCCGGCTCATCTACAACAGCCTCGACGTGCAGATGACCACCACGCTCGGCGAAGGCTGGGGCCTAACCACGATGGAAGGCATGGCCTGCGGCATCCCGCAACTCGTGCCAGACTCCTCGGCACTCGCCGAATGGGCCGTGCCGGCCGTGAAAATCCCGTGCTCACGCCTGCTGATGAATCCCGAGATCAACACCACCGGTGCCTTGGTCGATCACGCGCCGTTCGTGGCCGCGTTGCAGTCGCTTTACGCCGACAAAGCCCTGCGTGCGAAGCTCTCCGCGCAGAGCCTCGCGCATGTGCGCCGTCGTGACTTCGACTGGCACAACATCGCGGCACAGTTCCTCGCCATCCTTGCCCCGGCTATGCGCAAAAAATCCGCCAAACGGCCAGTGCACGCATGAAAATCGCCTGCGTCGGCGCTTCCGGTTATGGCAACGTCGGCGACGACACCTATCCGCTCGTCTTCGCGCAGCAGTTGCCGGAGCACGAGCTGGTGTTTTACAACTCCGACCTGCCCGACCGCCTGCCCGATGATCTCGGCCTGCTGGTCATCGGCGGCGGCGGGGTGTTGCACAATGTCGGTGCCGAGCCGGAGGACGCTGAGTCGCCGCACTTCCGCTGCATGAAGTTTTACCTGGATGCCGCCATCGCACGCGACATTCCGTGGGGCTTCATCTCCTGCGGCTTTCAATTTGAGGGACAGCGTGATGCCGCGTACGCCACCGCGCTCAAGCCGTGGGTGCCTTATTTGCAGCAGGCGCATTTCATCACGCTGCGCTCGTCGTCATGCGTACGCATCGCCCGTGAGATCAGCGGCAGAGATGATGCCATGTGCTTTCCCGATGCCGCTTATCTTTACCAACCGGTGCTGGCGGCACCAACGGCGGCGGCCCATGCCGTCACGCTCGTTCCCGCCGGCTTCGTCAATCCGCGCAACACGCTGATCAACCACCACCTGCGCCAGCTTGCGTCCTCCGGCCTGTCCGTCACCTGGCTGAGCATGGGAGCACCGGTTGATGACGCTCCGCTGCTGGAGCATGCGCTGCGCTGCTTTCCTGATTCACACATCATCGCCAATCCCGGCCCGCAGGCGGCGTTTGACTGCATCGCCCACTCGCGTTTCGTCATCACCGGCCGTTATCACGGCATGATCTTCGCCCGGACGAACCGCGTGCCGTTCATCACGCCCGTCGATGTGCCGTACAAGCTGCGTGTGGAGGAACTGACCGCAGACATCGCCACCGCCGCCGGTCATTTCGACGTTTTGCGGCGGTTCACCGGCGCGTGATGCCGTTACGTCCTCCTGGGTGGCCCGCAGCAGTGTTTTGGCATGAATGCGTGACGTCATTCCTGACTGAGCACTAAGCACTGAGCACTGAGCACTTCTGGCAAACTCCGCTCACCAGCGCCGCAGAAACGCCTCCAACTCCACTGCATCCACCTGCGGAAACTCACGGCCCAGCGTGTTCTCACGGTCCATGCCAAAGGCGTAGCCCGTGCGCTGTTTCACATCGACGTAATCCACCGGGTAAAACACCGCCACCGGCTTGTGTTCAAACCACGCCGCCTGCTGGAGGCTAGACCAGCTTCCCACATAGGCGCGGCACGTCTTGATGAGGTTCAGCGCCGCCGGTGTGGAGAGATTCTCCAACACCGTCACATTGCCGCCCTCAAAGCAGCGCGCATCCTCGGCAGCGTGGATGAGTTTCCCACTGCCACCGGAACGTGGATAGCTGCGTGTCACGATGAAAGTCCGCCACGGCAGCGTGCGCAGCATGCCCACGATCGTTTCGATCAACGCCGGCGACAGCGAGCGCTGCGGAACACCCGCAAACGGCTGGAACACGATGTGCCCGTTCGAATCCACGTCATCCGGCGCATCAAACACCGGCACATGTCCGTCCGCGTTGCCACGAATGATGCCTGCGTAGTCCACGCCCGCAAATTCGCACAACGCCCGGCTGATGTCCGCGCCACGCAGCCCGGCGTCGAGATACTCCTGATACTTATGCCCCAGGTCGTAGAGGATGAAGTTTTTCGCGTTGCGATGATGACGGAAAATCTCCAGCGCAAACGGATTGTGCGACGCCACGAGCACCGGCAGCGGCTGCGTGGTCTCGCTGAGGATCCGATAGGCGGCGTTTAGGTAGCAGACTCGGATCACATCCCCAAGTCCGGCGGAATAAAGAGCGGATGACATTGGTGAATCAAAGGTGGAGGCGCGGACGTTGACAAGCCGCTTCTCATTCCAGCCATGAAAACACTCGCCGCCCTCCTCCTTTTCACTCTCTCAACGCATGCCGCCATCACGCTGCCCGCCGTGTTCTCCGATCACATGGTCCTGCAAAGCGGCAAGCCTGTTCCTGTTTGGGGCGCTGCTGCTCCTGGCGCTGAAGTCACTGTGGCCATCGCCGGTCAGAAAAAGACCACCACCGCCGATGCCGAAGGCAAATGGTCGCTCAAACTTGATGCGCTCACCGCTGCCGCCGAACCACAAACACTCACCATCGGCGACAAAACCATCAAGGACGTGCTCATCGGCGAAGTGTGGCTCGGTTCCGGCCAGTCAAACATGGCGATGACCGTGGAGCGCAGCAACGACCTCGAAGGCAGCAAGGCCGCCGCGAATCTGCCGCTCATCCGCGTCTTCACTGAAGGCAGTGGTGCTTCCCCGACGGCGAAATCGGAGGGCAAAGGCGCTTGGATCATCTGCACGCCCGAAACGGTCGGTAAATTCTCCGCCACGGCATTTTTCTTTGGCCGCACGCTGCATGCGGCGCTCAAAACACCGGTCGGCCTCATCAACTCCTCCGTCGGCGGCACGCCCATCGAGTCCTGGATCAGTCCCGAGGCACAGCACGCGAGCGCCGAGCTGAAACCGTTCTTTGCAGCGATGCAGCAGGACGACGCCAAGTTTGATCCGGTCAAAATGAAGGCGCTGTATGAACGCCAGGTTGCCAAATGGACCGAGGACGTGAGAAAGGCGAAAGCCGACGGCCAACCACTGCCGCGCAAGCCGCGTGACCCCGTCGCCACCCGCGAGCGCAAAGGCGATGTCGGCGGTCTGTTCAACGGCAAGATTGCGCCGCTCATCCCATTCGCGATTCGCGGCGCCATCTGGTATCAGGGCGAAGCCAACGCCCAGCCGACCAAGGTGGCGTTTTATCAATATCAACTGCCGCTCCTCGCCAAAGACTGGCGCACCCGCTGGGCCGACGAATTTCCCTTCGCCTGGGTGCAGCTCCCGAACTACACCCGCCCCGGCGACTCATGGCCGCTCATGCGCGAGTCGATGCTGAACTCGCTCAACACGATTCCCAACAGCGGCATGGCCGTCACGCTCGACATCGGCGATGCCAAGGACATCCACCCAAAGAACAAGCAGGACGTTGGTTATCGTCTCGCGCAGTGGGCACTCGGCACTGTGTATCAAAAGGATGTTCCCGCCATCTGCGGCCCGCTGATTGACACCGCGACGGCCAAAGGCAGCGAACTCGTGCTCACCTTCAAGCATGCGAAGGGTTTGCAGGCCAAAGGTGATCTCACCGAATTTGAAATCGCCGGAGCTGACGGCCAGTGGCAGCCTGCGGAGGCGAAGATCGACGGCGAAACTGTGATCGTCTCCGCCAAGCCCGTTGCGGAGCCGAAGGGCGTTCGTTACGCGTGGAAAGACAATCCTGTAGCGACGCTTTTCAACGGCGCGGGCATGCCCGCGTCACCGTTTCGGAAGTAAGCGACATCTTGAGCGCCAACGGCGCGTGACTCTCAAGCCCAGGGTGAAACCCTGGGTTTGGTGATCAACCGGCGGGAGCGCTGAAAGCGCGGGATTCGACACCGTGGGTGTTTGCATGTTGGTGCAAGCCCTGAGTCAAGTGCCGCCCTTTCAGGGCTGACGGGCTTGCGCGATCGTTGACCCAAGGTTTCACCTTGGGCTGAGGAGTTTCGCGCCTTTGGCGCTTGGTGACATTTAGCGCTGAAGTATTGCGCGGCATGCGGTCGTTTGGATGGCCTCATGAACCGCCGCCACTTCATCCAGCAAGCCAGCGCTGCATCTGCGCTGGGATTTCCCGCCATTCTGCGTTCTGCATCACCGAACTCGATGCTGCAGGTCGCCAGCATCGGTGTCGCCCGCATGGGCGGGAACACGATGCGCAGTGTGGCGAAGCACGCGAAGGTGAAGATCGTCGCGCTGTGTGATGTGGATGCCCGCCACATCGCCCAGGCGGCCAAAGACTTTCCGGAAGCCACGCAGCACAAGGACTGGCGCGAGCTGTTGTCGAAGCATGGCGACAAATTCGATGCGGTGACGGTGGGAACGCCGGATCACATGCATGCCGCCATCGCCATCACGGCCCTGCGCGGCAAGCAGCACGTCTATTTGCAGAAACCGATGGCTCCCACGCCGCATGAATGCCGAGTTCTCGCGCAAGAGGCCGTCAAAGCCGGGGTGGTGACGCAGCTCGGCAATCAAGGCCGCTCCAGCATCGAAAGCCGCATGATGGTGGAACTGCTGCGCACCAAGGCCATCGGCAAAATCAAAGAGGTCATCATGTGGGAGAACAAAAAGCTCAACTGGTGGCCGAAGAACACCGAACTGCGGCCGCAGGGCGATGCGATCCCAGAAGGACTCGATTGGGACCACTGGCTCGGCGTGCGCACACTGCGGCCGTATCTCAACGACACCTATCATCCACAGACGTGGCGTGCGTGGTTCGATTTCGGCTGCGGTGAACTCGGTGACATGGGCTGCCATCATTTCGATGCGACCTTCGATGGTTTGAAGCTTGGCGCACCGAAACGCGTGCGCCAGCTCACGGCAGGCAGCAGCGGTGCGTTGTGGGCCGACAAACGCCGCGTCGAATTCGAGTTCGCGGGCAATGAACTCATCGCCGGTGACTCGCTGAAGCTCACCTGGCTCGATGGTGGCATCGAACCCGACAGGAATGTGGTGAAAATGCCTGCCGCGCTCACGAACTTCCCCGCCAGCGGCGGCTACTGGATCGGTGAGCATGGCGCGATCTTCAAACCTTACGGCGTGCGTCCTTTCGTGCTGCCCGAGGCCGATTTCCCGGCGGAAAAGTATCCGCGCGGCATCAAACCACAGGATCATTACCTCGACTGGGTCGATGCGATTCTCGCTGGCACAAAAAGCTGCGGCGACTTCAGCCACGGCGGCCCGCTGACCGAAACCGTCGTCGTCGGCACCATCGCCGATCGTTTCCCCAACCAGTGGCTCGAATGGGACCGTGCCGGTTTGAAATTCACCAACCTCGAAGCCGCCAACGCGCTGGTGAAGCGCGAGTATCGCGACGGCTGGAAGATCGAAGGGCTGGGTTAAAAGCACAAAAAAAATCCCTGCGAGGGCGAAACACCACTTCCGCGCCCCGCAGGGACTCGATCCAACCTAACAAGGATCAAAAGGTCACACTGCCGCCGAAGTAGAAGTTGCGACCGTAGGCGGGGTCGATGCCGCCGGCGTTGACGCGGGCGAAGTACTGTTTGTCGAAGACGTTGTTGAGGCCGCCGATGAGCTTGAGGTTTTGCGTCACGGGGATTTCAGCGGTGAGATCCCAGGTGGTGTAGGCGGGGATGTCGAAACCGGCGGCGGCTGTGTCACTGCCACTATGGCGTGCCATCAGGGTGCCGAGGAAGGCGAGCTTGAGTTTGCTCTTGCGGCTGTAGATGACACCCGTGCGCACCATGTAGGACGGGGCAAACTGCGGTGTGCCGCCGTTGTTGGGGCCACCGCTGAGGCGGGCTTCGAGAAGCGATGCGTTCGCATACAGGTTCAATGCGCCGAGGCGATCGCCGCGATGGGTGCCATTGGCGGCGTCAAGGGCGCCGATGACATCGAACTGCAGGGCGCCGTCCCAGCCGTAATTGATGGAACGTCCGACGCTGGTGAGCGCCGTGCCGGTGGTGCCGAATTTGTTGTCCAGATCGACCAGAAAGAAGGCGCTGTCCCAGGTGATCCAGGGGCGTGGCGTGCCGCGCATGCCGAGTTCGTAGTGCCAGCCGACGCTGGGTGCGGCATCGTTTGCCGTGCCGCCGGCCACCGGAATGAGCGACTGGGCGAAGGTGGTGGCACGATAGCTTTGCGAGATGTTGGCATAGACGGTGGTTTCACTGCCAAGATCGTAGGCCAGACCCAGACCAAAGAGCGGCTGGCGGTCGAACTTGCTGTTGTTGGTTTCAGGCACGGCACCCCCGGCGAAATTTTGCAGGGTCATGTCTTGATTCACGAGTTCCATGCGAAAACCCGGCGTGATGGTGAGGCGGCCGAAGGTGAATTTGTTCTCCAAAAAGAGGGCACCGTAGATGATGTCGCGCTGCGCGTCGCGCAGGATGGGGCCGTCATTTGAGGTCACGGTGGCCCCCGTTTTGGTGGTGGTGGGGGAATGGGACATGTAGAAGTGCATGCCTGCGCTGAGCGTGTGTTTGCCGCCCCATGCCTCGTAGTCATGGCGGATGCGTGGTTCGATGCCCCAGTTGTAGAACTCCTGACGGTCGATGCTGGTGGTCACGCCCACGGGCACGATGCCAAAGCCACCACCATTCTGTCTGCGACTCCAGCGGTCGTAGTAGGCCGCCCAGGTTTTGATGCTGAGTTCGGTGTCTGAGGACATGCGGTGCTGTAGTTCGATGCTCATCGCGTAGCGGCTGAGCTTGAAGCGGTCGTTGAAGCGCACCGTTTGATCGCGGGCGGCAGCGTAACGGGCAGCACTCAGTCCTCCTGGCTCGCCGTTTTCCTGCTCAAAGGCGTCCACACCAAGAATCCAGCGGGTGTCTTCATCCTGCTGATACACCAGTTTCACCCGGCCGCCGTTGGTCTCGTAGTCGCTGTTGGCCTGACGGAAGCCATCGGCGGAGCGATGAGCAAAGTAGCCGTGATACCCGAGCTTCCCGATCGTGCCATCCACGGCGGTGTAGGAAGAAATGAGATCATCCGTGCCCATGATGAACTGCTGGCGCACGCCCAGCGGCTGGTCGGCACGCGGCATGAGCGTCACATAGTTCAGGGCTCCGGCAGGCTGGGGGCCATAAAGGAGCGAGGCGCCGCCGCGTAGAAAGTCGATGCGTTGCACCGACTCCAACTGGGGTGTCCAGTACGCTTCGGGATAGCCGATGGGATCGGCGCTGATGGGAATGCCATCCTGCAGAATCTGCATGAACTGGGCGCGATCCGGGCTGCCGATGCCGCGATACCCCAAACTGACCAGCGGCGTGGTTTCCTCCGACACGAGCAGACCGGGGGTCAGCGCGAACGCCTGGCGGTAGTTGTTGGAAATCACCTCCGGCAGCGCCTTGAGTTCAATGATGGAGGCACGCTTTCCCGCATAAATCTTGGTGCCTTCGACTGGTGGCAGGTAGGGGATTTTGATCTGTGCCTCCTCCGGGGGGTATGCGGTGATGACAATGTTCGGCAGTTCGGTGACCGTCTTTGGTTTGCTCACGCTCTGGGAACGTGCGTGGGAGGCAATGGCTAGGAAAAGGAGGGCAACGGCAGCCATGACGGGTCCGGTAGCACGAGCGAGTTTGGGGGAGGGCTTCATGAGAGGGTTGTTATTGAGATTGTGTCGCAGCGACGCGGAGAGTGAACGGATCAAGGTAACGCGCAAGTTCTTTTTGCGATAGAGTCTCAATTGCAAGTTGACGCTCCTTTCTTGCGATTCATGCTCAACAACCGCCCCTCTCATTGTGCCATGAGCTCCCTCGTGATAAATTCCCTGCCCACCATGGGCTTCGAACTCTCCAGCACGCCTGTTTTGCCCATTACTGCCCGCGCTGCGGGTGTCTGGCGTCGGCAGGACACCGTTCAGGCGGTCACCGCGCTCTCTTGGATCGTGGGCATCAGCGCGAGCTTTCTGGCGATCGCCATCATTGGCATGTTGGCCGCCGATTTGCCGCCCATCCATCTCAAATCGCTCGCCGACCTCGATAACGCCGTTGAGGTGCCGATGATCGAGACCTCGATGGCCGAGCTGCAAACGCTCGAAACAAGTGAAAATCCGCCAGCAGAGACCGAACCTGTGCTCCCGGTTGAGATTCCTGAAGCCGTTGAGACGCCGCCGGAGCAACTCGACCTGCCTGAGATCGCCGAAGCGATGACGCTGGAAGACATCTTCGCCATTCCCACCGCGCCGAAAATCGAAGACGCCCTGCGACCCATCGATCCCGTGGTCAAACCGAAGCCGGCACCGACACCACCGCGTCCACGCACACCGGTGGCCAGCAGCGGCACGCGCTCTACGACGTCACAAGCTGGCAGCGCAGGCGGAACCGGCGCCTCTGGCAGCGGCGGCAAAGGAAAATTCCCCGCGCCGCCTTATCCGAGCTTCGCGCGTGGAGCCGGGATGCAGGGCACCGTGCGTCTGAGCATCAGCGTCGGCCCCTCCGGTGCCGTGGAAGGCGTCAGCGTCATCGGCAGCACCGGATTCAGCGCCTTGGACGATTACGCCGCCTCCTGGGTGCGCCGCAACTGGCGCTGGCCCGGCGGAGCCTCCAATCGCTACACCCTGCCGCTCACCTTCCGTCTGCGCTAAACATCCTCCATTCCCATGCCTCTTCTCGCCAACGCTGTCGTCGATCTCTTCCTCAAAGGCGGTCCCATCATGTATCCCATCGCGCTAGTGACGCTGGTGGCCGTCTGCATCTTCGTCGAACGTGTGTTCTGGTGGCTGCGTTTTGCCACCAAGCGTTCCGTGAAGCAGTTGGATGCCGTTTATGAGACTCTTGAGGCCGGAAACCTCGCCCAAGCCATCGCGCAATCCGCCCAATCAAGCGATCCGGTCGTGCGCATGATTCATCACGGCCTCCATCATCGTCACAGCAGCATGCAGGGCGCGCTCGAAGTCGCCGCCGGCCAAGAATTGCGCGATGCGGGCCGCTTTTTGAGCGCCATGGACACCATCGTCACACTCGCGCCGCTGCTCGGGCTGCTCGGCACCGTCACCGGCATCATGGGCAGCTTCACCAGCATCGGCAGCAGCGAACTCGCCGTCGAAAAAGTCACCGGCGGCATCGGCGAGGCGCTGATCGCCACCGCCGCCGGTCTCGGCATCGCCATCGGCACGCTGGTGCCCATGAACTACTTCCACAGCCGCCTCGCCGCCCTAAAGTTCGATCTCGAAGCCGCTGCGAACAACGTGCTCATTTTGGCCGCGCAGCATGGGTTTGACAAAGTTGCAGTGAAAGCGTGAAGCGGAGCTGGGAAATGACGAATGAGTAAATCCGAATGACGAAATAAACCCGAAGCTCGAATGCCTAAAGTCCCCCAAGCCTGTTCTATGTTCGTCATTTGGAATTCGTCATTCCATCGTCATTCGTCATTCTGATTTCGTCATTTTCTCCGTGAAGCTTCACTCTCCACTCCCAGAACGAAAGACCCGCCTCGAGATCATCCCGCTCATCGACGTGATGTTCTTCCTGCTCGCCTCTTTCATGATGGTTAGCCTCACCATGTCGAAGCAGCAGACCATCAAGGTCAACCTGCCCGTCGCCTCGTCCGCGCAGTCTGATTTCAAGCCGGACATGATCAATCTGGCCGTGAACGCCACCGGCGATGTCTTTTTCGACAAAACCGCCACCACACTGCCGGAACTCGACCGCAAACTGTCCGAACGCTTCGGCAAAGACCCCGCCACGCCGGTGTACATCAGCGCCGATGTGAACACGCGCTACGCCGACTTGGTAAAAGTGCTCGACGCCGCCAAGCGTGTCGGCTTCACCAAGGTCGCCTTCAACGTCAAACCCGTCAGCACCGGCACGAAATGAAGCGCCTGCTTACCACGCTGCTCGCCCTCATCGCGCTCGGCCTCTGCGTCGTCTGCGTCGTGCAATGGCAGCGTGAGGCCCGCCTGCGCGGCCACATCACCGACCTCGTGAAACGCCTGGAGGCCGAAAATGCCCTGCGCATTGAGGCCGAGCGCAAAGTGCGCGAGTACGAGAAGGAAATCGAGCGCCTCACCGAGTTGCGTGCCGAAGTCGAGGCCAAGCTGGTCGAAGTCACCCGCGAGTACAACGACCTCTCCGCCGACTCTGTCGCCCGTGGCATCACCATCGCCGTTTACATGCGCGAACTCATGCAGACGCAGGCCCATTTCGCCGCCGCCCAGTCCGCCCTCGGCCAGGGCAGCAGTGTGATGAAGGAACACAACGCCGCCGTCACCGCCCAGAACAGCACCATCGAAAAACAGAACGAACTGCTCAAGCAGCTCGCCAAGGAACGCGACGCCGCCATCGAAAAGCTCAACGCCCGCACCATTGAGTTCAACGAGGTGGTAGAGAAGTACAACAAGCTCTCGAAAGGGCGGTGAATCCGTTGTGCAGGAATTGAGAGCCTATGCCAAACGCTTGAAGAGCGCTTTGAAGAATGACTTATCTACTTCGACGGTGATCTGCGCCAGTGACCTCATGCGCGGCATGCAGGGCAAATGGTGCCGCAGCGCTTGGCGTGGTCGCGAGGACATCGCCATCACGCTCACCACGTCTCAGCTTTGAGCCACGCTCACTGCCCCAGATTCAAATACTCACGCACCGTGTGATTCATCGCACGTCGCGCCGGCGGGAAGCATCCCGCCACCTTTTCAAACGTCTCCTCCAGCGCAAACTCGTCCGCCAGCACATGCTGGCGGGCCGCATCGAGATGGCTGACGACCACCTGCTCGTAATAGTCCACATCCGGCGCACCACGGCGCTCCGCGCGACGATGCAAAAAGTCGGGATACAGGCAGGTCAGCACGAGGAACTGGTTCGCACACTGCACATGCAGGAAAAACTTCTGATGCCTGCTCGCGCTCTCAATCGCCTCCAAATAATCGACGCTGTACAGGCTGTCCACACTGTGATTGATCTCGTCCGGCCCCTTCGTCGGCGTGCAGCCGAAGTCAGCGCATACCACCGCCATGTAATCCGCCACCGCGACTTCTGTGATGCCAAATTCCTTCAGCGAGTGCCGCACCACGATGAAAAAGAACAGCTCCGGCGACAGCAGCGCCGCCTTGCGCGAGATGATCGCGGCTTCAAACAGCTTGTCGTTGTCCAGGATGATCGGCACCGCATCGGGATCGTCGATCATCGCCTTGAAGCCCGCCTTGCCGCGCTCGTTCAGAGCGAGTGTGTCGCAGATGAAATTCCAATCCGTCGGAGTAAAACGGAACCAACAGCCAGGGCGAGGGAAGCGCGTCATGGAGATCAAGTGTGAACTGTCTTCTACCGCAAGCATAACAGATGCCAGTTGAGTTTGTCACTTTGAAATGACGGCCATGCCGGATGTTCAATCACGTTCGCCCGACCTTTATAAGCACCGCTTCACAAATCCCTTGGGCGCATCCATGCACCGTGCTAAGCACGCCCATGCCCAGAACCGACGGACGCGCCCCAGACCAGCTTCGCAACATTGAATACGTCCTCGACGTCGCCCCGCACGCTGCGGGCTCCGTGCTCATCGCCTTTGGCAACACCCGCGTCATCTGCACCGCCTGCATCAATGAGGAAGTCCCGCGCTGGATGAAAGTGCAGAACGTCAAAGGCGGCTGGCTCACCGCCGAGTACTCCATGCTGCCGTATTCGACTCTGGAACGCAAAGACCGCGAAAGTTCACGCGGCAAGCCCGATGGCCGCAGCACCGAAATCCAGCGTCTCATCGGTCGCAGCCTCCGCGCCGTCGTTGATCTCGAAAAACTCGGCCCCCGCACTCTCTACGTCGATTGCGACGTGCTCCAGGCCGATGGCGGCACCCGCACCGCCGCCATCACCGGCGCCTGCATCGCCGTCTCCATCGCCTTCAACCGCCTGCTCGAAAAAGGCAAGATCACCCGTCAGCCGCTCAAGAAGAAACTCGCCGCTGTCAGCGTCGGCATCGTCAAAGGCGAAACGCTCCTCGATCTCTGCTACGTCGAAGACGCCGCCGCCGATGTCGATAGCAACATCGTCCTCACCGAAGACGGCGAATTCGTCGAAATCCAGGGCAGCGGCGAAGAAGCCACCTTCACCGAGGCGCAGCTTCATTCCATGCTCGAATACGGCCGCAAAGGCATCAAAGAACTCGTCGCCATCCAGGACGAAGCCATCGCCAGCGCCATGAAGCCCGCCGAAGGCAAAGACCTGCAAAAGCTGGCTGAGTTTTTCGGCAAACGCTAAGGAAGAGTTGACGGTAGTTTACAGTTGTTGACCGTGGTTGACGAGGTTTGGCCAAACCATCGTCAACCACCGTAAACTCATGACAGCCCTCTTACTCGATCCCATCTACCAGCAGCATGACACCGGCGCGGGTCATCCTGAAAGCATCCAGCGTCACGTCGCCATCACCAAAGCGCTCACGGATGCCGGTCTCGTCGCCAAAACGCATGCCATTCATCCTCGCGTCGCCACGCTCGATGAACTCGCCCTCTGCCATGACCGCAGTTACATCAAAACCGCCAAAGACGATGTCGAATCCGGCCTCGAAGATCTCAGCACCGGCGACACCCAAATCTGCGCCCGCTCCTTCGATGTCGCGACGCAGGCCGTCGGCGGCGTCTTGAACGCGGTGGATGCGGTCTTCACTGGCAAAGCGCAGAACGCTTTCTGTGCCGTGCGTCCGCCAGGCCATCATGCACGACCGGCGCAGGGCATGGGCTTTTGCTTATTCAACAACATCGCCATCGCCGCCCGTCATGCGCAAAAGCAGCACGGCGCACAGAAGATCGCCATCGTCGATTGGGACGTGCACCACGGCAACGGCACGCAGGACATCTTCTATGCAGACGGCAGCGTCTTCTTCGCCAGCACACACCAAAGCCCGCTCTATCCCTTCACCGGCCATGCTGAGGAAACCGGCAACGGCAAAGGCAAGGGCAGCACGTTGAACCTCCCCTTCCCCGCCCGCACCGGCATGAGCGACATCGGTGCCGCCTTCACCGACCGCCTCCTGCCCGCCCTCGACAAGTTCAAACCCGATCTCATCCTCATCTCCGCCGGTTTCGACTCCCGCATCGACGATCCCCTCGGCCAGTTCCGTCTCACCGACGACGATTTCATCACGCTGACCAAGCTCCTGCTCGAATCCGCCGCCACACACTGCCAGAACCGCCTCGTCTCCGTTTTGGAAGGCGGCTACAACATTTCAGGCCTCGCCAGCGCCGTGAAAAGCCACGTGCAGACGCTCAACGGCTAAGCCATCCGAACTTTCAGCGTCACCCACGCACAATTTCTACAGCACGTCCTTGCCAGAGCGCCTGTTTTCTGATGCCATGTGGTTGCATGTCCAATTCCCCACTCCCCCAAGACGACGTCGCCGCCATTGATGAACTGCGCCAGGTTTACCTCCGGCTCAGCACCGAGCTGAAAAAAATCATCGTCGGCCAGGACAAAGTCGTCGAGCAACTCGCCATCTGCCTCTTCGCTCGCGGTCACGCCCTGCTCATGGGCGTGCCCGGCCTCGCCAAGACACTGCTCATCTCACGCCTAGCCGAAACGATGTCGCTCAGCTTCAGCCGCATCCAGTTCACGCCGGATTTGATGCCCATGGACATCACCGGCACCGACATCCTTCAAGAACTCCCCGGCGGCAAACGCGCCTTCGAGTTCGCCAAAGGCCCTGTGTTCGCCAACATCGTCCTCGCCGACGAAATCAACCGCGCTCCCGCCAAGACCCAGGCCGCGATGCTTGAAGCCATGCAGGAGCACAAAGTCACCGTCGCCGGCCGCACCTACACGCTCGACAGCCCGTTCTTCGTCCTCGCCACGCAGAACCCCATCGAGCAAGAAGGCACCTACCCGCTGCCCGAAGCACAGCTCGACCGCTTCATGTTCATGATCGGCGTCGATTACCCCAGCCGCGATGAAGAAATCGCCATCGCGAGAAGCACCACCGGTCAGTCCTTGCCGAAACTGGAGCACGTTTTGGATGGCCCGAAGGTTTTGGCCTTTCAAGATCTCGTCCGTCGAGTTCCCGTGCCGGATCACATCTATGAATTCGCCGTCGATCTCGCGCGCAAGACTCGCCCCGCCAGCAGCGAAGCTCCCGCGTGGCTCAAGCCACTCGTCAGCTGGGGCGCGGGTCCTCGTGCCGTGCAGAATTTGATCCTTGGTGCCAAAGCACGCGCTGCATTGCAGGGCAGCTACATGGTGCGACTAGAGGACGTCATCGAAGTCGCTGATCCAGTGCTGCGTCATCGTGTGATGACGACGTTCACCGCCGAGAGCGATGGCGTGACGAGCCGCGATGTGGCGAAACGTTTGGTCGAAGAACTCGCGAAGGCCTGACCGCGATCTCCTCAGACTCGTCCTCGTTCTCCTACTCGTCCTCGATCAAATCGCTCCGCATGCCCACCAGCATCCAATTCGACCATGAGAAACTCGAAGTGTATCAACTCGAACTCGAGATCCTCACCTGGGTCACCGACCTGATGATCGAAATACGCGCCACACAACATCCCCACCTCCGTGAGACGTTCGACCAGCTTGATCGAGCGAGTTTATCCATTCTGCTCAACACCGCCGAGGGTAACGGCAAGCGTGCCACTCAGCAGCGAGCGAGATACTTCGACGATGCGCGTGGCTCAGCAATGGAATGTGCCGCCTGTCTGGACGCATTAGTTGCCAAACGAGCCACGACGAAGCAGCGCATTGCGGGAGGAAAAGCATTGTTGATCCGAATTGTGTCGATTCTGTGCAAGCTCGTGGAGAGATTCGATGTCGGCGCTGCGAATTCGGTGCCGGCAGAATCGAGGACGAGTAGGAGAACGAGCACGAGGACGAAACCTGGAGGCTACGATCATGGCTGAATCTACTCGATCCTTCCTCGACCCAGTGGTCCTCAGCCGCCTCATGGCCCTACCCCTGAACGCGCGCCAAGCCATGCTCGGCAACGTCTCCGGCCATCACCGCAGTCCCGTGCGCGGTTCCTCGCTCGAGTTCGCCCAATACCGCAAATACGTCCCCGGCGACGACACCCGCCGCCTCGACTGGCGCACGTGGGGCCGCAGCGACCGCTTCTACATCAAGGAATTCGAGGCCGACACCAACCTCCGCCTCTGCCTGCTCATCGACACCAGCGGCAGCATGAACTTCGGCCCCGTCGGAGCCACCCGCTTCGACTACGCGCGCAAACTCGCCGGCACGCTCGCCTACATCGCCGCGCAGCAGGGCGATGCCGTCGGCCTGCACTCGCTCGCCGAAAAGCCTGTCGAAATCCCCGCCAAACGCGGTGCCTCGCATCTAGGGCTCGTGCTCGATCAAATGGCCGACATCCAGCCCATCGGCGACACCACACTGCTCACCGCATTGCACGACGCCGCCGAAAAAATCCGCCAGCGCGCCCTCGTCGTCATCTTCAGCGACCTTTTCGTGCCAGCCGCCGAGCTGAAGTCCGCCATCCAGCACCTGCGCTTTCGCA
The DNA here is from genome assembly GCF_046154365.1 of Prosthecobacter sp. Classification (GTDB taxonomy): domain Bacteria; phylum Verrucomicrobiota; class Verrucomicrobiia; order Verrucomicrobiales; family Verrucomicrobiaceae; genus Prosthecobacter. The sequence continues at coordinate 57,395 of NZ_JBJXFV010000183.1, forward strand.
AGCATGACGTCGCCGTGTTTCATTTGCTCGATCAGAAGGAACTCGACTTCGATTTCGACCGCCCCGCCCGTTTCATCGACATGGAAGGCGGCGAAGCCGTCCTCGCCGACCCCAGCCTCATCGCCCGCAACTACCGCGAGGCCGTGAAGCAATACATGACCGAAATCGACGACCTCATCCGCACCACTGCCATCGACTACCACCGTGTGAAGCTGCACGAGAAGTACGACGACGTGCTCGTGAAGTTCCTGCTGGCGCGGATTCAGAAGAAAGGAGGCCGGTGATGTTCAAACAACTCATGAAATCCAAAGACGACGAACTGAGATTCCCTTGGGGAGACCTTTTCTGGCTGATGTTAATCGTCGGATACCTCATCAAAGACGCAATACGCCAAGGCGATCTTGATCCCAAAGCGGACTATTACAACACAGGCTACTTTATCATGGCCATCGCGATGCTGGTCGCGACGGTGGCAACGCTGGCATTGTGGGCTTCAAAGGTGATCAAAAAGATCCGGGCGATGGAACAAGAAATCGAAAAGCTAAAGCGCCCTGAAGAATGACCTTCCTCGTCCCAGCGCTCCTCCTCGCCCTGCCGCTCGCGGCGCTGCCGGTGATCATTCATTTGATCCACCTGTATCGTCGGCGGCAGGTGAAGTGGGCGGCAAACTGATCGTTGCCACCGCTAGTCTTGAAGCCTATTTTCAGCTCATGAGCACCCTGACAATTCCCATCTCCGATGAAAACCTCTCGTTCCTTCAGGATTGGACGAAGGAAAACGGCATGACGCCCGAAAGCTTCTTCGCTGCTCATGTGGATTCGCTGCGCCGTCCAAAGCGCAGCCCGATCCATCCTGACGTCATTCGAGCTACTGGCGTCATTCAGTTTGAAGGTGACCCGCGTGAGGCCTACCTCGACCACATGGAGAAAAAGCACGCATGACCGTGGTCGTGGACATCAATATCCTTTTGGATGTCTTTTTGAGCCGTAAGACCTTTCTGGCCGACTCCCAGGCGATTCTTAGCGAAGTCGTTTCCGGTTCGTTGCGCGGCATCTGCCCGAGTCATGGGCTGACCACCCTGTTTTACCTCGTCGAAAAGAACGCATCGACGAGCGATGCCGAATCTGCCGTGGACAGGATTCTCTCCCATTTTGAAATCCACGGCCTGAACACCAGCGATTGGAAACAAGTCCGCCAAATGCCCTTCTCAGACTTCGAAGACGCTGCGGTGGCCTTTACGGCAAGCGCACATAAAGCATCCTTCATTGTCACGCGGAACATCGCGGACTTCAAAAACTCATCGGTTCCCGCCATCACGCCCGCAGATTTCATTCTGCGATTTCTGCCGCCGCTCTGATCATATGCAGCCGAATAACGATCAACTCACCAAGATCGCTTCACTTCGAGCCGACATCCAGCACGCTGACGCTCAGGCTGATCGCGGCGAAGTCATCCGTGACTTCCAAATGAAAGCATGGCTCCAAGAGTGCCACCGCGAACACGCCATGCTTGCCACAGTGAAAGCCGCCCCATGATTTTACCGCTCACTAACACGATTCGGGGCATCAATAAGCCCCGCTATTCGCGCCAGCGTCGTGGAGTGCGGCGCCAGAGATGCCGGGGCGTCCCGGCACCGGCGACGCCGCTGTCGAAGGCTTTCTCATGTCCGAATGCCCAACCTACTATCGACAGCGGTGTCGTCGGGGCAAAGGGCTTGCGCCTTGCCCCTATGCCACCGCACTCCACGACGCTGGCGCGAGAAAATGGCGGCGAGGCCATCCTCGCCGACCACCGCGTGAAACTGGACGAAAAGTGCGACGACCTGTTCGTGAAGTTCCTGCTGGCGCGGATTCAGAAGAAAGGAGGCCGGTGATGTTCAAACAACTCTTTCCACCATCCAGGCAACGCGTGCCGCACTACAGCTTCATGCGGCCCGGTGATTTTTTGTGGTTTGTTTTTCTGATCGTTTTTTCCACTTGGAAGCTCTGGTCTGCGTTTGCACTGGCTGAACGCTTTTTCACCGAATGGTTCAGCTACGCTCTCTTGTCATGTTCTCTGACAGCCGTCTATGCCTGGCTCAGAATCCGTCGCCGAAACATCTGTGCCGACTCAGGTGAGCTGATGATCGCCATCATGCTCCCACAGCTTTACAGCCATCTCTGGAAATGCCTTCATGGCGACCCTGGAGAGCTTGGCTGGGGCTGGATTGCTTTCGTGTCCGCGCTTTGCACATGGCTAATCTATAATGTTTGGAGGGCACCCAAGATTGCGAAAGAGCTGAATGAACTCGAAGCGGTTGCGGAAGAAGAAGCGCGGAATGAACCGGCAAACCCTCGCTTCGCTCATCTCGATAAGCCATGACCTTCCTCGTCCCAGCGCTGCTCCTAGCCCTGCCGCTTGCGGCGCTGCCGGTGATCATTCATTTGATCCACCTGTATCGGCGGCGGCAGGTGAAGTGGGCGGCGATGATGTTCCTGCGCATGGCGCAGCGCATGAACAAAGGGCTGTCGCGGTTGCGGCAGATTTTGATCCTGGCGTTTCGCGTGCTGGCCGTCGCGGCGATCCTGTTTGTCATCACGCGGCCGATGGCGGGTGGTTTGCTCGGCCTCACGGGCGGCGTGCCGGACACGGTGATCGTGCTGCTGGACCGCTCGGCAAGCATGGAGCAGCGAAACCTCGCCACCGGCACCAGCAAGCGTGCCGCAGGCATCGCGAAGCTCTCGCAGGCCTTGCGCGATACCGTAGGCACGCGTTCGAAACTCGTGCTCATCGAGAATGCGCATTTGCAGCCGCAGTTGCTCGAAAAACCCGAGTCGCTCGTCGATCTGCCGCTCACCGGCCCCACGGACACCACAGCGGACATTCCTGCGCTGCTGCAAGGCGCGCTCGATTACATCACCACGAATCAAACGGGCCGCACCGACGTGTGGGTGCTCAGCGATCTGCGCCAAAGCGACTGGGATGCCGCCAGCGGACGCTGGCAGGCCCTGCGCGGTGCCTTCACCAGCCTCAAAGGCCTGCGATTTCATCTGCTGACCTACGCGCAGCCCGTGTCACAAAATCTCGCCGTCTCAGTTGAGCGCACCGTGCGACGCGAAACCGCTGACAAGGCCGAGCTGCTGCTGGATCTCCGCATCACCCGCGATGCGGCCACCGCAACACCCACTGAGCTGCCGTTGCGCTTTGTCATCAATGACGTCAGCACCACGATGAAGGTCGAGATGAAGGACTCGCAGCTTGTGTTGCAAGCCCACGCCATTCCCATCGACAAAACAACGAAACGTGGCTCAGGCCGCGTGGAACTGCCCGCTGATGCCTCACCCACCGACAACGTCTTCCACTTCGTCTTCGATGAACCCGCCGTTTTGCGCTCCGTGATCCTGACTGACGACGAAACCGAAGCCGGACCATTGCAAGCCGCACTCGAAGCCGCCGCCGATCCCACGCGGAAATACGCTGCGACCATCCTGCCCGTCTCCCGCGCCGCCGAAATCGCCTGGGATGACACCGCGCTCATCATCTGGCACGCGGCGTTGCCCAAGGCGGATGATTTGATCACCCAACAACTCACGAATCATCTCAAAACCGGACGCAGCATCCTCTTCCTACCCACCGAAGCACCCAACAATGAAACCTTCGGCGGCCTGCACTGGGGCGCGTGGACCGGCGACAGCAAACCCGCCGCTGTCGAGTGGTGGCGCAACGACACCGGCCTGCTCGCGAACACGCGCAGCGGCACCTCATTGCCCGTCGGCGAACTCGAAGTGACTCGGCGCTGCGAAATCCTCGGCGAAGGCACGCCACTCGCCCGACTCGCCGAAAACAAACCGCTGCTCATGCGCGCCGACATTCCCGGCAATGGCAACGCCTGGTTCCTCGGCACGCTGACAGGCTCCGGCAGTTCCAGTCTCGCGCGTGATGGCGTCGTGATGTTCGCCATGCTGCATCGTGCCTTGAACGAAGGTGCCAGCACCCTCGGCAAAGCGCAGCAACGTGAAGCCGCCGCCACCGACACACTGAATGACTGGAAGCGATCTGGCGATGCCATGCTCAGCTCCGAACAATCATCACGCGCTGGCATTCTCACCAAAGACGACAAACTCATCGCCCTGAATCGCCCGCTGCGTGAAGACCGCCCCGAAACACTCGGCAAGACCGCTCTCGAAGAACTCTTCGCCGGACTCGATCATCACATCATCGAAGATCAGGTCGAAAACGAAACCAGCCTCGCCAGCGAGATCTGGCGCACGTTCTTGTTCTTGATGGCGCTCGCGTTGCTCGGTGAGGCGCTGCTGTGTATGCCTGGGAAACGTGAGATTCAGCTCCCTTCAAATCCATGACACTCTTCTCGTCCTCGAACTCGTCCTCGAACTCGTCCTCGATTCTATCGGGTTCGACGGGTCTGGGATGTTCGAGCCATTCCAAGGCCTCGCTGGCGAAGGCTTGGTCGAAGCTCGGCAAGGTTGTGCGCTGTTGTGCATTAAATCGGTCGAGGACGAGTTCGAGTAGGAGGACGAGGACGACACCAAGTGTTTGCGAACGAAGCATATTCTAATGACACCCACTTCATCACAACTCGTCTTCAATCCCACGCCCATCGCATTCGGCGTCGGCGTGGCGTTTGTCGTGGCGATTGCGGGTCTCGCGTTCATGGCGTGGCGACGCAGTGGCTATCGCAAGCTCATGGGATGGTTGGAGTTGTTGCGTGTCATCATCGCCATCGGCATCGCGCTCACGTTGTTGCAGCCGGAGTGGCTGGAGACGTTCAAACCGGAGACGAAACCAGTTTTGGCCGTGCTGCATGATGTTTCGGGCAGCATGAGCACGAAAGACGTCACACGCGGCACGGAGGTGATCTCGCGTGAAGATGCCGCGAAGCCGTTGATCGAGCCAAAACTCTGGGAACCGCTCAAACAACGCCTGGATGTCGTCATCGAGCCGTTTTCTTCATCGCAAACGCCAGCGGCAGAGGGCACAGACATTCATGCCGCACTCGCCGGCGTGCTGGAGCAGCAGCCAAACTTGAAAGCTGTCGTTTTGATCAGCGATGGCGACTGGAACACCGGCGTGGCACCCGCACAGGCTGCCACACGCTTGCGCATGCGCGAGGTGCCCGTGTTTGCCGTGCCGACAGGTGCTGAGACGCGGCTGCCAGATGTCGAATTGACGAGCTTTGACGTGCCGACCTTTGCTGTGGCAGGAAAGCCGCTGCGCATTCCATTCACCATCGATAGCTCGTTGCCGCGTGATGAAGTCGTGATGCTGGAGATGAAGGCATCGAGCGGCGAGATCATCACGAAAGAGGTCACGCTGCCTGCCATGGGTCGTTTGCAGGACGCCATCGCATGGAAACCGGACAAACCGGGTGAGGTGAAGCTCACGCTGACGATTCCGAAGACTCCCAACGAGCGCTATCCTGAAAACAACTCGCAGGAAGCACCGCTCTCGATCCGCAAGGAACAACTCAAGGTGCTGGTGATCGAAACCTTCCCGCGTTGGGAGTATCGCTACTTGCGCAATGCTTTGGAACGCGATCCTGGCGTCGAAGTGAACTGCCTGCTGCTTCATCCCGGACTCGGCAAAGCCGGTGCAGGACGTGGTTATCTCAAAGCCTTCCCCAAAGACGATGAACTCACCAAATACGATGTCGTCTTCCTCGGCGATGTCGGTTTGGAAAAGAGCCAGCTCACTTCCGAGCACTGCACCGCGCTGCAAAAACTCGTGCGTGATCAAGCTGGCGGCCTTGTCTTCATGCCGGGCTTCCACGGCTATCAATCCACGCTGCAAGACACGCCGCTGGCCGATCTGCTGCCCGTCGTGTGGGATGCCGCGCAGCCACGCGGCTGGGGATCGTCATCGCCGGGCAAGTTTTCACTCACCGAAGCCGGAACACGCAGTCTTTTGACCAAACTCGAAGACAGCGACGAAGCCAGTGCGCGAGTCTGGAGCACGCTGCCCGGCTTCCAATGGTATGCACCTGCCTTGCGTGCCAAAGCAGGCACGGAGGTGCTCGCCACACATGGCAGCGAGTCGAATCAGTATGGCCGTGTACCGTTGATCGTGACGAAGACGTATGGTGCGGGCAAAATCCTGTTCATGGGCACCGACGGCGCGTGGCGCTGGCGCAAAGGCGTGGAGGACAAGTATCACTACCGCTTCTGGGGCCAGGTGGTGCGCTGGATGGCGTATCAGCGCAACATGAGCAGCGGCAACAGCATGCGCCTGTTTTACTCGCCGGATCGTCCGCGCACTGGTGATGTGCTGACACTCAACGCGAACGTGATGAGTTTAACCGGTGAACCGTTGCGTGACGGTGCGGTGATTGCTCAAATCGCCGCACCAAGCGGCAAGGTGGCCAGCGTGCGGCTGCTGCCTGCGGGCAAGGAGGCGTGGGGGCTGTTCAACGGCACCTTCACGCCGAGTGAACCGGGCGAGCATCGCGTGCAGCTCACCTGCGCGGAGGCTGGATCGACCTTGGAGGCGAAAATTTCGATCCAGGGCGTCAGCCGTGAAAAACGTGGCCAACCCGCACGGCTGGACGTGCTGCGTGAGATTGCGCAATTCACCAAGGGTCAGATGCTCGATGCCAGCGATCCTGCAGCGGTTGTTGCGGCGATTGCCGGCATGCCGGAGCCTGCGATTCAGGAGCGACGACTCCCCCTGTGGGCACATCCGGCCTGGGCGGGGCTGCTGATCACGCTGATGGGCCTATTTTGGGTCGGAAGAAAGGCCGCTGGGACGTTCTAATTTACTATGAACTTCCTGTTCTGGAACACCGCCCAAAAGGATCTCAGTTCAGAAGTTGCAAAGCTTGCGACTGAACGTGGAACGGATTTTGTGATTCTTGCCGAGGCAGTGGACCATGCCGCGAGCTACTTGGTTTCTCTCAACAAGCGTCGTCAGAGCTGTTTGTTTGGACTGGCCCCGTCGTTTGTTGCTGACGGCAACAGGTTGCGTGTTTTCTCACGCCTGCCTGCCGGGGAGATTATTCCAGCAGCGACGGATCGCACTTGTTCGGTCTATCATGTTCATCCAGCGGGCGGGTTGCCATTCACTCTCGCCTGCGTGCATCTGCCCTCAGCCTTGCACATGACGCAGGATGATCGTGCTGCACTGGCGGGCGAAACCGTCCGTCTCATCGCAGGAGCTGAGGACAGCGCCGGACATACGCGCACCTTGGTGATCGGGGACTTCAATATGAACCCTTTTGAGCCTGGCATGATTGGCAGTGAAGCCTTTCATGCCATTCTGGATCGGCGCATCGCAGCTACAGGCCAGCGCAAGATCCAAGAGCGTTCCCGTCCGTTCTTCTACAACCCCATGTGGCGGTTCATGAACGATGATCGCCTGCCGTATTGCGGCAGCCACTACTATCGGAAAAGCGTGCCGTTCTGCCATTTCTGGAACACGTTTGATCAAGTCCTGATCCGGCCGGAACTGCTGCACGCTTTCGACGATGCAGGCCTGTCTCTTGTGGACTCAGTAGGTGGGAAGTCTCTACTGGACGCGAACTGCCGACCGAATAAGCTCCTGCATTCTGATCATCTGCCAATTCATTTGAACCTTAACCTCTAGCTGCCATGCCGACAAAAAACATGTGGGGTGATCTCCCAACCATGGAGGACACCGAGACACCGCTGCAAATCATGCGCGAACAGGCAAACGTCCTGAAGCAAGCAACCCGAGGACTGTTGAATGCGTCTATTACCACCACGCCACTGACGCTAGGCCAAATGCGTCACAGCTTTTACCTTGTGGCACCTTTGTTGAACGATTACCGGCACCTGCTGTTCAGTGTCGAGCACGGCATCGACCCTTATCCAGCGAGGTTTTCCGCGCCGCGCATGGTTAAACCCGCGACGTGCAAGAGCCATAAGCACTTTGAATTGATCCTTACAGCGCTGCTGCAAGATGCCAGCACGCGCAAAGCGGTTGCTTCGCTGATCGCGAACTCGCAAGCGGTCAAGCAGGCTGCTTGATCTTCTCCTTCGCTTAATAGGAGCGCCACTTGCCGCTTTGAGCGTATCCCGCCTGGTGGGACTGCTGATCACGCTGCTGGGACTCTTTTGGGTGGGAAGAAAAGCCGGCGGGACGTTCTAAACACCCAATCAAAAGCTCGTCATCGACGTTTCATCAGGATAACATCCCTTTATTATGAAAACAGAACTGCCGATCATCCTTGAAACGAAGCTCGCGGATTTTCGCAAGCGCGTCTGGATCGTGAAGCTCACCGAGGGGCTGCTGGCGGCGGCGTTTGGGATTGTGCTGTCGTACATCCTCGTGTTCGCGCTGGATCGCGTGATGGAGACGCCGGTGTGGCTGCGGGCATCATTGCTGATCGCTGGGGCGCTGACGTTGGGACTCGGGCTGCCGCTGAAGTGGCATCGCTGGGTGTGGCGGCAGCGGAGTCTGGAGGATGCGGCGCGGTTGCTGAAGCGGACGTTTCCGCGTTTGGGCGATCAGTTGCTGGGCATCGTGGAACTGGCGCATGTCGAGGCGGGTTCGGCGGGTCGTAGTGAGCGATTGGTGCAGGCGGCGATGGCGCAAGCAGCGGAGGCGGTGAAGGACAAGGATTTCTCGCATGCGGTGCCGGAGGCGAAGCATTTTCAATGGGGCTGGGCGGCGGGTGTGACGGCGATGCTGGCCGTGACGGCGCTGACGCTGGTGCCGGACGCAGCCTGGAATGCGATGGCACGCTGGGTGACGCCGTGGCGCGATGTGGAGCGTTTCACGTTCGCGAAGATCGAAAAGCTGCCAAACCGGCTGGTGGTGCCGTATGCCGAGCCGTTTGATTTGAAGGTGCAGCTCGATAAGGACACACGCTGGTCGCCCGCGCGGGCGAAGGCGCAGATTAGTGATCAGCCAGCGATTGTGAGTCAGTTGCAGGAAGGTGCTTATCCGCTGGCGTTTCCGCCGCAGAAGGAAGACGCGGCGCTTTCGTTGTCATTGGGCGATGTGCGCAGGACTTTGAACGTGCTGCCACGCACACGGCCGGAATTGACGGCGCTGTCGGTGCGGACGCGGTTGCCGGAGTATTTGAAATACAAGACGGAGCCGGTGATCGAGGTGCGTGGCGGTTCGGTGAGCGTGTTGAAGGGGGCAAAGGCGTCTTTGGAGGCAACGGCGAGTCGTGAACTGGCTTCGGCGGAGGTGGATGGTGAAGCGGAGAAGGTTTCAGGCGCGAAGGTGATGACGCCGTTTCATCAAGTCACCACAGATGCCGAGAAGCATGTGATGTGGAAGGATCGCGATGGGTTGACGCCGCGTGAGCCTCTGGTGTTGAAGATCAACGCGATTGAAGATGAGTCACCACGACTGGCGGCACGGCGTGAGACGCCGGAGCAGGTGGTGCTCGATTCGGAAGTGGTCGTATTTGATGTGGATGTGCAGGATGACTTCGGCATTCAACGCACGGGCCTGGAATGGCGCAGCGTGAATGATGACAAGACCAAGGGCGACAAGATCGCCGCTGCAGGAGCGCCGGAGAAGAAGGAGCTGTCGAACAAGGCGACGTTTTGTGCGTCTCGTGATGGTGTGGAGCCGCAGACGCTCGAAATTCGAGCCTGGGCGGAGGATTATCTGCCGAACCGGAAGCGGGCGTATTCAGCGGCGTTCGTGCTGCATGTACTGAACAAGACAGATCACGCGCTGTGGCTGACGGAGCAGTTCGGCAAATGGCTGGAGGCGGCACGCGAGAGTTATGAGCGTGAGCAGCAACTGCATGCGACGAACAAGGAGCTGCGGGCGATGGACGCGGCGGAACTGGATCGCCCCGAGAACCGGCGGAAGATCGCGCAACAGGCGAGTGCGGAGAATGCGAACGCGGCGCGGCTGGGCCATTTGAATCAAAGCGGCCGCAGTCTGGTGGAGCAGGCGACGCGGAACGATGAGTTCGATGCGCAGCGGCTGGAGTCGTGGGCGACGATGCTCAAATCATTGCAAGACATCGCAGCGAAGCGGATGCCGAGCGTGGCGGATTTGTTGAAGGAGAGTTCGGGGGCGAAGGTGGGGAAGCCAAATCAGAGCACGGCGAGCAACTCGCCCTCCAATCCATCGCAACAGGGCTCAAAAGAGGCGAAACCGGGAGAAGGGAAGTCTTCGCAGGGCAAGCCGAGTGCGCCGCAGATTGCGAACGGAGCGGATTTGCCGAAGGGATCGCAAGGCGGCAAGGCTTCCACGGAAGAACAGAAGAAAGAGAACATGCCGAGCATCGCGGACAAGGAAGGCTCAATGAGCAAGGCGGAGCAGAAGCCGGCTGATCCGAATGCGAAGCCATCGCCACCGAAGCCGAGCACCATGAAGCTGCCGACGACGCAGATGGCAGCGGCACCATCGAAGAAGAAGGACGGTGAAGAAGACAAGCCGCAGGAGGCGCAATCGCCTGCGCAGAAGAAGATGGATGATGCGATTGATGAGCAGGCGCTGCTGCTGGCGGAGTTTGCGCGCGTTTCAGACGAACTGAGCGCGATTCTGGCGAGTCTGGAGGCCAGCACGTTTGTGAAGCGCTTCAAAGCGGCGTCACGACAGCAACTGGTGGCGGCGAAGGATTTGAACACGAAGACGCTGAGCGCGTTTGGCCTGGAAAGAAAGCCGGTGAAGGATGCGGCGGCGATTGCGGAGAATGAAAAGAAGCAGAGCGAGACAGTGCGCGTGATTCAGAGTGATCTGGAGGCGTATTTCGCGCGCAAGCCGGAGATGCATTTCAAAAACATCATCGGTCAGATGAAGGAGACGCAGGTGATCAAGGCGCTTTCAACGCTGGGCGATCAGGCGGCAGTGAATCTAAGCGGCAACAGCATGTCGGGCGCTGAATTTTGGGCGGACACGCTGGACCGGTGGGCGGAGGAGATGGTGGCGGCGAGCGAGTGCAAATCGTGCAGCAGTTGCAGCGCGGACAGTTTGCCGCCGGAGATTGTACTCAAGGTGATGAAGTCGCTGCGTGATGAGATGAAGCTGCGCGATGAGACGCGTGAGCTGGAAAGCGCGAAAGCTGCGCTGAAAGACGGGGAGCATGCCAAGAAGTCGGCGAACCTGGCCTCGAAGCAGTTTGGCATTCAGGCAAACACGCGAGGAGCATTCGATGACATCCTGCGGTTGCCGCAGGGGAATGAGAAGTTTGGCAAGGAACTGAAGCTGCTGAATGCGGTGATGGACGTGATGATGGAAGCAGCGGGCATTCTGGACAAAGCAGACACGGGAGCGCCGGCGATTGCGGCGGAGACAGAGGCGATTGAACTGCTGCTGCAGGCAAAACGTCAGGGCAAAGGCGGTGGCGGTGGTGGCGGCAGTCCGGGCGGTGGCGGCACAGCGGCATCGGCCTCTGAGGCAGCGCTGGCCGATCTGGGGCCGGGCAGTGATGCGGAGAGCAAGGCAGAAGTGCGCCCGGTCGGTCAATCAACCGGCAAGGCCGGACGCGAACTGCCAGAAGAATTCAAGACGGGCCTGGATGCGTATTTCAACAAGCTGGAGGCAGGAGGCGCGGTGAAATGATGCGTCTGGTGCTGCTCACAGTTTTTTGCGCCGGTCTTGGTATTGCGCAGGCGCAATCGCTGACGCGTGCCGAGACGAAGAAGCCACTGTCGGAGGCGGTGGAGAAGGTACTGGCGGAGTTTGTGGGAAAATGCGCGCCGGAGAAGCAGAAGCAGCTCACGGCGCACATGGAGGAGGTGATCAAGGCGGTGGATGAGGTGGCGAAGCTCTCGCCGGAGGAGACGACCGCGTTGAAGAATGCCGCAGCGAAGGCGGTGGAGGCGGCTTTGAAGACATGGGAGCCGCAGGCGATTGTGATGATGCGCACTTATCTCTCGCGCACGTCGGATGCGGCGGCGATCCGGCACATCGGCGTGTGGAAGCCGGAGAATGCCGGGCCGGGAGAACCGATCGAAGACTGGAACCCGCCGAATGAAGACGCCGCCTGGGTTGCCGTTTTGAAGACGACGCTTGGTGAGGCGCGCTTCGCCACCTGGAACGAGGCGGATGCGAAAGTGAAGAAGCAGGCGGATGAGGAGATCGCCGCTTATCTTGAGCGCTGGGTGCGTGAGTCACGCGGACCGATGAACGAAGATTTGCAGGCGAAGATCGCCTTGATGAAGAAGTCGCTGCAACTGTCGGAAGCAAACGTCGCGGCCTTGAACAAGGAGGCGGAGGCTTTGCTGAACCGGCTGTGCGCGGCGGAGCAGAAACGTGCGACGAGCATGTTGCGGACGATGTCGCCTGAGGCCCGGCAGAAGAAGACGGGCAGCAGTTCTTTCTACATCCGCTTCGACCGGCCGCGTGGCGAGGCCTGGAACAAGGCCTGGGATGATACGGCGGCGAAGGTGCTGGCAGCGGAACAGATCGCAATCTGGCAGAAGGCCGACCAGGAGCAGCGCACCAAGGACGAGACCGAACTGGCGGACATGATCAAGCCCTCCGAACAGCAGGCGGAGACACAGATGGAACAGGCGCTGACCGCAGAGATCGACAGCATCACGGTGGCGCTGAGTTTGAGCAAGGAGCGGCAGAAGGAGCTGGAAAAGCTGTCGAAGGCGGCGATTCAGGAGTCGCTGAAGCTGGCGCGGAAGGGCTGGTTGCAGCAGGCGAAGAATTATTCGACAACGGAACGCAAGCGCATCCGCGGCAATGTCTATTTTGGCATCAATGAGGAGCAAACGGCCACGGCGCTGCCGATTTGGAAGGATGGACTGAAGAAACTGCTGTCCGAGGAGGAGCGCACTCGCATGGCGGCGGAAAACAAGCAGCGCGAGGAACGCACGAGCGGTGCCATCGCCCGCGCCTGTCTGGCGGAGATGGACAAGACGCTGGTGCTGAACGCGGACCAGCGCACAAAGCTGGAACCGCTGCTGCGGGAACTGATGCAGCCGCTCATGGAGCAGCGCCGCCAGCAGTACTGGAGTTACAACGCGACACAGCTGTTTCAGGCAGCAGGCAAGGTGAAGGAGGAGATGCTGGGCGCGATCCTTGATGATGTGCAGAAGAAGCACTGGAAGGAGCTGGTCACCTCGAACAGTAGTTCTTCACGCAATGTGGTCATACCGGATATGAACAGCAATGGACCCGAGGTGCCGGACATGGAGGCGGCGATCGCGGCGCATTTGTACAAGATGTTCGTGGCGGAGCGCAAACGCGTGCTGGGAGCGATGATGCCGCTGGTCGAGGACGCCACGCGCGTGCTGACGCTGCCCGCGCCGGATGTGGCACGACTCACCACGGCGGCGAAGGGCGCGGCAGAGCAGAATTTAAGCTCGTGGCGGCAGACGCTGGAGCGCTACGTGCGGTCGAGCGTGCAGACGGCCACGGCGAAAAACATTTTGCAGGCGCTGGCAGGCACGGAGCGGGTGAATTTCAGCCGCAATGAAGGCGAGGCGCAGGAGGCAGCGGTGTGGAAAGAGGCGTTGAGCACGACGCTGAATGAAGCGCAGCAGAAGCAGCTCAAGCAGGTGGTGGATGCACGGCGTGACTATCGGCTGAAGGCGATGGCGGCGATGAGCACCTCGGAACTGGACCGCCGCCGCCGCCTGACAGCAGAGCAGTGTGTGAAGATCGAAGCGTCAATCCACAAGGTGCTGGCCGAATACCTGCCGGACATCGAGCGCTACATGTCTTTCCAATGGTTCCTGCAATACTACTACGCACTGGTGCCGCTGGGCGGCGTGCCGGACAAGGAGATGCAGGCCATTCTGACTCCGGAGCAGTGGAAGCTGTGCAAGGAGCGCGATCTGCCCGACGCGATGCAGTACTGGGAAGGCATCAAGCAGAACCATGAGCAACGCGCCAAGCAGGGTGCGAATGGGAATGCCAACAGGATCATTTTCAACGGAGGGATCATGCTGGATCAATGACGAATGACGAAACCCGAATGACGAATGAATGACGAAGCACTAATGCCTCAAGGACAGAAGACCTTCGGTGATAATGTGGCTGGCGTGTGCCGCAGCCGCATCTTTCGGCATTCGGACTTCGAGCTTCCTTCGTCATTCGCCATTCTGGTTTCGTCATTCCTGCGCCTCTCCTGCCTGCTTTTTCCCTTTTGCGTTCAAGCGCAGGATCCTGCGCTACGTTTCGGCGGCGCGATCCCGCAAGAGGTCGAAACGGTGTATGAGCGCGGTCTGACGTGGCTGGCAGCGAAGCAGAGCGAAGCAGGTGGCTGGCAGGGCGGCAATGATGGCGCGGGAGTCGATGGCATCTGCGTCATGGCGTTTCTTGCGAGCGGTGAAGATCCGAACTTCGGGCGTTATGCGCCGAACATTCGCCGGGCGCTGCGGGCGATGATTCGCAGCCAGGATGCGAGCACCGGTTATCTGCCGAACAGCATGTACCATCACGGTTTTGCGATGCTGGCGCTGTCTGAGGCCTACGGTGCGGTGGATGAAGCGTTGCTATGGGAAGGCGGCAAGCCGCTGCGCACGATCTCGCAGGCGCTCGATCTCGCGATCCGCTGCGCTGGCACATCGCAGAAGGCGAATCGCTGGGGCGGCTGGCGTTACATGCCGAACTCGACGGACGCGGACACGTCGGTCACGGGCGCGATGCTGATGGGACTGCTCGCGGCACGCAACGCCGGCATGGAAGTGTCGGATGAAGTGATCGATGCCGCGCTGGAGTACATGCGCCGCAGCACCGGCAAGGACGGCAGCGTGGCCTACAGCGGTGGTTTCGGCGGCTTTGGTGAGTCGATGAACCGCAGCGCCATCGCGACGATCGTTGCGGCAGTTTCCAAGCACAAAGATACTGAGGAGTTCAAGGCCACGCTGAAGCACATCACCGAGCGCCTGGAGCACAGCGAGGGCAACTACAAGGAGTACTTCCGCTACTACATGGCGCAGGCGCTATTTCAGGGCGACTACGTCTCCTGGCAGAAATGGAATGCCGCCACGGCACGGGCACTGAGCGAATCGCAGGCCGCGGATGGCAGCTTCAACAACGACGCTTACGCCACCGGCATGTCCTTGCTGGCGATGGCGCTGAACTACCGCTTCCTGCCGATCTATGAACGCTAAACGCCTCATCACCGCTCTGGCGTTATCCTGTGCGATCTGCCACGCCTCCGAGCTGCATTGGCAGAACGGCGAATGGATCGGCGGACATTTGATGGAGATCACCGACGATCATGTCGTCTGGCGTTCGGAGATGTTCACCGAACCGTTGAAGGTCAGCCTGAGCGTGCTGCGCCGCGTGCGCAAACTGCCGGAAGATCGTCCGACGAAGGAACCCTTCAGCCTGCGCATGGCCGACGGCACGCGGCTCTATGGCAGCGTCACCGACATGACGGCGAAGACGCTCACCGTCAAATCGGCCCGCTTTGGCACGATGCAGATCGAGCGCAGCGCCGTGGCGAGCATCAAGCGACTGAGCGGCACAGGCATGCTGTTTGCGGCACCAACGAGCACCGATGGCTGGACCGAAAGCGACACCAAAGACAACAAAAACGACAAGAACAAGTTCTGGCGGGTGGTTGGCGGGGCCGCCTTGAAGCAGTACGGCTGGAATCGCAGCGTGAGCCTGCCGTTGGATCTGCCTGAGCAGGTGGAGATGCAGTTCAACCTCACCTCCACTGTGAGCCCTGAGTTCAAACTGGACCTCAAGGCCTCGCAGCAGGAGCGCGTGACCATTGAGACCTGGGTGGATGAAGTCGTGCTGCAAGGTCGTGTGTTTCAAAGCCTGAAGACGCTCAAGGAGAACGATCATCGTGTGGCGCTGACCTTGTTCTGGAACCGCAAGACCGGCCTGTGCGCCATTTACAATGCGGACGGCAAGAAACTGGCGGAGACGAACAAACTGCCGGTGGAGGATGCCAAAGAGAAAGAAAAAGTCGCAGAGAAAAAACCTGCGGCTCCGGCAGGCGGCGGTGGCCTATTCGGCGCACTCTTCGGTGTGGTGAAGGGCGCGGCACAGGCCAAAGTCGAGGCTGTTCAGGCACAAGCGCGCCCCACGACTGTGAGTGAAACGGTGCCGGAGGGTCTCACCCTGCTGAACAAAGGTCCCGATTTGAAGCTGGAGGGCCTGCGCATTCGTGCCTGGGATGGCGCATTGCCCACGGACCTCACGGATGTGCGGCCACGCGTGGAGCTAACAGACGGCCATCACCTCAAAGCCTCCATCGTACGTGCCAACGCCAGTGGTTTGACCGTGCGCGGCAAAGACGACGGCAAGGAGACGACGCTGGCGTGGGACCAAGTGCTCGGCATCGAAATGGAGCCGCCTTCGCCGTTCTACAGCGCAACTTCACCAGGCACGGAAATGTGGTTTGCGGATGGCGAATGGATCTCCGGGTTGCTTATGCACATGCGCAATGAGGTGGCGACGATGAAAACAGGCTGGTGCAAAGACCCGGTGTCCTTCAAGTTCGGTGAAGCCCGCCGTCTGGACCTGCGCGAAAACAAACCCGGACCCAAATCACCCGAACTGGCCACACTCGATGTGCTCACGCTGGGCGAGAATAAAAAAGCACTGCACGGCACGCTCGATGGCGGTGGCGAGAACCAGCCGCGCTGGCGGGTGGCCGGCGGCTTGAATTCTGTCGCCATGATCAGTGCGGGGAGTTTCGAGATCACCCGAGCGGTTGCGGCACAACCGGAGGGAATTCGCAGCGAGGCGTTGTTTTACCTGAACAACGGCGATGTGGTGCCAGGAACGCTGCGCGCCATTGATGCGAAGCAGGTGGACTTGGATTCCGAGGTGGTCGCGGTGAAACATCTGCCCGCCGATAAGCTCCAGGCCATCCAGTTCGGCGGTGCCGCACTCAACTTGAACGGTTTTGAAGATCCCGGCTGGCGGCGGGTGCGCGGCGGGCCTGATCTGGTGAAGCTCAATGGCAAGAACGCGCTCGATTTCCAACCAGGCGGCTCCTGGGGCCATCCGGCCTTCATGCAGGTAAACGAAATCAAATTCACGCTCGTGAACAACGGTTTCAGCGCCCTGCGTGTGCGTCTTTTCTGCGACGGCGTCGATGCCGTCTCGAAAAGCACCAACCTGCTGTTCGGCCACATGGGCAGCGAGGTTTGCTTCGGCCTTGAGGCCACCGGTGACCAAATGGACCGGCAGTTCCGCCTGCGCAGCAACGGTCCCATGCCGATGCGCATCTCCATCGCTGAGAACAGCATCGAAGTCTTCTTCAACGGCCTCTCCGTGCGCAAGATCGAGCTCACACCGCAGATGCGCTCCGGCGGCGGCATCATCATCGAGCCGTTCAGTTTGTGGGGGAATGGTGAGCGCGAGGTAAAGATCAACTCGTTCAGCGCCCGCATCGCTCCAGGCCGTGTCGCCGTGCCGGTGGTCGATGTGAAGGCCAAGGAGCATGCGCTGACCGTGCCGCGCTTCCGCAAAGAAGATCCGCCACGACATGCGCTGCTCGCCGCGAACGGTGATTTGCTCCGTGGCGTGATCGAGGCCGCCACGGCGAATCATTTTGCCATCCGCTCCGGTTTGGAGACGATCCAGGTGCCGCGTGATCGCGTGAAGGCCGCCGTGTGGCTGATCAAACCCGCCGACGCTGTCAGCGCCGCCTTCGAGGCGGGGGCACGTGCAGCCGAACCCGTTCCGACCACGCACTGGCTGCAACTTAACAGCGGCGCACGCCTCGCCTTGAAAGTCGGGCGCTTTGACCAAGACACCGTCATCGGCACCAACGCCCTGCTCGGCGACTGCCGCGTGCCATTGAATCAAATCCACATCATCCGCAGTTCATCACCCCAGGACAGCGCCGCCATGCTGGCTCTGCGCGACTGGAAACTCAAGTTCGCCCCCGAGCCCGTGCTGCCCGAGAGCGGCGGCCAAAGCTCACCACTGCTGAACAAGGACGCCAAGCCCTTCAAACTGCCGTTGTTGGCCGGTGGCGACTTCGATCTCGCGCAGGAGAAGGGCAAAGTCATCGTCCTCGACTTCTGGGCCACCTGGTGCGGCCCCTGCATCAAATCCCTGCCCGACATGATCGACCAGATGTCCGCCTTCGATCCGAAGAAGGTCCGCTTCATCGGCGTCAATCAAGCCGAGGCCAAAGAAGCCGTGAAAACCTTCCTGGAGACACGCGGCTGGAAGTTTGAAGTCGCCCTCGACTCCAATCAACGCATCGGCCAGTCCTTCGGCGTCGAAGGCATTCCCCATACCGTTGTCATCGGCCCCGACGGCAAAGTTGCGTATGTGAAGACGGGTTATGAACCGGATGGAGCCAAGAAGATCGCGGAGACGGTGAGGAAGCTGCTGGAGAAGTAGTTTATGCGACAGTCGCGGCTGCAACTTCTCTGATCATCCGTTGATCAAGGCCAGGAGATCGCTCCAGAGAACTTCGAGGAAGTCACCGATGCCAATCAGCAGCGTGCCGTGGATTTCACCCAGGGCAAGGAGGGCGAAACTCGATCCAGATCCACCCCAACGCAGATCGTTGAAGTTGATGGCGAACGACAACTGAACCGGATTCGGGGCCAGGATCGAGGACGGCACTTCCACGGTGAGCTGGTAGCCGCCCCCTGCACCATCACCAATGATGATGCTCAACTGAGTCGCCGTGACGGACACGTCGAAAGTGGTGGCGGTCGAGCCGCCACCAAGGACTGGCAGGCCAAAAGCCAACTGCGTGTTTGTGCTGAAGAATGTGCCACCCATGATGGTGTCCTCCGGCATGCCGCCATTCCAACTGTCATAAAGATCAACATAGAGC
>NZ_JBJXFV010000184.1:0-4010 GCF_046154365.1 Prosthecobacter sp.
GACTTCGGCTACGTCGGCGGCGCACCCGACAAGATCAATCTCTACGTCGGCAAGACCGCCGTGAAGTTCAACATCCCCGAAGGGGAAGCCGTCGAGCGCCTCATCGACCTCATCAAAGAGCACGACCGCTGGTTTGATGCGCCCGTAGCCGCCTGATTGCCTCGGCGTTAGATGCAAAGGCAAAGTCAGCGAGCGGTACGTCATGCAGCGGGCAGATCATGAACTCCATGACCTCGGAGGGTTGGATCACCACATCGTTGAAATCCTGCACGCGTGCGAGGAAGAACAGATCGAGTGTGGGCCATTCGTAGCCTTGGAAGAGGTAGCGGTTGTTGAGTGTGAGAAAATACGTGTAAGCACTCGCAGGCAGATTCAGACCGACTTCCTCCTGCGTTTCGCGGGCGGCGGCCATCTCGCCGGTTTCCTCGGGTTCGATGACGCCGCCGGGCAGGCCGAGTTTTCCTAGGCCGGGCTCATGCGCACGGCGGGTGATGAGGATGCGGTCCTGCGCATCCAAAATGAGCGCCACGGCGGCGGGGATGGAGGTGATGAAGTGGCGATGCCCGCAGGCGGCACACACGAACTCGCGATCACCTTTGATGATCCAGTCGTTTTTGCCGCAGTTGCTGCAAAACTTGAAGGGGGAGTCAGCCATGCGGCTTTCCCTGCCGCCGATGCGCCCGCCATGCCAGCAGAAAGACCAGCACGCAGGCCGCTTTCATCACGAACAGCCACCATGGCTCCCACCACGCCCCGGTTTGTGCCTCAATGAGGTCTGAAATGCCGAACACCGCGAAGGCGCACGGCAGCAGGCAGCGCCAGGGCATTTTCATGCGGCTCCGCACAATGAGAGCGAGTGCGATGACGAACCACAGCCCGGCCTCGGTCTGGTTGAACAGCACGTGAAGGGCGGTGGTTGAGTCCGTTGGCATGCCAGAATGCTCTCAGATCGACGTGGCGAAGACAAGACATGACCGGCACGATTTCTTCACAACGTCTCTTGGCTTGGACGCTATCCTTTGCCAGAATGCGCGTTAATCCAACCCATGAGCAACAACCTCCTCCAGTCCTGGCTCCGCCTTCCCGACGGGGAGCGCCATGATTTGAACGGGACGTCCAGCATCGGACGCTCGCCGGACAACTCGCTGCAACTGGCGGACCATGAGGTCTCGCGCCGCCATGCGATCATCCAGGCCCAGGGTGAGCGGGAGTTCTGGCTGGTCGATCTCGGCAGCGCGAACGGCACCTGTGTCAATGGCCGCCGCATCTCGCAGTCGGTGCGCCTGCACAACGGCGACATCATCCGCATCGCCTCCAGCGAGCTGGAGTTCTGCACGGAAATCCTCAGCGCCATGCATCCAGGCGGGCAGCAGGTCATGGCCTCCACCATGATCCACATCCGTCAGGCACAGTGCTGGCTGATGGTGGCGGACATCATCGGCTCCACGCAAATGGCGCAGACACTCCCCGGCGCGCAATTTCCGCGCATGACGGGCACCTGGTTCAAGAACTGCCGCCAGATCATCGACGAATGCGGCGGCCACATGTCGAAGTACCTCGGCGACGGCTTCTTCTGCTACTGGGACGACACCGAAGATGGCGCCATCCAGGTGCGGCAGGCTGTGGCGAAGCTCTACGAAGCACAACTGAAGGCCAATCCGCCCTTCCGTCTCGTCCTGCACTTCGGCGGTGCCGCGCTCGGTACCGTGCCGACGATGAACGAACTTAATCTGCACGGCCCCGAGGTGAACTTCGTCTTCCGCATTGAAAAAGTGGCCGCCGGCTTGAAGCAAAACGTCGTCTTCAGCGAAGCCGCCATGAAAAAAATGGGGGCGGAACGAGAAGTCCACTTAGCCGGTGAATGCGCCGTGGAAGGTTTCTCGACGAAGCACAAATTTTACGCGCCGGGGGCGGCCAAGGCGGGCTGAGGCAGTTTCTGCATGCTCAGTCCACCGCACTCGCCACGCCATCGGCCTCTTTTGGCTCGGACGGCAGCATCAGGGCCACTGCGGCGGAGGGGATGAACAAAAATCCGGCGTACAACAGCGCGGTGCGGAAGTCGCCCACCTTCTCGAAGATGCCAAAGAACACCGTGCCCCCAGCGGCGACGATGCGACCGATGTTGTAGCAGAAACCGGAGCCGGTGGTGCGCAGCAGCACGGGAAACAATGGCGGCAGACACATGGTGAAGAGACCAAACACGCCCTGACACGCGCCAATGACGGCGAACTGCCATTTCGTCGCCTCCCAGCTCCACGTTTGCGAGAAGGAGAGGTACATGATCGCAAAATACGCGAGCATCAGGCTGACGATGGCGTTGCGATAGCCGAAGAGTTTCGCCAGACCACCGGCGATGTAGTTGCCGACGAGTGAGCCAAACATGATCCACATCAGGCCCGTCACCACGGCGGCATCCTTGCCCGCTTTGTCCAGCGAGGTGATCTCCGGCAGACTGAGTACATGCTTCTGCTGCCAGAACAGAAAGGTCCAGTGTGCGGTCAAGGACACCGCGCAGATGAGCATCACCCGCCACGTCACCCCACGCACGGCAGGACTGAACAGCGCGCTGATCTTCGGCACCTCCTGGCCTTCACGTGCCGCCGTCCATTCCTCGGTTTCCGGCACCGCTTTGCGAATCCACAACGTGATCAAAGCCGGCAGAATGCCGATGAGGAAGATGTAGCGCGGCTCCTTGCCCGCGAGCAGCCAGCCGGAGAAGCAGGCGAGCAGCACGCCGCAGTTCACGGCGCTTTGCAGCGTCGCGGCGATCCATGGCCGCCATTTCTTCGGCCAGGTTTCCGACAGCAGCGACGCGCCCACCGCCCACTCGCCACCGATGCCGAGCGCAGCCAGGAAACGGAAAATCATGAGGTGCCACCACTCCTGCGCGAAGAACGACAGCCCGGTGAAGCAGGCGTAGGTCAGAATCGTCAGCGTCAGCGCCCGGCTGCGGCCCAGCACATCGCCAATGCGCCCAAAGAACGCTCCACCGACGGCCCAGCCGACGAGGAAGGCCGCCTGGATGATCGAACCATGCATGCCCACCGTCGGATCACTCTCCGGCACCAGCATGAGCTGCGCCACGAACGCCGTGGCCACCAGCGTGTAGAGATGCATATCGAGTCCGTCAAACATCCAGCCCAGCCATGCGGCGAGTCCGGAACGGCGTTGCTGCGGCGAAAGATCCCGCAGGCGGGTGATTTCAGGAGTGGCTGGCTGGCTCATGCGGGGGCGAGTCTTTCGCAGCGCGGAGTGAATGGCAAGAGGTTTGCTGATGGAGAGGAGTTCCGATCAGGGCTTACGCATGAATAACTCCGAGGAATTCGAGACGGAAGTTGGGATCGAGAGAGGCGCGGCGGCGTTTGCGGCGCAGGCTCAGTTTACTCGGGTGGTCTCGCAAGACTTTGATCGCTAGTGGTTCAAACCATCAGAGCTGCTGGGTAAAGACGCTTGAGTTTGATACGTGCATCTTTTGTCGTGAATCTCCAGTCGGTGCCGCACTAGGTGGACTGGTGGATTTGTCTCACCACCAAGCTTGGTGAAGGCGGCGTGAGCGCCGCCGCCGTGCTAAGCGTGATGATGACGAATACTCGGAACTCCATCAACCGTTGAACAAAGCTAGGAGATCGCTCCAAAGAACTTCGAGGAACTCACCGATGCCCATCAGCAGCGTGGCATGAATTTCACCCAAAGCTAAAAGTCCGAAGCTCGAGCCGGAACCGCCCCAACGCAGGTCATTGAAGTTAATGGAGAATGCGATCTGAACCGGATTCGGTATCAGGATCGTAGATGGCACGTCCACAGTGATCTGGTAGCCGCCGTTTGGACCATCTCCAATGATGATGCTCAACTGCGTGGCCGTGATTGAAACGTCGAAGGTGGTGGTCGAGCCGCCACCAAGGACTGGCAGGCCAAAAGCCAACTGCGTGTTTGTGCTGAAGAATGTGCCACCCATGATGGTGTCCTCCGGCATGCCGCCATTCCAACTGTCATAAAGATCAACATAGAGC